>DASYAY010000029.1:0-107080 GCA_036501065.1 Chthoniobacter sp. | reverse complement strand
CCCAACGCATGGCTGGCGAAATAGACCGTCCACAGGCCATCGTCCATCGGCTCGAGCCCGATCCTTTCTCCCGCCAACGCCGTCGTGATGTAGACGTCCTGGCCCTTCCACTTCATGAGGCCGGAGGCACGCACCTGCCGTTGCTCCCAGCCGGGCGCGTAGACCATCTCCGGGAAGCGCCCAGGGAAGTTCCGGGGCGATGGCGTATAGACTTCGGCGGGAGTTTTCCCGTCCAATCCCTCGTGGGGCCGCTCTTCGTTGTATTCGGCACGAAAGGCGTCAAAGGCCTGCTGTTGCGCGCGCAGATTGGCTTGGGCGGGCCGGGCCGTCTCCGCCTTCAAGGTGCGGTGCATGCGCTCGTGTCGGCCGTTATCCTGCGGGCAACCCGGTCGACTGCGCTCCAAGTCGATGCCGAGCTTTAGCCACCAGATCGAGAGCCCCGTCAAACCGCCCAGTCCGACCGAGGCAAAGGGGGCTCCATTGTCCGTGCGGATGGCCCGCGGCATCCCAAACTCCCGCAGCGCCGCGCTGAAGATCGGCTGCACCACCGACTGTCCCGTCCCAGCGTCCAAACCCTGGCAGCGGATCAGATACCGGCTCCAGCCCTCGGAGATGGTCAGCGGCGGGCATTTGCGCCCGTCGCCGGTGCTAAACCAACCTTTGAAATCCGCGCACCAAACCGCATTCGCTCCCTCATAGGCGGACAACTCCGTGCCTTGGGCTTTGGCTCGCCGCCGCCCTTGGGGGCGTACCAATCCATGCCGCTGCAGGATCCGGCTAATACTGCTTTCCGAGGGACACCGCCCTTCCCCCACTTGCCCGCGCAGTTTGACCAGCAACTTGGGCGCTCCCCACTTCGGCCACCGCGCCTTGCAGGCCAGAACCAACCCTTCCATCTCGGCTTCCAAGGCGTTGGGGCGGTGGTGCGGCGCTCGGGAACGCTCTTCCAGCCCAGCCCACCCATCCTCCCCAAAACGCCCTATCCACTTGTAGGCCGTCTTGCGGCTGATGCCGTAACTCTCCGCCAACTCCACGACCCCCAACTCTCCCTCCAAAAATTCGGTGATGAATGAGGTTCGCTCTTGGGCACGATTCGTTGTTTTCCAGCTCATCCACACCCTTTGTCACCCTTCTCCTGACAAGAAAATGTCACCCTTGTTCTGACAACATACCGCTGGTTGGAGCACTCATAAGAAAATGGGAAAAGGTTCCTCAGTCGATCCGGAGCGGCTCTTGCGAAAAGGCCTGGCCGGCTTCCTCCATCAAGTTGACAAACGGATCGCTCGTCGGCGGGGCGGCGCCCATCCCAGCCAGGGCGGCCACGAGTTGCTTTTGAAGTTTCTGACTTTGCGTCGAAGCGAGGGACTTTCCGATCGCCGCGATCACGTGTGGATCGGGCCTCGGCGCAGGTATCCTCTCACGTTGGACATCCGGTTTTAGTGGCTGGACGCCGCTGCCAAGCGGATCGATGAGGCTGCTGATATCCACCGCTCCCGGCGACTTTCCAACGGTCGCCGGCGGAGCAATCAATTGCACGCCCACGGGCAATCCCCCGATCGTCGCCGAACTCGGAGCCGGACGCTGGCCGCGGGGCACCGGTGTTCCCCACATTGCTTCGGGCAAGGCGCGCGCCTGCGGCGTCTGCGTCCATGTCGAAAGATCGATCTGCTTGCTGTCGTCGATGTTCGTCAGCGTGATCGTGTGCGTGGAAGTCACTCCAGTCACGCTCATCGGGCGAATGTTAATCGTCCCTGGCATCGCCACCGGCGTGGCGCCGTCCGCCAGCGGCGGGCTGCCACCGCTGCCGAAGTTAAAAGACGTCGCCGGCACCGCCGTCGCCGAGGTGAAGATCAATTCATCCGCGCGCACGTACCATACTCCATCTGAATCCTGCCGGCTGAGCCCACGATTCACCTGCACGCCAAGAACAAGCGGTCCGGAGGACGCAGGTGCGGCAGCCGCCATCCGCGTCGCCCGCATCGCATGAGGCGCCGACGGAGCCGCGCCGGACTGCGGAAGCAAAGTCTGGAAGCCGCTCCAATCCAGCGGCTCGGGCGGATTGCTGTCCTGACTCGCCCCGAAAGGAATGCTGAACGAAATCACATCCAGATGCACGGTCACATAGCCACTGGTCGGCGGACCCCAGAGTTCCAGCGTCGCGCCCACGTCGAAAGAAAGCGTCACCGTCGTAAACTCCAGGTCCACACGCACCGCCGCCCCGAGACTGATCCCAATATTCCCCGTAAAATGGAAAGGTTTCCACGCAATCAGCAAGTTCGCATAAGCCGTGAACCAGGCCCTCACACAGCCGGATGTGTAAAGCACCTCCAATCCTCCGCCCGCCATCACCGCCGAAGGCGTCAACGCAAAGTAGGCACCCCCTTTGATCGTAAGATTGCTGTCGACCTTCCAATTGTATCCGACCAACGCCACCGTGGGATAATACGCGGGCACCGCGAACGCCGGATGATACCCACCCACCACCACCACGAAATCTCCCGCGTGGGCATTGGCTCCGAACCAAAGGCAAAAAGCAAAGCCACCGGTCAGGTGACAATCCTTGGTCAGGACAAAAGAATTCGGCGTCAAAGAGGCCGTCAGGCCGAAATAACCGTCTTCCGGCTTGAAAATGAGTTCGAGCTGTAACTCGATATAGGCATAAGCCACCGTCGTTTCCCCTTGGGGCAGACTGGTGCTCGCCAGCCCGAGGAGCGCAACTTCGAAATCACGGCCGAAAGTTACCGCAAGCAACGCCTTTCCCAGGACTAACTCGAACGAACGAAAGAGCACGCCCGCCGCGATCCAATCTTCGCCTACCATCGGTGTAACCCAGGCACCCGAACCGTTACCACCCGCCAGCACACTCAAGACGCTCGTCGGGGTAGGTGAAGAACCGAAGATCGTCGGGTCGCTGAAGCCGGCAATGAACGGAAACTTATAAACTTGGTCCGGGTCGGGCAGCGTCAACTGCGAGTTATAACCAAACCCTCCCATGAAGCCAGTGATGAAGAAAGCCGGCGGCCCACCAAAAGGTCCATCCACCTGGGCGAAAACGAAAAACGAAGGCGCTCCCGAAACCGTGGCATAGGACGCCACCGCGGAAATCATCCACGGCTCGACGGCAATCGTCAGCTCGCCAAGGTATTCGCTAGTCACATGCGGCGGAAGTTGCTCCGTCGGCACGCACAGCAAACCGCCGCTGATCGTCACCGGTCCGCTGCTGAAAGACACCCCAATCCCATCGATGTGCACAGCCGGCGTAAACGTCGCCAGCTGTGAACTAATACCCAGCCCTTCCATTCCCAGCGACAGAGTTGCCAGCGTCAACGAAGCATCGAGGAGGAAAAAGAACTTTTCGTTCTGATATTGGATTCCGATCCGCTGGATTTGCACCGGACCGAAACTTTTCTGGATGTTAAACCATTTGGCTCCCGCCTGATAACTCGTAGCCGTATCTCCCGGCGCAGCGGCTCCCGCACGCACCGCCATCGTCGGTGCCGGTGACGGCGCGGGCGTCGTTCCACCACCGGTCAACGGAACGATGATTGGCTGCGACCCGCTGCCCATCTGCACCTTAGTCGCGAAGGTAACTCCGGCGCCGAGCGATGTCGGCATCAGCGCTGTATCGTTCAAGCTGCCCGTGATCAGATTATTCAGCGCGGTGAGGTCGCTCGCCGCCAAGGCCGCGGAAGCCACAATGATCTGCAAATCCCGCACCCCAAGCTGCACGCCCGCTGGCAATTTGTCTCCCACCACCGGCAATTCCGAAAGCTGCACATTGAGCCCCACATCCAGCGAAAAGAGATAGATTCGTTGGCCGGCATTGGGACTGCCGGAACCCGCGACCAGGGAGGCGAACAGGATTTGCCCGTAATTGCTGGAATGCGCACTGGCCACCACCGTCGCGTTCGTAAAGTCGTAGTAGAACTCCGCATCCTTGAGCCCGAGATCGAGATTCTCTGGAAGCGCCGGAAGCGTATAGCCGAAGTAACTGGCGATATCCGAAAAATCCAGCGGCGCATCGGCGTCAATCCATTGGAAGAGGATCGATTTCCCGGATGCCGCCGCGGTGAAATCCGCTCGGAATGTCTGTCCACCAATCACGAGGAAACCGGCAAAAGTGGTCGTCACTTGCGGGGGTTGAGCCGAATTGTCATGCGTTCTGCCGAGGTCAATCCCGATCACTGCCGATGTGCCCATGACTTCGACGCTTCCCTCGCAAGAGAAACCGAAATCCATGTTTTGCGTCGCCACCATCATTTGCAGGTCCGTGATGGTGATATCCGGCGCCGTATTCGGCAAAGTCAGACCGAAAAGAGAAGCCGCCTCGCTGGCGAGATCGGTAATCGAAATCCCTGTTTCTCCCACGGTCCCGCCACCGAAAGTCCAGCCGGCCTCCCCGCTCGCGTACTTGGCGAACAATTGGACCGGCTCGTTGGCTACGACCAATTGCGCCGTCACCCCACCGGTCGTGTTGCCGCCAACCCCGGTTTGGACCGTCAGATCGAATGCTATATCGGTTAAGGCAAAGTTCGCACCGAGCGTGTTAAACGACCAATTGTTACCGCCGCTGACCGTCGCCAGAAATTGGTAATATCCCTGCGCAGCATTTCCGAGAACACGAAGCCGGTCGCAAAGAATGACAACTGAGGTACCGAAGGCCCCGTTGGTGACGTTATTTAAGAGCGTCGTCAGATCGATCGGCGGCCCTCCCTCCGCGAGGTCGCAACAGAAATCCAGTCCAGGCAGATCCACTGCCGCGTCGAGCGTGCCGCCCGCCAGGCTCGCCGTCACCGATAGGCTGGTCGCGAACGTCGGCGAATCCATCGGCCCAACGACGCGAAAGGTCACATCGACCTCGCCAAAGGTCAGCACATCACTCCCAAACGGCGCCCAGGAACCGCCGGGCGGCATATAACTTACCGTCGCCGCAGCGATCACCAAATCCGCGCTCGCGGTATCGACCGTGAGGGCCACCGTCTGCAGCGCCAGATCGGAGAGCACCGGAAAATTCACCGCCGGCTGTTCGCTGTCGAGACTGGTCACCCCGAGCAAACCCGCGATGTCGGACAAAGCAAACGGCCGCGGGGTGGGGCCCCCCTCGACGAACTGCCCAACCGCAACAACCTGCCCCGGCGGGTCGGTGAAGACCTCCAGGGCAAAGGAAATCGTCAGCGACGGACTGCCCGAGGGCAGACCAAAGTTACCCGCAAACACCATCAGCGAACTCATCTGGACGGGCGCAGATGGATTGATACTGGCCGGTATCTCACGGAGCAGGCCGACGAAATGCAATGAGAGCGGCAGGCTGAACGGCGCCAGCGACCGGCTCCCCAGGTTCGTCACCGCGCCCGTGGCGGGGTCTACCGACACCAGATCGAAGCGCGCCTGCGATCCATACCACTCGACCGGGCCCGAAATCGTCACCGCCGACTCGCCTAGCAACCACTCCATGCCCGCGGAACTGCCTCGATACGTCACCTCTGCCGAAAAACTCATTCCTTTCTGAAGACCACTCAGCACCGTCTGCGAGTTTGGCACATAGTTATAGCATGCCGGAAATGTAGCCGGCAATTCCGCCGGACTCATTGTATCGAAGCTATACTGCGCGTTACTCCAGGAAAAAGCTGCCAGCACACTATTACTCAAACACGGCAGTGCGTCCGGCAGGCCATGACCTGCCGCCGGAATGAACCTAACTTGGACTTGGGGCATGCCAGTCGTATCCAGGCTGAAAACGGCCGTTGCGGCCATCCCCGACAGGAAGCCATAGGGGCCGTTGAGACCGCCCGCCAATGTTCCACTTGCTGTCGGATGATCGCTGCTCGTATCGACGCTCGCCCCACTGAGTTGCAGGCTCGATTGCGGAAAGAGCTTTGCCAACAAAGCGGGCACCGGATCGGAGCCCTGGCCCAGAGCCGAAGCCGCAAGATCAAAGCCGACGCCCTGCAGCGCCGAGGAGACCGTTGATTTCAGCGTCACGAGATCCATATCAACTCACCTGAAACTCCACGACCGTCGGAAGATGATCGCTCAGAAAATTCGCCGCGATCAACCGATCGTTCATCGACAGGGGCGCTGCGGGCGCGCCGGAAGCGAGCTTCGGTGCATCCTCCACAAAATGGAAACGGCCCTCAGGCGGCTCATCGTCGTCGACCCCTTTGAGCACTTTCAATTGCATTTCCGACACGTAAGCCTCGTAGATGCCACTAACATCCAGCTTACCCGCCCCTCCCTGCCCCGACTGAACGATTTGCGCCGCGATATCGATTACCAGGCAGGCATCCGCGACCGGATTATTGACGGTCGCGACCGGATTTGCCGCCTGAGTCAGAGTCCCATAGTTCACGGCCAGGTTCGTTCCGCCGAAGAAGAAATTGTCCAGGCACCCTCCGCGTAACTCCGTGTATGTCGTCGGATTCTTTTTCGAACTGTACTTCTTGTAAATGGTGCCTTGGGTCGTATTCGCCGTCTTCAGCGGGATCTTTTGAATCTTGTTGGCACGGTTGCCAATCGTTTGAATTTGCCCTGTAAACGGCGCCGTCATCGCCGGTTGGGGGGCCGCGCCCGGCAGGGCTGTCGCCAATGGATCTGCCGGTCCCCCATTGGGCAGCGTCGGGGTGAGCATATCGTACGAGTCACGATTCTTTCTGGCAGTCGTGTTTCTCCCATCCGTCGCGGACTGATCCAGAAAATCCACATTGAAATCTCCCGTCACTACCAACTCCTGGATCCGCGTCGCCGCACCATCCAAGTCGATATAACAGGCAAACGGCATCTCCACATCCGGTGGATTCGGCTGCGGGTTCGCAAACTTTTGCGCGACGTGGATATCCTTGTATTGCCGAATCTGCTCCAGCGCCAGGATGTTCGTCCCATCTCCCGTACTCGATCCCAGATGACAGGCTAGAATCGGCAGGACATGGGTGCCATTCCCAGTGTCGTTGAGAACTTGAAACATCGCGAGCAAAGGCACGCGAAACCCGTTACCTTGCGCTCCTCCACCTTCCTTGAGGGTTCGCCCGGAAAACTGCGCATTCCGCGCGCGGACCCGAGTCGGCACAGCCCACACGTCGACCAACGGTAATCTCGGTCGCCTATCAAATCTTGGAAGCGGATATGCGTTCGTCGTAGCACCACTCACGATCAATGGTCGGGGCCAAGTCATGAACTTGTTGCGGTCGAGGTTGTTGAGACGATTTGCGTGCGATCCCGTCGGGACCTAGTAGCCCGCCATCGGCACGATCGGCCGGATCTGGTCCATATCCTTGATCAGCACTCCGTAGCAATCGCCCGCCGTCGGATAGGACAGAAAGGAACCCCGGTAATCATAGATGTGGGCTTGTCCCGCCGCCGCCGCCAGAGCATTCACCGCGGTGGTTAGGGCTTTCATTGGGATATCTCCGGTCACCGCGGCGAGTTCCAGAATGATCGCGATATCCACATTTGCCTCCACAATCACGCGAGCAATGTTGTTGATCAGCGGCGGCATCCCGGCCTTCTTTGGACCGAATTTCTGGATATTCCAATTCATGATTCGGATGGTCCGCATGGCGTGCTAAGTAGGTGTGAGTCAGGGGGCAGTATCTAAAAGACTATCTTTCCGGATGGCCATCGGGACTTACTTTCAAGACAGATAACTATCGCAGCAGCCATCGCCCGCTGAACTCCAGGCAGCTTGAAAGCGATATCTCCCGGGTTACACCGTTGCCTTGAACTCCCACTCATGCCTTTGACGCAAGCATTCCCCATGGCCCGAACTTCTTCGGCGTAGTCACTGAGTCGATCGCGTTTCGACTTCATACTGCCCGGCAGATTCCCAAATTCCGGCCGAGGAAGTCAACGATCCAATGACAAAATCTCCGCGAAGTTATCGCGGATTGTCGACTCTACGTGTCGCCACCCATCTCGCTTCGTAACATCAGTTCACTGCTGTGTAACTCGCGCTACAATCCAAGCGAACTCACTGAAACTCGCTTCAGCGGTCGGGCGCCGGAAGAAATGTCCCCACGATTTCCGTCCACAGTTTGTAGCCTTTCGCATTCATATGCAGGCGATCTCCGACAAAGATATCCGGCTGCGGTTCTCCATCGCTCCCCAGCATCCGCGGAAAGACATCGATGAATTTCAGCCCGGCCTTGTCCTTGATATAGTCAGCGATCAAGCGATTGGCCGTCTTCAACTTCTCCACCTCCGCCCAGCGGGACGGATTTCCCGCGATGGAGATATAGGCGATCTCAGTCTTCGGAAGTTTGGCCCGCACCTTTTCGACGAAAGCCTGAAAGTCGGCAAATACCTGCTCGGGCGATTTACCGGCGTGGATGTCATTGCTTCCCGCGTAGAGCACGATCATGCGCGGTTCGTAGGGCAGCACGATGCGATCGGCGAAATGGACGCTGTCGATCAACTGCGACCCGCCAAAGCCGCGATTGATCACCTGATGATGCGGAAAATCCTCCGCCAGCGTCGTCCACTTGCGAATGCTCGAACTACCGATAAAGACGATCGCATTCTTCGGTGGCGGATTCTCCAGATCCTTCGCCTCAAACGCCGAGATTTCCCTTTCCCATTTCGCAAATGGATCGGCCACCGGTTCCCCATGCAAACACCAGGCAAACGGCAACAACAGCGACAGGAAAACCAAGGCAGACCAATTGGGGAAACGCATGCCGGGAGGATGACTATCCCGCCACGCCAAGGCGAAGAATTTCCGCAAGCTACGGACATCCCATCGACTAACGAAAATCCTGCCACGCCGGTTGATCCGGCAACGGCTCGAACCCTTCCGCTGCAGCACGCGCCCAGAAAATCGACGTGCGACCGTGCCCCTCTGCCGGAATGAATCCGTGCGCCCCCGCGGCCAGCTCGATGGGCCCGTCGGCCGGTTGTCCGTCCAGCGTTCCGCCCACGGTCTTCCCATCAGCCCACACGACGTACGACGCCGGGACTTTCACTTCGAAACGGATCGCCTCATTTGCCACAGCGCGTTCCGCAATCATCTTCCCCGCAACGCGCATCCGGCCCACCGCCAGATAGTTCTTCGCCATGAAATCGACGGAGCGCTTCGGATACCAGCGATCCTGATTCAGCACCACGCAGGTTTTTGTTTTCAGCAGGCACTCCTCCACGTTGTCGGGTAACTTTCCCCGGCGCACTTTGACAAAGGTCAGTGGCTCCAGGACGTAAAAATAGGCGCGTTGTCGAAAAACGCATTCCCCTTTGAAATCCATGACAAACTCACCAGGGCGCGTCAGGCGCAGCACTTCACCGAGGATCTCGCGTTCGCGCTGCGTCCCATCCTGCCACTCGATCGTGAACTTCGACAGTCCGGTCCCGGAGTTATCCACATGGACTTTGAAAGGCGGACGCCCGCCCAGCGTGCACGCGAGTTCCACCACGCTCGTAATCCCGAGAATCCAAACCGCCCGCGCGGTAGCGAAGCGCTCTGCCAGCCCCACCAACGCCGCCGCCAGCAAAACTCCCAGCAGAGGGTACACCGGCAAATAATCCTGCCGCGTGAGCAGCGTCCAAAAAGTGTACAGGCCGGCATAGTAGAATGTAGCCACGAGAAACAGTCCGGCACGCCGTGTCGCCGCGGCGGCATCCGGCGCCCGGCGGGCAATCCACGCGGCCGCCATCAGCAGAAAAGGAAATGTCACCGGCAAAGCCAGCCGCAAATAGAACGGATGATTCTTCGCATCCACACCGGCTTCGATGTTATGCTGGATCGTCCCGTAAATGAATGGCCCCCAGGCCCCGCGCGCCGCAAAGTATGCCGCCAGCGCCGCCGGCGCGATGATCATACCCGCCAGCACCGGCCACACCGCAGCCAGCGTGCGCCCGGGCAGCGCCAGGTCCAACCGTCGCGCGACGAGAAAAGGCGTCAGTGCCGCCGCCAGCCCGAGCATGACACACAGCAGCGTCGTCTTCATCGACACCGTGAAACAAAGGCCGAGCAGCAGGCCACCCGCGAGGGCGCGCCCGCGTGAAAATCGCCCGCAGGCCAGCGTCGCCACGGCCGCCAGCCACAGCGGCGTCCAGAGATTGTCGGTCCGATATTCGAGCGCACAGAATGACCACCAGGGAAAAATGCTGATCAGCACCGCGGCCCAGAGCCCCACCCGCCGCGAAAACACCGCACCCCCGATCTTCCACACGCTCCACAGCGCTACGAACCAGAGCGGCACCATCGCAAACCGCATGAAATCCAGGATGTTCGTCCGCTCTCCCAAGACCGCGACCAACGGCGAAAACAGCACGTGAAAGAGCGGCGTGTGGTTATCGAAAAAATCCCGATACTGGAGCAACCCTTGGGTCCAACCCCACGTCGTGTGCAGATGCTGCGGCTCGTCGCTGTCGTAGCGAAAGTGGAAGATGTAGAAGCATCGCAAGATGACCGCGAGGCCGAGCAGGATTCCGCCGAGCCATTTTTCCCGCGAAGGGATTTCCCAGCGTCCCGTCGATGCGCCGGCATCGCGTGGCGCGGCCGTCGACTCCGCCGCTCTCATCCGAATTGCCGGCCGATGCCCACTGCTTTGGCGACTCACTTAATCCGTGAGCCTCTGCGTGCCCTTTGGCCCCGGTTTCGGCGGCGGGGTCAGTTTCTTCGCCGGTAGTGGGATTTGTCGCGGCGGCGGCAGCGGCCTTTGCAGCTTCGTCGTCGAGAGGTTCGGTTTGACGCCGGATGGTGGCCCGCCCGCCGGCACAGCTCCCGGTGGAGTCACGAGACGCGGCGCCGGCTGCACTCCGCTTTCGCCGCCATTTTTCGGCGCCCGCGTGAAAATGGTATCAGGAATGCCCGCGGCCATTGGCGGCAAAGGCACCGTCTTCCGTGGCAGATCGGCCGGTATCGACGGCACCGACGGACGCGATGGCTTTTGCAAAACCGGAGATGCCTTCGGAGCAGGAGCTGATGGTGACGCCGGAACAGCGACTGGCCTGGGAAGCGAAGCAGCCGGGGCAATGATCGTCGCCGGTTCCACCACCTCGGGCGCCGGCGTTTCCGCGGGCGTCGGAACCTCCGTCTTCACCGATTCTTCGGGCGGCGCCGAAGGCGTCGGCGGCACGAAAGGCGCGGAAGGCGCGAGCGGCTCCGCGGGCACCGCCACCGGAGCGGCACTGGCCGCCGGCTTCGGCACCTCGATCCGGATTTCATCCGCGAGTGCCGCCACCACCGTCGCCGCCTCCACCGGTCGCAGCGCCGTCTCTTCCTCTCCCCCATTCAATTTGCGCCGGAGCTGTTCGACCTCACGCTGCGAGCCGTCATAGGCCAATTGCAGGTTCAGCCGGTCACGCTTCAAAATCGCCAGATCCGTCTTCAGACGATTGATCTCCTCTTCGTTCCGCAGCCGCATCTCCTTCAAAGCCTCTCGTTCGACGACCATCTTATCGTAGTCTTCCCGCAGCACGGTCTCGCTTCCGCTCGATGAAGCATGCGCTCCCCGCAGCGCCTCGATCTCCTCACGGAGCGCCGCCACCGTCGCCCGCATCTCCGCGTTTTCCTGTCGCACCGCGTTGACTTCTCCACGGGAGGGAAAAGTTTCCGCCTCCTCGTTGCTGGCGATTTCCTCCGGGCTGAACTGCGCTTCCACCGTCCCAAAACCGATGGTACAGGCTTCGCTCAAGTGATAGTCCGAAACCCTCTGGCCATTGACGTAAGTCCCATTCGATGAGCCACGGTCGTGCAGCCGGTAGTGGCCATGCTCATTGATCAGTTCCGCGTGAAAGCCGGAAATCGTCCGATCGATGATCTGGATGGTATTAAAAGGCAATCGACCGATGGTGAGTCGCGCCCCAGTGAGGGCGATCACGGTCGGCTGGTCTTTTTCGGGGAACGTGAGACGAAGGCTGGCCATGCGCGGTGAGATGGAACTTTTATCAGAACTTCAGAGTGGAAACTAATTGCGCCGACCGCAAGCGCAACCTGCTTCTACTCTGGAATCGGAAAAAGCTACGTTCATGCGTGGGTGGGAAAAAGCCGTCACCAACAGCAGGTCGCCACTGGACAACAACCCTTTCACGGTCTTTAAAGGACAGCATTCCCGATTCCAGAATTTGAGATTTTTCTCAATCTGTGGCATCCGGAAACGGCTCTCGCTGCGTTAACAACCGTCAATAATCCTAAATCACCCCTTGCTGCGGAATAAAATTTAGCCTATGGACCCCTCTCTAGGCATTAAGCGTGCTGCAATGGTTGGTTCTCAACAACAAGTAGATATGGAATTGCTTCCCTCGATTTTAATCGCTGAGGACGACGAACGAACCTGTATTCTCCTCCAAAGTATGCTGGAGAGCCTTGGCTATCCGATCGTCGGCTCGGCCAGTGACGGCTTGGAGGCCGTCGAGAAGACCCTCGCCCTCAAGCCCGGCGTCGTCCTTCTGGACATCGGCATGCCCACGATTGATGGCCTGGAGGCCGCCCGCCGCATTCTCGCCGAGCATCTGGTTCCCATCGTCGTCCTCACCGGCATGTCCGACGATGAAACTCTGGAGCAGGCCCGCGCCCTCGGCGTCCAGGCTTTCCTCCTCAAACCCCTTTCCAGCAAGGAGCAACTGCGCGCCGCCATCGTCATCGCCACCACCATTTGCGAGCGCCAGCGCACGGACGCCGACCGGATCAACACCCTCAGTTCCTCTCTGGAATCGACACGGGTCAAATCCGTTCCGCGCGCTTTGGGCAGCTATGGATTGACCCGGCGCGAAACCGAGGTGCTCCACCTTCTGGCCGAAGGCCGCGCCAATGCCGAGATCGGCACCGAACTCGGCCTCTCCCCGCGCACCGTCGAAAAGCACGTCGAACACATCCTCGACAAGCTGGGCGTTAAATCCCGCACCGCCGCCACGCGCCTCGTCGCCGACGCCGGCCGCCGCAAACCCCGGCAGCAAGGCCAGGACACTCCGGCCTGACCGGAGCGACTCGTCCCCTCGCGCGTCTCACTCGCGCGCTACAGTTTCGTTTGACCCGCCCTAGCGAGCGGGGATCCGTTCACGACTCCGAGAAAATCGGCCAAGGACGTCTGCGTTCTTGGAGTGCGGTGTTGCCGTTTCGACAAGCTCAAGGCCCCGAGCCCGCCGAGGGGCTGCACCGCTTTTGGAATGTCTGCGGGTAGGACGAGCCTGCCACCCCGTTCTCCCCTCTGGCATCGAGGCGAAGGACATAGGATCGCCGCGCCGAAACGCAAAACTTTCATCCCGCGGCTCTTTCACGGAACACGCGGCAGCATGGGTTCCATTTCCGGTTACGGATTCTGCCGCACAGGCACTCGGGAGATTTTACACAATTGGCACCTTAACGCCACTCAATCGGCATGGCGAAACTCACATCCTCCCATCGGTGACTCCGCCGATTCGCGAGGTCCGCCCCACTCAAGAAGCCAAAGCCCAAACTCGTAAAAATCACCGCCATGCCCCTTTTCGACCGTTTCTCTATCGTCGCCAGGTCGACCTTCGTTTCCTCTTGTCTCATGGCCCTTGCGGTCGTTGCGGTGACAAGCCACGCTTCCGCCGCCTCCTTCACTCCTGGCAACCTCGTGGTGGCTGTGGCTCAGGGCACGGGTAATAATACGACCGTCAACTTTCAAGAGTTCACGCCCGCGGGTTCCACCTCGGGTTTGAACAACATCGCCATTTCCGGCACCGGGACGAATGCCTTTCGCATCAGCGCTTCCGCAGGAACGTCCGGCTATCTGTCGCTCAGTTCGGACGGCACGCTGCTGACGATGCCGGGAGCCAACTCCTCGACCGGCGGCAGCACCAACGAAAACACCCTTAATCCGCGCTTCGTGGCACTGGTGAATAACGCCGCTACCGTCAATTTTACGGGCACCTACACGGGAACCAGCGGCGAACAAGAGCGGTCCGCGACCACCCTCGACAACACCAACTGGTACATCATCGACCAAGGCGGGTTTTACAACGTCGGCACCTCGCCTTGGAATACCACCAATTACCTTTCCGTGCGCAGCTTCGGCGGACAGGTCTACGTCTGCTCGGCCAAGACCAGCAATTCGGCCGTCTTCCAGATCCCCAGCATCAACGCCAGTACGTTCACCGCTCTACCTGGCGTGGCGGCAGACGCCAGCACCTCGGATTTCTGCATGATTTCCTCCGGCAGCAAT
The DNA here is from genome assembly GCA_036501065.1 of Chthoniobacter sp. GTDB lineage: Bacteria > Verrucomicrobiota > Verrucomicrobiia > Chthoniobacterales > Chthoniobacteraceae > Chthoniobacter. The sequence goes on along the minus strand of DASYAY010000029.1, from coordinate 92,963 downwards.
GGAACGGCTTACGATATTCTCTACGTCCTCAGCAATTCGACGGGCCTCACGAAATATTCGCTCGTGGGCGGAACTTGGGTCTCCAATGGCGCCGACACCAACACCACGGTAAAGAGCGGTTTCGAGATGGCTGCGGTCAGCAATGGCAGCGGGGGCGTGGTCTTTTACATGGTCACCAGCGCCGGCGTCTCCGGCAATTCCATCGTCAAGTTCACGGACTCCACGGGCTACAACTCGGCGATCAGTGACAGCACACCCACACCGCTCCTGACGTCCACCAGCGGCTCCACTGTTTTCAAGGGCCTAACCTTTGCCCCTGTTCCCGTGACCATTTCCACCACGGGCACGCTCGCCGCATTGAACACGACCCAGGGCACCGCCTCGGCACCCACGAGTTTTTCGATCTCAGCCGTCTCCCTGACAAACAACATCACGGTGAGCGCCCCCACGGGCTTCGAGATTTCGACCTCTTCGGGTTCCGGTTATGCAAACAGCCTGACGCTGCCCGAGACCGGCGGCACGGTGTCCGCCACGACGATCTTCGTTCGTCTGGCCGCCTCGGCGCCGGTAGGCACTTATTCCGGATCCATCGCCTGTGCCAGCTCAGGCGTGCCGACGAGCTACGTTCCGACAGCCTCCAGCACGGTGGTCGCCGGCACCATGCCGGCCATCGCCGTGACGGGCACGCTCTCGGCGATGAGTGCCAGCTTTGGCTCGGCCTCGACACCCGAGAGTTTCTCCGCTTCCGGTTCCAATTTGAACGGCAACATCACCGTTACGGCCCCGACCGGCTTCGAACTTTCCACGACCTCGGGCTCCGGGTATGCGAGCAGCCTGACCCTCACCCCGAGCAGCGGCACGGTCCCGGCGACGACAATCTATGTGCGTCTGGCGGCTACGGACGCAACCGGCACCTATTCCGGCAACATTACCCTTTCCTCATCGGGTGCCACGACGGTCAACGAAGCGATTCCCACGAGCACGGTCACCAGCAGCGCCATCCTCACCGGCCTGACGTCGAGCGCAGGTGGCCTCACGCAGCAAGTCTCCGCCACGACTCTCAGTTACACCGAATATGTCGGGAGCAGCACCACCAGCATCACGTTTACACCCACGGTCCCGAATGGTTCGACCGTTACCGTCAACGGACAGTCGGCCACCACGCCGGTGAACGTGAACACCGGGCCCAACACGGTCAGCATTGTGGTGACGAATGGGGGTCAGAACCAGACTTACACCGTGAATGTCATCCGGGCAGGCGCTTTCACCCCGGGCTATCTGGTGGTCACCACCTATGGCAACCTGGCCGTCTCCCCCGTGCACACCGACGGGCAGACCACGCTCATTACGCTGGCCGAATTCGCGTCGACCATCGCGCCGAACAGCACCCCGGTGATGGCCTTCGCGCTGCCGTCGGCGGTGGCTGGCAACAATGTCGGCCTCACCGGAGAATACGGCTCCTCCTCGGAGGGCACGATCCAACAAACGCCGGACGGTCTTTACCTGACGATCGGCGGCTACAGCGCGACCCAGGCCCTGGCCTATACAGCGACGGCACTGGCCCAGTCGCCCTGTGCGCAGGTCCCCCGCGTCGCCGCCTTTATCGATGGCAATACCAACGCCAACACGACGTCCGTTTTCGACGACATCTACAACACCAATAACCCGCGCTGCGTTTTCTCGCCGGACGACTTCAATCTTTACCTCTCCGGTCAAGGTGCGGGCGCGTCGGACGAAGGCGGCCTTTATTATACGCAAGAGGGAACCAATACGACGACGGGAGGAACCGCCCCCACCGGCATCTACAATGTGGTTTCCACCCGCCATATTCTGGAGTTCAACGGAAACCTCTACTACTCCTGCGACCAAAACAGCGATAGCAAGGGGACCCAGACGGGTATTTTCCAATACACCGGACTGCCCACGACTTCGCAGGGAAGCAACACGGGGACCCGGCTCCTTCCGGCGGGCAGTGGCAGCGTCAATTACAGCCCGCAGGAGTTTTGGTTCGCCAACGCTACCACGCTCTATGTCGCCGATACGGGGCTTCCCAAGGCCGGAGGCACTGGCGCCGGCGGCATGCAGAAGTGGGTCTTTAGCGGCTCGCAGTGGGTCCTCCAGTACACGCTCACCTCGCCCAATTTCGTTCCGCCGGATCAAACGGCATCGGCGACCCATGGCGAGACGGGCCTCCAGGCGATGACGGGAACGGTGACTGATGGCGTGGCTTATATCTACGCGACCTCCTACACCGCCGGCGACGCCGATCCCAACGGCTTGTACGGCGTCACCGATACGCTGACCGCGACGTCTTCCTCAGCGACCCTCACGGAGATTGCCGCGGCTCCTGGCATCCAGTCCTCGGGAACGAACCCCGACTTCAACTTCAAGGGCGTTTCCTTCACGCCGGTCGGTTCGCCGGTGAACCCGGTGGCCGCCAGCAGTATCACCGCCAATGGGGCGACGCTGAACGGCAGCATTAATCCGAATGGCACCGATACCGTCGCTTACTTCGCCTACGGAACGTCACCGTCCCTGGGTTCGATGTCCACCCAGCAAGACCTCGGCAGCGGCAATAGCGCCGTCCCATTCAGTTTTAACCTGGGCAGTCTCCAGCCGGGAACGACCTATTACTATCAGGTAGTCACTGTGGCCAACGGACTCACTTCGACCGACGCCATCCAGACCTTCACCACCGCAGCGAGTGTGCCCGCCATGCCTCCCTGGGGTTATCTCGTCCTGGCCCCCTTACTCCTCTTGATCGGCGCCCGGAAAATAAGGCGAACCGCCTGAAATCGCCCCGGCAGGGGCGGCAGAACCGGGTAATCAGAGCAGTTACTTCTGATTCAGGAGAATAGTTAGTGTAGCGTCGGACAAGTTACTCAAATAACTCCGAGGATTGCCGCCGCCTTTAGTCCCGAAGGGACTTCCCGAAAATAGCCCAGCGCTTTAGCGCTGGGATTCTGTCAAAAATCAATCAGTCCCGGAGGGACGGCAGAACTGATTTCAGGAACTTACCAGGCACCACACCAGCTAGCTAGTTCCCACGATCCTTGTGCGGTCGATAATGAATGACCCGCACCTTCTCCAGCGTCACCAACCCGCCGCCCATCATCCCATCCAGCACCGGCAGGAACGCCTCGATCTTCTGCGGTTCATCCACGATTTCGATCACCATCGGCAAATCCGTCGAGAGTTGCAGAATCTTCGCCGTGTGCAGATGGCTGGTCCGTCCAAAACCCATCGGGCTTCTCAGCACCGTCGCTCCGGCAAGACGCATTTCACGCGCTTTGAGCACGATGGCTTCATAAAGCGGACGACGATCGTAGCGGTCCTGGTCGCCAATGAAGATGCGCAAAAGAGTCGCCTCGGTCGGAAGGTTGGGTTCGCTAGGCATGGGGAGGATCAGCGGTGATTGATGAAGGAAGCAACGACTTGCCCCAGCCACACGGCGACGAGGCAGAACATCACGGAAACGAGCACGTTCCAACCGGCGCGCATCCACTCACCGCCGTTGACCAGCGTGAGCGTTTGCAGGCTGAACGAAGAAAAGGTCGTAAAGCCTCCGAGCACGCCGATCATCACCACCTGACGCGTGAGGGGCGACGCCAAATAAACCCCGTCGGGCCCGGTCAGCGCCGCAACGAGACCGATGACAAAACACCCCATGACGTTCACCACGATCGTCCCCACCGGAAAAGTCTCGCCGTAACGGATCGCAAACCAATTCGACAACCCGAAACGGAGTGCCGTGCCGACCGCACCTCCGGCCATGATTGCAATATACGTTTTCAACATCTTCGAAAGGATGCCCTATTTCGAACCGGTGAACAGCAACGGAAGGAAATCATGCAGGTAGTGCCGCCAGTTCGTCCAGGCGTGGCCGCCCTTGCTGATCGTCGCCGTGTATTTCACGTGCTTCTCCTTGAGCAATTCCTCGAGCGACTGTTCACTGGGGCGCAGGAAATCGTCCTCGCCGATCCCGATCCAAAAAAGCGAAAGCTGCTCGTTCGCCTTGTCGAGAAACGCCCCGTGGCTCGCCGCATAATCCTCACGAATCCCGGCGCTAAACACCCCGAGCCAGGCAAACTGGTCCATGTGCTTCACCCCCACATCCAGCGTCTGGAACCCGCCCATCGACAACCCGGCCAAGGCCCGATTGCCCGCTCCCGGCGCCACACGATAGTGCTTCTCCACCAGCGGAACGATCTCCTGCAGCAGATCGGTCTCGAAATCGCTCTCATGCCCCGGGCTATGCGGATAAGTCCCATTCGGCATCACGATTAACATCGGCTTGGCATGGCCCGAAGCGATCAGATTGTCGGCGATCGCGTTGGCCCGGCCCACCACCTGCCAGCCGTCATCTTCGTCGCCCGAACCGTGCAGCAGATAAAGCACCGGGTAGCGCGCCTCGGCGTGCTGGTCATATTCCGCCGGCGCATACACCCGGAAGGTGCGCGGCACCCCCAGCGCCTTGGACTCAAAGGTATGGATCCTCACCGTGCCATGCGGAACCTTTTGCGTTTCCCAGAATTCCGCCGGATGCCCCGGCACCTCGACCATGCTCCAGTTCGGCCGCAGCCCCGTTTTCACCCACGGATTCGACGGATCCAATGACGCGAACCCGTCGACCTCAAACTGGTACTCATAAATCTCCGGCGCCAGACTTTCGACCGTCGCATTCCAGAAGTTCTGCGCATCGCGCTGCATGGCCACCGGCTCTTTGCGCCCATTGATCTTCAAGATCACCTGCTGGGCCTTGGGCGCATTCAGCCGGAAACTCACCTTCCCATCCTCCACCTGCGGAGAAACCAATCGTTCCGGGCGGCGCGGCGGCGGCGTCGCTTGCTGGGCAAAGGTAGTCGAGAGCAAAACCGCGGAACCAGCGAACAAAGCGAGAATGGATTTCATGGCATCAGAAGTCTGAGGTGGGTGAGGGGCGAGTTGCCACCCAATCCTGTCCCGCCACCACCCCTCGGTCCAGTCCCCGGTCAAAATTTTCTTATTCCTCCGATTCTTCCCAACCCGCTCTACGCCGCGATCATATGCGGCGGCCGCTCTGGCTCCGTCGCCTCCAAAAAATCCTCGTAATCCCGTTGAAAATCGCCGACCAGCGCCTCCAACTGCCGCCGGATTTGCGCTTGGTGGGCAACCGTGATCGCGCACTCGAGCTTGTCCCGCTTCAGATCGATCACACTCGCCAGGTGAATCAGCCGCTTCAGCCGGGAAACGCTTTCGTAACCGATGGGCTTGAGGCGCAGGTCGGTGATGTCGTCAACGCAGGTTTGCAGCATTCGATCGGGCGGCTTCGTTTGAAAATGGCAATGCTGAACGCAGCACGATATGCGCCAGCCCTAGAAGACTGAAGACTCGCGTCGACACCCGGCGCCCCGCCCGTCGCAGCATACCTTATGCCTCTACGGCTTTTCACGGCATTCCCCCCCGCAATTCCACCCGGGGAAATGAACAACCCCAGCCCCCACCACGTCTCACAGGGCATGAAGTCCATCCTGCTCGATTCCCTGGAGAGCCTCTTGTCCGTGAAGCGGCAACGGCTTTCCCTTGCCCGCTCCTTGCGGTCTCGAATTGTGCTCAAGCGCGAGATTCACCAACTCCAGCAACAAATCCACGAACTCCGCGCCAAACCCCTTTAGCCCTCCCCTTCCACTTCAATTACCGAAAGGACATGCCCATGATCTTTCTTGCCTTCCTTGCCCTCGTTTACGGCGGTTGCTTCTATCTCCTCCTCGGTCGCGCCTCCCGGCAATGGTAAACCCGCCGCTAACTTCCTGGAGACTTTGCCGCGGCGGAGGGCGGCACAAGTCGCGACGTTTCCCCTAGCTCATCGAGCTTGGTCAGTAGGATAAATACCGACCTACACCTCCGGGTTAATCCCGATATTCGCTCGCCGCCGAAAAGCGTAATAGTCAGCATGCTATTATGAATAACCGCCGCGGCATCCTCATCCGGTCCCGTGAGCAGACCATTGCCGAAGTCTTCTCGTCCCAGTGGGACAACGGCGAAATCAAAGAGGTCCTTCGGGACAATTGGCAGGACATCGCTTTCTTCACCATCCGTGGTGATACCATCGTCGTCTCCGCCCTTCCCAACGTCGGCGGAGATCGCCAACAACACCATCGGAGCGGCTTCGAGTTATTCGGGCGTCGTTACTACGGCGACGCCTTGATCATCGCCGGCGAAAACCGCGACACCTTACAAATCACGCCCCCGGAAATCGTCAGCGACATCCGCTTCTTCCAGGAAGATTGACCGTCGCGGTGCAAAGCAAAAAAAACCGCGCACGATACGCGGAACATTCAGGAAGTGAGTTCCGGCACAGTTGGAAAATCCCTCTGCACTCCTATCTGGAAAAATAGCGCAGATTCGCGAGGATTTTCCGGTGGGGAAAAGAGGACCACGGATTACACGAATTTCACCGATTGATTTCGCAGCGGAGGCTTTAATCCGTGTCATCCGTGTAATCCGTGGTCCAATTTTTCCGACCTTGTTCTTCTGCGTGTTTCGTGAACAGTCCCTTTTGGTTGCGGCCTCGCCGCGCAGTTGTCATCCCTCCGCAACGGCCAGTTCGCAGATCTCATTGATCCGGCAATCCCTCGGCCACGACAAACCCAGCGAACACCAGCTCGCGCCGCCATCGATCGATCGAAACACATCATTCTCCCACGCTGCGAAAAACGTCCCCGCCTTTTCCGGGTGAGCCCCCAGCACCGCGGTATGACGCCCGCCGCCGTTCGGAAGGCCCTCCCGAAGTTCCTCCCAATCCGAACCAGCAACTCGCCGGTAAAGATGCGATTCCGCCGGTTCATAATGCGAATGCCGCGGCGAAGCCGCCGAAGAAAGAAGGATGTTATCCGGATCGCCTGCGTCCACCGCGACACTCCAGACATAGCCGTGCCGCAGCCCCTTTCCGAATTTCTGCCAACTCTCGCCGGCATCGCGGCTTTCAAAATATCCGTCGCCCGCCGCGGAATATAATCGCCCGGGCGCCATCGCGTGAATCCACAACTGATGCGTGTCCCGCGGACCGTCCGCCGTCCGGTCGCGCCAGGTCGCCCCGGCGTCCTCACTGCGAATCAGTGCGCCCGCTTCGATGGCCACAAACAAGCGCCCGGCCACGTGCCGGTCCGGCTCGATCCACCGCACATGATGCGTCTCCGGCCGCGGAGGAAAACTCCATTCACTCGAGGACTTCAACATCGCCAGTTCCCCACGCTCCCGCCAGGTTTCCCCCGCATCCTCGGAACGAAAGACCGCACTCGGTTCCGTCCCCGCATAAACCACACCGCGCCCGCTCACTCGTTCCACCCGGCTCACCGCCACGGATTGGACCTTGTCATGCCGGATCCCCTTGCCCACGCGCTGCCAGTTCACGCCGGAATCTTCGCTCCGCCACAGCCCGGCGCCAAACGTTCCGCAGTAGACCAACTGCGGCGCCAACGGATCCACCGCCACGCATCCGATGTGATTCCCCTTGAGCGCCAAATCCAGACGCACCTCACCGCCGTCCACCGTCACCACGGCCAGGGCGTCATCGACAGCAAAGTACAGCTTCATTCGTCACCCATGGAAATCGCGCGCCCTCGCCTCAGCGGATGCCGCCGCGCTGACGCCAGAAGTAGGAGAGGCTTCCAGCCTCTTCATATCTGATCCGATGAAGCGGCAAGCTAGACCATCTCTCGAAAGTAATTTCCGGTTCGGCCGAAGAGCCTCCGCGAAGCGATCGAAAAAAAAGCCTGTCATTCTGAGTGCGGAGCGGAGCGGAGCCGAAGAACCTCTAATATCTGCGGGGCGGCGGTGCGGAGCCGTAGGTCGTCAAAACGGAAATTACTTTCGAGAGATCCTCTAAGGCTTTGCCAGACGCCCATGGCGCAAATGGGCAAATGCCGCTCCTACTTCGGCTGCACCACAGGCCGCGCCGCACTCGACGCCGTCAGATCCCCACCGACCGTTTCCTCGCCACCAGCACGATGAGTTCCTCCGACTCATCCGTCGCGCCTTTCGCCCGGCACGGGAACTCCGTGGATTCGATTTCCCAATCCTCTTCCCGCAGAAACGCGCAAAGATCTTCGTTCCTTTTCAGCCCGTTCGGTGAAAATTCCTCACGGATTCCCCGCGTCGGCAGATTCGTGATGACGATCCGCCCGCCCGGTTGCAAAAACTTCGCAGCCCCGCCCACTACCCGGCGAAAATCGACGTAGTTCAAGATATCCGAAAAGATCAAAGTCGTTGCCAATTCCGGCGCCGCAATGGCCCGCAAATCCTTTCCCAGGAATCGGCAAATCCGCACCACCGCTTTCCGGTAACTGAACGACGCCGATCGCAAAACGCCCTCCACGTCGGCTCGAAGATACAGCGAGTCCCCAGCCATGCGCTCCTTCGCCGCGATATCCATCAAAATGAACTTTCGTCCCGGTCGCGCCGCCAGAAATTTCGATACCGGCTGGGCGCCACTCCCAATATCGATGACCAGATTCCCCACCCCGTTCTCGCTCTCCAATCGCTCGAAGACCGGACCCAGCAAGCGCCTCTTCAATTCCGGGCTATAGCTTTCACCCCAGTTACTGTCCCATCGATTCTCGCCAGGCACCGGCGGCCGATGGCCATAGGCGCCAATATTCCAGATTATCCAAAGGAAAGCGGCATCCAGATACCCGGCCAGCCATAACACCGACGCCGGTGAAACCGCGTGCGCAGGATTCGCAGAAGCCGTGCGAAGCGAAGCACACCAGGTTACAAGCGGCAGCACCACCAGGAACACTCCCGCCAAAACAAACCCCATTCCTCTCGCAAAACTCACGCGTCGATTCTCCTCCGAATCTTTGCGGGACGCGATATGCAGAATCACCAAGCCGGCCATCGCCGAAGCCCCGGTTGCAAAGCGAACATCGAGAATCATGAGTGCGGGAGAAAAAAGTACTTCCGACAACGCCGCACCAGGGAGATTGGAGCCCCGTTGCGGACAATCGATTGCCAGTCGTAAGAACCAGCGCCGCACGGCTTAGCAACGTGCATGCCATTCGCTCCGACACCCTCCACAAAGGAGAGACGCACCGGCCCCGCACTCCATCAACTGGGTTACCGTGAACCGAAAGTAACAGCCACCTTTTGCAACACGACCACCCTGCCCAATCTGAAGTCACCGGGGTTACCACAGGCCAGTCATCGAAATTATTACATCCACCCGCCGATGCTCCTCTCGATCTCCCTGTGCAGACCGTCCATTGACTCCCGTCCACACGGTCGTAGCCTAACTTCAGAAAGGAATCCTCCCTCCTATGGAAATCGTCGGCACCGTCACCAATCTTTTGCGCGAAAAAGATTCCCGCATCTGGTCCATCGGGCCGGATGCCACCGTTTATGAAGCCATCGAATTAATGGCCGAAAGAAACATCGGCGCGGTCCCCGTGGTCGCCGCCGGCAAACTCCTCGGCATTCTTTCCGAGCGCGACTATACCCGCAAAGTCATCCTCAAGGGCAAATCCTCCCGGCAGACCCCGGTCAAAGAAATCATGTCCACCAGGCCCGTCACCGTCAGCCCGGACGAAACCATCGCCGAGTGCATGCAACTCATGACCGATGAGCGCGTGCGCCATCTGCCCGTGCTCGCCGATGGCAAACTCATCGGCATCCTTTCGATCGGCGACGTCGTCAAATGGGTCATCTCCGCCCAGGACGCCACCATCGATCAGCTCACGAAATACGTCTTCGGCGAATAGCCCGCCCCGACAAGTGTCATCCCGAGCTTGCGAGGGATCTCTCGCATCCCGCGGGCGGAGGCGCCCGAATCGAGCATCCGATCCTCAACCACGCTCCAGCTAAACGCTCGTCTGCGCGCTCGCGTTTTGGAGTGCGGTGCTGCTGCACCGCTTTGGCAAGCCCACCAAAACCAGCAGACCCCCACCCGCCTTCAAAAACGCCACCACCGCGCGAGCGTCCCACAAAAAATCGGTGCGGAGCCCATCAGCCAGTCAGTTCTCCCGAATCCCAGCCAAAAACCGCCCTTCCTAAAACGCCCCTCGCCCGCAAAAAAGGTGGTCGTGAGCAGATTGCTGGGGAAAGTAAGCCCCTTGAACAACTCGAACGCCTTCCCCTTGCTGCCCGACGGTGACCCGGTCCTCCTGCTTGCCCCCATGCAGGATGTCACCCATCTGGCGTTCTGGACGTTGATGACCCGCTACGGCGGCGCCGACTTTTACTGCACCGAATACTTTCGCGTCCACGCCGACTCCCGGCTCGACCCCGACATTCTCGCCTCCATCACCGAAAACCCCACCGGCCGCCCCGTGATCGCGCAAATGATGGGCAACGATATTCCGAACCTCGTGCGCACGGCGAAGGAACTGCAGCAGTACCCCATCGCCGCCGTCGACCTCAACCTCGGATGCCCCGTCCCGGTGGTTTATAAAAAGTGCGCCGGCGGAGGCCTTTTGCGCGACCCGGATCGGGTCGACGAGATTCTCGGCGCCCTGCGCGCCGCCGTCACCATCCCCTTCACCGTCAAGACCCGCCTGGGCTTCGACGACCCCGCGATCTTCGACCGCCTCCTCCCCGTCTACGCCCGGCATTCGCTCGATATGCTCACCGTTCACGGCCGCACCGTGAAAGAGATGTATCGCACCGCCGTGCACTACGAATACATCGCCCGGGCCGTGGCCGAAATGCCCTTCCCGGTCATCGCCAACGGCAACGTCTCCTCCGCCGAAAGCGCCCAGAAAGTACTCCTGCTCACCGGCGCCCGCGGCTTGATGATCGGACGGGCCGCCATCCGCAATCCCTGGATTTTCCAGCAAATCCGCCAATCCCAGCGCGGCGCTCCCGTCTTTCACCCGACCGGCCGCGACATCCTCGCCTATATCGAGGCCCTCTACGAAGCCGTCAACGACCCCGAAGCACGAGAGATTTCCCAGGCGAACAACATGAAGAAATATCTCAACTACATCGCGCTGGGCGTCGAACCGAGCGGCCAGTTCCTGCATTCAATCCGACGTGTAACCACGCGAGCGGATCTCTTCCGTGTCTGCGCCGAATATCTCGATCACAATGCCCCAGTGACGCACGAAGCCCTCCAGGAGAGCTAACCCCTCCCATTCCTCCCATTGGTCCTATGAAAGGTCGGCAAAAACACCAAGGCGCCATACCCTTCATTCCCCTCGATACCCATGTGAGGCTTTGGTAACGCAACCTTTCGGCGAAACTCTCTTTCGGTGGTCCTCTCGTTCCCAAGTTGCACTTCGGAACGCACTTGCCCAGGAAGCTGAGCTTCACCTGCTTCTCCACCGAGCTTCATGGTGAAAATCCCGCGCTACCGCAGTAAAGAATCCCGGAGCGAGATCCAGGGCATTCTGACGGCAAGGAATTCGCTTTTCACCGCGCCGCGCCGGAAACGGGCCGGGCGTTGAGCGGTCCTGGGGAGTGAGGGGGGGCCAGGGTTCCACCAGTCTCCCGAATTCGCAGATTGCGATAGTAAACTTCGCCCCCGAAGGACTGCAAGGCCACGTGGCTTCGTTTCGTTTCCGAAAAATCGGCGTTGACGTTCGCAGTTAGAAACGCGGCACGCGTGGCCGGATCGGCTAAGTCATAGCGGCAGACCAGCCGGTCGTTAATCCAGTGCTCCACGCTTCCTCCTTGCACAACCAATCGCGCCGTATTCCATTCGCCGGGTGGATGAGATGCCTTTTCGGTTGGGGCCAACACGCCCCAAGCGGCGCCGCTGAGCCACACCCGCTTGGTTGCCAGCCGATCATCCGCGAGCTGAAACTCCACCGCGCTCGGCTTAGTTCCTATCAAGGGGATATTCAGGCCATCCTCGACAATACGGTACATAATGCCGCCATTGCCACCGCTGCCCACACGCCATTCCAGCCGCAGGTCGAAGTCGCCAAACTCCTCCCGCGTCATCAGGTAAGACGGCGGTGTGCCAGTCAGCGCACCCTCGGTCACGCGCCAGTTTTCGGGCTCAACGTCACGATCCAACGCGCGCCAGTTGGCAAGTGTCCTGCCATCGAACAATGGGCGGAAGCCGTCGGCAGTGAGTGTCGGCGGCTTCTCTGAGGTGATTGCCAGGACACAACGGAAGCCCTGACCGAGGCCGCGATAGTTGGGTCCGATGTGAAAACGATGCGACGACAACAGAGTCTCGCGTTTATCGTGATTCCACGCAGAACCCCGCGCCAAATGTTCCCTTCGATTCCCGTCGAACCAGTCCTCACACCATTGCTGCACGTTGCCTCCCATGTCGAAAAGCCCCATACGATTCGCCGCGAAACTCCCCACCGGGGACGTGTTAACAAAACCATCATTGTAGCCCGCAATCACGTCACGGAGATAAATGAATTCTTTAGCCAATAGGGCCGGTCGCGCTTCTTCCCCAGCATAATTACCCGCTCCCTTCGGGGGTGGCCATTGCGTCCCCCACGGAAACGCATCGCCGATCATCCCGTCCTTTTCCGACGGCAGTTTGGTGGCGAACTCCCGCTCGCCGACGCCCACCGCGCAACTCCACTCGTAATCGCTCGGTAAGCGATAGGTCCGCCCCTCTTTTTGACTCAGCCACGCGCAAAACGCTTTCGCATCCTCCCAACTCACGTTCACCACCGGATGCGTCGGCCCCTGCTCGAATATCGGCTTCTCTGGCGCGATCCCCTTTTCTTGCGCGTAAACCGCATAATCCTGGACCCGCGTGTCCCATACGCTGAAGAGCACCGTCCGCCCGGCGTTCGGCCCGCCCACAATCGGCACGGGAACGAATTTCATGCCCAGCGTGTTTACAAATGCAGCCTCCTTCGTCGCGCCCAGTGTGGCCGTCGTCTGGATCGGCTGCGCAGGTTCCGGGCGATCCACTGCATCGATGGTGATGAGCGCCGGTGGCGCCAGCCAGGCGAGGGCGACCTCGTCGCGCTTGGTCTTGAGCAGCAGCGCGTCATCGAGGCGCCGGCGCTGGGTGAGGAGGATCTGGTTTTTCGCAAGGACGGCGTCGTATTTGGCCAGTAAGGCTTTGGCTTGGGCTATCCTTTCCTGATTGAGCCTGGCGAGTTGCTGACGGAAGCTCTCGCGCAAAGTCTTCACTCCAGGAGGAGTATCGTCGTCATCTGCGGCGACGTTCTGGGCTTTCTCAAATGCCTGCCGTTCCGTACGCCAGACGAGCGCATCCGCGAGTTGGCCGGCGGTGCTGGCCTTGGCGACGGCCGCGTCGAGCGCCGCGACGTAGCGTACCCGCAAATCGGCCACGCCGGCCTCGAAGGGTTTGAGCGCTTGCCTTTGAAAATCCTCCTGTTGCGGTCCATCCACCTCTGCCAACCATTTCTCGACTTCGGTCTGCGGCTTCGGAGTGGCAGATCGGGGCGGTGTGGACGGAGTTGATTTGGACGCCGGCGGCGTTGGAACCGATGTGGCGACAGTCGGCGGCGGGGGGGTGGGCGAAGGAGTGGCTTCCGGTGCAGGGGTCATAGCAACCGCAAGGGCTCTGCCCTCTGCGGGGACCGCCGCCGTCTTCTCTCCTGTTTCACGAATACCCGGCGCGTTCTTCTGCGCGGTGAGCTTCTTCTCCGCGCGCTCCGGTTCCGGGTGGTGTCCACCTTTTTTCCAAGGTGCGAAATAGAGCAAGACTCCTACTCCCATACAGGCCGCTACTGCCGCGAGGACCATCGCTGCCCTCGGTACTGTCCTCTGCTTCTTTTCGGACCGCCCCTTCGCGATGCTCCTGTAGGGCGTGCCTGCTCGATTCAAAACATCATAAGCCCGCCCTAAGTCGGCGATTACTTCAGCGTAATTGGGCGGCCTTTGTTCCGGCACTTTCCGCATCATCTTCCCAACAGTTTTAGCCAACCCTCGAGGGCATTCAGGCCAAACAGCATGCAAATCCGGCGCCGGCTCGTGAACGTGCTTCATCATGATCGCCACCGCACTATTGCCCTCGAACGGCGCCTTCCCCGACAATAGGTGAAATAGGGTGCATCCCAAGCTGTAGATGTCGGCCCGAAGATCGACATCCTTCATCGCCTGGACCTGTTCCGGGCTGATGTAGTAGGGCGAACCCATCGCATGGCCGGTCTTCGTAAGTTCCTGGTTATTATCGATACTCTTGGCCAGCCCCAGATCCCCTAGCTTCACTTCACCATCCCCCGACAGAAAAATGTTGTCTGGTTTGATGTCCCGGTGAATTAACCGGGCCTTCTGCCAGCCGTATTCGAGCGCCGTGGCGACGTGGATCGCAATCGCAATCGCCTCCAGCGGATCGAGACGCCCCTTGCGTTTCAGCCGCCCCCTAGCCGATTCGCCTTCCACATACTCCATGGCAAACCAGTGCAGCCCGCCGGTTTCACCTGCCGAAATCACCTGCACCAGGTTCGGGTGGTTGAGCCCCGCCGCCGCCATGGCCTCCTGCCGGAAGCGCCCGATGTATTCGGCATCCTCCGCCAGCGCGGATTGCAGCGTCTTGAGCGCCACTAACCGGTCAAGCGAAGTCTGGCGCGCCTTGTAAACCGCACCCATGCCACCCTGGCCAAGGCGTTCGAGGATTTCAAATTCGCCAAGTTGCTGGCCTTCAAGATTCATGCGCAAGAGGCTGCGGGAACCCACAGCCCCGGACGATAAGTCGGTGCGGCCGTCATTGCGCGTCGTCGCAGATCAAGCCTGTGCCGGAACCGCGCACCGGATTGTAGGGGGTTGCCATCGGTTCATCTGGCATGAGGCGTGGAAATAACAAAAGTGATGCGTCTCTTCGAGTGAAAAAATCCGTCGTCGCTTTCCGACCGGCGCCACCAAATCAGCTACGCGGGCTCTCGGGTGTCTCTGGCGATCCAAAGAACGTTTCGCCGGGCTTACACCGAAGGTCGGTCAGCGAACCAGGCATCCATTCCTGCGCGTACGAATGAGGCTAACCGGAGTCCGCCCAAGCTTCCCTCCGAGCGGGAAAACCGTCTGCGCTGAAAGCGCCTCGTGCCCTGCGCAGTCGCGAGCCGGTTCGTCCTGGCGGCGCGCGCTATCGGGAATGTTCACTCAATTGCCGCGCCTCCAGCTCGATCGAACCGCGAATTTTGTCGATCGTCTGCATTTCATAACCAATCACCACCTTGCCCGCCGGCTTGGGCCCCGATCCCTCAGGGCTCGCCCCCGTTCTGACCTCCGCTGCCAGCGGTCGCTGCACGATGATTCGATCGACCAGCATCCGGTCGCCCTCGCGGGTATAACGCATCGTCACCGCAACACCGGGCGTGATCACGTCGCGCCCCACGCGCTTGCCCGCGGCATTCACATATTCCACTTTCTTCGCGAAGGAAAAGCGGACAGGCCCCGCCACATCCTTTTGCAGAATGATCACGCTATCGGGACGCCATTCGGCCAGGGTACCCGTAACTTCCGTCGGTGCCGAAGGAGCGACAGGAGTTTCCCTCGCCGCAGCCTGCCCGCGCACGGTCGGTGAGCATAGCAAGGCGAGCGCTGCGACGCTGGGAATCAATCGTAATCTCTTCATGGTCATAGGGCTCCTTTCGTCCGGTTCTTGTTTTCGTGATACGCAGCGGTCTATTACATTGTCCGTGCCAAGTTTGTGCGGAGAACATAAAGGCCGTTGCACCAATGGGTTGCAATCCGTCGCGGAAAGCCCACCCGCGGTGCGAAGCTTCGTCCTTGTGATTATTGATACGAGAAGAGTGCGAGAGATCGTCTCTGCCCTACCTCATGCGTTCCGCCGATATTGGGCCTCGCCGGTTGAGATTCGTCCGCGCGCAACGCGAACTGCGCAGTCAGGTTCAGGTTACGGATGCCGCGCAGCTACTTTTCCAGCGCTTCACGCAACCGCCTTTCGGCGTCGGCGTTCCAGTAGGCGCAGTCGAGTTGCAGGAACACCGACGTATAAGGAATCGTCAGGTTCGTCTTGAGGAGCAGCACGTGGAATGTCTTTCCCGCCTCGTCGAGTTTCGCAATGATCTGCTCGTGCGGCAGCGACTGCACTTCGCGCTTTGCGAGCAGCTTGCTCAAATCGTCCCGATACGTCGTGATGCCCTTCGCATCCGCCTCGGGAACATGTTGCATTTCTGCGTCCACATAGATGATCGGCTTGACGTGCGGTGCGTGGCCGAGGGCGTCGAGCACCGTCTTCACGACTTCGAGCTGGGTTGCGCCAGTATTGATCGTCTCGATCCCCGGCGCCGTCTGCCAGGGGTAGGCAGAGTCGGCGATCACGATCCAGTTGCGGTGACCAAGCAGCGGAATTTCCTGCTCCAGCTTGCTCTGCCACGGCGCCTGAGCGTAGCCGTTAAAAGGGCACACAGCGGCAAAAGCGAGGACGAGGAGAAAAGTGCGGGCGTTCATAATGGGGGATTCAACGGATGACTGCTTCAAGTGTCTGACCGGCGGAAATATTCGCCTCGGCGGAGAGAGCGATCATCAGCTTGCCACCGGCGAGTGTGTGCTGCGACTCGACATCGCGGCCATTCAGCGTCACGCGCACTTTGTCCGCGGCCACTCCCGCGGGTAACGTCAGTGCCAACGAACGCGTGCGCAGACTGCCGTATTTCAAAGAGAGCGAAGCCGTCATCGCACCGCCTTGGGACTTCTGTGCAAATGTTCCCCAGCCTTCCGCCGTGGTGAATGGCGCGCGAAAATTCTCCGGTGTCAGCTTTGGCGCGAAGCCGATGTGCCCGCGCGGACCGTGATGCTCGAAACCGCACGCCGCGAGAAACACACCGTAGCTCGCCATCGAGCGCGCGTAGTGATCGCCGCACTCGACTTCGTTCCACGGATTGCGGCGCGAGGCCTGGTAGCGATCATGCACCATCCGCGTGATCGCCAGCCCCTCCATCGCCATCCCCTCGGCGATCATGTGCCCCGCCACCTGATATTCGAAGCCGTTCATGCACTCGTTGAAATAGCCAGCCGCCCACTCGGGACCTTTGCCGCTCGATTTTTTGTAATCCCAATCCGCTCGCGGAAAACTGCACATCAACAGGCCGCCTTCACCGGGCATCGCATACCAGCGGCCCGGTTTATTCACCGCACGATAGGGACCAACATCGGGCGTGAAATTGTACCGCCACAACGCCTGCAGGGCCGCGCGCGTCTCCTTCTCCGGTAATACGCGCCCCAGTCCGACCTGCCATGCCCAACTCTGCCCAAACACCTGATCGATCTCGCAGCCCGTGCCGGAGTTGATGCTGTCCGGATGCGCCGGATCGGGCTTGTTCATGAAATATTCGCCGTTGAAAAGCTCCAGAATGTTTTTCCCGCCGCGCTCGGCGATTCCCCTGGCCCGCTCGGCGAAATCGTTTTCCCCCATTTCACGCGCCATCGCTTCACCCGCCCGCAGCGACGCTAGATAGAGAGACGTGAGCCATGCGACTTTTCCAAACCACGGTTGATCGAGCGTGTTCATCTGCGCGCCCTGGAGCATGCCGGCGTCGTTCGCGTCGAGCCTGAGCAGCGGATCGAACGCCTCCTTGATCTTCGGCCAGTTTCGTTTCAAAAAAGCGCCGTCGCGCGACATCTGGTGCTCCCGATAAATCCGCAGCAGCGTTCCCGCCTGCCCATCCACCGCGAGATGCCGGTCGAACTCCGCACGGAAACCGATCACGCCACTGGTTTCGTCGAAGCCGATCCCGAGATCGACGTGCTCGCGCGTCTCGCGTTCCAGTTCCGGAAAGATCCGCGCCATCGCCTGGGCGTAATGCCAGACGTGAGTGCAAGTGCCCGGACAACAGCCCACGCCTTCCCACGAATAAAAGCGGCCGTCCGCGAAGCGAAAAACGGTGGATGTCGCCAGGATGGACGTGTTCGCAAACGTCCGGCCGAGGAACCAGTGCGGCAGCGTCGAATCGAGCCACGTGTCGTGCCAGAGCCGCGTTTGCGCGGCGAGACGGTCAAAATTCGCGGCGATATACTTCGCCACCGTGCCAGCCGAATCGAATTTCGCCGCGTAGTGCCGTCCGACCATTCCTAGCTTGTCGAGTTTGAGATTCGGAAAATGCCAGCTCACCACGAAAGTGACCGCTTTCGATTCGCCGGGCGCCAGTCCGACATTCTGTTTCAAGCCACCGACCAGTTTGTCACCGGAGGGTCTCGTCGCTTCATTCCGGTCCGTGGATTGGGAGAAAATTCCCTCCGCGAAATTGACGGCCGATAGGACAGGAATCGCCTGAGCATCGTCGCCGAGCAGTGCAAGTCCCATCGTCCCGAAGTCGTGCCGTGCTTCCAGCGGCTCGCCCCCTGCCGGCGTGTCGCTGAATACGATCTGATCGACCCCGACGTTTCCCCAGGGGCCTGCCTTTTCGTCCACGATTTCGATGCGCGCGGCCTTTCCTTCGAGGTCGCCCACGTCGAATTGATCGAGGCTCATTTTGTTCGCGTTTTTTCCCGTCGCAGAACGCACTACTTTGCCCTCGACGACCAGGTTCAGGCAGGTCTGGCCGGGATTATTTCCACCGCCAATCAGGAACGTCACAAACCGGCGCTCGATCTTGAACTCCCGGCTCGTCAGCTTGCCTTTCGCGTTATCCTTGGCACCCACGGTATCGCCCGGCGCAGTCGCGTGCGAATTGACGGCGCGTTTTCCCACACCGCCCACGTCGCCTTGATAATGCGGAATCTTCGCCAGTTCGATGGGGCCTGTCCCGAACGCTGTGCCTTCCACCGTCCAGCCATCGTAGGTTTCCTTTTCAAAGTCCTCGAACACGATGTCGGCACGCGCCGGACCACGGCCCACGGCCTGCTGCGAATGCACCGCGGAACATTCCAGAAACGTCATCCCCTCGCCGCGGACGACGCGGTTGCGGCGCTCGATTTCCCCCGGTGGTGCGCTCTGCAGGCAGACGGCATTTTCCATCCAGCCCGCGATCTCCGCGTCCATTTTTTCCACGCCGGTGTTTTTTAAAGTGAAGCGCATCACCGTGGCCGGCAACGCCGAGTCGTCGGTGTTCAGCGGGATGAACGGCGAAAAGGCTTCCAGCGAAATGCTCACCGGAAGCGCGGCATCGCGATACTCCACGAAGCCGATCGGATACTCGCCAATAAAAGTGATGTCGGAAAATCCGGCGCGGTCCAGCGCGCGGACTTCGGATTTTCCCGCGGCGGAGACTTTCACCGCGAAGCCTTGCTCCAGGGGCGAGGCCGGCTCTGGCGGCTTCGCATAATGCCCGGCGCCCGTGCGATTTTGCTGATTGAAAATACCCCAGTGCCACAGCCGGCCATCGCCACCAAGGTAGAGTTGCCCGGTGCAAATGCCGCCCACCGGCATCCCGATCTTTTCCAGTTCCGCACCACGATAGACAGTCCGCTCGCCGCGAACGAAGAGCGACTTCACCCAAGCTGGATCCAGCTTCTTGTCGGCCGGGACGAGCTTTTCAAAATCTGCCGTCTCGAACGGTCCGGCCACCGCACGCATCCCCGGCGCCAGCACCGCGGCAAGACCCGCCGAGGCGAGTTTGATAAAATCGCGCCGCGGAAACTCGCAAGACGAACCCGGGCAGCAGGAGTTTTGGCGATCAGGCTTTAGCGATGGGAGTGGGAAGGACACAACCTTCATCGTAGTGCTCCAGGACAACGGTGGCAACGATCCTACGGCGGACCTCCTCTTCCATCTTCCATCTTCAATATTCCATTTCATCCACTTCGCGCTCACTTCCCAAGCAAGACACCTCCACTGAACCCCTCGTTACCAAAGTGAGGCTTTGGTAACGCAACCTTTCGGCGAAACTCTGTTTCGGTGGTGCGTCGGTGGGGGTCACCGACTAAGGGTCCCCCCACTGTCGAAATGATGCTCACGCATCGAACCGCAAAAGCGGCGAAGATTATCCTTGCCATTCGCCTCCAAAGTCCCAACGACGCTAATCATGAACCACACCTCCCAAGACGCCGGCTCCGCCGGGGACCGATCTGCCGCCGGCACGGTTTCAGGTCGGCTCCGGCAAACCGGGTCCGAGTTGGGGTGCGCCACCGCGAAATCCCCAAAATCGGGTCAGCAAGCGCGTCTCGTCTCCAGAGTAAAAGCCCAAAAACCCCGAAAAAAGTCATCATTTATCATCACCCCAAAAGCTCGCCCAAAAACCCCATCCGCCCCCTAAGAGAACGCCTTCCCAAAGGTTTCTCCATATCCGGTAGTTCATGCCCGGATCCACTGATGCCCGTGACACGCCTCGAAATCCTCAAACCCAGCCGTCGTAAACCCTTCCAGGGATTCATCCTCTGGATTTCGTGCCTCTGTGCCATCGCTGCTACCCAGCGCTCCCTCGCCGACGACCCTCCGCAGCATCCCGAAGGCGCCGCCATCTACAAGAAAATGTGCGCCGAGTGCCACGGCGACCACGGCCAGGGCGTTCCCGATCAATACGACGAACCCCTTCACGGCAACCGTTCCGTCGAAGCCCTCACCAAGCGCATCGCTCGCACCATGCCCGACGACGACGTCGGCAAATGCGTCGGCCCGGATGCCGCCAATGTCGCCGCCTACATCTACGACGCCTTTTATTCGCCCCGCGCCTACGCCCGCCTGACCCCGCCCGAGTGGGACCTCGCCCGCCTCACCATCGCGCAGTACCGCACCTCCGTCGCCGATCTGGTCGGCCGCTTCCGTTTCGGCTTCGACAAACCGCCCGGCTCCGAGCACGGCCTCAAGGCCCACTACAGCGGCGCCGAATTCGAAAAACCGGCCGAACCCGCTACCACCACAGCGGACGCCAAACCCGCGAATGACCCGGCGAAGCCAACAAACCCGGCAACGCCCACGCCCAAGCCCGTGGCGAAGAAAAAAGACCGCCCGAGGACCCGCTTCGATCGCGTCGATCCGCAGGTCGCCTTCAATTTCCACAGCGACAGCCCCGACCCGGAAAAAATCGCCGCGGACGACTTTTCCGTGCGCTGGGATGGTTCCATTTTCGTCGAGGAAACCGGCACCTACGAGTTCATCGTCAAGACCGAAAACGGCACGCGCCTCTCCGTCAACGACACCAAGACCCCGATCATCGACGCCTGGGTGGCCAGCGGGACCAAGGTGCGCACGGAAAAAGCGAGCATCTATCTCCTCGGTGGACGCTCCTATCCCATCGTCCTCGAGTTCTTCAAGTTCCAGGACAAGACCTCGTCCATCGAACTCCAGTGGAAGACGCCCCACGGCGTCCTCGAAACCATTCCGTCCGATCGCCTCTCGCCGAACCCGCTGCGCAAATCGATGATCGTCAGCACGAAATTCCCCGCCGACGATCGCAGCGTCGGCTACGAACGCGGCACCGGCGTTTCCAAGGAATGGGACCAGGCCACGACCGATGCCGCCATCGACGTCGCCGAGCATGTCGCCGCCAATCTCGACGAACTCTCCGGGACGAAATCCGGCGCGCCTGACCGGATCGACAAGCTCAAGCAATTCTGCCGGCGCTTCGCCGAAACCGCCTTCCGCCGTCCATTGACCGACGCCGACTACCAGCGTTACGTCGAGCACCAGTTCACCACCGCCAAGACCCCCGAGATCGCCGTCAAGCGCGTCGTCCTGCTCGCCCTCAAGTCGCCCCGCTTCCTTTACCCGGAAATCCCCACCGATGGCCCGCCCGACGGCTACGACATCGCCGCGCGCCTCGCCCTCTATCTCTGGGATTCGATCCCCGACGTGCCGCTTCTCCAGGCCGCCGCCCAGGGCAAACTGAAGACTCGCGAGCAAATCACCGCCCAAGCGACCCGGATGCTCGCCGATCCGCGCACCAAAGCCAAAATGCACGGCTTCTATTACTCCTGGCTGGAATTGGAACGCGCCGAAGGCCTCGCCAAAGACCCGAAATCCTTCCCCGAATTCACCCCCCAGGTCCTCGCCGATCTCCGCACCTCGCTGGAACTCTTCCTCGACCAGGTCGTCTGGAGCGAAAAGTCCGACTACCGCGAGTTGCTCGAATCCAATTATCTCCTCCTCAACGAGCGCCTCGGCAAACTCTACGGCAAGGACGTGAAAGGCGACGGATTCCAGCGCGTCGACTTCGACCCCAACCGCCGCGCCGGCGTGGTCACCCACCCGTATCTACTCGCTGTCTTTGCCTCCAGCAAAGCCACCTCGCCCATCCATCGCGGCGTCTTTCTCACCCGCACCATCGTCGGTATGACGCTCAAGCCGCCGCCCATGGCCGTGTCCTTCGACGACACCAAGTTCGACGCGCATCTCACTATGCGGGAAAAGATCACCGAGCTCACCAAGAACAACACCTGCATGAGCTGCCACGGCACGATCAATCCCCTCGGTTTCAGCCTGGAGAATTACGACGCCATCGGCCGTTGGCGCACCCAGGACAACAACAAACCCGTCAACGCCGTCACCGACTTCAACACCGACGAAGGTGACACCGTCCGCCTCACCGGCGCCCGCGACCTCGTAAAATTCGCCGCCGAAAATCCGAGCGGCCATCGCGCTTTCATCCACCTCCTCTTCCATCACACCGTGAAGCAAGCCGTCGACACCTGCGGCCCCGATGCCCTCGAAACGCTCCGCCAATCCTTCGTCAACTCCGGCTTCAATATCCGCAAACTCCTCACAACCATCGCCGTCGACGCCGCCACCCGCGGCTTGCCGGACACCGCGGCCAAGACTGCGGCAACTATTCCAAACCAGAAATCCCCAGCACTAAGTGCTCAGTCCTTAGTTCTTAGTTCTCAGTCTTCCGGCACCGTGCAGCACTGATTACTAATTACCGACTGATTACTGATTACTAACTATGAGCATCCTGAATCGCCGCCAGTTCCTGCGCCACCTCGGCGTCTCCTCCGCCGCGCTCCCTTTCCTCGCCGGCCTCCCCAGCCTCATGGGCGCTACAGATCCCAAGCGCCGCCAGCGGATCGTCGTCGTCTTCTCGCCCAACGGCACGCTCCCCAATGAATTCTGGCCCGACCAGACCGGCAGCGATTTCGCCTTCAAGCCGATCATGGAGCCGCTCGAGCCGTTCAAGAATCGCACCCTCATCGTCGATGGCATTTGCAACAAAGTCCGCGGCGACGGCGACAATCACATGCGCGGCATGAGCTGTCTGCTCACCGCCAACGAACTCCTCCCCGGCAATATCCGCGGCGGTGGCGGCACGCCCGCCGGCTGGGCGAGCAGCATTTCGATCGATCAGGAGATCAAGAATTACCTCCAGACCCAGGCCGACAAACGCACCCGCTTCGGCTCGCTGGAATTCGGCGTCGCCGTGCCCGACCGCGCCGATCCCTGGACGCGCATGAGTTATACCGGCGCCAATCAGCCCGTCGCGCCGATCGATAATCCTTACCAGATGTTCGCCAAGCTCTACGGCCAGATGAAAGACCGCGACAGCCTGGCCAGCATCCTTGACGACGTCAGCGAAGACCTCACGCGCGTCTCCGCGAAATTGAGCGCGCGCGACAAAGCGATGCTCGATCATCACGTCACCATCGTCCGCAATCTCGAAAAGGAACTTCAGCACAACGACACCGACACCAAGCTCGCGCATCCCATGCCCGAGCTCGATCCCAGCGTGGAACTGGTCAACGACAACACCCCGCAGATCAGCCGCATGCAGATCGATCTGCTCGTCAACGCGCTCGCCAATGACATGACGCGCGTCGCCACCTTCCAATTCACCCGCTCGGTCGGTCAGGCACAAATGCGCTGGCTCGGCATCCAGGAAGGCCACCACTCACTCTCCCACGAAACCGATTCCAACCAGGACGCCTACGGCAAACTGAAGAAGATCAACACCTGGTTCTGCGGCGAAATCGCTTATCTCGCGAAACGCCTCGCCGACACTCCCGAACCCGCCGGCGAAGGCAGCATGCTCGACCACACCCTCATCCTCTGGACCAACGAGCTGGGCAAAGGCAACAACCACACCCTCGACAACATCCCCTGCGTCATGATCGGCGGCTGTCCCGGCTTCCAGATGGGCCGCAGCCTCAAGCTCGACAAAACGGCCCACAACCGCCTCTGGCTCGCGCTCGCCCACGCCATGGGCCACGAGATCCAAACCTTCGGCAAAGCAGACTTCTGCGAAGGCGGCCCGGTCAGCTTCGCATAGTCCGAATCCAACTCCGCAACACACCCCCGCGCCCGATCTACACCAGGCCGGCTCGCCGCGGACTTCTTAATCTTAATCTTACTCTTAATCTTAATCCCACCGCAGAAGAGTAAGAGTAAGATTAAGATTAAGAATTTCCCCCTCGTTCCCAAGCTCCAGCTTGGGAACGCAAGCTGTCTTGGAAGCTCCAGCTTCCTTCCCCACCGAATTCAGCATTGGATTTCGCGAGGATTTCCCCACACTGCTTTGACACCATGAAACTCAGATTCCGTCCCATCGCCTGGTTCTGCAGTCTGGTTCTCCTCGCCTCCGCCGCCGCGGCGGATCACCCCACGCCGTCGGTCTCGCCCGACGATGCCCTGGCCCGGTTGAAAGCCGGCAACCACCGTTTCACCACCAGCTCCACCAGTGCGGGCAAGCCGACTGCGGCCCGGCGTTCGGAGACGGCAAATGGTCAGCACCCTTTTGCCATCATCGTCGGCTGCGCCGATTCCCGCACCGCGCCCGAGATCGTTTTTGATCAAAACATCGGCGATCTTTTTGTCGTCCGCACAGCCGGCAATCTCGTCGACGATTACGCCCTCGGCAGCATCGAGTACGCGGTCGCACATTTGGGCAGCCGGCTCATCGTGGTGCTCGGCCATGAAAAATGCGGCGCCGTCCAGGCCGCCTTGTCCGGCGGCGAAGCGCCCGGGCACATCCACTCACTCGTCCACGCCATCCAACCGGCGGTGGATGCTTCGAGAGGCAAAGCCGGTGATCCCCTGATCAACGCCATTCACGAAAACGACTCCATGGTCGCGGAGAAAATCCGCAAAAAGGCCAACTTCGGCGACCTCGCCTCGCAAGTGCGGGTCGTCGAAGGCTACTACAATCTGCACACGGGCAAAGTGGAGTGGTCCCAGTGATCTCGTCGCAACGGTTGGGCATCCTGGTCGCGCTCAGCCTTTCCTTTACCGCATTCACCAGCGCGGGCGCCGATCCCAAACCCACCCGCGAGGAAGTCCTCGCCGCCACGCTCGCTCCCTACACCGGCGAATCCGTGAAGGGAGTCGATACGAGCACGCTCACCGGCAAAGTCATGTGCGGCTACCAGGGCTGGTTCAATTGCGATGGCGATGGCGCCAATCGCGGCTGGGTGCATTGGGTCAAGGGCCGCGGCATTCCGTCACCGTCGAACATCAAGGTCGACCTCTGGCCGGATGTCTCCGAACTCGGCCCCGACGAGCGTTTCGATACCGCTTTTCATCATACCGACGGATCGGTGGCGCAGGTCTTCAGTTCGTTCAAGGAGGCCACCGTCCTGCGCCATTTCCAATGGATGCGCACTTACGGCATCGACGGCGTTTTCGTGCAACGCTTCGCCGGCGGCGTGCGCTCGCCGGATTTCCAGCGCCAGAACAACACCGTCCTCGCGCACTGCCGGGAAGGAGCCAATCGCAATGGCCGCACTTATGCGCTGATGTACGATCTCTCCGGCATGAAAGCCGGACAAATGGACGAAGTCATCGACGACTGGCGCCAGCTTCGCACGCGGATGAAGCTCGGCGACGATCCCGCCTACCTGCACCATCGCGGCAAGCCGGTGGTCGCCGTCTGGGGCATCGGGTTCAACGACCACCGCGCCTACACCCTCGAGGACTGCCGGCATCTCATCGAATCTCTGAAGAGCGATGGCTGCACCGTCATGCTCGGCGTCCCGACGTACTGGCGGGAACAGAAAAACGATACGGTCCCCGACCCAGCCCTGCACGAAATCATCGCCCTGGCCGATATCGTCAGCCCCTGGACCGTCGGCCGCTATCGCACGCCGGACGATGCCACACATTACGCGGGCAAAGTCATGAAGCCCGACATCGACTGGTGCGCGGAACACAAGCTCGACTATCTGCCCGTCATCTTCCCCGGCTTTTCCTGGCGCAACATGTACGGCCCAAGCAAGAGCGCCATTCCGCGCCTCCGCGGCGAATTCCTCTGGCGTCAATTTCACGAAGCCAAAGCCGCCGGCGCCAACATGATCTACGTGGCCATGTTCGACGAGGTCGACGAAGGGACCGCCATCTTCAAGTGCACCAATGACGTCCCACCCGAAAGCGAAGCGCCCTTCGTCACTTACGAAGGCCTGCCCTCCGATTATTACCTGCGGCTTACTGGGCAAGGGGCGAAGATGCTCCGTGGGGAGTTGCCGGTGGATGCGCCGCTGCCAGGGTCCAGTAATCAGTAATCAGTGGCCAGTAATCAGTGAGCGCACCGCGCGCGAAGTCGATTCCGCAGCGGAAACTGATTACTGACTCCCGTCACCGCTCATTCGGCCCCGCGACGTCCGGGGTCAACGGTCGCGCCATGCGATGAAAAAGCGCCTTGGCAAAGAGCGGATCGATCCCCGGCACTTCGCTCAACAAGCAAGCGAGCATCGCGGCGATTCGCGGCGCAGCGAAACTGCTGCCGGTCACCTTTTTCGTCGCGCCATTGAGCCAGGGCACTTCCACATCCACACCGAGAGCGGCAAATTCCACAAGATGACCCGACTTGTAATAAATGTCGGACTTGTCGGCGGTGCGCGCCATGTTCACGGTCAGCACTGAGGTAAAGAACCCCGGCCATTCCGGGCGTCCGTAATCCGCATTGTTGCACGCTGCGACCACGTGCACCTCGCGCAGATACGCTTCGTCGACCCAGGCCTTGTACTTGAGCACGTGTTCCTGAACGCCGCAGCCGAGACTGCAGTTGAGGATTTGATAGCCGCGCTCGATCGCCTGGCGCGCGCCTTCCAAAATGATCGCGGTGCGCGCGGAGAGCGACTCCCCGAGAACCCGGATGCTCGCGATCTCCGCCTCCGGCGCCACTTCGCGAATGACTCCGGCCACCGCCGTCCCGTGGCCGAACAAATCGCGCCCTTCGCCCGGCACCACTTTCAGCTTGTGCCCGTCCTCGACGATGGCGATGTCGTCGCAGAGTGGACGGCCACCGAATACCGGATGACCCGCCTCGATCCCTGAATCGAGCACCGCGATGCGGACGCCCTTTCCCCGCCCACGGCGCAGCGCCGCGGCCGCTTCTTCAGGCGAAATCCAGCACCTCCTCATGTCAGATCTTCGAACCCAATCGAGAGCGAGAGCAACTGCTGCTCGACGAGCTTGCCGAGCACCGACGCGGTCAATTGCAGGGCGTCGAGGTGTTGCGCCTGGAATCCCGGCGGATCCGGTTCATTCGCGCCACGTTTCTGCAATTGCACGGCGGAAATGACGCCGCGCAACTCCCCGGCAAAGTAAAGCGGGGTGGCCAGCATCGCGCAGGTCTGCATCCCGAGCTTGTCGTCCAGCGCCTTGTCCTGTTGCTGGTTCCGGGCGACTTCGTTTTCACACAAGGGCAACTCCGTGGAGACGATCATGCTGATCATCCCCGCGCGCACGCTTTGCCGAAAACGCCCGACGAAGCTGCTCGCCTGCGGGCCGGTATTGAAACGCGGAATCAAATAGTTGCGTTGCTCATCGAGCAGCCACACCGTCCCTTCGTGGGCTCCGATCGTCTCGAAACGATCGACGAGCAGTGCCCGCATGGTGCCGTCAAAAAATTCCTCAAACGCCTCGGTCCCGGCGCGTCCCGCCAGATCCCGCAGCCGCCCACGGACGATCGAACGGAGATGCCCCAGCCGATCATCAGTTAGAACCGTTAGTCGTTCACCCATGGTTTTTCAGATGGGTAGCGATGCGGCCCCACGGAAGCAAGCGGCAAAGTGTGACGATTCCGTTGACTCTTCGCTAACGGCGTCCCTGCGAAAAAATCTGCAAGGAACCCTCCCGACGCGCCGTATCGATCCTTGTGAGCACCACCGAATCGACCAAACCCGCCCCACCCCCACGCCGCTTTGATTTTCGTCCCATCGGCACCATTGCCCTCGCCGGCGCCCTGGTGTGGGCCACCGCCATCGCCGCCGGGACCTGGCGCGACGTCCGCAAAGGCCCCGACAAACATACCATCCGCATCACCGGTTCGGCAAAGAAGCGGATCGTCTCCGACTTGATCCAATGGGAGGCGACCATCGAAAGCCGGGCTCCCGAGCGGACCGCAGCGTATCGCAACCTGCGGGAGGGTTGCGACAAAGCGGTCGCGTTCCTCAAGGCGCAGGGAATCAAGGACGAGGAAATCCAGCCGCAATCCGCGACGTTCCAGGAAGAATTCGACAAAGTCACCGAGGACAAAGTCCTTCCCGGCACGACCGTGCCTATCCATTCCGAGAAGCAGGTATCCAAGGGATTCGCGACCAAGGAATCCATCCTCGTCCGTTCGACCGACGTGGCGCGGATCGAGAAAGCCTCGCGGGAAATTACTTCACTGCTCGACGAAGGTGTCTCCGTGAACTCCGGCTGCCCCAACTACTTCTACACCCACCTCGGCGAACTCAAACTCGAGATGCTCGCCCAGGCTGCCAAGGACGCCCGCGATCGCGCGGAAAACATTCTCCACTCCGCGGGCAATACGAACGTCGGGAAACTCACCGTCGCCGATATGGGCATCATCAACATCAACCCCGCCAATTCCACGGAGACCTCCAACGAAGGCAACAACGACACGACTTCGCTGGAGAAAGACATCATCACCATCGTCCACGCCGAATTCGAGGTGAACTGACTCGATTACTCCACAGGCGCGAGCCTCGCGGCCAATTGGGGTACTTCCCCTGCCAGTTCAGATCGGGCGCTTTCGTCGCGATTTGATGGAAAACCCGTCAACGAGTTACGTAAGAAAGCGGACGGAAATCGCGTGAAGGCGGGCAGAGCACGGTGATCGCAAAGCGAAGCCGTCCCGGACGGCCCAGCCACGTGCGAAACGACTCTGCTCCCGAGGTAAATCCAGCGTTCGAGAGTTATAACAGTGTTTCGAATCGCCGCACGCCAACCACTTTTCACTGTTACGGCCAGAGGGATCGCGCGGCCTCGCGAAGTTAGGGACGCAAGCCATCCATTTCTTTTTTTACTCGTAAAAAGTGGGTCGCGGCTGGGATGGAGGTGAATTGTGTGCTAGGCTGTTTTTGTCCTCGCCAGCGAGCTTGTCGAGGTTCTGCGCCGCCCTATGAACCTTTGTGCATTCGATCTGAATCAAGCCTTCCAGGCTACCGCATCATGACCCACGACCCGGCTTGCGAGAAAGAAGAGATGCCTTCCAAATCTCCACCCGCAGGCGTCGAGATTCGGCAGATTGAGAAGAGCCCGGAGCTGGGAGATATGCAGAAAATCAGGCCCATGGATGCGGTAGTGGCCCTTTATTCGGACGGCGAACGTGAGTTAACGGAGGCGATCATTGCCAGCTTGAGCCGCGCGATATTCAGCGGGGTGGATGGCGCACCCGCACGCCTGGCCCAAAGGGCCATGGCACGAGTCTCCTACCGCGCGCTCCAATGGACCACCTCCCGGCGGGAACGTGAGACGGGGACCTATCATAACCCGATCCTGGAACGGACCGGGCATGCCTACGCCCGGGCTTTGCTGGATTCCTCCAGCCGGGCGACGGAGTGCCTGGTCGAAGGCGGCGATCCCATGAACGGGCCGTATATGATGATCGTGCCGGAGATTCTGGCGGTGAGCACGACCTGGGACCGGATCTTTCTGAACTCCGTGCAGGGACGGGATGTGCAGCTTCGATTCATCTGGGAAACGCAAGCGACCTACGAAACGGCCAAGTCCCGGTTGGCCAAGGGTGATGCCGTCCGGCTCAAGGCCGTGGCGGCTGGCACCGGCCTGAGCATGATCGTGGCCTATGACCGGTTGGTGCGGGACGGCTTTGATCCGGCGCGGATCACGGCGAGAATCACCGACCGGGACCAGGCCAGCGCCGACAAGGCCAACCGGATCCTGGCCAAGCTGGCCTCGACCCGTGAATGCAGCCGAGATGCGAAATCCGAAGGCGGCATTTCGGCAGGAACGGAAGACCTCTTTGAGGGAGACTTGGAAAGGGACGCAACGGGCCGGGGAGACTACGATGTGGTCACGGCGGTGGGAATTCTGGAGTACTTGCAGGGGTTCACCTGCGACACGACGGAGCGATGCCTCCATCTTCCACCATCGGAGGAGGCAGTCACCGCGCAGCAGTTGGTGGCGAGACTGGTTAAAATGACCGCTGCCTCGGGTGCGCTGATCGTCAATACCTGCCGTCCCCATGCCAGCACGCGAATTCTGGAGTTGTTTGGGAAGAGGTTCGACTACCGAAACCGGGAAAATTTGGCGGCCTTGATGGCGACTGGGAGTTTTCGGCCCGCGCGGCTGGTCGGTTCCGGTAACATCTACGATCTAGAGGTGTACGAGAAGATTCCTGCGACGGCGTGACTTGAGGCGGGGGCGGGCGCGCCGGAGTTCCAACATCGAGTCGAGGCGACCTCGGCGAAATGTTTCTTTTGTCCTCGGCTAACGCCATTTTTCTGGTGGCATGAGCGGCAATTCAGGAACCCGATTGATGCGTCTGCTCACCCATGTCCGCCTGGCCGTTCTGGCGATGGCCCTGTTGTTCGCGGCCCCGTCGTGCAGCAATTACGCCACGGTCAGCACGAGGCGGCTGACTTATCATCCGGACACGCTCGCTGGACAAATCATCTCCGAGAAGCTCAGGCATCCGTCAAAGGATCCTTTGCGAGAGATTGGCGGTTATCTGGACGCGGCGGCCACGGCCGGGGCGGTGTTAAAAGTGAATCCCGCTGACCGGCGAGCGCGCACCGACTACAATTTCGCCGTGAGCCGGATCATCGAGGCGATCACGGCCGCGGGCCTGGAACCGTGGAAGGCTCCCCTGCACTGCCCTGGGAAAGACGGCGAATGGCTTTTTTCGTTCGATACCAGACAGTACCGCGGTCGCAACCCGGCCGACTATGAACTTCGTCCCGCCGATCGCTATGATTTCAAAGGCCGCCTGATCGCCCAGCGCTCGCTCAAGGATGGGCTGGGCGCCGCGGTGGTCGCGACCAGCCGGGGCATCGATCTGACCAAGGTCGACCCATTTGCCCAAGGGCAGCACATCTACTACGGATTGACGGCGGTGATCGATTTCCAGGGACGTAACTGTGTGACCACGTTTCTCGATCCGCTCGGAACGGAGACGGTCCGGTTTGAGGGCCACAGCTATCCTCTGGCCGCCGATTTCACCGCGCCCATCGGGCTCGCCCTGGCCGAATTGAACCCTCGAAAGAGGGAACTCGAGCGGATGTTCAAACCGGGCGAGTTCAAAGGAAGCGCGCGTCTGGCCATGCTGCAGCGCTATGACCCGAAGAAGATTCCGCTACTCGTCATTCATGGACTGGGCGACTCGCAAGCGACTTGGGCGCCGATGATCGAAACGCTTTGGAATGACGCTACCTTCCGGGAGAATTACCAAGTCTGGTTCTTCAGTTACCCGACGGGGTATCCGTATCCGCTGATGGCGGCGATTCTGCGGGAGCGAATGGATGCTCTCAATGCCCGCTACCCCGATCATAAACCGATCGTCGTGATCGGACATAGCATGGGCGGAATGATCGCCCGGACGTTGATCACGGACAGCGGCATGAGTCTGTGGAACGCTTACTTTCGGACGCCACCGGAGCAGACACCTCTACCCAAGGAAACAGTCCAACTCCTGACCGGCGCGCTGATTTTCAAACACCGGCCGGAAATCTCCCGCGTGATCTTCATGTCGGCGTCGCTGCGCGGGAGCGATGTGGCCACGAGTTTCCTCGGCCGGCTGGGCGCGTCGATCATTGGCAGTCCGTCCGACCTTTCCGAGGTCGGCCAGGAGGCGGCCAAGTTAGTGAAGCCCATTCCCGGTGGCCGGAAACTGACCCGCATGCCGAATAGCATCAATGCGCTCGATCCGAACAATCGCTTTCTGTTGACCATCAACAGCCTGCCGATCGTGAAAGGCATCCCTTATCACTCGATCATCGCGGACCGGGGCAAGGGTGGCAACCATGACCATACCCCACCCGAAAGCTTCGACGGCTTGGTGCCGTACTGGAGCAGTCATCTCGATGGCGCGGAAAGCGAGCTGATCGTGCCGAGCGATCACTGGTCCAACCGCAGCCCTCAAGGCATTGCCGAGGTGCGGAGAATTTTGCTCAAACACTTGCGTGGCGCTGAAGGCGCCAGATAGGTCAGGCCTTCCGCCGGCGGCGCCGGCCGAGGAGCGCGCAGGCCCCGAAGGCCAGCAATCCCGCGCTGGCGGGCTCGGGAACGGCGACGATGAAATCCGGTGAGTCCAACCCCGTCGGAGAGGTGTAGGCGATCTGCGCGCCCGTCAAGGCGTTCCACTCGGTCACGGTGTCTCCGTTATCGTCTTCGACGTAGAGGTCGCCGTTGACGGCCGAAATGCCCGTCACGTCGCCGTGGCCGGAGTTTAAGGCGCCAACATTGATCGTGGTAAAACCGGCCAGAGCCGAAACGCTGGTCAGGCCATTGGTCAAATTGTAGGCTGTGACCGTCTCAAACGCGTCATCCGCGACGTAAAGGACGTTGCCGGCAATGGCGATATCGGAGGGCGACTCGACCGTGGGCGCATTGAACGGGACAGCGGCGCCCGTCGATGCGTTGAAAGCGAGAAGCTTGGAACTCCCCACGTCGCCAACAAAAAGGACTTCCGCATTGACTTGGGGAACCCAGGTCGTTGCCAGGCAGTATGGAAAGTTCAGCGAAGCGGAGGTCGGGGTGAAGGAAATCTGGCTGCCCGTGGTCGCGTTGTAGGCCTGAACCGTCGAATTATTGCCGTTGGCGACGTAGAGGGTATTTCCCGCAACGGCCAGACCGTCGGGACTTCCCGAGGTGAAGCCGGTGATGGTGGTGAAACCGGCAAACGCCACCCCGGTCGTCGCGCTCACCGCACGGACGGTGGAGTTGGTCTCATCCGCGTAGTAGATCACGGGCGCACCACCGGGGAATCCGATGGCGACGCCGAGCAGGGTGCCTCCGGGGGTCGGTGTAGGAGCAAACGCGCTGATCGGTGTCCCCGATGTCACTCCGTTGTACTGGCCCACAAAGCCAGTGCCGCCAGGGCCGTTCCCATTGGTCACGTAGATGGTCTGGACGATCGACGAGACCAGTGGGGTCACGCCGGAGGATTGGCCGGAACTGCCCTGGACAGGCGTTGCGAGCTCGGTGTGGATCGATGTGCCCAAGGAAATCGTGCCTCCCGAAACAGTGGCCCCTGACGCCTGGCTCGAGGAGAGCGTGGCCCCGGAAGCGCCGTAACTGCTGGTGACACTCGCTGGGACCGAAGCAGGAACCGTGGGACTCGGGAGCGAGACCGTCGGCGCGGCCGGCATGTTCACGGTAATTGGGGCACCGCCATGAGAATGACCAAGGAAGGTTGGGCTCACCGTCCGCGGCTGCGGCGCGTAGTTCTGCCAATTCGGCGCGGCCGGGAAATTCTGCGGGTTCCAAAGGTCCGGCAGTTTGTTGCCGCTGAAATTTCCATTCGTCGAGGAAAAGCTGCTGCCGGCTGGGGGCGGATTACTTGGCAGGCTGGACCAATCCGCCGGCACGGTGGGATTGCTGGGCGAGGAACCATTCGCCGACGTTCCAGCGACCACGAGCGAAGCCGAATCGGCGTCGGGGTTGGCCACATACTCGCCGTGTTTCACGCTGACCGGGACGAGGGAAGTCTCGAGATCCGTGGACGAGTCCGACGGCGCGCTCTGCTCCATGGCGATGATGTTCGCGCTGAGCGCCGGCCAGGCAGGGGCCCGGTTCGTGTCCAAGCTGTGCTTTGCCTGGAATGCCGCGAGTCGCTCGCGGGCCACAAAGGCATCCAGGTCCATCAGGAACCCCTCCTCGAACTCCCGGCCCAAGAGCGGTTCATCCGCCAAGGTGTCACGCACCGGGTCGGACTTGGTCAGATAGCTCCAGAGAAGTTTCCAAAAAGGCGGCGACTGCCGCTGCTGCCGGGCTTTGTAGGCTTCCTTGAGGATATTCTGAAATTCACGATCAAACGGTGCGGCTTGCCGCCACGCCGGGCCGGTCGTCATCGCCTCGCGGCCATGCGACTCGGAGGCAATCAATCCGGCGATGACTCCATGCAGCACCGAGTGCTGGCTCGTCGACGCCACCTCACCGGTCTGGGAATCCGGAGCGTTGAGCCCAGCGGAATTCGCGGGCGAGGAAGCCGCACCCGAGTGCATAAACCTGGGCGCCAGGCTCAGGGCCGTGAGAGTCAGGACGGGGAGCAAAAGGGTCTGGAGGTAATTTCCTGTAACTGAGCGACGATTCATCTTCATAGGCTCTTTCGATTCGCGGTGGCACTGTGCTTCAGTGAAGGCGCGCAAACCAAGCCTCGCGGCCATTGGGCACTCCACTGCCAGTTCAGATCGCTAGATTCATGGCGATTTCGTGACAAGCCGTCAATGAATTACGTGAAAAAGCGCACCACCCACATTCCGGACTTGGCGTGCGTTTGACGAGATCCGTGATTCCACACACCGAAGGGATTCCCGCCTACCCGGAGCTACTTGATAATCCCGCGCGGGCTGTTTGTGACGAAGGTGACCAACCGGGCAATCTCCGGCGTTTCCGGCAGGTCGGTGCGAATCTGCTCGACGGCTTGCTGGAGATTGAGCGCCGAGCGGTAGATCAGCCGGTAGGCTTCCTTGATCGCCCGGTGCGTTTTGTCGGAGAAGCTGTGCCGCTCCAGGGCGACTTTGTTGTAGCTGCGCACCTTGGCCGGGTTGCCGTCGGCGATCATGAATGGCGGCACGTCCTGGACGATCTTCGAGCAGCCTCCGGTGAGCGCGTAGGCGCCGATGCGGCAGAACTGATGAATGGCCGTCAACCCGCCAATGATCGCGTAGTCCTCGACCTCGACATGGCCGGCCAGGGTCCCGTTGTTGGAACAGATGACGTTGTCGCCGACGATGCAATCGTGGGCGATGTGCGAGTAGGCGAGAAAGTTGCAGCCGTGGCCCACGCGAGTGGCTGAACCGGGAGCGGTGGCGCGATGCACGGTGACAAACTCCCGGAAGGTATTTTCGTCGCCGATCGCGAGATGGGTGGGTTCCCCGGCGTATTTCAGGTCCTGCGTTCGCTGGCCGATGGAACTGAAGGCGTAGAATTTATTGCCCCGGCCGATCTTGCTCGGGCCGCTGACACTGACGTGATGTTGCAGCCAGCATTCCGGCCCGAGTTCCACGCCGGCGCCGATGACACAGTAGGGCCCGATCTCGCAATTTTCCCCGACCTGCGCCGTCGGATCGATGACCGCTGTGGGATGTATCCGCGTGTTCACCGATCGACAATGCCAAACATCATGTCCGCCTCGGAAACGACCTCGCCGTTGACCAGGCAACGTCCGCGCGCTTTGAGAATGGCTCGCTTTTGCTGGAGCGTGTGGACTTCGATGAAAAGCGTGTCACCGGGAATCACCGGCTTGCGGAATTTCACGTCGTCCGCGCTCATGAAGTAGCCGATCTTGCCGGTGACGTTGAGGCTGCGGAAAAGGAGGACGCTGCCGACTTGCGCCATGGCTTCGAGTTGCAGCACCCCCGGCATGATCGGGTAACCGGGGAAATGACCTTGAAAATAGGGTTCGTTGATCGTCACCGACTTGTAGCCGGTGCATTTCTCATCGCTGAGTTGCACGATGCGGTCGACCATGAGGAAGGGATACCGATGGGGCAGCACCTTCATGATGTCGCTCACTTCGATGACGTCGCCGCCCTTTGGCGTCACCGAGGGCGGAACGAGCGCCGTGGCCCGCGCGAGTTGCTTCGCGAGCAAGCGGGCGAGGTCGGTATTCGCTCCATGGCCGGGTTTCACGGCGATGACGTGGCCGCGGATCGGGCGCCCGAAGAGCGCCAGATCGCCGACGATGTCGAGGATCTTGTGCCGGGCGAATTCCTCGCGGAAACGCAGCGATTCCTTGCTCAGCACCGAGTCTCCGCGCACCACGACGGCATTCTCCAGGCTACCGCCCTTGATCAGGCCCTTGTCCATGAGCGGCTTGACGTCTTCGTAAAAAACGAAGGTCCGCGCCGGGGCGATCTGCTTTTCATAAATCTCCGGAGTGATTTCCGTGGAATAAAACTGGGTGAACCGCCCCTCTGGGCCGACCTGGGTGCAGGACACGCGAAACGCGGCATCCGGCACGATCGCCATGAGCGACCCACCTTTCGTTTCCAGGAAAACGGGCTCGGTCACATGGAACTCGGGCCGCGGGACGTTTTGTTCGACGATCCCCGCCTTTTTGATCAGTTCGACGTACGGCTGGCTGCTCCCGTCGCCGATGGGCGGTTCGTTGGCGTCCATCTCGATGAGCGCATTGTCCACGCCCATGCCCGCCAAGGCTGAAAGCACGTGCTCGACGGTATGCACCTTCACGCTGCCCTCGGCGATCGTCGTCGAACGCTCCACCGTCTTCACGTTCTCGATTTTCGCTTCGATGATCGGCTCGTCCGCCAGGTCCTTGCGCTTGAACTTGCGGCCGTGTCCGGGCGGCGCTGGGAGCAGCGTCAAGGTCACTTGCTCGCCGGTATGGAGCGAAGAGCCACTGATGCTAGCGGGTTTGGCGAGGGTAGTTTGCAAAGAACTCATGCGGTCGGAAAAATAAAGGGCGTCGTATATGGACGACAAAGAGCCCGCCGACAAGCCCCTTGTATCCCGGACCCTAGAGGCCGGCTAAAAAGGAGGCAAGGCTCCCGTGGCCGGACCTCGCGTCCGGACGCCCGCTCAATCCTTCCCCTCGACCGGGAAGAGCAACGAATCCACGTACCGCTGGTTACTCGTGCGCAACCGGCTCACCAGGATTCGGCCGACGGCAATCAAAAACTTGAACGCGGCCGTGGGATAAACGCCGGCCAGGGCCGCGACGGAAGCCTGGGTAATCTTCAGGAGCAAACCGCTGCCTTCCGCGATCACGTCCGCCGAACGGGGGCCATTGTCGACCAACGCGATCTCCCCGAAAAAATGACCGGGCTTGAGCGTCGCCAGGACGATATCGCGTCCCCCGCGATGATGGACCACGCGCACTTCGCCATCCACCACCAGGTACATGCAATCTCCAGGCTCGTCCTGCTTCACGACCACGTCCCCATCCTTGACGTTGACCTGGTCGAGGAGGTCGAGCAATTCGCCCAACTCCAGTGGGGTGAATTCGGCGAAAAGAGCATGATCTTTCAATTTGCTCCGGATGTCGCTGATGTGGCTCATGGCTGGTCTTGGATTTTGCCGTCGCGTAGGCGGATGCGTCGCGCGGCTTGCCGCGCGACCTCTTCACTGTGGGTGACGACTATCATTGTCGTTCGCTGCTGAGAAGAAATCTTTTGCAGGAGTTCCATGATCTGCGCGGCATTTGCCGAATCCAGATTGCCCGTGGGTTCATCGGCCAGCAACACCGCCGGCCCGTGGACCAGCGCCCGGGCAATCGCCGTGCGCTGAAGCTGGCCGCCGCTGAGTTGATGCATGCCGTGCCCGGCTCGGTCGCTCAGCCCGACGAGGGCAATGATTTCCTCGGCCCGGGCCCGAGCCGCCCCATGGGAATCGCCCCGGAGAAGCAGCGGCATGCAGACGTTCTCCGCCACGGTCAGGGTCGGAAGAAGGTGGAAGAATTGAAAGACGATCCCGACGCGGGTGCGCCGATAGGCCGTCAGCTGCGCATCGTTCGCCTGGTGGAGCGCCAGGCCATCGACGATGATTTCTCCCGAAGTCGGCTTGTCCAGCCCCGCGATGAGGTGCATCATCGTGCTTTTCCCGCACCCGCTCGGGCCGGTGATGGCGACAAACTCCCCGGCGGCGATATCGAGGCTGACATCATCCAGGGCGGTGACCGCCGCGGAATACCGCCGGGTGAGATGACGAATCTGGATCACAGGAAAAACGCTGTCTTGGAAATGGAATCGCGAATTTATCCGTTCGCGGGATTGAAGCAGGTGCACATTCCGTCGAGATTCGTCCAGCTTGGAAGCCGTGACTTTTATTCCTCAGCCTTTGGAAATCCCCCGTTTCACCGTGATCGCGGAGTCCGCCGACTGGGTGGTGGTGAACAAGCCGCCATTCCTCGAGGCGCATCCCAGCAAACCCAATGGCAAGGCGACTTTGTGGGACGGCTTGCGCGGCCTTCTGGCCTACGAATTGGTCAATGGCGGGCAGGTCTCCATCATCAACCGCCTCGACCGCGAAACCA
The DNA here is from genome assembly GCA_036501065.1 of Chthoniobacter sp. Classification (GTDB taxonomy): domain Bacteria; phylum Verrucomicrobiota; class Verrucomicrobiia; order Chthoniobacterales; family Chthoniobacteraceae; genus Chthoniobacter. The sequence continues at coordinate 54,819 of DASYAY010000029.1, read as the reverse complement.
GCGGCCTCACTCTCGTGGCCAAGAACCGTGACACCGCGCGTGCCTTGTCCACCCAAATGATGGCACGCCGGGTCGAGAAGGAGTATCTCGCCCTCGTCTGGGGATGGCCGGAAAACGACTCGTGGGTGGTTGATGCGTCCATTCTCCGGCAAGGAACGCGCATCGCTTCGCCCATTCACCTCAAGCAGGCGGTCCATCCCGACGGAGCCACCGCCCGCACCCGCTTCCAGGTGGAATCGACTTTCACCCTCGAAACGAGCAACGGCTATCGGTTCGCCCTGGTCCGCGCCTTCCCCGAAACTGGCCGGATGCACCAGATTCGCGTGCATCTGTCCTACGCCGGGCACCCGGTCGTGGGGGACAAAATCTATGGTCCCGACGAGCAGTGCTACCTGGAGTTCATCCGTACCGGCTGGACTCCGGCGCTCGCCTCCCGGCTCCTGCTTCCCCGGCACGCCCTGCACTCCACCGTCCTGCGCCTGCCCGATCTCGGCCTCGAATGGAAGTCGCCCCTGGCTGAAGATTTAGGGACTTGGGCGGGGCTGGCTTCGTAATTCAGTCGCGGCTTCCTGTGGACGACACCTTTCTGCACGTTGGGTTCGCGGCCCGCAGATCGGGATTTTTCCTGCGATCAAGCCCGATTCATGGCCCGCACAGCCCAGCTTGCCAGCTCGATGCCCGGGCTCTAGCATTCACTGAATGACCACCTTAAATGAGATTGAGGTCGCTGCTGGGCAATTGCCCGCGGAACAGCAACAGGAACTTTTGCTTTTTCTGGCTGCTCGGCTCCATATCACTGGTGGCCCTTTGCCCCCACCACGCGATATTGCATTGGAGAAGATTCAAAGCTGGATTGCCGATGACGAGGTCGGGCACCGACGTTTCCAAAAAACCGCCATTTGACTCTCCCGACAGCCGGGGAGAATTTGCTGGCTGCCGCTGGAAACCGCATCGTATAAGACCCCGCTATGTCTCGCTTCGGGAAATGCCAGAACCTCTCGGGATGCCTCCTCGCTTATCGCGGCGAGGAAACCGAGGTCGAAAAAGATCAGCCTTTTATCTGTGCGGAGTGCGGCAAGGCTCTCGTCGAGGTGAAATCGCCGGCGGCCCTCTGGATGCGCTACGTTTACGGGTTGGGCGCGGTCGTGGTTGCCGCCGGGATCGCGTTCGCCGTTTCGCCCAAGCTTCGGACGCTGATCGTCAAACATAAGGAACATCACGAACCCGGCGAGCGGACCTCCAGTTCGGAGACAACCGACAATAGCACCAGCACTTCGACCGCCGACAATTCGACCTCGAGCAGCACCAATCCCCCAGGCCCCGATACCAATCCCTCCGCGCCCGTTGGGGAACCGCCCAAGTTTGTCACGTCGCCCCAGCGGATCGACCTGGACATCACCAAGCAGGAGAACAAGGAGGTCAAGGCGGAGGTGCTGACACGCATCGACCTGATGCCGAACATCAGCGCGGCCAACAAGGACAAGCTCTACAATGCCGTCGAGCGCGCGCGCCAGATGGGCAAGGTCCTGACCATCCCTTTTGGCTCGGGCAAAACCGAACTGTCATCGACCGATCTGGAGGCCTTGAAAACGGAACTCGACAAGCCCGACCTCGCCAACCTCCGCGGAGATCCGACCGCCGTTTTCGTCATTCTCGGTTATGCCGATCCCAAAGGCGATGCGAAGAAGAACATCGCCATATCGCAGAACCGGGCCGACGCCGTTCTCCGGGCGATGAAAGACAAATGCGGCGTGATCAACGTCATGCATACCGTCGGCATGGGTGGGTCGAAGTTGCTCGACGCCCAGAACCTCGAGAAGAATCGCATCGTCGAGGTTTGGGCCGTGCTTCCTTGACGTGGCGACGGAAATGAACGGAGCGCATCTGGCGGTCACGAGTGGTTTGCCCGGACGCGTCTTCCCCTTGCGCGAAGGGACTTTCGTAGCGGGCCGTTCCGCCGAAGCGGATCTCGAACTCTCCCACGTCGAAATCTCGCGCCAGCATTGCCGGTTTATCTGGGATGGAAAATCGTGCGTCGTGGAAGATCTGGGCAGCGTCCGCGGCACGCGGGTCAATGGCCAGCGGATCGACACAGCCACCACGCTTCAGCCCGGCGACCAGGTCGGCGTCGGCCCGGCGATGATCATCTTCGGTCTGGGTGAAAACCCCGCCCCGGGGTCTTCCAAGGAAAAATCCACGCCCGGGCCCCAGGCTGCCCCGATGCTCGTGCTCGGCAAGCCCACCGACCGCATCGAGGTGGATCGTGCCCTGGTCATTGGGCGTGAGCCCGGCCTCGACATCGTGCTCGGTGACCCGGGGGTCTCGCGCCGCCACGCTTCGGTCGCTCCCGCCGAGCGCGGCGGGATCGTGGTCACGGACCTGAACAGCACGGCCGGTTCCTTCGTCAACGGACACCGCTTCGACTCCCATGAACTGACCATCGGCGACCGCCTGCAGATCGGCCCGTTCTGCTTTCAATTCGATGGGCATGCTCTCAATCGGGTGGCCAATGCCGCCGGCGGCACCATTCGCGCGGACCACATCTTCATGCGCGCGGGCGCGCTCACCATCCTCGACGACATCGCCCTGAACATTCCCGCTTCGCGCTTCGTCGGCATCATCGGCCCGAGCGGCGCGGGCAAATCGTCGCTGCTCACCACGCTCAGCGGTTTGCGCGCGCCCAATCGCGGCGCGGTTTTCGTCGATGGCCGCGACATCTACTCCGGCCACGAACCGCAATCCTTCGGCTTCGTTCCGCAGGAAGACATCGTCCATGCCGAGCTCACTGTGGATCAGGCGCTGCGCTACAGCGCCTGGCTGCGCCTGCCGGCCGGCACCCCGCAGCGCGAAATCGACAAACTGTTGCTCCAGACGATGGACCAACTCGGCCTGCGCCCGCATGCTCGCAAGCACATCAGCCAACTCTCCGGCGGCCAGCGCAAGCGGGTGAGCGTGGGCGTCGAGTTGCTCGCCAAGCCGGCCATTCTCTTTCTCGACGAACCCAGTTCCGGTCTCGATCCCGCCACCGAGTTCCAGCTCATGGAACTGCTCCGCGACCTGGCCGACACCGGCTGCACCATCGTCTGCACGACGCACGTGATGGAGAACGCTTATTTGATGGACCAGCTCATCGTCCTAGTCGGCGGCTGCCTCGCCTTCCAGGGGTCGGCCCAGGCCACCCGCGAATATTTCGGGGTCCAAAAGTTGACCGGCCTTTACGATCGCCTCGCCGATCGCCAGCCCAAGGAATGGCAATCCGCCTGTCTCGAGAAACCCACCATCGTCGACGACGCGCCCTCGGCCGCTCCGGCGATTCATCCCGCGAGGCGCACCCGGCGGGCGATGGCTCTGCCCATTCTGCTCGCGCGCCAATGGTCGATCCTTTCCTCGGACTGGCGCAACTTCGTCCTGCTCGGCTCCCAGCCCATCATCATCGCCGCTCTCGTCGCGTGGGTGACCAAGGATTTCGCGCTGGTCATGTTCTTCGCTTATCTCGGCACCATGTGGTTCGGTTGCAGCAACGCCGCGCAGGAGATCGTCAAGGAGATCGCCATTTACCGCCGGGAACGTCTCGTCGGCGTGGGCGCGCACTCTTACCTCGCGAGCAAGTTCATCTTCCTCATCACCCTGACGTCCCTGCAGGCTCTCCTGCTCTACGCCACCGTCATCATTGGCGAAGGCAAACGCGACGGCACCGTCCTGCTGCAACTGGCCGCGCTCCTCGGCATCGCCATCGCCGGGGTCGGCATCGGATCGGCCATTTCCGCGCTCTCGCGCTCCGTCATGCAGGCGGTGATGTTTGTTCCGCTCATCCTCATCCCGCAGATTCTTTTCTCGGGCTACACCGTTGCTTCCACCGACATGAGCCACAGCGTTCTCGTGGTCAGCCGCCTCACGCCTACCTTCTGCGCGCAAACCGTCATGGATACGAGCTTCCTCTGGCACAAGGAACTCAGCGGCGAATTGATCAGCGATCACCATCAGTCCTATCGCAACCTCGATCCCAATCGCGATTTCTCGACCGGGGACGTGTTCAACAAGAGCCGCCCCGCCGTCCGGGGCCTTCTCGGCTGCCTCATGTGGGGCATCGCCTCCTACCTCTTCGCCTGGTTCACGCTGAAAAAACGTGAGCGAATCTGAACGTGGCGGAACAGCGTTTCCGGTTTCCGGCTTTCCGAATCGCGCGACGGCTCGCCCTTTCAGACCCGCTCCCAAATCGGGCCATTGGGGGTTGAATGTTCCCTTCCGCACGTATTGATTCAGCTTCTGCCCATGCCCACTGCACCGCTGTTTGATCCCATCGAAGACGTCGTCAAGGATATCCGCGCCGGCCGTATGGTCATTGTGACCGACGATGCCGACCGCGAAAACGAAGGCGACTTGGTGATGGCCGCCGAAAAGATCACGCCCGACGCGGTCAACTTTATGGCCACCCATGGACGCGGCCTGATCTGCTCGCCCATCACCGAGGAGCGTGCGGAGCAACTCGGCCTGCAACGCATGGTCCTGGAAAATCGCGAAAGCTACCGCACCGATTTCACCGTCTCCGTGGATGCAGCCAAGGGCGTGACCACCGGCATCAGCGCCCACGATCGCGCCCGCACCATCCAGGTCCTGGTCGATGCCAAAGCCACACCGCAGGATCTCGTCCAACCCGGACACGTCTTCCCCTTGCGCGCCAAACCCGGCGGCGTCCTGCGTCGTGCCGGCCACACCGAGGCCACGGTCGATCTGGCCCGTCTCGCCGGTCTCAAACCCGCTGGAGTCCTTTGCGAAATTCTCAATGCCGACGGCACCATGGCGCGTCTTCCGGAACTCCTGAAATTCCGCAAGAAGCATCGCTTCAAGATGTGCTCGATCGAGGACCTCATCGTCTATCGGCGCAGCCGCGAAAAGCTGGTCGAACGGGAACAGGTCATCAAGCTACCCACGGATTACGGCGATTTCGACCTGCACATGTACCGCTCCATCGTCGACGGGGTTCACCATCTTGCGCTCGTCAAAGGAACCGTCTCGCCGAAAAAGACCACCCTCGTGCGCGTGCACAGCGAGTGCCTCACCGGCGATGTCTTCGGCTCCTTGCGCTGCGATTGCGGAAATCAATTGCACGCCGCCCTCGCGCAAATCGAGGCCGCCGGCCATGGCGTGCTGCTCTACATGCGCCAGGAAGGGCGCGGCATCGGACTGCCCGCCAAAATCCACGCCTACAAATTGCAGGAGGAAGGCCTCGATACGGTGGAGGCCAACCTCAAGCTTGGCTTCCCGGCGGAACTGCGTGACTACGGACTGGGCGCGCAAATCCTCTCCGACCTCGGTGTTCGCAAAATGCGGTTCCTGACGAACAACCCCAAAAAAGTCATCGGCCTGGAAGGGTACGGTCTGAAGATCGTCGAAGTGGTCCCGATCAAATCGCCGGCCAATCCCCACAACGCCAAGTACCTCGAAACCAAAAAGCTCAAGATGGGACACCTCCTTTAAAGGATGAAGGCGGAAGGATGAAGGATGAAGAGGACGGGCGCTTCGCGCTTGGTGTGGGAATGGAATGTTCGATCACCAAAACCACGCGCGGAGCGCCTGTATTCTTCATCCTTCACCCCTCATCCCTCCTCCTTCCGCTTCATCCTTCCCTTGCGAAGCGCCCCCGCCTCTCTAACATCCAGCTCTCTCATGTCCACCGCCATTCCATCCCGACCCCGCCAGATGGGCTCGCGACGCACCTTCGCCATCGTCGCCAGCCAGTACAACAGCGAGTTCGTCAGCGGGCTCGTGGACCACGCCAGGCGCGAACTGGAAGCCATTTCCAACTCTTTCAACATCCTCACCTATGAAGTCCCAGGAGCATTCGAGATTCCCCTGGTCGCCCAGGAGGTCGCAACCCGTGGCGGAGTCGATGCCCTGATCGCGCTCGGCGTGATCATCGAAGGCGAAACGGAGCATGCCGCCCTCATCGCCAAAGCGGTCACCGAGGGCTTGCAACAAATCAGCCTTGCGCAGCGCCTGCCGGTCATTCACGAAGTCCTCCTCCTCAAGAATGAGGAGCAGGCCCGGGCGCGCTGCCACGGAGAGGAAATCAATCGCGGCACCGAAGCCGCCCGGGTCGCGGCAAGCATGGTCCAAATCATGTCCAACCTGCGGTCCGCACGCTAATTTCCCATGGGCAAACGACGCGAAGGCCGCGAAGCCGCGGTTCAATACCTCTTCCAGATCGACCTCAACGGCGAAAAGCAGGCCGGCGATGCGGAAGTTTTTTGGGCGTTGCGGTCTGGTCCGGGCAAGGCGCCCGTCACTCCGAAGACTCGCGCCTTCACCGAACAACTTGTCCAGGGGGTGATCACGCATCAGGAGGAGATCGATGGATGGATCAAAAAGTTCACGGCCAATTACGAGCTAAACCGTCTCGCCGCCGTCGATCGCAATATCCTGCGCGTGGCCATCTACGAAATGCTCCATGCTCTCGACGTTGCGCCAGTCGTCATCATCAATGAAGCCATCGAGATCGCCAAAAAATTCGGTACGGAAAAGTCCGGCGGCTTCGTCAACGGCATTCTCGACCGCATCAAGCAGGAACTCGGTCGGCCGGCGCGCGAACCGGTTTCGCCGCTGAATCCATAGGCCCCAAATGGCATTTGGATTTTTCAAATCGCTGGTCCAGAAGTTCACCGGCCGTCCGGTGGATTGGGATGAACTCGAGGAAAGCCTGATTCGGGCGGACCTCGGCGTTCCAATGACCACCCGCATCCTGACCATCCTCCAGGCGATCCCGGACAAGATGACAGCCGAGACGGTCGTCAAAGTCGCCCGCGAAGAAATTCTCAAGGTGCTGCCGCGCGATACCGTCACCCTGCGTCCGCTCGCCTCGAAGACGAAAGTCATCCTCGTCGTGGGCGTGAACGGCACCGGCAAAACCACCTCCACGGCAAAGCTCGCCCATTTCCTCCAGCGCAAAGGCCACAGCGTCATGCTCGCCGCCGCCGATACCTTCCGCGCTGCGGCCATCGAACAACTCAGCATCTGGGCCGACCGATTGGGAATCGATATCGTCAAGGGCCAGTACAACGCCGACCCCGCCGCCCTGTGTTACGAGGCCTATCAATCCGCGGATCGCAAAAACGTCGAATTCCTCATTTGCGACACCGCCGGCCGCCTCCACACCAAGACCAATCTCATGGGCGAACTGGCCAAAGTGAAGCGCGTCCTGGGCAAAGCCGACCCGCAAGCCCCGCATGAAACTTTGCTCGTCGTCGACGCCACGACCGGCGGCAACGCTCTCCAGCAGGCCCGCGAATTTCACGCCGCCACCGGCCTGACCGGCGTCATCGTCACCAAACTCGACGGCAGCGGCAAAGGCGGTTGCGTCGTCGCCATTGAGAACGAACTCAGCATCCCCACGCGCTTCATCGGCACTGGTGAGAAGATCGACGAATTCGCCTTCTTCGAAAGCCGCGAGTTCGTCGAGCAAATGCTGTAGGGCGGGAGAGTTGATGGTTGATTGTTGATAGCCGCAGTTCGGACTGCGAACGGTTACGACCAAACCAAGTCTACCCCATAGGAAAGAGACGGTCGCTTTGTTCAACCGACTTACCCCACCTGCGACGGCTATCAACCATCAACTCTCCTCCCTAATGCCTTCCTGGAATCCCGACCAGTACCTGAAGTTCGACGATGAGCGCACCCGGCCCTGCCGCGAACTCGTCGCCCGCATCGCGCTCGACAAGCCTGGCACGATTGTCGACCTCGGGTGCGGGCCCGGCAACAGCACCGCCGTCCTCGCGCAACGCTGGCCCGATGCAAAAGTCTCCGGTCTCGATCGCTCGGCGGACATGATTCGCGCGGCACGCGAAAAGTCTCCGCGAATCCATTGGGAGGAATCCGATATCGCCACCTGGCAGGCCAGCGAATCGATTGACCTCATCTTCTCCAATGCCGCGTTGCAATGGGTGCCCGATCACCAGCGCATCGTCCCGCAACTTTTCGCCCAGGTCGCACCGGGCGGCGCGCTCGCCTGGCAGGTGCCCGCCAATATTGACGCTCCCGCTCATCGCATCATGCGCGAGCTCGCCACATCATCAACGTGGCAAAAGCACTTTACCGAACCGGTGCGCGAATGGTTCGTCCACCCGCCCCATTTCTACTACGACTTGCTCGCGCCGGTGGCCGCCCGAGTCGATGTCTGGACCACCGAATATTTTCACGTCCTGGAGAGCCCGGCCGCGATCGTCGAGTGGTACAAGGGCACCGGCCTGCGTCCCTTCCTCGATCGCTTCCAGTCTCCGTCAGACCGCGACCGTTTCCTCACCGATTACGAACAGGAAATCCAGCGCGCCTTCCCGCGCCGATCCGACAATCGCGTCCTCTTCCCCTTCCTGCGGCAGTTCTTCATCGCCTACCGCCAGTAATCACTTCAGCGGCACGAATCCCACCCGCTCGGCGATCTTTTGGCCTTCTTCGCTCACGGCGAAGTCCACGAAGTCCTTCACTTCCCCGGTGGGCGCGCCGTTGGTGTAAAAGTACGTCTCGCGCGCGTACGGATACTTCCGGCTGCGCACATTGGCGTCGCTCAATTCCGTGCCGTCGATGACGATCACTTTCACTCCCGGCGATTTGACGTAGGCAATTCCGCAGTAACCGATCCCGTTCTCGTTTTTCCCGACCTCCGCGACGATCTGCTCATTGCCCGCCATCTTTTGCGAGCTCTGCGCGTAATCGCGCCTTTTCATGGCCATCGTTTTGAAATCCTTGAACGTGCCCGACGAAGTGTTGCGAGTGTAGATCGAAACCGTTCCACCTTTTCCGCCCACCGCGCTCCAATCCGTGATGTCGCCGGTGAAGAGTTGTTCCACCTGTTTCCGGGTCAACTTCGAAACCGGATTATTCTCGTTCACGACCACGGCAATGCCGTCGAAAGCCACCACCGTCGGGTAAAACTTCACGCCTTTGGCCTGGGCGCCCGCCTGCTCGGTCAATTCGACTTTGCGGCTCGACATCCCGATCTGCGCCGTCCCGTCGATGATCGCGGCAATCCCCGTCGTCGAACCCTCGGCCGCGATATTGAACGTCGTGTCCGGATGCTTCGCCTTGAAATCCTCCGCGAGCTCCGGCACGAACTTCGCCCCAAGCGTATCGGAGCCTTTGATCACGATATTGCCCGCCAGCGCGGGGGTGGCCAGGACGGCGAGAAAAAGGGGCAGGAGAGAGTGCAGTTTCATGAATAGGGATGCGCGACGATCATCCCATTCGCCCGCCACGAGCCCGAGGAACTCCGGTGACAAATCGGCGGTCAATTCCGCGCCTGGGGACACTGATCAAAAACACGCTCGCTTGTCACAACCTATTTCATTCACTCCCACGCGTCTTGATTTGAATCTCCACCCGCCGATTCAGCGCCTGTTCCTCCACGCTTTTCTCCGGCCCGAGATCGGGGAAGGCCTCATCATCCGCCTTGCCAATCGTCGTCATGCGCATGGGATCGATCCCGAGATTCACCACCAGCCAGTCGCGCACCGCGTCGGCCCGCTGCTGGCTGAGAAGGAGATTGGTCTCACGGGTGCCCGTGTGATCCGTATGGCCGCTGATGACAAAAGTGGCGTGGGGAAAACGCTGAATCCATTCCCCCAATTCCCGCAGTTGCGCGATGGCTTCCGGACGCAAATCCGCCTTGCCCCACTCAAACAGCGCACCGCCGTGCATGGCGATCGGCTGATCCGGCGCGACGCCGCCGGTTTTCGCCAGGGCGGCCGCCACCGTCAGCCGGTTCGGGAAACTATCGCCCTCGGTCGAGCCAGCCGAATCGCGGCCCAAGGGGATCGAAGGTTGAGTGGGCGATTTCGCACTTTCATCGAGAAGCGACCTGGCAATATCGCTCAATTCTTTCTCCATGGCCTGCCCGGAGGCGGTGCGATTTTGCCCGAGCTTTTCCAAGTTGCTCAAATCGTTCGCCTGGGGCTTATCCTGTGGGATCGGTTCGGATAACTCCGTCACCGAGTTTGCCCTCGGCTTCCAAGTCACGTCGTCCGGCGCGTGCGGCACCGTTTGCGGAATCGAAATCGGCTTCTCCACCTTCTTCTCCGTCCGCGCCGGCTTCACATCGTCAGCGTCGAACCTGGAGAGAACAAACATTCGTGGCGCCTGCGCCGGCGGGGCCAGCCGTTCGGCTTCCGTTGAACCGAAATCCTCCAATTGTTTGGAATGGAAATAGACCACCAGCGCCAGATGGATGAGCAGTGAAACCGCCAGCGCCGGCCACAACCATCGGCGCGGGGCCGGCATTTCCACCACGTCCGTTTGAAAGCTCACGTATCGGGTCATGACATCTGAGTGGCACCATACAGGAAATGCCCAAGAATCAAACCCGCATCCGTCGCCGCAACCGGTCAGCCGCGTTTGCCTCCATTATGAAATCCACGCCTTTTCCGGCAGAACAAATCTTCCGAAACTTCGCTTTGTTTGCGGTGCTTGATGCCCTGATGAAACTGCGTTCCCTCCTCCTCATCCTGGCGCTCGCCGCGGCCCCGCTTTTTGCCGATGACGCCCCTTTCGATTGGCAGCGGGCCAAGGAAATCTTCCAGAAGGCCCAAAACGGCGCCCAACTCACTCCCGACGAACAGAAGATCCTCGACGAAGCCAAGCGCCTGCACGCCGCGCAAACGGCGAACAACAATCCGCCCGGCACTGCCGCTCCCCCCGACAACGCCGCGGCGAACATTGACTGGGACAAGGCCCGGGCACTTTATCAACGTGAACAGAGTGGCGAAAAGCTTTCGCCCGAAGACCAGAAGTACCTCGACGAAGCCAAGCGCATCCGCAGCCAGGGCGGCGGACCCGGCAGACAAGGCCAGCCCGGCGCACCGGCCAAAAATCAGGGGCCGCCGCCACCACCACCACCCCAGAATCTCGTTCCCCTCACCGAACTCAACGGCAATTATCAGGGCCAGGACGGTGGCCTTTATGGCGGAGGCAAAAATGCACCTTCCGGCGATTTGGCGGAGCGCGCGAAACAGGCGGTCGCGCAAGTTCGTCCGCTGGACGCCGACGGCAAACCGGCGGCCGATGGCAAAATAGTCATGGTCTCGCTCGGCATGTCCAATACCACGATGGAGTTTTCCACCTTCAAGCAGATGGCGGACAGCGAGGCGCAAAAGGCCGGCAATCTCGTCATCGTCGATTGTGCGCAAGGTGGCAGGACTGCGGCCGCGTGGGCCAATAACGATCAACCGTGGGACACCGCCATCTCGCGCCTGAAACAAGCCGGCGTCACTCCGGCCCAGGTGGAGGTGATGTGGATCAAACAGGCCAATGCCGGCCCGAGTACCGGTTGGCCCGCGGCGACGGATCAGTTGCGCGACGATATCAAGACCGACGTCAAGCGCGCACGGGAGAAGTATCCCAACTTGCGGCTCATCTTCCTTTCCAGCCGCATCTACGGCGGCTACGCCACCACGCGCCTCAATCCCGAGCCCTATGCCTACGAAGGCGCCTTCGCCGTCCGCGCCGTCATCCGCGACCAGGCCACCGACGGCCCGGTGCTGCTCTGGGGGCCGTACCTCTGGACCAACGGTGAAAAGGGCCGCACCCTCGACGATCTGAAGTGGCTACGGGAAGATTGCGGCAACGACGGCACACATCCCTCCCAGACCGGCAAGGAAAAGGTCGCCCATCTCCTCCTCGATTTCTTCACCAAGGACCCGAACGCGAAACCTTGGTTTACGAAATCCTCGTAACCCGGACCAGGAAACAGAAACCTGGCTTCGCCGGCTTGATCTCCACAGGCACCCTAACGTACGATGTCGGCGACGGGTTTTTCTATCCGTCGATCGCTTCACTTGCTTATGACTCCACGCTCCCTCCTCGTCCTCGGATCTCTCTGCGCTGTGGCGGCGCTACACGCCGAAACTCCCTCCTTCGACTGGCCGCAGTTCCGCGGCCCGAATCGTGACGATGTTTCCAAAGAAACCGGCTTGCTCAAACAGTGGCCTGCCGGGGGCCCGACGAAAATCTGGAACTATACCCAGGCCGGAAGCGGCTATTCCGGTTTTTCCATCGTCGGCGGTAAGCTCTTCACCATGGGCACCCGCGACAATTCGGAGATTCTTCTCTGCCTCGATGCCACCAAGGGCACGGAAATCTGGACGGCCAAGCTCGGCCCAATGTTAAACAACGGCTGGGGCAACGGCCCACGCGGCACCCCGACCGTCGACGGCGATCGCGTTTACACTCTTGGAGGAGACGGCACGCTGGTCGCGGTCAAGGCCGCCGACGGCAAGGAACTCTGGCGCACGACCATGGCCGATCTCGGAGGGAAGACTCCCGGCTGGGGCTATACTGAAAGCGTGCTCGTGGATGGAGACAAAGTCGTTTGCACGCCTGGCGGTCCGAAAGGAGCCATGGCGGCACTCGACAAAATGACCGGCAAGGTCCTCTGGCAAAGTACCCAGTGGACGGATGGCGCCCAATACTCCTCGATTGTTCCCGCGGACATCAACGGCGGGCGGCAGTATGTCAACCGCAGCCAGACTAACATCGTCGGCATCTCCTCCAAGGATGGCGCCCTCCTCTGGAAACAACCTTACCCCGGCAAGACCGCGACCATCCCCACGCCCATCGTCAAGGGCAACCAGATCTACGTTTCCAGCGGCTACGGCGTCGGTTCGCTCAGCTTCACGATTGAACCCGACAACAAGATCAACATGCTCTACGACGAAACGTCGGGCACGAGCAAAGTCATGAAAAATCATCATGGCGGCGTGATCCTGCTGGGCGACAAGCTTTACGGCTACAGCGATGGCGTCGGCTGGACCTGCCAGGATTTCAAAACCGGCCAGCTCGTCTGGAGTGAGAAGAATGCCGCCAAAAAGGGGGCGATCGCTTATGCCGACGGGCATTTCTACTGCCTGGAGGAAGATAGCGGCAATGTCCTGCTGGTCGACGCATCGCCCAACGGCTGGAAAGAAGAGAGCCGTTTCAAGCTCGACCCGCAAACCAGCATTCGCAGCCCAAGGGGCCACATCTGGACCCATCCGGTGATTTCCAACGGTCGCCTCTACCTCCGCGACCAGGACTTGATCTTCTGCTACGCGGTCAAATAACCGCTTCGGTCCAAGTCGGACCGCCAGGGCAACACTGACGGCTTCACGCCGCGCTCGGCGCCGTGAACTTCATCACCAGCACCTCCAGGTTCGGCGTTTCCTTGTAAGTCATGCCGAGGGTGAATCGGTGCATCTTCGTCGATGGCCCGGCTTGGGCATGATCGAACATGTCGTAGAACTGTTCGCTCTCGTCCTGGGCGAAGATCGGGCATTCGAAAAACTCCCGGGCCAGGCTCATTCCATTTTCGCCTCCGGCGGTAAATTGCACGACCACGCTTTTCCTTTCGGTCCAGATTTCGATGCGCCAACGATCCTCGGGATAGATCGCCTGGGGATTCTCAAAAACCAAGGCCCCTCCCTTCTCTTTTTCGGGAGACATCTCCAGGACAGTGGAGAAGTACTGCACGACGTCCCAAGCCGTGAACGGCAACCCGCCGGTTCGCGGCTCCGGTTGCGGAGTCGATTGGGCCGATTCTTTGTCATCGACCAACACATTTTGCTCGAGACCAGAGGCCAGCGGCGCCAGCAGCAGCAGTGCGGCTCCGAGGACAATGATCCAAACGAGCCAGTTCTCGATTCTTTGCCACTCAGACTTGTGGATTGGTGCATTCATGGGAGCGGAGTCCTCCTTTTCTTCCAAGAGAGTTTCGGCCCAGCTCCTCCAAGCGTCCTTACGCTTTTTGGCCTTTCTTCCACTTCGATTGTCCTACGGCGAATCCGTCAGCGACGGCCCGTGACGAGCGCGCCGGATCAAGCCGACAAATGCCTGTCCGAGGAAGCATTTCCCGGCGCTGCGTCCGCAGACTCCCGTGCCATGTGCACGCGATCCGCAATCCAGCCGATCCATGCAGGGTGCAACTGTAGGAATTCCGACAACTGCCGGCGCTCAACATCGTTACACTGACCGGCGATAAACCGCTCGATCAAGGCTCGACGTTCGGCAGTCAGTTCGTCCAGTCCGTGGCCTTCAACCTCGGGCCGGCACCTCCCAAGGAACTCCAACAACAGCGAGATATCATCGATCATATCCATGGTTGGGATGAGGCTCTGGCGGGCTTTTGCACAAAAAGTGGACGCACTGGTGAATTATGGAGTCGGCCACGAAATCGTAAAAGAAAATGCAGATTTTCTGCAAGAACCGTGAAAACGCGCATCTCAGTCGGTGAAAGCAATGGGTAGTTGGGCGGTGCTTTCAAGATGGAAGCGAACGGCGTGGCATGTGGGCGTGGGGGATTGGAGAGCTGGAGGAGCGTGGAAACGAGGAGAGGGGCGGATAGCCAGGTGGGTTGGGGGCCGGGCGCAAGCCGTCAAGGTTTGCAGCGGGAGGACGGCGCGGCCATCGGGAGGTGGCCGCGCCACTTCCCGCGGCCGCGGCGGGGGAAGGAAGTTGATGGTTGAGAGTTGAGAGTTGATAGCCGCTGTTCGGACTGCATCGCTTCTGAGCAAACAGAAATCGTCGTAGAGAACGGCACTTCGGCGGCTATTTCGTCAGGGTTTGTTGCTGGAAAAACTTCACGATTAATTCGGTGGCGGCGCGACGGACGGCGTGGCCATAGGGATGGATGTAGGCCACCACCGGCGTTCCGGCGGGAGAGGCGTATTGAATCGCCGCCGATTCCCAAGGCTGACCGTCTCCCGTGCAGCCATTGATTTTCCGGAGCGTCTCCACGTTTTTTCGCTGCTCTTCGAAAGGCACACGCTGATCCTGTTCACCCGCGACGACCAGAACTGGCTTGGGCACGGGAATTTGAAGAGGGGGACGAAGGGCCGCGGCACACGGGGCAAACGCGGCAAAGACCTGCGGCCGCTTGGCCCAAAGGATGTAATCGAAAAATCCGCCATTGGAGAATCCAGCCGCGTAGATGCGGCCATCGTCGATCCGGAATTTCCAGCGCATGTCCCGCAGCATGGCGTCGAATAGCTTCAGGTCCCGGTCGTTCACTTCGCCGGCCTGGTGTTGCCAGCCACGCCGCTCGCCCTGCGGGTCGCTGGCGGATGGGGTGAGCAGACCTTGGGGATAGACCACGACCGCTTCCGGCCACAGGTCTTGAAAATCGAATTGTTCGGAGGCGAATGCGGCGTTGTCGCCGTGGCCATGGAACGCGAAGATGAGCGGCGCACGGCTCTTGGGCGGCCGGATCGAAGGCGCATAGACAATGGCGTAACGGGCATGGCCATCGATCGTCCATTTCATGATCTGCGGCTCGACGGAATGAACCGGCAAAACTGCACCCATGAGGATGGCAAAAAATAGGCAGACGATGTTCAAGTGTCCCTTTTTATGAACCTTCCGGCCGGCAAGCAATATTCGGCGCACGCGGATTTCCAGACGGTCTTGGCCGACGAGCGGACGAGCGGAAGCGAGCTGAAGGATTGCGACAAACTGTCGCTTCAGATGTGCAAAGGCTGCGACTTGACGAATGTGCCGTCACTGTTAGCGTCCCCGTGCAACTTTTCCCCACGCCTCCTGCAAATCCCCCAAGATTTACCCCCGGCGTATGATTTCCCCTATTTGCCATGAGTGATCCCATCGTCGCGTCGTCCCCCAGTTCCACCCCCTCTTCTCCAAACATCTCCAAAGTATCCGAGGCCGTCATTCGCATTGCCGGCAATTCCCAGGATGGCATCCAGGCGATCGGCGGATTTCTCGCCCGGCTCGCCGGGCGGAGCGAGCAGGAAGTAATGACCTTCATGACGATTCCCGCCACGATCTCCGGCGGGCCGTCGATCTTCCAAGTGCGCATTGGCTCCGGGGAAGTGTTGAGCGCCGGCGACGATGCCGATGTGCTCCTCTGCTTCTACGACCACAGCTACGAGAGCCATATGAGTTCGCTGAAACGCGGTGGAATCGTGCTCTATGATTCCGACCACGTGAAGCCGAACGAGGAACTCCTCGGCGCTTATCACCACGTGGGCGTCCCCATTTCCTCGCTCACCGTCGAGGCCATCGGCGGCACTGGGCGCGACAAGGGCAAGAACATCTACGCTCTCGGGCTCATCGCCCGGATGTTCGACCTGAACGTGCCCAAATTGACGAAGCTCGTTGAAGAACGCTTTGGCGGCAAGGATCCCGCCATCGTCCAAAACGCGCTTTCCTGCTTCCATGCCGGCTACGGCCATCAGGTGCAGGGCCTCTGGCAGACTTTCCAATTCCAACCGGGCGAGAACGCCGGCCGTTCCCAAGTCGTCATGAGCGGCAACGAAGCGCTGGCTTACGGATTGCTTGCCGCGGGTGTGCGCTTCGGCGCCGGTTACCCGATCACTCCGTGGAGCGACATCATGGAGCTCCTCCGGCGCGAGTTGCCGAAATACGGCGGCACCTTCGTTCAGACGGAGGACGAAATTGCCGCCATCTCCATGGCCATCGGTGCGAGCTTCGGCGGCCGGGTCGCAGTCACTGGTTCCAGCGGTCCCGGTATCGCGCTGAAGACTGAAGCCCTTGGCTGGGCGAGCATGGCCGAAATGCCGGTCGTCATTGTCGACGTGCAACGCGGCGGTCCCAGCACCGGCATGCCGACCAGCGTGGAACAGAGCGATTTGAACATTGCCGTTTTCGGCGGCCACGGCGACAGCCCGCGTGTGGTGCTGGCGCCCTCCAGCGTCGAGGATTGCTTCTACACCGCGATTGAGGCCGTCAACATCGCCCGCAAATACTCCACACCGGTGGTCCTGCTCACCGACCAGGGCATCGCCACGCGCATCGAGGCGTTCCCATATCCGGACCTCGAAAAAGTCTGCCAGGACATCTCACCCGATTTCACCCCGGTTGCGGATCACAAGCCGTACGACCTCGAGGCGGCCGACGGCATCACCCGGCACCTCGCTCCCGGCACGCGGATCGCCAGCGGGGTTTACCCGGTGGTCACCGGCCTCGAGCACAACGAACTCGGCCACCCCGGCGGCACCGCGAAGATGCACATGCAGATGAACGCCAAGCGGCGCAACAAGCTGCGCAAACTCGGCGAGGACCTGCCGGTGCCGCAAGTCTACGGGGCCAGCGAAGGCCATGTCCTGCTCGTCGGTTGGGGGTCGAGCAAAGGACCACTCGAGGAAGCGGTCAAGCAGGCGCGCAAGCACGGCGAAGCCCTCTCCGCGCTCCATCTCAAGCATCTGAATCCTCTGCCCAGCGGGCTGGAGAAAATCTTCAGCGGATTCACCCACGTCGTGGTCGTCGAACTGAACGACGAAGGCCTCTACGGCTACGGTCAGTTGGCGAGCATCCTGCGCGCACGCTACTGCGATCCGCGCATTCGGGCGGTCACCAAGACGGATGGCCTCACTTGGAAGGTGAAGGAAATCCTCCAGCGCGTCGTCAATCTAACGAAATAACCGAACCTCTTAATCCTACTCTTCGTCTGAAGCCCTCCGGAGCGCCCGTCTCAGATTGAGATTACGATGAAGAGCATGATTAAGAACTGCCACTTTTCCCAATGAGCACCCTGACCCTCCCCCGTACCACCACCGCTCCCGAACCTGTTCCTGACCTCCCGGATTCCGAGCGCAAGGCCTTGACCAAAAAGGAAACCGCCGCCGACCATCCGACATGGTGCCCTGGCTGCGGTGACTTCTCGGTCCTGGCGCTTTATTACAAGCTCATCGAGAAGCGCAAAGTCTGGCACGAAAAGATTTGCACCGTGGCGGGCATCGGCTGCTCTTCGCGTTTTCCGTATTTCGTCCAGGCGTATGGGGTGCACTTTCTGCACGGTCGCGCCCTTCCTTTTGCCACCGGCGTTTCGCTCTCACGGCCGGACCTGCACGTCTTCGTCTTCGGTGGTGACGGCGATGCCTTCTCCATCGGCGGGAATCACTTCAATCACACCGCCCGCAAGAATGTGAAGCTGACCTATGTGGTCATGGACAACCACGTCTACGGGCTGACCAAGAAACAGACTTCGCCCACCTCGCCGATTGGCTTCAAATCGAAGACCGACGTCTGGGGTTCCATGGATCGGCCGATCAATCCGATGAAGCAGGCCATCGCCGCGGGCGCCACCTTCGTGGCCCGGAGTACCGCGACCAACGTCCCGCACCTGCTCAAGATGATGGAAGCAGCCATGGACCACGACGGATTCTCCTTCATCGAATGCCTGAGCGAATGCATCGAGTTTTATCCCGGAGCATTCGACGGCGCGAATCCGCGCAAAGGCGGTTCTTTTCCCGAAGTGCCGGCAGATCATGATGTGACCGACGAATACGGCGCCTACAAGTTGGCGGACGCTGAAGGCCCGGGCGTGTTCGGCATCTTCTACAACGTTCAGCGGCCGACGAAAAACGCCAATGAAGCGAAGCTCATTGGCGAGCATCGCAGCAAAGTGGAAGGCCTCGCCGACTGGCAGATTCTGAAGAAGAATTTCGACCGGATGAAGTAACGCTGGGACTCGCCAGGATCACGATCGCCAAAGGCAACGGTTCGAGGGGTCGAGCGTCAACGATTGCGCACCCTGCTTTCGCCCGTTAGGCTCGCGTTCCAATTTTGATCCCATGAGCCAGGATTTTCGTCACATTCATTTCATCGGCATTTGCGGCACGGCGATGGGGGCGGTGGCCGCGGCGATGCGCGCCCAAGGTTACACCGTCACCGGCTCCGATGCCGCGGTGTATCCGCCGATGTCCACGTTTCTCGAGAGCAAAGGCATCAAGCTCAGCGAAGGTTACAAGCCGGAGAATCTCCCATCCGACGCCGACTTGATCGTGGTTGGCAATGCCATCTCGCGGGGCAACGCCGAGATCGAGGCGGTGCTCAATCGGAAGCTCTACTATCTCTCGCTGCCGGAAACGCTGAAACAATTCTTCCTCCGCGGACGGCACAATCTCGTGGTCACCGGCACGCACGGAAAAACCACGACGACGTCGCTGCTCACGTGGATCCTGCAGACGGCCGGGTTGAATCCTGCTTACATGATCGGCGGGATCGCCAAGAATCTGGGCCAGGGAGCGAGCCTCCACGAATCGAAACACGTCGTCCTCGAAGGCGACGAATACGACACCGCGTTCTTCGACAAGCGTTCGAAATTCCTCCATTACCTCCCCGAACTGGTGATCGTGAACAACATCGAGTTCGACCACGCGGACATCTTCGACAATCTCGACGCGATCAAGCTCAGTTTCCGCCGGTTGCTCAACGTAGTCCCGGAAAATGGCATGGTGTTGATCAACGGCGATGACCAAAACTGTATCGACGTGGCCGAAAACTGCCGCGCGCAACTCGTCGAAGTGGGCTTCTCGGCGAATGCTTCGCGGCACATTCGCGACGTGGCTTACGATCCGCATGGCTCGTCGTTCACCCTGCTCGACACGCGCTTTTCGCTCCAGCTCGTGGGCGAATTCAATGTCCGCAATGCCGCGATGGCGATCAGCGCCGCCCATTTTTACGGGATCCCGCTTCCGGTCATTGCCAAAGCAATCGCCTCCTTCGAGGGCGTGAAACGCCGCCAGGAAGTGCGCGGAGAAGTCCGCGGGATTACCGTGATCGACGATTTCGGCCATCATCCGACGGCCATCCGCGAAACCTTGCGCGGCTTGCGCCACCAATATCCCGGCCGGCGTCTGTGGGCCATCTTCGAGCCCCGGTCCAACACCACGAGACGCGCCGTTTTTCAGCACGAATTGCCCGCCGCGCTGGGTGAAGCCGACGGCGCCATCCTCGCCCAAGTGGCGCGCATGGACCAACTCGCCGCCGACAATCGCCTGGACCCCGCCAAGGTCGTCGCCGACATCGCCGCCGCCGGCAAACCCGCCTTCTACGAGCCCGACGTCACCGCGATCATCCAACGTCTCAAACCTTTGGTGAAGGAACGGGACGTCATCGTCATTCTGAGCAACGGTGGCTTCGGTGGAATCCACGAACGCTTGCTCAAGGAGCTGTAGGCAATTGCTCGGTGAATGGCACTGAGCTTGTTCAATCCGCCGACGGGCCGGCTTTGAGGATTTCGAAAATTCGCAGGCGATCCCGCCAGGCAGGATTTGCCATCGACCCGAATGGCTATTGCGTCGAGGCGTTCATCACCCCTTCCGCTTGGTTGGCCCGATGATCGCTCTTTGGAGTATTTCCTACTGATGAGCACTGCAACTTCGCTGGTCGCCTACTACGCCGAGCGTGCCAGGGAATACGAGCGCATTTATCAAAAGCCCGAACGCCAGGTCGACCTCCAGCGAATGCGGCAGAGGGTGGAAGCGACCTTCGCCGGGGCCGACGTTCTTGAAGTCGCTTATGGCACGGGTTACTGGACCGAAGTGCTGGTGCACTCTGCTGCTTCGGTTTTCGCCACAGATATCAATGAGGAAGTCCTGGCCGTGGCCCGGGCGAAAGCCATGGATCCACAGAAAGTGAAGTTCCGGCGCGAGGACGTTTACGCGCTTCCGGCGCCCGCACGAAAGTTCGACGCGGGATTCTCGGGCTTCTGGTGGTCGCACGTCCCGAAAGCGGGAATTCGGGACTTTCTACGAGGCTTTCATCGCGTGTTGTCCCCTGCGGCGAAAGTCATGTTCATCGACAACGTTTATGTCGAAGTCAGCAGCACACCGATTTCGCGTACCGACGAGCATGGCGATACGTACCAACTTCGGCCGCTGGATGACGGCAGCACTCACGAGGTGCTCAAGAATTTTCCGACGGCATCGGAGTTGTATTTGTCCGTTGAAGGCTTGGCGGCGGATGTCCGTATCGAGTTCCTCGATTACTACTGGATACTGAGTTACACGGCGCGAGCGGAAGCAGTTCGAGGGGCAGGTCCATGATCTTGAGTTTTGCCCCGTTGATCCGGCACCGGGATCTCCGGTTGCTCTATGTCGGCGAGTTTGTCTCGTCGATGGGCAGCATGCTCACGGTCGTGGTGCTGCCGTATCAAATCTTCCATCTGACGCATTCCTCGCTGGCGGTCGGCATGATTGGCATCGCCCAACTCGCCCCGCTCTTGGGGACCGGTTTGATCGGAGGCGCATACGCGGATTCGATGGACCGGAGAAAGCTCGTGATCTTCTCGGCGCTTGCCCTCCTGGCCTGCGCGATCGCATTCGCCTTGAATTCGAACGGATCACAACCGCAGCTTTGGCTGATTTACCTGCTGGCGGCGATCGCCTCCGCCGCCAAGGGCTTTTACGAACCGACGCTGCAGGCAATGATGCCGAGACTCGCCGCCCCGGAAGAAATGCCGGCATTGAGCGCACTCAACTCACTCAAAGGCACGACGGCGATGGTCGTTGGTCCGGCGCTGGGAGGAATACTCATCGCGAGATTCGGCATCGCCGCGACTTACTGGACCGATGCGCTCAGCTATCTCGTCTTTCTTGGAACGCTCCTTGGCATGAGCCCCATGCCCGCGTCCTCCTCCGCGCCATCACCGGGCCTGAAAAGCATCCAGGAAGGCATCCATTACGCCGCCAATCGGCAGGATCTCATCGGCACCTATCTTGTGGATTTCGTGGCCGTGATTTTCGGAATGCCCATGGCGCTCTTTCCCGCCATCGCCGAAACATTTGGCGGGGCAGCGACGCTGGGCTGGCTCTATGCGGCCCCCTCCGCGGGGGCCTTTGTCGCGGCGCTGCTCAGCGGCTGGACGAAAAGGATTCGCCGCCACGGCGCGGCGATCGCGATCGCGGCGAGCGTCTGGGGACTGGCCATCATCGCCTTTGGTTTTACCAAAAATCTTCCCCTATCTTTGTTTTTCCTCGCACTGGCCGGTGGCGCGGACATGGTCAGCGGCATATTTCGAACGACGATTTGGAACACAACGATTCCGGATCATCTGCGAGGGCGCATGGCAGGGATCGAAATGCTGAGTTACATGAGCGGCCCGCTCCTGGGAAACGCGGAGTCGGGCCTGGCAGCAGCGCTGGCCGGCACACAATTCGCCGTCGTCTCCGGAGGGGTACTGTGTGTGATCGGTGTCTTTTTCTGCGTGTGCAAGCTGCCGCTCTTCTGGCAATACGATTCGCGAAGTGGTGGCTCGAGACTGATTGACTCCGAATGCGAGGCGCAGGAGTCGTCACTACCGCCTACTATCTGACCTATGACCGCCTGGCTCGAAACCCCGCGGACGCGCATGCGGCCATTCGAAGACACAGACGCGGAGGAGGCTTTTGCCTGGTTTTCCGATGAAGCCGTCATGGAGTACATCCCGGGCGGACGTGATGCCACACTGCAAGACACTCACCGCCGCATTGCCCGGTATCGCGAACATCAATCCCGCTTCGGCTTCAGCAAGCGCCTGATCATCCATCGCGAGACCGGCCAGGCGATCGGCGACGCCGGCTTGTTTCATCTGCCCGATGGACAGCGCGTCGAGCTGGGTTACCGCCTGGCGCGACCTTGGTGGGGTGCGGGTTACGCCACCGAAGCAGCCACGGCCTGGATCGACTGGTTCGGTGAACATGGGAAAGGCGCGACTCTGTGGGCTGACGTCCATCCGAAGAATATCGGCTCCCAGCGCGTGCTGACGAAACTGCGTTTTGCCTGCTCGCATCAAGAGCCTCTCCGCGAGATGCCCATGCTCATCTATTGGCAGACGGGGCGCATCTCGAGAGAGCAGACGAATGCCGTCCCTCCACAGATGGCCATTCTTCCCCATCCGCTGCCCGAACCGTCGCTCTCTCTTTCGTTCCCCCCGGTCACGGTGCTCTTCTCGAAGATTCTTCCGGGCGATGCCGTCCGCGGATTTGCTCCATCGTACCATTGCCGCATCTTTGTCGGCCGGGTGGATGTCGGCCATATCAACCTGCGCGTGGGTGACACCGAGCATGTCCTGGGTTGTGCGGGACATATCGGATTCGAAATTGCGCCACCCTTTCGAGGCCGCCACTACGCCTTGTCGGCGTGCCGCGCACTGGCGCCCTTTGCCCGTTCTGTTCGTGAGGAACTCATCATCACCTGCGATCCGGAAAACCGCGCGTCGCGCCGGACCATCAAACTGCTCGGCGCGGTCTACATGGATGAAGTATCGGTGCCCTCCCATGACCCGCACCACTCGCGCGGCTCCACGCGAAAACTGCGCTTCCGTTGGCGGCCGTAGCGGGCATCATCGATTCTGGAATCGAAGCCACTTCACATGTCACCCTATTACCGTGCACTGCGCCGTGCGATGGGCAAAACCCGCCTCCTCGTTCCTTCCGTGGCGGCCATCATTCGGGACGAAGCCAATCGGTTGCTGCTGGTGCATAAAGTCGATGAATCATGGAGCTTGCCGGCCGGGGCCATCGAACCCGGCGAGACACCGGAGGAAGCCGTGATCCGTGAAGTGAGAGAGGAGACGGGTTACGAATGCGAACGCGTCCGATTGATGGGTGCCGTGGGCGGACCGCAATTCCGATACGCTTACCCGAACGGCGATGCAGTCGAGTACCTGGTTCTGTTATACCGATGCTTGGGAAAGTTCCAAAGCTGGCCCTCGGATACCGGGGAGGTCAAAAGTCTGGCCTACTTTCACCGGGCGGAAATGCCGGTATTGGAATTGCTCTATGACCCAAGTCAATTGTTCGAATAACGGGCCGCAACGAGTTCGTCTTGTTCGGCACGACTCCCAGTGGGCCAAAAAATTTGCGAGCGAATCGGCACTGCTGGAACACGCTCTGGAAGGAGTTATCCTGGAGGTCCATCATATCGGAAGCACTGCCATTCCAAGGATTCGGGCGAAGCCGATCATCGATATGCTCGCGGTAGTCGGTGACATCTCCCAACTGGACGCGCCAACTCCCCAATTAGAGTCCTTGGGTTATGAAGGGCTTGGTGAATTCGGCATTCCGGGCCGGCGCTATTTTCGCAAGAGCGACAGCGAGGGCAACCGCACTCATCAGATTCACGCTTTCCAAACGGGTTCACCGCAGATCGAGCGGCATCTGGCGTTTCGCGATTTCATGAGTGCTCATCCGAAGTACGCCCGGCAATACGAAGCACTCAAAGTGCAGTTGGCGAAACGGTATCCCGAGGACATTGGAAGCTATGCGGATGGAAAAGACGAATTCATCCAGGAAATGGACCGCAAAGCGGCGGACTGGCGGGGCGTCCTGAATTCGTCCGAGTTCCAGGAAAAGGTCGCACGAGTTATGAGGGACCATGTCGAAATCGCACCCTACAATCCCCGTTGGCCCGAGCTTTTCCGGCAGGAACGCGATTATCTCCGCTGGTTGGTCCCCTGTGAGTTGTTGGGGCGCATCGAGCATTTTGGTAGTACCGCGGTCCCGGGGCTCGCGGCCAAGCCCATCGTGGACATGCTGGTGGAGATTTATGATCTGGATGCCGCGCGGGAGAGCTTCATTCCCTTCCTCGAAGCGGACGGATACGACTATTTCTGGCGTCCCACGATTTCGCCCGGTGACGGCTGGCCGTGGTATGCCTGGTTGATCAAGCGCAATGCGAATGGAGAACGCACGTATCACCTTCATTTGATTGAACCCGACTTCCCGCACTGGGGGCGTTTGATTTTTCGCGACTATCTCATCGCCCATCCCGATGTCGCCCGAGATTATGAGCAGTTGAAGATCCAACTGGCGGCCGCTCATCCCAATGATCGCGAAGCTTACACCATCGGCAAAAGCGATTTTATCGCGGCCATCATGCAGCGCGCCTTGCCCAAAGGGCGCTGGGCCTGAGGTGTCGCGTCATGAGGAGATTCCACAGATGCCAATGAAGGAAGCTGTGATCCGTGCGATCCAAGAGCACCCGGCGATCTGCCAGGCGGCAATCACCGGATCGCATGCCCGCGGCGTGACCGATCGATTCAGTGACCTGGACGTGCTGCTCGTGGCCAGTGATCTGCCGGCGGTGCGCGACGTTCCATCGTGGTTACCGGCCGCTGGGGCGACATTGATCTCCGCTTTTCATCTTAACCACTATTGCACGGTGCTTCTCAGTGATTTCCAAAAGATCGATCTGGCGATTTTCGAGGTGACAGATTCGCCGTCAATTTGGGTCGTGCACGACTTTGAAATGATCAAGGGCGGCGCCGATTTCGAAACGCAGCTTGCCGAAGCCAGGAAGAATACTCACCAGAAACTGGCGGCCCATCTCCATCCGGATGTCTCCAGCGACAATCTCCTGCTACTCCTGGTCACCGCGCATCATCGGGCCGGCCGGGGCGAACTTCTGAGTGCGCACCGGTTTCTCGGCATGGCGTGTGAAATGGTGATCGCCCTGGAAACCCGACGGAGCGGCGTTGGTGGCGAAGCCGACCTTCTTGATCCCCAACGACGATTGGAACGCCTCAGTCCAACGCTCGCCGCGGTCATTCACGAATCTCTGTTTTGCCCGCCGGCCATCGGCATCCTCCATCTCGCAGAATACCTGACGGTCGGTCATCCCAACGCTTTGACTGGGAACCATCGTCGAGTCTTGGACCATCTGATCGAGCAAAGGCGACCCATCGAATCCGTGCGCCAATGGCTGGATTGATGTAGCTTCGGCGGTGCTCGGAGCAGGCTTCTTCGGGACCCCTGCTCGCAGACCTCTGGAAACGCCATTGCAGATAAGCGGGCCTCGGGTAACCTGCCCCGCTTCCCATGCTTCAGATCGTTTTCAATGAAATCAGCGCCGCGGAGATGTCGGCTCTTCCCAAAGAGTTGCAGTTGGAGTTGCTCGCCGAGTTCCAATTCCTGCCGGAGGACCTCGACAAACTCGATGAGGAACGTTTCGGCGTCGTGGAGCGCGACGGCAAAAAGCTCTACCGCTATCGCGCCACCGATTACCGCATTTACTTTGAGAAGCGGGACGAAGGGGTCACCGTGCACCGGGTTCTCCACAAGAATACCATCCGCGATTTTCTTTTCCGGACGAAACTGCCGATGACCGAGGACGACCAACTCGGCCAGCAAAAGGGCTTCTGGAAGTTGATCGAAGAGGCGGAGCAGACCCGGCAGCGCTAGTATCCTGGATCCATGCAATTCCGATTGCTCCTCTGCATAGGCATGGGCGTCTTTGTCGCCCACATCGGAATTTTCATGCTCATCTCACACTTGCGGCCGGCGCCGCCTCATCCGCTTCCGCCAAAGCCAAATTTCATCTCCAAGTCGGCCACTGTCGTGGACCCCAAGACCGGCGAAAAGACCATCTATCGGGAAATCACTGTCAGCACCAAGTTTGCCCCCGCTTCCCCGACTCCGCCTCCGGACAAGCCACAACTCGACACCGCTGCGGCCCAATGAATCTGTTCCCTGATGAGGCGCAACGGTGCGCGCTCTTTCCGATCTGCCGCGACAAAATTTTCCTGGCCCACGCCGGTGTCACAGCCCTGCCCGGCTTTGTCGCTGACCGAGTCTGCGACTACACGCGGCAAAGCGCCGAGAATGCGCAGGAGTTCGGCGAGGTGCTGCGCGAGGTGAAGGACGCGCGCCAGGCTTGCGCGAAATTCATTGGCGCGCAGCCCGACGAGATCGCGCTCCTGGGGCCCACGTCCCTGGGGCTTTCCCTGTTTGCCAATGGCATCGATTGGAAACCGGGCGACGAAGTCCTGTGCTACCACGGTGACTACCCGGCCAACGTCTATCCTTGGATCGATCTCCGGCGGCGGGGGGTGACGGTGCGCTATTTGGAACCAACTGGCCCCGGTGAGATCACCCCGGAACTGGTCGCAGCCGCGCTCTCTCCGAAGACCCGGCTCGTCGCCCTGGCCAGCGCCCATTTCTTTACAGGGTACGGCGTCGACCTCGAAGCGATCGGGACTCTGCTCCATGCCAGGGGCGTTCTCTTTTCCGTGGATGCGATCCAGACGTTGGGGGCCTTTCCGCTCGACGTGGAACGGGCACATATCGATTTCCTCAGTGCCGATGCCCATAAATGGATGCTCGGACCGCTAGCCATCGGCATCGTCTATGTGCGCCGCTCCCGATTCGAGGAATTGCGGCCCACGCTGCTCGGCGCCTGGAACGTCGAGTCGCCCAATTTCAACGCTCTGGACGAAATTCGCTTCGTTCCCACCGCCCAACGTTACGAACCCGGCGTCCTGAACATCGGCGGGATCTTCGGGATGCGCGCCGCCCTCGACTTTTTCCAAGAGCACGGAATGGATGCAATTGGCGCGCGGCTCATCGAACTGAAGGGTTATCTGATTCCCCGGCTCCTGGAACTCGGCTTTTCCATACTCGGCCCCGGCCCGGAGAGTCTGGCAGCCGGCAGTATCACCACCTTCCGCCACGAACGGGCCAGCGGGTCAGCGCTTTTCGCCGCCCTGGAAAAAGCCAACGTCATCGCTTCGCTGCGGCTCGACCGGGAAGGGCGTGAATTTCTCCGGTTCAGCCCGCATTGTTACAATACGGAAACGGAATTGGACTTCGTTTTGGGAGTTCTGCGGGGCGCCATCGAGTCACTGGGAGGTTGACGAGGCCGGAAAACGGCGCTTAGCATCACCCCCTCTCTAACCGGAGCCATTTCAATACCTTGGACTTAAAAGAAATCAAAGAACTCATCGCCCTGATGAGGAAAAATGACCTCTCCGTCTTTAAGATGGAGAAGGAAGGCTTCAAAATTACCCTGAAAAAGGGGACCGACTTCCAGCCCGTCATCACCACTGCCCCAGCCACAGCCGTTTCGGTTGTGCCTGCGGCGGGGGCCACTGTTTCGACGCCCGACTCTGGCGCATCGAAAGAAACCAGCCAGCTGCGCGAAATCACCTCACCCATGGTGGGGACATTTTATTCCGCGTCATCGCCGGACTCGCCATCATTTGTCACGGTGGGCCAGGAAGTCACAGAAGACACCGTGGTTTGCATCATGGAGGCAATGAAGGTGATGAACGAAGTCAAAGCGGAATGCCGCGGCGTCATCGCTGAAATAGTCGCTGAAAACGGCAAGCCGGTGCAGTACGGCCAGGTGCTGTTCAAGGTGCGTTAAAGCGCCCATGTTCGACAAAGTCCTTATCGCCAATCGCGGCGAAATCGCGTTGCGCGTCATCCGGGCGTGCAAGGAACTAGGGGTCAAGACCCTGGCCGTTTATTCCGAAGCGGACGTGGATTCATTGCACGTGCAATTGGCCGACGAGGCCATCTGCATCGGGCCGGCGTCGAGTTCGCAATCCTACCTGAAGATCGACCGGATCATCAGCGCCGCCGAGATTGGCGACGTGGATGCCATCCATCCCGGCTACGGCTTCCTCAGCGAGAACGCGCACTTCGCGGAAGTCTGCGTGGGCTGCAATATCAAGTTCATCGGTCCGCCTCCATCGGCCATTCGCGCCATGGGCGATAAGAATTCGGCCCGCGCTACCGCCAAAAAGGCCGGCATGCCAGTCACGCCGGGGTCTGACGGGATCGTCGAATCCGAAAAGGACGCGATGCGCGTCGCCCGGGAAATCGGCTATCCGGTAATGATCAAGGCGACTGCAGGCGGCGGCGGCCGCGGGATGCGCCCGGCGCATAATGACGGGTCCCTGATTCAGGGTTTTCGCGCGGCCCGCGCCGAAGCGGAAAAGGCCTTCGGGAACCCCGGGGTCTACCTGGAAAAACTCATCGAAAATCCGCACCATATCGAGTTCCAGATCATGGCGGACTCGCATGGAGACGTCGTGCACCTGGGCGAACGCGATTGCTCGATGCAACGGCGCAACCAGAAGATCATCGAGGAAACGCCTTCACCAATCATGTCGGACGAGCTTCGCGCCAAGATGGGGGCGGATTGCGTGCGCCTGGCCAAGGAAGTCGGCTACGTGGGCGCAGGCACCATCGAGTGTCTCATGGACGACCACGGGAACTATTACTTCATGGAGATGAATACCCGTATCCAGGTGGAGCACTGCATCACCGAGGAAGCTTACGGTCTGGACCTGGTGAAGGAGCAGATCAAGATCGCCGCGGGCGAACCGCTCTCGCACTGGATGCACAATGCGCAGCGGAAGTACCACGCGATTGAGTGCCGCATCAACGCCGAGGATCCGTTCAACAATTTCCAACCCTGCCCCGGCCGGATCGACCTTTACTACGCACCCGGTGGCCGCGGTATCCGCATCGATTCCCATGCCTATGCGGGCTACACGGTGCCGCCGCACTATGACTCGATGATCGCCAAGGTCATCGGCATGGGGACGACACGCGAGCACGCGATCGAGCGCATGCGGCGGGCCTTGAGCGAATACATGATCACCGGGATCAAGACCACGATTCCCTTCCAGCAGGCGATCATGCATGACCCGGATTTCGTTCGTGGCCACTACAATACGAGTTTTGTCACGAAGCTGATCGAGGCGCGCGGCGAAGAATTCGGGAAGTAAGAAGACCGCAAAGGCGCAGAGCAGCGAGAGAGGGTCGCGGAGCGGCGAAGCCGCCACAAAAAAGGCTGTTCACGAATCACGGGAAAGAACGGACTCCAAAAATTGAACCACGGATTACACGAATTACACGGATTAAAGCCTCATCTGCGAAATCAATCCGTGAAATTCGTGTAATCCGTGGTTCTCTTTTTCTTTCCTGGAAAAAACCTCGCGGACCCGGGCGATTCTTGCAGATAGCAGTGCGGAGGGGCGATACTGGCTGGATGACTCCGCGTCATCCGGGAGGTCACAGTCAATTCCCTCTCCGGCCCTTTCCAATTCCTCGGCGAACTCTGCGGTAAATTTGACCTTCCGTGGCACCCCCACGATGGTGAGCGCCTTTCAATGAAGACCGTCTTTCGCGTATTTGCCTATGTCCGCCGTTATCCGTGGATGGCGACGGCCATGATGGTCTGCGCGGTACTCGGGACCTTGATGGTGGTGGTCTTTCCGAAGGTGACACAATTGATCATCGACGATGTGCGCCATGGGCGGGGCGACCGGCTGGTGCCGCTGGTGCTGGTGGCGGCAGCTTCGTTCTTCGCGCGGGACTTGCTCAATGCGTTGCGGATCGTGATCAACAATAGCTTCGAGCAGCGGGTGATCTTCGATCTGCGCAGCGATCTCTACGCGCACATTCAGGAATTGCCGCTGGCGTGGTTCGACGACCGCGCCACGGGCGACATCATGACGCGGCTGCTCGAGGACGTGACGTCGGTGGAGCGCGTGCTGATCGACGGCATCGAGCAAGGGGTGATCGCGGTGCTCCAAGTCACGATCGTGGCGGCGATGCTTTTTTTCTATCTACCGTGGCTGGCCTGGCTGTCGCTGCTACCGGTGCCGCTCCTCGCCTTGGGCGCCCTGGCTTACACGTTCACCGCGCCGCAACGTTACCGCTCACAGCGCAAGGCTTCGTCGGCCATGAACGCCTTGCTCCATGACAACCTCGCCGGCATCCGACAAATCAAAACTTACGTGCGCGAACGGGAAGAACACGCGCGCTTCAATGGGGCGAGCAATGACCTGCGCAACGCGACCAACACCGTGATGCGAGTCTGGGCGATCTACAATCCGGCGATGAGTTTCATCGGCGCGCTGGGCGCGGTGGTGGTGGTCGGCTTTGGCGGCCGTGCGGTCTTGCATGGCGACATGAGCATCGGCGACCTGGTGGCGTTCCTCTGGCTGGTCGGAGCGCTCTACGACCCAATTGGACGCCTGCATTCGCTGAACCAGATTCTGCAAGCCGGCCGCGCCGCCGGCGAACGCGTCTTCGAGATTCTCGATACACCGGCCGAACCCGGCCGCGTCGAGGTCGACGAACGCGCGGAAGTCGAAGGCGATGTGCGGTTCCAGGACATCGGGTTCGCTTATTCCGAGGAACTGCCCGTCTTGCACCACATTCACCTGCACGCGCGACCAGGTGAAACCGTCGCCCTGGTCGGCCACACCGGCGCGGGGAAATCCACGCTGGTGCATTTGCTCACGCGCTTTTACGAATTCGACACCGGCGATGTTTTGATCGATGGCAAACCGCTGCGCGATTATTCGAAAAGCGCGCTGCGTTCGGCGGTGGGCATGGTCACGCAGGAAAGCTTTCTTTTTAACGGTTCGATCCGCGACAACCTGCGGCTCGGGAAGCCTTCAGCCACGGATGACGAATGCTGGGAGGTGCTGAAAGCGGCCAATGCGTGGGAATTCGTCGACCGGCTGCCGGAGGGGCTAGGGACGGTGGTGGGCGAGCGCGGCGTGAAATTGAGCGTAGGTGAAAAGCAGCGTGTCTCGATCGCCCGGGCGCTGCTTAAGGACCCGCCCATTCTCGTCCTCGACGAAGCCACGGCGAGCGTGGACAACCGGACGGAAAAGCTCATCCAGCAGGCCCTCGACCGGCTGATGAAAGGCCGCACCAGCTTCGTCATCGCGCACCGGCTCTCGACCGTGCGGCACGCCGACCAGATCCTGGTCATGGACCATGGCCGGATCGTGGAACGGGGAACCCACGAAGAGCTGCTGGCTTTGAACGGAGCCTACGCGAAGTTGTACGCCGGCAGTTTCCTCGACGAGCGCGAAAGCGCGGAATTGGTGACGCGGTAATAGCTAACTCTCCGGAGTGGTGCTGGGCGGCGGTGTCAACCGGACCAGATCAGCAAGGTCAGGATCAGCGGCGCCTTCAAGAATCGCGCGAAGCGCGGCAACATCCAGTTTGTCCTTGTCGCGCATGGACTGGGATTTCAGCTCAATCAGCGCCTCCGGGGAGAGATAGCGAACAACCATTCCCCCAATCTCCAATCTGCGGGCGCTCACTTCATAGTCGGCAAAGGTGTGTGCGCGAAGCAGTGTAAAAAGATCGACCGTGAAATCTTCAACGAGGCGGACAGCGCCTTCCTCCAATGGAAAATCTTCGGGCGAAAGCTCCCGCGCGAAACCCTCTCCAAACTCCGTGAGGCGGGCGAGCAATCGCTGAAGATTCGCCGACGACGCTTCCACGAGCAGATCGAGATGCTGCGTCGTGCGGACGAAACCGTTCAGGCAAACGGCCACACCCCCGGCTACGAGGAACTCAACTCCCGCGCGGGCGAGTTTGACCAACAGACTTTCGAACGTTTCGGGCATCGGGCTCGGGCAGTTGGATGCCGAGGCTGCGGAGATTGTCGTTCAGAGCTTGAAGTTCGCGCAAGGCGTTGGCGTGGCGCGGGCGGCCCACTTGTTTGCGGATTTTTTCACCCAGTCCCATTGGAGATCACGGAATTAGTTGCACGATCCTAGATTAAGGAGCAACGGGAGCGGTGGCAAGAAGCCGTTGACCGCGATTCTGCCGCAGGTTGCCGCCTCCCCCGCCGAAT
Organism: Chthoniobacter sp.; assembly: GCA_036501065.1. GTDB lineage: Bacteria > Verrucomicrobiota > Verrucomicrobiia > Chthoniobacterales > Chthoniobacteraceae > Chthoniobacter. The sequence continues at coordinate 22,671 of DASYAY010000029.1, read as the reverse complement.
GAGCGATCGGAGCAAAAAAATCGGGCTGTCGGCTCGCTGAACGGGGCCGGAGTCGACGCGATGGGAGGAGAGCGAAAAAAGCTCGTCAAAACGATTGACTAAAACGGTGTTTTGGTGAGAATTGGGACGTTTTGGATTGAAATGGATTAAATACCCAAAACGCCCACCCGAATGGCTGATTACCCACAGAACGCCTCTGCGCCCATGTATATGGGCGAGTTCTGTCACGCCATTGACGGGAAAAATCGCATCACTATTCCCTCGGAATGGCGCACTGCCGAAGATGCCGAACTCTTCCTCATGCCGGGCACGGCTAGTCATTGCCTGCGGATTCTCCCACGCGGCGCGCTGGACGACATTCGGGCAAAGGCTGCCGCCCTCCCTTCCGCTGCGGACCGCACCGTGGCCCTGCGTCGCATTGGCTCCCAAAGCCGGCAGGTGGCGATCGACAAGCACGGCCGGCTTTCGCTGCCCGAGGAGTTTTGCCAGCAACTCAAGCTCTCCGGCAGCGTGACCCTCGTAGGCGTCGTGGAAACTTTCGAAATTTGGAATTCCGACGAATGGAAGGCGGCGCAGGTAGCCCAACAGGCTGCCGCCGACGCGACCCTGGAAGCGCTGGGCCTATGACCGTCTCTCTCCTAGCACCCTCGAAATCGCGGCCACGTCCGCGACGCACTCCCTTGAAGCCCTCCTCCTCTTACGAATACCACGAGTCGGTTCTGCTCACCGAAACGGTCGAGCGGCTTGCTCCCACCTCGGGCAAAGTGATCGTGGACGGCACGCTGGGCGGCGGCGGGCACTCTGCAGCGCTGCTCGCCGCGGGCGCCACCGTCATCGGGCTGGATCAGGATCCTGAGGCTCTCGCTTTCGCCGGAAAGCGGCTCGCGGAATTCGGCGACCGGTTTCGCGCGATCCACAGCAGCTTCGCCAAGGGTGGAGACGCCCTCGATCAACTGGGTGTGGTCGCCGTTGACGGCGTCCTCTTCGACCTCGGGGTTTCCTCGCGCCAACTGGATGCTCCGGAGCGCGGCTTCAGCTTCATGCACGACGGTCCCCTGGACATGCGCATGGACCCGACCAACCTGATCAGCGCCGCCGACCTGGTGAACACCGCGGCCGGTGATCAACTGGAGAAGATTTTCCGGAATTACGGGGAAGAACCCGCCGCTCGCAAGATCGCGGCGCGCCTCGTGCGCGATCGCCTGGTGCAGCCGTTCCGGACAACCTTGGAACTTGCCGAATCCGTCGAGTCGGTGGTGCCGCGGCATGGCCGGGCGCATCCGGCGACGCGTGTTTTCCAGGCGCTGCGGATCGCGGTCAATCGCGAACTGGAAGCGCTGGGTTTTGGATTGGAACAGTTTTCCCATCGCCTGGCGCCGGGTGGCCGGTTCGCGGTGATCACCTTCCATTCCCTGGAAGACCGGATCGTGAAGACCTTTTTCAAGGAACGGTGCGCGGCGATGATCGATCGGCCTGAATGGCCGGAGCCGCGGCCCAATCCGCTGCACATTTTCAAAGCCATCACCGGCAAACCCGTTGTCGCCAGCGACGCCGAGCAACGGGCGAATCCGCGCTCGCGGAGCGCGAAACTTCGCGTCGTAGAAAGGCTCCCTTATGTCCGTTAACCGCCGCCGCCACGCCAACGCCATCCCGATTGCGTCGTTCGCCACCTGGGCCCTGGTCGGTCTTTTCGCCTGCGCCGGCGGCTTGGGCTGGGTGTGGTGCAAGAACCAGCTCTACACCACGGGCACAGAGATCAAATCTCTGGAACATGAACTCGCGGACCTGAAAGATCGGAACGAAGCGACAGTAACGAGGATCTCGCAGCTTTCTTCCACGGCCAAACTTCGCGAGCGCTACGCCAACGGCTTCATCAACCTGGTGCCGATCACCAACGACAAAATCACGGTCCTGAGCAACATCGCTCCCCGCGCGCGTACCGGAGAACTGCGCCCGGTTTCCAACGAAAGGACCCACGAGTGAACCGGACAGCCCGAAAGCGCGCGCTCTTTACCTGCTTTGCGCTGGCCGGCTGCTTTACCGTCTTTTCATTCCGCCTCGTGCAGCTTCAAGTCACGGAGCACGACGAGTACGCAGCCAAGGCCGCACAAAATCACGTCTACCGGCAAACCGCCCCGTCACGCCGCGGCCCCATCGTGGATATCCACGGCGAGCCGCTGGCGCAGAATGAGCCGATGCGCACGGTGGTGGCCGACGCCACGTTGATCACCAATCGCGCGGCGATGGCGGAACTGCTCTCGACTTCGCTGCAGATGCCGATCGACCAAGTCGCGGAAAAGCTGGATCGCGAGGTCTTTTCGAAGGCCCAACAGAAGAAGATTCCGGATCCCTACATCGTGGTGAAAAAGCAGGTACCGGAAAACATCGCCTCAGACCTCGAAACGGCGCTGAGGCAACGCAAGCTTCGCGGCGTCTTCTTCGAACCGGATAGCAAGCGGATTTACCCGAACGACAAGATGCTTTGCCACGTGGTGGGCTTTGTGAACGGGAAGGACGTCGGCATGGAAGGCGTCGAGCAGCGGATGGACCAATACCTCACCGGGCACGACGGGTTCCGTTACATCGAACATGATCGGACTGGTACGGAGATCGTGCCGTATCGCGGAGTGGAGAAAGCTCCGCGCAATGGTTGCACCGTGCGCCTGACGATCGACATGGAATTGCAAGACATCGTCGAGACGGAACTGGACGCCGCCATCAATCAATTTCATCCGAAGAGCGCGACGATCATTCTCATGCAGCCGAAGACGGGCGAAATCCTGGCCATGGCCAACCGGCCGAACTACGATCCGAACCTCCAAATGGGCGTTCCGGCGGATCATCGCATCAATCGCGCAGTCGCGGAGTTGGTCGAGCCCGGGTCCACTTTCAAGATCGTGACCGCCGCGGCCGCGCTCTCGGAGAAAATCGTGAATCCGAACACGATGATCAATTGTGAAAACGGCTACTTCGCGGCTGTCAAATTGCACGACCACCATCCCTATCCGGACCTGACGGTGCACGACATCCTGGTGAAATCGAGCAACATCGGTATAGCCAAGCTCGCGATCCAGCTCGGCGACCAGCGGTTTTACGAGTATGTCCGGCGCTTCGGTTTTGGCGACCTGACGAATGTCGAATTGCCGGGCGAAATCCGCGGCACGGTCCACCCGCCCCACCTGTGGAGCAAAATTTCGATCACGCGGATGCCGATGGGCCAGGAGGTGGGAGCCACCCCGCTGCAGGTGGTCACCGCCATGGCAGCGATCGCCAACGGCGGGCACCTGATGATGCCGCAAATCATCCACGACATCACGGACGATCAGGGGGTGAAGATCGCCGAATTTCGGCCGCAGGAAGTGCGCACGGTGGCCACCAAGCAGGCCACCGATGCGGTTCGCGCTGCGCTTGTCGAAGTCGTCAGCCCCCGCGGCACCGCGGCGCTGGCGCATGTGGCGGGATTCCAGGCTGCCGGCAAGACGGGCACGGCGCAGAAGCTCGATCCTGATGGCCACTACAGCCATACACGCTATGTCGTTTCCTTCGTCGGATTCATGCCCGCGGATGATCCGGCTTTCGTCTGCATCGTCCTGGTCGACGAAGCGCAAGTGGCCCACGACAAGAATTACGGTGGCTTGGTAGCGGCGCCCGTCTTTTCGCGCATCGCGGAGAAGGCTGCGCGTTACCTCGGCCTCACCCCATCACCGGAAATTCCGGCCGGCAGCGTCGTCGCCGGCCAGGGTTTTCACGACTACCGCGACCAATGAAACTTGCCGCGCTCGTATCTCAAATTCCTACGGTGAAGGTGGCCGGCTCGCAGGAGCGAGACATTACCAGCCTGACCTATGATTCCCGCCAGGCGAAGGCGGGCGCGCTCTTCTTTGCCCTCAAGGGGGAAAAGGTGGACGGCAGCGCCTTCGTGGAAAAGGCGGTCGCCGCCGGCGCGGAAGCGGTGGTCAGCGAGAACGCCGATCTCAAAACTTCCGCCACCCACATCCTGGTCAAAGACGCGCGAGACGCGATGGCCGATCTGGCGGCGGCGTTTTACCAACATCCGGCCAATGCGCTGAAAGTCGCCGGCGTCACCGGCACCAACGGGAAGACCACGACGGCCTTTCTCATCAAACACATCTGCGAAGCCGTGCTCCTGCGCTGTGGATTGCTGGGCACGGTGCGCTACGAAGTGGGCGACCGCATCATTCCTGCCTCCCGGACGACACCCGAATCGCTGGATGTCCACGATCTGCTCTGGCAAATGCGCTCCGCCGGTTGCAAGGCGGTGGCCATGGAAGTCTCCTCGCACGCCTTGATGCAGGCCCGGGTGCGCGGTGTGGAATTCGACGCCGCCGTATTCACCAATCTGACGCAGGACCATCTCGACTATCACAAGACGATGGAGGCCTATTTCGAGGCGAAGGCGCGGCTGTTCAGCGGACTGGCCACCCAGGCGAAGAAGAAGGGCAAAGCGGTGATCAATCTCGATGACCGTTACGGCGCCCAACTGGTGACACGCTACGGAAAGGAAATCCCCGTGATCACCTACGGGCTCGGCGTCCACGCCGATTTCCGGGCAAGCAACGTGCGCATTGATTTTCACGGCACCAGCTACGCGCTCGATGCTGGCGGGCGCTCCTACCTCGTGCGGTTGCCGCTGATCGGGCAATTCAATGTTTACAATTCGCTCGCCGCGCTGGCTGCCGCGAATGCGCTCGGCATCGATGTTCGAAGCGCGGTGCTCGCGCTGGCCACGGCGCATGCCGTACCGGGACGGCTCGAATCCGTGCCGGCCCAGCGCCAGTTCCGGATTTTTGTCGATTACGCCCACACCGACGATGCCCTGCTCAACGTCATCAAGACCTGCCGCGAATTGAATCCGGGCCGGCTGATTGTCGTTTTCGGTTGCGGCGGCAATCGGGACAAGACCAAGCGTCCACGGATGGGAGCGGTGGTCGATCAGCACGCGGACTTTGCCATCGTGACCTCCGACAATCCGCGCAAAGAAGAACCGGCGGCGATCATCGAGGATATCAAACCGGGCATGCGCCGGGGCAACTACGAAGTCATCATCGACCGGCGCGAAGCGATTTTCAAAGCCGTGGCCATGGCCCAGCCGCGCGATATCATCCTCATCGCCGGAAAAGGGCATGAGACGTACCAGGAATTTGCCGACCGCACGGTGTCGTTCGACGACGTCGCGGTCGCCCGTGAGGCCCTCGAAGGAAAGCGCACCGAAGCCTGACCATGGACGCGACTTTTTTTGAAAAAATCGCCCAGTGGTCCGGTGGCCGCCTGGCCGCCGGCGATCCCCGGGGCGCCATCACCACGGTTTGCACGGATTCCCGCACCCTCAAAGCCGGCGACCTTTTCGTCGCTTTGCGTGGTGACAATTTCGACGGTCACACTTTCGTTGCCGAAGCTTCGAAACGCGGCGCCGCCGGTGCGATGGTCGAAGACTTTCCCGCGGAGTTGCCCCCCGGCTTCGCAATCGTTCTCGTCGGAAACACGCTCGAGGGACTGCAACGCCTGGGCGCCGGATATCGGCGCAGCCTGGACGTCCAAGTAGTAGGGTTGACCGGCAGCAACGGCAAGACGAGCACCAAGGATCTGACCGCCGCGGTCCTTGGCGAGAACTTCCAGGTCAGCAAAACGGAAGGCAACCTCAACAACCATATCGGCGTGCCGCTGACCCTGCTGCGCGTGCGGGGCAGCGACCAAATCGCCATCGTGGAGATGGGGATGAATCACGCCGGAGAAATCGCTCCGCTCGCGGCGATGGCGGCTCCGGAAGTGGCCATCATCACCAACGTCGGCATGGCCCACATCGAATTTCTCGGCAGCAAGGAGAACATCGCCGCGGAGAAAGGCATGCTCGCCGAGAAGCTGCCGCCGAGCGGCACGTTGATCCTGAGCGCCCATGATGATTTTTCGGAATCCATCGCCGCGCGCACCAAGGCGGATGTCGTCCTCGCGGGGATCGGCAAGGGCGAAGTCTCCGCCAGCGACCTGCGCGTCACTCCGGAAGGCACGGCCTTCAAGATCCAGGCGGACGGACGTTCCGTCGAGGCCAGCCTCGCCGTGCCGGGGCCGCACATGGTGCAGAATGCCATGCTGGCCGTGGCCGCTGGACGCGTCTTCGGACTTTCGCTGGAGGAATGTGCCGCGGGTCTGACCAAGGTTCGGCTGACCAAGGGCCGTCTCGAGCAGAAGGTCGTCCGCGGCATCCAGGTGATCGACGATACTTACAACGCCAATCCGGATTCGATGGCCGCAGCGCTGCGCACTCTCGCCAGCATGCCCGCGGCGGGCCGGCGCATTGCCGTCCTCGGACGGATGGGCGAGCTCGGCGCCGAGTCGGAGCACGGCCATCGGCTGGTCGGTGAAGTCGCCGCCCAGGCGCATATGGACATCGTCGTCGGGGTGGGACAGGAAGCGCAATGGATCACCGATGCTGCCTGGAAAGGCGGCGTGGAGAAAGTCACGCGCGTGGAAAACACCGACGAAGCCACGAAGATTTTGCGGGACCTCGCCAAGGCTGGGGACCTCGTCTTGATAAAAGGTAGTCGTTCCGCCCGGATGGAGCGCATTGTGGAGGGTCTCCTCGCGCCATGATCTATTATTTGTTCAAGCTCTCGCAGCTCTTCCCGACCCAGCATTTCTTCCGGGCCTTCGATGTCTTTCAATACATCACCCTGCGCGCACTGGGCGCGGCGCTGACGGCATTTTTGATTTCGCTGATGTGCGGGAATTGGGTGATCCGCCGCCTCATCTCCCTGAAGCTCGGACAACCCATCCGCACCAAGGAGGAAGTGAACAAGCTCTTTGAACTGCACGGTGCGAAAGCGGGTACACCGACGATGGGCGGCGTGCTCATGCTGGGCGCCGTGATCATTTCCTCTCTCGTCTGGGCGCGTCCGGACAACACCGCAGTCTGGCTGCTCATCTTCACCCTGCTCTACTGCGGCGGGCTGGGTTTTTGGGACGATTACTTGAAGGTGAGCAAGAAGAACTCCGCGGGCGTGAGCGAGCGCACCAAGCTCGTTGCCCAGGGCATTCTCGCCATCATTGTCACCGCGTTTTTCCTGCTCAATCCGGCGGTCGAGGTGCAAGCCCGGGCGGTCTACATTCCATTCAGCAAAGCGCCGCTCATCGCCAATCTCGGCCTCCTCGGCACACTCGGGTTTTTCGCCCTCGTGGTGGTCGGCGCGTCCAACGCCGTCAATCTCACGGACGGTCTGGATGGCCTCGCCGCGGGCTGCACCTGCACCGCCGCTTTCGCTTATGCCATCCTCTCCTACGTCTGCGGCCACGTCGGCATCGCCACTTATCTGCAAATCCCGTTCTATCCCTTCGCTGGTGAACTGACGGTCATCTGCATGGCGCTGGTCGGCGCGTCGTTTGGCTTCCTGTGGTTCAATTGTCACCCGGCCAAAGTGTTCATGGGCGATACCGGTTCGCTGGCCATCGGCGGGATGCTCGGGGTGACCGCGATCTGCACCAAACAGGAAATGCTCCTCGTAGTGGTCGGCGGTGTCTTCGTGATCGAGGCGGTGTCCGTCCTCATCCAGCGCACCTGGTTCAAGATCACGAAAAAGCGTTACGGCGAAGGACGGCGCGTCTTCCTGATGTCGCCGTTGCACCATCATTTCGAGCTCAAGGGCTGGAAGGAAAACACCGTCATCGTCCGTTTCTGGATTCTTTCGATCATGTTCGCCTTCCTGGGTCTCGCCACCCTCAAACTTCGCTGAATGTGCCGCACTCCAACCAGTCGATCGCTGTGCTCGGGGCCGGGGAAAGCGGGGAATCCGCCGCCCGGTTGCTGAGGCAGGAAAATGCCATGGTCACCATCCTTGACACTGCCGAAGAGAACAAACTGCGCAAAAAGATCGAAGCCCTGGGTACAGAGGGCATTCGTGTCATCGCCGGCATCGCTGCCGAGCACGAAAGCCTGTCTGGCCATTATGATCGCGTGGTCCTCAGCCCGGGCATCGATCCGGCGGTGCCGCTCGTGCAGAATTTCATCAAGCGGCGGATCGAAATGATCGGCGAACTCGAACTCGCCTACGAGATGTGCCAGTGCCCGATCATCGGCATTACCGGCACCAACGGCAAAACCACGACGACGCAGCTTGTGGAAAAAATGCTCACCGGCTGTGGAGTCAAAACCGTGGCCTGCGGCAATATCGGGCCGGCGTTTTCCGCCCAGGTGCGCGAGAGCAAAAATCTCGACGTGATGACGGTCGAGATCAGTTCTTTCCAACTGGAAACGATCCGGCGTTTTCGCTGCGAGACTTCGGTCTGGCTGGGCTTCGCGCCCGACCATCTCGATCGCTATCACTCGATGGATGAGTACTACGCGGCAAAGGTCCGGATCTTCAAGAATCAGACCGAGGACGATTGGGCGGTCATCAATTTCCGCGACAAATTGCCGGAATTGAAAGCGCGCAAAATCACCTTCAGCGCCTACGTCTCCGGAGCCGATTTCGAAATGCGCAGCGGAGTGATTTATTTCCGCGGGGAACGCGTCCTGGCCATGGCCGACACGCACCTGCGCGGCTCGCATAATGCGGAGAATCTCATGGCCAGCCTGGGCGTCGGTGTGGTCCGCGGACTGGGCTTTGCGCAAATGGTCCCGCCGCTCTGCGAGTACAAGCCGTTGCCGCATCGGTGCGAAATCCTGCGGACGGTCAACGGTGTGGAGTGGGTCAATGACTCCAAGGGAACCAATCCGGATTCGGTCGAGAAGGCTTTGCACTCGGAGACGCGGCCGGTGGTCTTGATCGCGGGCGGCAAGGACAAGGGCTTCGAATACGACTTGCTCACTGAACTGGTCGTTGCGCGGTGCCGTGCGGCGGTCGTTCTCGGAGAAATGGCCGACCGGATCGAGGCGATCTGGAAATCGCGCCTGCCAGTGATCAATGCCGGCTGGTCCCTGGAAAAGGCCGTGGAACTCGCGCACGGACTCGCCCAACCCGGCGACGTGGTCCTGTTCAGCCCCGGCACTTCATCCTTCGACATGTTCAAGAATTACGCCGACCGCGGAAACCAGTTCCGGGCGCTCGTGCAAGCACTGCCTTCCTAAAATGAAAACACCCAAATTCCTCAGCAAACTTTCGGCCGTCCTCACGCCACGCCCGAAGAAGCGGCTTCAGGCCACGGCGCGCGCCGCGCGTCGCCCCATGGACGACTACGACGAAGAAGAGCCGACGACGAAGCTCTCCAGCGCCTTCGTCGTCGTGCTCATCCTGCACGTCGTCGCCGTGGGTGGCATCTACGCATTCAACAGCATCAAGGCTTCCCGCAAAGAGCGCGAGGCCGTTACGGAGGTCAGTGCCCCGGCGGCTCCCGTGCCGGCGAAGGTCGCGCAGAATGACCCACCCGCGGCGGCCTCGTCCACCGTTCATCAGTCCACGCCGACGCAAGCCGTCGATCCCGCGCCGATTCCTCCGCTCAACGCCGGGTCGGGCAGGACTTACACCGTCAAAGCCGGCGACAATCTGACGAAGATTGCTTTCGCTTACAGCGTTACGCCTTCGGAAATCATCCACGCCAACCACATCAAGGACACCACTGTGCTTCGCGCCGGACAGGTCCTGACGATCCCGGAGGCCAAGACGACGTCCAAGTCGGAGACGCACACCACACCGAAGCAATCCAACGTGGCCCCCACGGCGACGACTCCCGGTTTTTACACGGTGAAGAAAGGCGACACCGCCACGTCTATCGCCCACAACTTTGGGCTGACCACTGAGGAGTTGCTGAAAGCGAACCGTATTACCGAACCGAAAAAACTGCAGCCTGGCCAGACCTTGAAAGTGCCGCCGCGCAAGAGCTGAACCACCGTTGAACGCGCATCGCACCAGTGTCTTCCTTTTAGTCGTCACGGTCATTGGCTTGATCGTGCTCGGAGTCATCATGCTTTCGAGCACTTCGGCCTACGCGCCCGAGAGTCACGGGAGCGCGGTCTTTTTGCTCAAGCGCCAGGTCATCTGGCTGGGGATTGGCATCGTCGTCTGCGCGGTCGCTTCCGCCGTGGACTATCACTACCTGGAGAAGACGTGGTGGATTTGGTTTCTCCTCTCGATCTTCCTCCTCGCGCTGTGCTTCGTGCCGCACATCTGCCACCGGATCAACGGTTCCCGGCGCTGGATCAATATCGGCGTCACCTTCCAGCCGTCGGAATTTGCCAAGCTGGCAGCCATCGCGGCCGTGGCCTGGTGGTTTGCGCGGGATGAGAATTACGCTCGCCAGTTCTGGCGCGGATACGTCGCGCCGCTGATCGCGGCCGGCATCCTCATGGCGTTGATCGCGCCGGAAGTGGACATGGGCACCACCGCGCTCATTGGCGCGACGACGTTCCTGCTCATGTTCGTCGCCGGCACACGGCTCTTTTATCTCTTGCCGACGGTGGCCGCGGGACTGGCCGCACTGCTCTTCGTCGCCGTCAAAATGCCGCAGCGCTTCGGACGCCTGATGGCCTTTTGGTATCCCGACAAATATCCCAAAGAGGCTTACCAAACCGTCCAGGGATTGATCGCGCTCGGCTCGGGTGGTGTCGAGGGCCTGGGCCTGGGGAACGGACGGCAAAAGATGATGTATCTGCCGTTTGCGCACACCGATTTCATCTTCCCCGTCGTGGGAGAAGAACTGGGGCTGCGTGTCACCCTGATCATTGTTTTCGCCTACATCATTTTCATTCTCTGCGGAGCGATGATTGCCATGCGCGCCCGTGACCGTTTCGGCATGCTTCTCGGCTTCGGCATCGTCGGGATCATCGCTCTCCAGGCGGCCGTGAACATCGGCGTGACCACGGCGTTGCTCCCCAACAAGGGGCTGCCGCTGCCGTTCATCAGCTATGGCGGCTCAAACCTCGTTTTCTGCCTTCTCGGGCTGGGCATTCTGATCAATATCTACCGGCAGGGCTTGAACGAGCGTGAGGAGCAAAAAGAGCAGACGATCATGCGCGTCCGCCTGAAAAACTCCCGCCGCGTCGTGCGCCTCTAAACTTATGAACTTCGTCATTGCCGCCGGAGGCACTGGGGGACACTTGTTTCCGGGACTGGCCGTCGGCGAAGTCCTGATCCAGCGCGGGCACCAGGTGATGCTCATCATTTCCCAAAAGGAGATTGATTCACTGGCCACGCAGGGACGCGACGATTTCCGAATCGAGCGGATGCCGGGAGTCGGACTGCAGAGCAAAAACCCCGTGGCGTTGGTGAAATTCATCCTGAAATTCCGCGCAGGCCTGACCCAGGTGAAGGCGCTCTACCGGGACTTCAACCCCAACGCCGTGCTGGGCATGGGCGGGTTCACCTCGACCGCGCCGCTGCTCGCCGGGCGCTCGCGGAAGATCCCGACTTTTGTCCACGAATCGAACGCCATTCCGGGCAAAGCGAACAAGCTGAATGCGCGCATCGTGAACCGGGTGCTGCTGGGCTTCGAGGACTGCGCGAAATACTTCCCGGCAGGGAAATGCACGGTGACTGGGACACCGATCCGCACCTCGCTGCTCAAGCGGCTCGACAAGACCACCGCACTCGCCGCTTTTGGCCTGACGCCGGGCAAGCAAACGCTCTTCGTCATGGGTGGAAGCCAGGGCGCTCACGGCATCAATCAATCGCTTTGCAACGCCCTGCCAGCACTCGCCCAACAACCGCTGCAAGTCATTCATCTCACCGGCAAACAAGATGAGCAAATGATGCGGGACGCCTACGCGAAAGCAGGCATCCCGGCGTTCGTCGCCGCATTTCATCACCACATGGAAGAAGCGTACAGCGCCGCGGATTTTGCCATCATCCGGAGCGGCGCGGCCAGTCTCACCGAGCTTTCGCACTTCGCTTTGCCGGCGATTCTCATCCCCTACCCCTTCGCCGCGGAAGATCATCAAACTTTCAATGCGAAAATCTTTGAACGAGCGGGGGCGGCAACGCTATTACAGGAGCGCGAAACCAGCGGCGAAACGCTCGCGAAAAAATTGCTCTGGTTTCTCCAAGATCCGAAGCGACTTTCCGACATGTCTGCGCACAGCGCGAGCCTCGCCCCGCAGCAAGCCGCCGAGCGGGTCGCAGACACCATCCTGAACTCTTGCGCATAACATGGATACCGGCCAGATCCTTGCAGACATCCTCGTTGGCGGTGAATTGAAAATTCACCTGATCGGCGTGGCTGGCTCTGGCATGAGCGGCATCGCCGGGCTCCTGCTCGCGCTTGGGCACCAGGTCAGCGGCTCGGACAAAGCCCGCAACGTCGAGATCGACCGGATGGAGAAGCTGGGACTGCGCTTTCATCTTGGGCAGGACGCGGCGAACATCGGCGACTCCGATCTGATCATCTTTTCCTCGGCCATTCGCCCCGGCAATCCGGAATATGACGAGGCCCGCCGCACGAAGCGCAACATGGTGCGCCGCGCGGATGCGCTTGCCGCAATCCTCAACTGCAAAAAGGGGATCGTGATTTGCGGCATGCACGGCAAGACCACGACTTCGTCGATGGCTGCGCACGTGATGAAGGTTGGGGGATTGCGTCCCTCGCACTATGTCGGCGCGGAAATCCCCATCCTCGGGACCAATGCCTATTGGGACCCGGATGGCGAATTCTTCGTCGCGGAGGGTGATGAAAGCGACGGCACTCTCGCTTTCTACCATCCCGAGCATGCCATCGTTCTGAACATCGAGGAGGAACATCTCGACTATTACGCCGACCTCGCGGCCATCGAAGTGGTGTTCAACCAATTGCTCTCGCAAACTCGCGGCAAAGTCATCTTCTGCGCCGACGACGCCAACGCGACGCGCATCTGCAGCAGCCATCCGGGCGCAATTTCCTACGGCGAATCGCACACCTCTTTCTATCGCTTCGACGACGTGCACGCGAAGGACTTCCAGTCGCATTTCCGAGTGCTCCGCGGTGGCGAACCGCTCGGCGCGGTGACGCTCAACGTGCCGGGCCGGCACAACGTCAGCAACTCTGTGGGGGTCATCGCCCTGGCCTCGGAACTCGGCGTGCCTTTTGCCAAAATCGCCGAGGCCCTGGAATCCTTCCGGGGCGCCCGGCGGCGGTTTGAGATCAAATATCGCAGCGACCGCTACATGGTGGTGGACGATTACGGCCATCATCCCAGCGAAGTGAAGGCCACCCTGGCGACCGCGAAGAACACCGGCCGCAAACGGGTGCTGTGCATGTTCCAGCCGCACCGTTACTCGCGCACCCTCAAGCTCAAGGCGGAATTTGGGCGCGCGTTTCATCATGCGGATATGGCCATCATCGCCGACGTTTATCCTGCGAGCGAAGAGCCGATCCCAGGAGTCAGCGGCCAGACCATCGTCGATGAAATGATCCGCGAAGGGCACGAAGCCGCGAGCTTCCAGCCGGACCGGAAAAAGATGGCCATGGAAATCGGACGAGCGCTGGAACCGGGGGACGTGATCATCAGCCTTGGCGCGGGAAACATTCACGAAGCCGGCAGCCTGCTCGCGCGTGACGTGAAGCAGCTTGACGAGCTTCAGACGGTGATGGGCCACGGCACGATCAAACTCTACGAGCCGCTCTCGAAGCACACCACGATGCGCGTCGGCGGCCCGGCGCAATTCTGGGCGGAGCCGGAGACGGAAGAAGCCTTCGCCCGCCTGGTGCGCTTCTGTACGCTGAGCGAAATTCCGCTCTTCGTCATGGGGCGCGGTTCCAACCTGCTCGTCCGCGACGGCGGCATCCGCGGGGTGGTGGTGCATCTCTCCCGCGGGGAATTCAAGAAGGTCGAAGTCCGCGATGGTAAAATTCTCGCCGGCGTCGGGGTGAAACAAAAGGAACTGGCCTACGCCGCGCGCGACGCCGAAATCGGCGGACTGGAATGGCTCGAAGGCATTCCCGGAAACATCGGCGGCGCTTTGCGCATGAATGCCGGGGCCATGGGTGGGGAGACTTTCCGGCACGTGGTCAGCGTGCGCTTTGTCGATGCGCACGGGAATTTTCACATGAAGACCCCGGTGGAAATGGACGTGCATTACCGCCATTGCGGCACGCTCGCAAACAACTATGCCGTGTCCGCGACCTTTGTCGGCCAGCCGAGCACTTCCGAGCAGATCGAGAAGCTCCTCGAAGCGTCGACCCAGAAACGGCGGACGAGCCAACCCCGGGAATCCAGCGCCGGCTGCATTTTCAAAAACCCCGAGCAGTGCCCCGCTGGCAAGCTCGTCGACGAACTCGGCTTGAAAGGCGCGCGCGTCGGCGGCGCCAAGGTTTCCGAGGTCCACGGTAATTTCATCGTGAACGATGGTGGCGCGACGGCAACGGACGTACTGGCCATGATCGACAAGGTCAAGGAAGCGGCCCTGCGCGAACGCGGGATCAAACTCGAGACCGAAGTGCAAATCGTCGGCGAAGAGAAAGGCTTCCATGATTAAGGCCGGATCCCTCTTTTCAAGTTCCAGCTTCCACGAAAGGATGCGATCTCAACCCGGATTTCTTAATCGTAATCTTACTCTTAATCTTAATCCTTCGGCTCGACCCAAGGGATTAAGATTAAGAGCGACCCAACGAGGGCGCCGTTTTCTGCAAGATCGGTCTCCCGGCGCCCGTATGCGTTGGAATGACCAAACAACTATTTCCCGTGGCTATTGACCTGAACAAAAAGAAGATCGCCGTCCTCATGGGCGGCCCCGGCTCGGAGCGCAAAGTCTCCCTCGCCTCCGGCGCAGGGGTGGCCAATGCTTTGCGCTCGCTCGGGGCGGATGTCGCCGAGGTCGACGTCACCGGTCCGGATTTTGCCGTCCCGGCGGGGACCGAGGTCGCGTTCAATGTCATTCACGGAACCTTCGGCGAAGACGGCCAGATCCAGCGCATCCTCGAGTCGCGCGGCGTTCCCTACACCGGCGAAGGAGTCGCCGGCAGCGAACTGGCAATCGACAAGATTGCGACCAAAAAGCGCTTTCAGGAGCGTAGTGTGCCGACGGCGCGGTTCGAGATCCTGCGCAATGGCGCCACGCCGACGCTGCCGCTGCCGTACGTGGTCAAGGCCCCGCGAGAGGGCTCCAGCGTGGGCGTCTACATCGTCCGCGATCCGGCGAAAATTTCGGAAGCGCTCGGGGAAGCCCGGACCTACAGCCAGGAGTTGCTCGTCGAATCCTTCGTAGATGGCCGTGAACTGACTGTCGGCATCGTCGGCGACCAGGCGTTGCCGATTATCGAGATCAAAGTTTCCAAGGACTTTTACAACTTCGACAACAAGTATCCGTTTCTGAATCCCAAGGCTGGCGGCTCGGCAGACCACACCTGTCCAGCGAACCTCACCGACGAACAAACGCGGCGCGTGCAAGAAGTCGCCTTGAGCGCCCACCGCGCGCTCGACCTCGAAGTTTATTGCCGAGTGGATCTCCTGCTCACGACAGCCGGTGACCCCTACGTCCTGGAAATCAATACCATTCCCGGGATGACGCAGGTCAGCCTGCTGCCCGAGGCCGCAGCTGCGGCGGGAATCAGCTACGCCGATTTATGTGCCCGTGTCATTGAACTGTCCCTAGCCCGTCGCCGCCGATGAAATCGTCTTCGCGCAAATCCACCAACAAGCGCATCTCCAGTGCGCGCCAACGCCAGCGGCAGCAACTACTGGAGGTGACCCTGCGCGCGAGCACCGAACGCTCGCGCCGCTTGCAGGCCATCTGCGGCTTCCTCTTCAAGACGATCCTGCTCGTGGGGCTCGTCGTCGGGTCCTGGCTGGGCGGGAAGGAAGCGCTGCGGCGATTCGTCTGGGAGAATCCGGATTACTTCGTCCACGAGATCAATTTCACCACCGACGGCGCGCTGACTCGTGAACAAGTCCTGACCACCGCGAAGCTGGCCGAAGGTCGCAATATCTTCACCGTGGACATCGGCGGCGCTCGAACGGCGATCGAAAAAATGCCGCAAGTGGAAGGCGCGGTCGTGCAACGCGTCCTGCCGAACCGGATCAACGTCAGCATTACCGAGCGCCGGCCCATCGCCTGGGTCGCGGCCAAGGGCGACGAAGCTCCCAGTTCCTCGGACCGTTCGTTCCTGATTGATGCACGCGGCGTGGTCCTGCGCAGCCGGGTCATGCTCCCCGAATATTTTCATCTCCCGATCATCTCCGGCTTCGAAACGGAGAATCTGGTGCCGGGCAAGCGGGTCAACGTTCTCGAGATGCAGGCGGCGTTGGAATTGATTCGTTTGAATGCCGACAGCACGCGTTTCCAGGTCCAGAACATCGACCTATCCAAGGGATATTGCCTGATCGTCACTGATCAACGGCACGCCAAGATCACTTTCGGTCTCGACCGGCTCGACGCGCAATTGTCGCGCCTCTACCGCTGCCTCGACCGGGCCACGGAAGATCACAAGGAATTGCGAACCGTGAACCTGCTGGTGGAACGCAACATTCCGGTGACCTTCTTTGATCCGGAAGCCGACGCTTCGGCGGCTGAAGAGGTAGCGGCGCCGGGCAAACCTCCGAGGGTCGCGGATGAAAAACCGCCGACTCCCAAACCCGTGGAGACCCGCCGCGCTGAAGCTGTCTCCCCGAAATATTCCCCGAAGACCACGCCCTCCGGGCATGGCGCCTCCGGAAACCAATCCCTGAGAAAACCTTTTCGCCTGAATCCTTAATGGGCCGTGATCAAATAGTTGTCGGACTCGAAATCGGAACCTCGAAAGTCTGCGCCGTCGTTGGCGAGACGCGCGGGGATGGAACCGTTCGCATCCTGGGTGTCGGCCAGGCGCCCTCGCGTGGAGTTCGGAAAGGTGAAATCGTGGACTTTGAGACCGCCGGAAAATGCATCCGCGAAGCGCTGGTGGACGCCGAGGAAAAGAGCGACGTGATGATCGGCAGCGTCTATCTCGGAGTGACCGGCGGGCACATTGTGGGCTTCAACAATCGCGGCGCCGTGAACATTCCCGAGGAGCGAGATGAGATTTGTGAGGAAGATTTCGAGGACGTGCAATCCAGCGCGCGGGAAGTGAGCATTCCCGCGCCGAACATGTTCGTGCATTCCATCCTTCAGAATTACTACGTGGATGGCCAGGACGGCGTGCTCAATCCCATCGGCATGCTTGGGCGCAAGCTCGAGGCGGATTTTCACATCATTCACGGCGTGGCGACCCGGATCAAAAACAGCGTGCGCTGCGTGAAGGAAGTCGGTCCGGACGTCCTCGACGTGGTTTTCAATCCGCTGGCCACCGCCCAGGTCCTGCTCGATCAAAATCAAAAAGGGCTGGGTGCACTGGTCGTCGATTTCGGCGGCGGCACCATGGACTACCTCGTGTATGTCGACGGCGCGGTGCGGCAAAGTGGCTCGCTGGCCATCGGCGGCGACCATATCACCAACGACATTTCATTGGGCCTGCGCATCCCCATGGCGAAGGCCGAGCGGCTGAAGATCGAAGAGGGCAGTGTCGTATTGGGCAATTCGCGCCCAGGGGAAGTCATTGTCCTCAAAGACGAAACAGGTTTTGCCGGGAAGGAAATCGAGCGCGAGATGCTCAACACGATTATCCATTGCCGCGTGCGCGAAGCGTTCGAACTGTTGAAAAAGCGGTTGGATGATGAGGCGCATCTGTCTTTTCTCGGCGCCGGGCTCATGCTCACCGGCGGTTGCAGCCTGCTCAAGGGCATCAATCATCTGGCCGAGGAGATCTTCGGCATGCCCGTCCACTTGACCCACGCGCAGACGGTCTCCGGGCTGACTTCGGCCTTCGAGAATCCGCAATTTTCGACGGCCATCGGCCTGATCAAATATGCCGATGCCATGCAACCCGAGCGGCCCGCCGGATTGTTTGGGCGCATTCGCAAGAAATTCTCCATCTTCGGAATGTGGTAATAACCCAGAGATAAATTCGCCATGATTCAGATTCATCGGAATTCCACCTCGACGCCCGATGTCCGTATCAAAGTCGTCGGCTTGGGAGGCGCCGGGGGCAACGTCCTCGATCGCCTTCAGCTCGACGGTCTGCATGACGCGGAACTCATCGCCATCAATTCCGATGCCCAGGCGCTCACCGCCTCAGTCGTGGAGCGGAAGGTTCAATTGGGCCGCAACACGACGCGCGGCCTCGGAGCGGGCGGCGATCCCGAAATCGGCTACGCCGCGGCGGAAGAAGGCGTGGAAGAAATTCGCCGGGCCATCGAAGGCGCGCAGTTGGTTTTCCTTTGCGTCGGCCTGGGAGGCGGCACTGGCTCGGGCGGCGCCCGGATCGTAGCCTCCCTGGCGCGGGAACAAAAGTCGCTGGTGATTTCCTTCGCGACCCTGCCGTTCAGCTTCGAAGGCAAACGCCGCCGGGCCCAGGCGGATGAAGCGCTCACCGCTCTCCAGCGCTACTCGGACGTGGTCATTCATTTCGAGAACGACAAGATGGGCGATGCGGTCGCACCGCTCGCCGGCATTCACGAAGCGTTCAAGTCCGCCGACCTGACCTTGAGCCAAAGCATCCGTTCGATCGCCCGATTGGTGCGTCAGCGCGGCTTGGTGAATATCGGCTTTGATGAAGTGGCCACAGCTTTGCGGGGCGCCGCCGAAAGCGGTTCGCATTGCGTATTCGGCTACGGCGAGGCGGACGGCGACAACCGAGCGCACGAAGCTCTCGCGCGGGCCTTGAAGAACCCGTTGATGGACAAAGGCCGCCTGCTCGAAAGCGCGCGCAATGTTCTCGTGAATATCGCCGGCGGTCCCAGCATGACTCTCAACGAAGTGCATATCCTCATGGAGGAGTTGAACCGGCACATCAGCGACCAGACCCGTGTGCTTTTCGGCACCGCAGTCGACCAGGCGCTCGGCCAGAAAGTCAGCGTCACCATCCTCAGCGCGTTGCAAGGCGAAGCCCCGCCGGTCGTGGAACTGAAACCGCGTCCGGCTCCGCGTGTGGAAAGCTCACCCGTCTCCGCGCCCCCGGCTCCCGCGGTCTCGGCGCCCGTAGCCGAACCGGCCGTTGTCCCGCGCATTGCCGAACCGGTAATCGTCCCGCGCGTCCTCGAGCCTGTGGTCGTCAAGCGCGCCCCCGAACCCGTCGCAGTTCCACGCCAACCGGAACCGGAACCCGAGCCCGAACCCGTATTCCTGGAGCCAGCCGCAGTCAGCCGCGCGCCAGCCGTTGCCGCCGAAGCCGCGTCACTCTTTGCCGAGCCAGAACCGGAACTGGAATCAGCACCCGCACCTACCTCCACACCAGCCCCCGCGGCGGAGCCCGCACGCACCCCGACACCGGCGGTGACACCCAAGACCGCCAAGCCCAAGCCCGTGGCGGCCAAACAGGAGCAAATGCAATTCGAGCCCGTGACCCGCGGCCGCTTCGAAAAGAGCGAACCCACGATCGTCGACGGCCAGGATCTCGACGTGCCGACGTTCCTCCGGCGGAACGTGAAGGTGCGGTAAGCCGCCCGTTTGCCCGCAACCTCGATTCAGTAGTCGGTGCGGGGATACCTTTCCCAATGAATTAACTCGTACTGGAGTTCCTCCCACAGAGGCGGCCGCGCCGGCACCATTTCCTTCAGCAATTCGATGGAATCGTCCGGTCCGTAGATTTCGACGGTACAGCGAGACGGATTGAATGTGACAATCGTTCCTTCGTATTGCGCCACACCATTCGCTTCCCCAAAGGTAGCCAAGTCCTTCGGTGTCATCATGGAAAAGAAATCCGGATACACTCTAAACGTCTCTCTTCGAAAAGGGCGGCACGTTCCATGCGCAGAAATCACCACCAGATCATGGCCAATCAATTCGCATGTGGAATCAGTCAAGCCGCCAATGTATTTCAACAGCTCACAAACTGGGATCTGAGTCAGGCGGATGGTGATCTTTTCTTCCGGTAGAGGCCAAACAAAGCCTCGCAGCATGGCATGAAATGACGGCGCCTGGCGCGGATCGGAATAAACTCGTGCCATTAATTCCGGATGCCCGAGTGCGTGAATCTTTTTCACGGCCAGTTCAACCGCTTCATCACGAGTTAGCCCGTGGACGTCAAAATCCCCGATCACCAGGTTGCTCAGCACTTTTTCGTCTTGTTTCGCTTTCCGCTCCTGGCGCACTCCGTAAGCAAACCACAGTCCGGTAGCAATTAGCGCGATAATAGCGACCAAAACAATGAAAGCAGCGCGAGTCTTCATCAGTGTGCCAAATCGAAGCGCAGGCTAATCGATGCCACGCGACAAGTCCCGCTCCAATTGGGCTCCCGTTCACTTGTCCCTTGTTCCCGCCGTCTCCTCTGATATTACCATCCCCATGTCTACAACCAAGCGATTCAGGCCGGGGGTTCTTTTTGGGGACGAAGTCAAAGAACTCTTCGACTACGCCAAGGCCAACCAGTTCGCGCTTCCGGCGGTCAATTGCATCGGCACGGGCACGATCAACGCCACGCTGGCCGCGGCGCGCGATCTGAACTCGCCGACGATGATCCAGTTTTCGAATAGCGGCGCGCATTTCTTCATCGGCAAGACGGTGAGCAAGGAGAACCAGATGGGCGCCATTCTCGGGGCGATCGCCGGGGCGCACTACGTGGATGCGGCCGCGAAGGCCTACGGCGTGCCGGTGATTCTGAATACTGACCACTGCGCCAAGAAGCTGCTGCCTTGGGTGGACGGGCTGCTCGCGGCCAGCGAAGAGCAGTTCGCCAGGACCGGCACACCGCTCTTCAGCTCGCACATGCTCGATCTCTCCGAGGAACCGCTCCACGAGAACCTCGAAACCTCGTCGAAATACCTCCATCGGATGGCGAAGCTGGGAATCACCCTCGAGATCGAGCTCGGCGTAACCGGCGGTGAGGAGGACGGCGTCGACAATACCGGCGTCCACGAGTCGAAGCTTTACACGCAGCCCGAGGAAGTGGCCGAAGCTTACCAGACTTTGAAAGCAATCAGCCCGAACTTCACCGTCGCCGCCGCCTTCGGCAATGTCCATGGCGTCTACAAACCGGGCAACGTGAAGCTCACTCCGACGATCCTGAAAAACTCGCAGGACTATATCGAAAAGAAACTCGGCACCGGACCGAAACCGGTGAATTTCGTTTTCCATGGCGGTTCCGGTTCCACGCGTGAGGAGATTCGGGAAGCGGTCAGCTATGGCGTGGTCAAGATGAACCTGGACACAGATATCCAATGGGCTTTCTGGGACGGCGTCCGCGGTTACGAGGCGAAAAATCACGACTATCTCCAGGGACAGATCGGGAATCCGAAAGGGCCTGACGCCCCGAACAAAAAGCAATACGATCCGCGGGTGTGGCTCGGCGCCGCCGAGGATGCCGCGACCAAGCGTCTGCTCACTTCCTTCGAAGATCTCAATAACATCAACCGCAACGCGTAACTCCACTTCACCCATGAAATACCTCCGCTATCTCGCGCTGGTCCTGGCATTTTTCGCATCCGTGTTTCCAAGCACGGCGGCCGATAAATCCGAGGCACTTCCGATCGATCAAGCCCTGAAGATCGCACAGGATTACCTGGCCCAGCATCAGGCTACGGATCATCAGATCATTTCCCTCACATTGGAGGCGGCGGCGGTCAATTCCATGCATTGGTATGCCCACTGGACACCGGCCATCACCGACGGCCAGAAAAAGGTGCTCGGCATACGCGTTGAAATGGACGGCAGCTCGTCGCTCGTCGTGACAGGTCCCTCGGGTGGTTACGATCCCCCCGTCGGCCAGCGCAAACTCGGCGCGCGGAACATGCACGGCGGGTAGTAATGCCCTCTGCAGCAAGACGCCGACGTGGAGTTTCTCGCCCCGGCCAAGGTTAATCTGTCGCTCCGTGTGCTCCGGCGACGTGACGACGGCTTTCACGATATCGAAAGCCTCGTCTGCCCGCTGTCGATCTTCGACACGGTCGATATTGAGGTTCGGGACGAGCCCGGGTTCGACTTTTCGTGCGACGATCCCACGGTCCCCGCTGGCGACGATAACTTGGTCGTCCGAGCGGCCAAACTGTTTTGCGAGTCGTGCGGGCTCGAGCCGGGTCTGCGCATTGCGCTGAGCAAGCGCATCCCACACGGCGCCGGCCTGGGCGGTGGAAGCAGCGACGCGGCGACGACCTTGATCGGCCTCAACCGGCTGTTCCAAACGGAACTCTCCCGCGAAGCGTTGTCCGCCATGGCCGGGGACCTCGGCTCCGACGTGCCGTTGTTCGTCTACCAATCCGCCGCCATCATCCGCGGGCGCGGCGAGTACGTCGAACCGGTGGATTTTTACCACGAGTTACCGCTTTTTCTCATCAAGCCGCCATTCGGCGTGCCCACGCCCTGGGCTTACAAGCGCTGGCGCGACTCGCAGGAAATTCCAGGTGTCCGATATTCGGCACAGGAATATCCGTGGGGCTCCCTGGTCAATGACCTCGAACGGCCGGTCTTCGAGAAATACATATTCCTCGCCGATCTCAAATCCTGGTTGCTGGAACAACCGGAGGTCGCGGGCGCTCTCATGTCTGGCTCAGGCGCCACGGTTTTCGCTTTGCTACACGACAAGAACGGTGGCGAGTCGCTGGCCAGGCGGGTCGTCAACGAATTCGGCGCGAATCTCTGGTGCTGTCAGTGCGAGACGGTCGGTTAGCCTAAAAACGGGAATGGAGACCCGAAAAAATGGCCGTTCGTGTTCAAACACAACACTTTGCGAGCCAGTGCTTTGTCACCCAACGGGTTCATTGCGGAGCGATGGAAATTCATTGTGCGTCAGCGCCTTGCACCTCTCAAC
>DASYAY010000028.1:0-65457 GCA_036501065.1 Chthoniobacter sp. | reverse complement strand
GATTGCACTTTGCCGAAGAACGCTTCGAGCGGGTCAGGAATCCTTATCTGCGGCACGCCCTCGGCATGACGGTCGTCGGGGTCATGATCTACGGATTACTTGTCGGTATCGGACACTATCACGTCGACGGTGTGGGATACGCGACCATCCAGGACGTGCTGCTGGGAGGGCTGGCCTCGGCACCGGTGCTCATTCTGCTCTGCGCGGGCAAGCTGATCGCGACGATCCTCAGCCTCGGGTCGGGCTCCTCGGGCGGCATCTTCTCGCCGTCCCTCTTCATGGGGGCAACGCTTGGCGGCGCCTTTGGCGCGGTCGCCCAGCACTTTCTACCGGGCCACGGCATCAGTGTGGCCGCGTTCGCGATGGTCGGCATGGCCGCGATGGTGGGCGGCAGCACTGGGGCGGCGATGACCGCAGTGACGATGATCTTCGAGATGACGCGGGATTACGACATCGTTATGCCGATGATCCTCGCGGTGGCGCTGGCGATCGGCATCCGCCGGATGCTCTCGAAGGAAAATATTTACACGATCAAGCTGGTTGCGCGCCGCCATTTCATCCCCAAAGCGCTTCATGCCAACATGTTTCTGGTCCGGCCGGCAGGCGAAGTGATGGACCGCGACGTCCATGTCTTACCGATGACCATGCGCTTTGACGATTTCCTCAACCTGCCCGAACACGATGGCCAGTTCCGGCACGTCGTGGTGACCGATGGCGGGCGCATTGTTGGCGTGCTGCGCGTCAACACGGCCCTGCGCAGCGGGTTGGCGGGCGCCAGCACCGGGGTCACGCTTGGCGAAGTCGCCTTAAAGACCTTCACCATCGCACACGAGAATGACATCATGTTCAGCGTCATCGGGCGCATGTCTCGGCGCCAGGCAGCGATGGTGATCGTCGTGAAGTCGAACCAGGGCATCCCGCGCATCTCCGATATCTGCGGTATCATCGCCAAGGAACACATCGCCGATTCGGTGGCCGCGAGCCTGCTTCCCTATGCGGAAGCCGATCTGACGGCCTCGTGAGCGACGTCGTGGTGCAGATGCTCAACCCGCTTCGAACCAATATTACGGTGAGGAAATCCGGGATGATTACGAGCCTGGATGAAGAGACGGTCGTCGCGACTCTGAAACGGACGGTTTTATTCAGGAAACGCCGCAGGACGCTTTACCCGGGGGTGACCAGGCGCTCGCCCGATTGCGAGTCTCCGCGGCAGCTTTACAGACGCATGACTCGCAAATCGCCGGGCAAAGTGGAATTCCGGAGGAACGTAAAATTTCTCCGCGCAAATTACTCCGGGCATGTTACTATGGGCACCCGTGACTGGTCCAAAGCCTGACTACCGCGTGCCTGGGAAACTGTTGATTGTCACGCCGACCTTGGGAAGATCGGAGTATTTGGAGGAGGCAGTCCGGTCGGTGACGAGCCTGCCATTTCCGGTGCTGCATGTGATGGCGGTGCCGGAAGAAATGGTGACGGCGATTCAGGAACGCTTTCCGCATGCGTTCGTGGTGAAGGATGCGGGACGGGAGGGGGGGATCTATGGAGCCATTAATGCCGGAATCCGGGCAGCATCCGCAGACTGGGACTGGTTTACCTATATCAATGACGATGATGTGCTTGCGCCGGGTTTCGCACGCATGGTCGCCGAACATTCTGCGCGCGCCGAAGCGGAACCGGTAACCTATGGCCAGGTGCGACTGATCGGTGAGCGGGGCGATACGATCAGTTTCCTCACGACTGAGCGCACACCCCGATTCATTCCGGCCCTCTTGCACGCAGAGATCAGCCCGCTCAATCAGCAGGGCATGTTGTTTCGTCGAGACGTGGTGGAGGCGCTCGGCCAATTCGACACCCGCTACCGGCTTTGCGCGGACCTGGATTTTTGGGCCCGGGCGATGGCCTCGGGTTTCTCCTTTCGCTATTATCCACTGGAAGTCGGGCACTTCCGGATTCGGCGCGGACAACTCTCCGGGGAAGTATCGGTGACACTCCGGGAACAAAATGAAATCGTCCACCGGGCTTTTCCAAAAATGAGTAGAACCCTGCAATTACTCGCCAAGTGGCGCTATCGCTTGATGAACCTGCCCTGCTATGTGCGGCGCGCCCGGAAAGTGGGTTGGATGAGCAGCTATCGCCTGCTGGCCACCGGTGCCGGCCAGTCGTGATTTCCAAGGTCGTAATCCTCCATGACTACGGAACCGTAACCGGTGGATCGAGTGCGGTCGCGCATGCCTCCGCGCTCGGCCTGTGTCGCGAGGGGCTCTCGATCACGCTGCTCACGGCCGTCGGTCCAGTGGCGGAGAATCTGAAAGGCGTGCCGGGACTGGAAGTGAGTTGCCTGATGCAACCGGAGATCGTCAACGACCGGAATCGGGCCGGCGCGTTCGTGCGGGGAATTTACAATCGGGCGGCCGTGGCCGCCGTGCGTCAGACGCTGCACGGTCTCGACCCGCGTCACACGATCGTGCACGTTCACACGTGGACCAAAGCGCTATCGGCTTTCGCCGTCAGCGCGGCGATCGAACTGGGATTCAAGGTGGTGCTGACACTGCACGATTTCTTTGTGACCTGCCCGACGGGAGGATTCTTCGTCCACAAGGCCAGCGAACTCTGTTCGCGCACGCCGTTGTCCCTCGACTGCGTCCTCTGTCACTGCGACCGGCGCAGTTACGCGCAGAAGCTGTGGCGGGTGGGCCGCACCCTCATCCAAAATCAAGGACTGCGGATGCCGGAGGGAATCGCGCATTTCATCGGCGTTTCGCAATTGAGCGTGAATGTCATGCAGCCATTTCTTCCGGCACAAATTCCTGTGACCATCGTACGCAATCCGATTGATTGCCGGGACGAAGGGCCGGCGCCCGTGAAGACGAATACGCCGTTCATCTACATCGGGCGTTTCGCCAAAGAGAAAGGCGTCTTGCTCTTTGCCGAAGCGGCCGGCCGCCTTGGGATTCCCGCTGTCTTCGTCGGCGATGGCGAACTGCGCAAGGAAGCCGAGCGTCTTTGCCCGCAGGGAACATTTACCGGATGGCTGCCGGCTCCTGAAGTGGCGCAATGGCTGAGGCGTGCGCGCGCGCTGGTTTTTCCACCGCTTTGGTACGAAACGCTGGGATTGGTCGTGGTCGAGGCGGCATCGCACGGCGTGCCGGCGGTCATTGCCGATCGCTGCGCGGCGACGGATTTTGTGAAGGATGGCACGAACGGTTTGTGGTTCGAGCAGGGTTCCGCGAAATCTCTATGTGCCAAGCTTACCGCCATGGAGGACGCCACTCTGGCCCAGAAAATTGGGCAGAATGCCTACGACTGGTATTGGCGCGATCCGTGGACGATCGAGCGTCACGTGGCCGACCTGCTGGCCGTCTACCGTGAAGTGCTCGGGTTCAAAACTGTATGTTGCACTGGAGATCGGCCAGATTTCTCCGGAAGCTGAAATCGCCATTGGTCGAGTGATCGTTTTCGTAGCGATACGACGCCTTAAGGCTGAGGAACTTGGTCACTTCCCAAGCGGATTCCAGACCGAAATAACCAAAGCTATCCGTGCGATTCGCCGCAGCACCGGCATCGACATAATCGAGATGTTCAAAGCCTCCACTGGCTGTCACGTAGATCTTGTGCAGGAAGCGCTGACGAATGCTCGCTTCAACGGTCGTTCGTTCGATGTCCTGATCGAGGAAAAGCGCTGAGGTTTCGATCCGGCGCGATGCGCTCAATCGCACGCTGGTGGAATCGGCCAGGGCATAGTTAGCACCGAATTCAAAGACGGGCGTGGTGCGATCCGGTCCGCTGGAAATCTCACGCACTTCCAAGCCGACGGTGCCTTCAAAACTGAGCTTCGCAGTCGGTTCCCAGCGAAGATGAAGAAGGCCCTGTTCGTAATATTGATTTTCGCCATCCTCAATGGTCGTGTAGCCGAGGCCGGCGCCCAAACCGACCATTGTCTTCGGCAGCAGTTGATAGTTGAGAAGCGCCGAAAACTCGAGATCCGTCGAATCCAACCCGCCTTGATAGGAATCGCGTTCGAGGGCAAAACGCGCGTCGATCGAGGTTCTTTGCGTCATCTGGTAATTGGCATTCAGCAGGCCGGAGGTGACTTCGCTATTGATCCGGTTCCCCACATCGATATCCGGCGCGGAGAGTGTCTGGAAACGCCCGGACGCCTCCATGGTGAGTTTGTCCGTCACCCAACGTCCGCTGAGCATCACATCCTCGTTGACCGCGTCCTGGTCACGATGATGCACGAATAGCAGGGCGGTGGGCGCGTAGCGAAATAGGAAGGCATTTCCGGAAACATCGCGGGCGGCGACTTGCGGAAAGCGACTGCCCACACCGGTTACGATGGTAGGATCAGCCTGGAAGGCCCCCCAACCCACGGCAATCAACGGCGTGATCCCAAAATAGAAGTCCGCTTGTTTATTATTTGGCTGAATGAAGATGTTATCATCATAAGTCAGAGATGTTTCGAGACGGACATCGAAGCGCCAGCGTGGAAGATCGAAGGTCGGCGAGGATATACCCTCGACGGGCTGAACCAGTTCAACTGCGGGCTCTGGTGATCGTGACGGCGGCGGCATACCGAGATCCGCCGACGCAGGGATATCCGCAGTCGGAGGAGTCAGAGCATCCGAAGTTTGCAGCGGAGCAGGTTCCGGCAGAGGTGCAGCGTCCGATATTGCGCTCTGCGTTGACTGGCAAAATGCCGGTTCGTGGAGTGCAAAAACCAAGGCGAGCGCTGAAGCGTTCGCACGAAAAAAACGGACCACACTTTTCCGAACTGCATTCCCTGACTTCAGGAGAGGCATTGAGGTTTCGATGCTGGCTCAACAGCGATAACGACTAATGCGTCCCGGGCAAAACGGACCATGGCGCCACATTGCGTGGGAAGGACTTTGTAGGTCAAGCTTAGGAATCGATTTCTTGAGACTTTGCGAGTAAGCATACTTTCAACACGGGACGGCCTCCGGAAATCCCAGTTTTGCGAATCGGCTCTACACAAAAGCGCGAATGAGAACAGGGCAGTCGAGAGTGGGACTCAGACCGAGCATGGATCAATAAGGCACAGTCTCTTCACAAAAATCTTCGATGCATGGCTCGCAATTGATTCCGAATGTAGGAGATAGGAGGCGAACGACTCCGCATTAAATATTATCGTTGCATGAGGCGTGACCTGATGAGACCATCAGGCTAAGCTCGTGGTGCATCCTCGTGGTACCGCGACTGCTTATCCCCAGAATAACATGATCTCCCTGTTCACCCTTTTGCAAACTGCGGCGTGGCTTGTTGGGTTTCACAGTCTATGTTTGTTTTTAAAAGACTTGGTGAATTATGTTGTAGTCGAAAATGTGGCAGAGGAAGTCCTTCCATCGCATCGTCGGAGCGGGCGCGCCAGATAGCGCGACGAGTTTGAGAGTGGAGAAAAACGTCCAGCGTGGACGCCTTGGGGCATCGGGTTTGTCCGCCCGCAATTCGCGCGGGGCTGGAATTGCAACGGGGTAAGTAGCTAGTCCGTTGGCGGTTAAGTTATCCTGATCTTTTCCTCAGGGCACGGTGGCATTCCGCCTGCTAAGTCCGCGCTGCGTGTTTCTACCAACGCAAAGGGGATATTGCATTTCATTGCGATCCGTGAGCGCCGGGCTACGGACGTATAACGAGGCGACAAGGACTTTGAGCCATATGGTTCGCAGTCCAGCTCTGCATCTGCTAACGCGCGTAAAAATAGAGATGGTCTCTCTCGCGCATTTATTTGGTGTCAATACGCGCAACCACTTCCCATCCGCCGAAGAAGCGGAAGTGTACGTCCAATCTCGCAGATGATCTCTACCATCGATACGGCGGTACCATTGCCAATCCGGCGTTATGTCGGTGTCGCGGAACGGCTTCTGATTACGGCGTTGGTTGCCGACACGTGTGTTATCCTCTATGGATTGGCGTTCGCCTTTTGGCTGCGCTTTTACACAGGTATCGCGCATTATGGCGTGCCCTCAGCGACAAATCTTCAGAACTATTTGGGTTACCTGGCATTGGGATCGGTTTTGATGCTCCTGACGCTGGCTTACCACCGGCTGTATGAAAAACAGACCCTCCTCCGCTACCGGCACGTATCGCTGCTCGTGCTCAAATCCAGCAGCATTTGGTTCATTGGTTTCTTGAGTTTTGCGCTCGTCTTTCATTTTCAACCACAGCTTTCGCGGTTGTTCGTTCTCATCGCGGGCGCTAATGTGACGGTGGGGTTGTTGTTGTGGCGGAATCTCTTTCATCGCCTGCTGCGCAGTTCTCCGCTGGTCAGGGCATTGAAGCGGAGGGTGTTGTTCGTCGGTTGGAGCGGGGAAGGCGAGCGCCTGACCAAATCATTTCAAGACGATGAAGCAAGTGCCTATGAAGTCGTTGGTTGCATTGCTACCCAAAGAGGAAGTTTTCATTCGACACCATCAGAGGATATCAATGTTTACCCCGGCACGTGGAACCTCGAACAGCTCCTTCATCGGGAAAGCATCGAAATCGTGATCTTTGCCGACCGGGATTGTGCACGCAGCGAGATCGTGGCACTCAGCAATCTCTGCGAGAAGGCCATGGTGGAGTTTAAGTTGATTCCTTCCTACTTCCAGATCCTGGTATCAGGTTTGCATCTCGAAACGGTCAATGGCGTGCCGGTGCTTGGCGTTTCGCAATTGCCGCTGGATCAGCTGCCCAATGTGATCGTCAAACGGGCATTCGATGTCTTTGGAGCCATCGTTGGATTGGTGCTGAGTGCCCCCATCATCGCTGTTTTTGGCGCCCTCGTTTATCTGGAATCGCCTGGCCCTATCTTTTACCGGCAGCGCCGGCTTGGACAACGAGGGATGGATTTCGAGATGTTCAAGCTTCGGAGTATGCGGCTCGATGCCGAAAGCAACGGTCAAATCGGGTGGACGACCGCGAATGATCCGCGACGGCTGAAGATCGGCGCCTTCATGCGAAAATGGAACATCGACGAAGTGCCGCAATTCTGGAACGTCCTCAAAGGGGAAATGAGTCTCGTCGGGCCCCGGCCGGAGCGCCCGGAGTTGATCCTCAATTTCAAGGAAGAGATTCCCCATTACAACGCGCGCCATAATGCCAAGCCGGGCATTACCGGCTGGGCCCAGATCAATGGAATGCGCGGCGATACCGACCTGACGAAACGGATCAAGTGCGACCTTTGGTATCTTGAGAACTGGAGCCCACTTCTTGATGTGCAAATTATGTTTATGACCTTCGTGAAGCATGACAATGCCGCCTGATGGTAACAAGCGCTCCAGTGGCCGTTTGGGAAAGCCTTACCAGCCGATGAGTCACCGCGCACTCCAATGACGAAATCAAAGGACTCAATGAAGAATGCCGTCGGCGAGATCGATTTTGTCGGTCTATTCCATCAGCTTCGCAGCCAGGCCTGGATCATCCTCGGCAGCATGAGCGGTGCGCTGATCGTTGCCGCGATCTATCTATGGTGGGCGCCGAAGATTTATCAAGGCCAGGCAGTAATCCAGGTGGATGAGGCGGAAGACAAGGTGGTGCAAATCGAGAATATCGATCGGGAGAATCTCGAGAGCCTCGAAGCGCTCAAGACCTTGGAGTTAAACTTGAGTAGTTGGCCTTTGCTCCAGCGGGTGGTGGAGAATCCGAAATTGAATTTGACCGCCGCATCACTGGGATTGCATCCGCGAGGCGGGCGCCCGCCGACGGAGGCGGAGATGATTCAGAAGCTTGCGGATAGCATTTCCATCGGGCTCGTGCGCGGAACGCGGTTGATGAGCATCAAGGCGGACGTGACGGATTCACAGGTGGCTGGGGAATTGCCGAACGTGCTGATCAGCGAGTATAAGGCGCTTTCTTTCGATAATCATCGGCAAATCAGCCTCGAGGCCAATGACTTTTTGGCCGGTGAAGTGAAGCGACTGAGCGCGAAGCTGGAAGCGTCGAAGCGAGCGCTTCAGGACTATCGGGAGCGAACGCACGCGGTGTCCCTGGAGGGATCGCGAAATATCATCGATGCGCAATTGCGCGAACTGAACGACAAGGTCACCGAGGCCAAGACGGCGCGGCTCAAGCTGGAAGCGGACTATGCACAAGTCCAGTCGTTCAAGGACAAGACTCCGGAGCAATTGCTGGAGGTGGCCAGCATCGCCAATGCGCCGTCAGTTCTTGAAGAGAAGAAGAACGTGGCGGCACAGGAAGCGGAGTTCGCAAACCTGACCCAGCGCTATAAATCCAAGCATCCCAAATACATTCAGGCGCAGGGCCGGTTGGAAGAACTGCGTGCGGGCCTGCACCGGGCCATCGAAGTGGCCGCGAATGACTTGGGCAGTTCGGTAGCGGCGGCCAGTGCGACCGAGGAGAAATTCGGGCAGGCTTTGCACGATCAGGAGGGCAAATCTCTCGAACTGGGCCGGCTTTCGATCGAGTATGAAACTCTGCAGCGCGCGGTGGACTCCGACACCGCTCTTTATCAATCGGTTCTCAACCGAATGAATGAGACCAGCGTCACGCAGGATGTCGCTCCGCATAGCATTCGTGTGATCACCCGTTCGGCGACGCCATCCGCGCCGGCCACGCCACGGAAGAAATTCATTCTCGCGCTCGCACTTCTGGCGGGAGGAATGCTGGGGGGAGGAGTGGCGCTGGGACGCATTGCGGCGGATCGTTCATTGCATACCGTCGACCAGGCCGAGAGTTATCTGGGCCTGACGATTCTCACCTCGATTCCGCAGGACCCGACGCTCATGGGCAAAGAAACGGAGTTGCCAATCGTGCGGGAACAACACGGGGCCATCGCCGAGAACTTTCGCACCTTGCGGACGGCGCTCCATCTGCTCACCCCACCGGCAGAACGCCGCACATTCCTCATGACGAGCGCCGTTCCAGGTGAAGGGAAGAGTTTCTCGGCGGCCAACCTGGCGATCGCCTTTGCCCAACAGGGGCTGAGAACTTTGCTCATCGACGCGGACATGCGGATGTGCTCGCTGCACAAGCTATTCTTCGATAACGCTCCGCACGCTGGCGTGGCCGATGTCCTTCTTGGAAAGGCCAGCCTGACGAATGCCGCGCGCACCGCGCTGCAGGATCGTCTTTGGCTGCTTACCGCCGGGCAACGTCCGGAGCGCCCTGCCGAGCTCCTGGCAGGTCCGGCGTTTTCGCGCCTGGTTTCGGAGGCAGCGGCGACTTACGACCGCATCGTCATTGATACCGCGCCAATCAACGCCGTGAGCGACACGTTGCTGCTGGTGCGCGCCGTGGATTCGGTGTTGCTCGTCGTGCGGGCAGGTCGCACGGCGCGCACAGCGGTGGCATGGGCCCGCGATAAGTTAAAGGCAGCAGGAGCCCCGCTGGATGGCATCGTTCTCAATCAACTCCCGCCGAAGAGTGCAGGCGGCTATTACTATTACTCCACGGGAGCCTATGGCGAAGGCGTGTATGGGGCGCCACCGGCCAGCACGATCTGAGTACGATGCGCGGGACATTTGCTGATCCTTTCAATGCTGAGTCATCCGGATTTGAATCTGGCGGACTCACGGTGCGCTCGATGAAGTCCGCCTGCCGTCAAGGCCGCGCGAACGTCGAAAGCGCAGTTCCAGCATTGGAATCTGCCGGGAGGGAACGCGAGGAGCGTCCGCTGCACGTAGCCTTCATCGCCGATCGATATACGGACCCGACGAAGATTTCATCCTGGTCCGGAACACCATGGTTTGCCCGGTGCGCGCTCGAAAGACAAGGCATCCGTTTCAGTATTGTCCACTTGAACGAGCGCCCTGCCCTGCTCTCGCGGTGGGCAGCGTTTCTTTGGTATCGTCTCGTCAGAAAGCGGCGATACCTCCGCGACCGCCATCCCTGGTTGTTGCGGGCCTACGGTCGGCAAATCCGAGCGCGCTTGCGGGAATTGCGGCCGGATCTCGTTTTTTCCATGGGCACGGCGCTCATCGCCGATCTTCAGACAGATTGCCCGACCGCCTTTTGGGTCGATGCGACGTTCGCCGGGATGAAAGAATTCTACGGTTCATTTGCGGATCTGGCCGAAGTGAGCATTCGCGATTGTCAGCGGTCGGATGGCAATGCCATTTGCCGATCCCAGTTGGCGATCTATTCATCGCAGTGGGCTGCGGAATCAGCGCGAGCCAATTATTCGGTGAATGCAAGAGCCGTGCATTTCGTAAATTTCGGGGCCAATCTGGAACGAACACCAGGAGCCGGGGAGATCGCGGAGATGATCCGCAAACGCGATCAGCAGACATGCCGGCTTCTCTTTGTGGGAGTGGATTGGCACCGCAAAGGAGCGGATCAGGCGGTCGCCATTGCGGCTGCCCTCAAGCGCGAGGGAATTGATGTGCACCTGACGATCATTGGATGCCGGCCTCCCGCCGGCGTGATGCTTCCCGACTTTGTCGAACTGGTGGGCTTTTTGGACAAACGAACAAAAGAAGGCGCCGAGCGCATCGCGCGGCATTTTCAAGAGTCGCATTTTTTTGTCCTGCCCACGCGGGCGGAGGCTTATGGCATGGTCTTTTGTGAAGCGAGCGCCTTTGCTTTGCCCAGCATTGCTCCCCGGGTGGGAGGAGTTCCGTCCATCATCGAAGATGGAGTCAACGGGTGGCTCCTCCCGCCCGAAGCATCGCCCGCTGATTACGCGCGATTGCTCGGCAATCAGTGGAAGGATCGCGCGGGATATGAGGCCATGGCCGCTGCGTGCCATCGGACTTATGGCCAGCGCTTGAACTGGGATTCCTCAGCCAGTCGGGTGGCCACGCTGTTGCGCCAATGCGTGCGGAACTGGGAATCATCTGACAAAAGGATAAGAGCATGAGCACGGCCCAAGCACCGATGGATCATGCCGAAAGACGCGAGCGCTCCATTCTCGCATTCTTCGCGACGTCCGTGGCTTCGCGCGGCGTGGGAATCGGGTGCCAGTTTCTACAGGTGCCCATTGCTTTGAAGTTTCTGGGCAATGAGGCCTTCGGTCTTTGGGTAACGCTTTCCAGCCTTGGCTTCGTTCTGTCTTATAGCGATTTTGGGGTAGGGCTCGGTGTCCAGAACAAGGTCGCCGAGGCCATCGGCAGTCAGGATCTTGTGCGTGCGCGCCGCATCTTTGTCACGGGCCTGACTTTTCTCGTAGGTGTCATGTCTGCCCTCCTGGCGATCCTCGTGCCGTTTTGCCTGCTCGCGAATATCTCCGGAATGCTTCACATTGCCGACCCTGCCGTAGCAGGGTCGACCCGCTCGGCCATGCTCGTCGTGACGGTGCTTTGGTGCATGAATGTTCCTTTGGGGCTGGGACAACGGCTGGCCTACGGCGCGCAACTGGGATGGTTGCACAATACCGCGCTGACGGGCTCGCAAGTGCTGATGCTCGCGACCACCGCAGCGGGGGCTTGCTTGAACGTGAGCATGACCACCTTCTTCATCCTGACCTTCGCCGGAGGCGCTGCCGTCAATTTGATTTTCCTGCTCTATCTCCTGCGCCGGCTCGGTTGGTTGCGTATCCGACGACAGGATTTTCATCTTCCCTATCTCCGTGAATTGTCGGGACTCGGGATTTTCTTTTTTTTCCAGCAGATAGCCTCCATGGTGTTATTAACTTCGCCACCGCTGATCTTGTCGGCGACGCTGGGGGCGGCGGCGGTGACACCGTTCAATCTTACCCAGCGGGTGCTGAATCTTTTCATGGTGGTGACCAACGCGGTGTTGGTGCCGACCGGCCCGGCTTATGCGGAAGCCAAGGCACAATCGGACTGGGCCTGGATTTGGAAAACGCTGTTACGATCGGCGCTCATTGTTCTCATCGCGGCGGTGATTCCCATGCTACTGCTCGCTCCGTTCCTGCCAAAGGTCATCCACTGGTGGGCGCGGGGGGCTGAGTTACCCTCCATCTCTCTCGTGTGGTGGCTTGTGATTTGGAATGCCGTTCTCGTCCTCGAGCAACCGGTGGGATATTTCCTGGCCGGCATCTCGAAGGTGCGGCGTGCGACCATTTACTCGATTCTGACGGCCGTCGCCGCGCCGGTGGCGATTGTGACGTTGATTCCACGCCTCGGGATCAATGCGCTCCCGGTGGGATTGATCATCGGATTTGTTCCTTTCGTCCTCACCGGCAACGTCGCGGAGACCCTGGTGATATTGCGCGATGCGCTCAGCCGGCAAAGAGTTCCTGAGGGTCGGGCGACGGGGAATTCGTGCGAGGAATCATTGGTCGATCCGAGCCCGGTCAAACAGGCCATGCCAGGCTGATTTGTATGTTACACAGTTCCACCATCTGGCACTCCCTTTTGGAAGGTTTGCTCTCACTGAGTGCGCGAGTCGATCGTCAGGCGACCGGCAGTTGGTACCAGGCCTGGTTGTTGCGCCGCATGGGAGTGCAGGTGAAGGGACCGGTGGCGATCGCCGCAGGAGGTTCCTTCCTCGGTGCGCAAAACCTGGAATTGGGCCGCTATGTGACCATCGGCGCCGGTTCGCGGATCGTAGCTTGGGATCGAGTGACGATCGGCGATGATTTCATGGCGAGCGACCTTTTGAATCTCAACAGCGGATTTCACGATCCGCTCACGCTGGAGCCCGGCGTCGCACCGATTGCGATTGGCGATCGTGTATGGTGTGGCACCCGGGTGACGATTTGCGCGGGCGTGGAGATCGGGGACGATGTCGTCATTGGCGCCGGGTCCGTAGTTACGAAGTCCCTGCCGTCCAATTGCGTCGCTTACGGCGTCCCGGCCCGGGCGATGCGCCCCCTCGAGCGAATGGAACCGTGCGTGTGGTCGATGTGGCCGGAGCGGCGTGCCGGCGGCCATCTGGCGAACGCGCCCGCTTGGAAACAGCACTTACATTGGCTCCGAGCCAGAATCTGATGATGCACGTCGTTCATCTCAGCTATTCCGATGTTTCCGGCGGTGCGGCGCTCGCGGCCTATCGATTGCACAGAGCTTTTCCTGACTATGGAGTCCAGTCGACCATGTTGGTGGGCTCCAGGCGCAGCGAAGATGCGAACGTGATCGAATTCAGGGCCCTCCATTGGGCGCCGCGATCCTTGAACCGTCTGCTATTCCGAGCCGCGCGCCGGATGCAACGCCGCTTCCTGCGCCCCGAGAATGGCACGTTCATGACGCATGACTGGACTTATCTCGGGGCTCAGATCGAGCGCCAGTTACCACCGGCGGATATCTATCATCTACATTGGACCGCCGACATGCTGGATTTCGAGATGCTACCGCGCCTTGCCGTGCGTGCGCCGGTGGTTTGGACATTTCATGACATGAACGCTTTCACCGGTGGGTGCCATTACACCCAGGGTTGCGAGCGATTTATGGCCGAGTGCGGAGCGTGCCCGTTGATTCCTTCGCAGGATCCCGAGGACGCCACCTATCGAGTGATTCAGCGCAAGGTCGATGCCCTGAGCAAAGTGCCTGAATCTCGATTGACGGTGGTTGCGCCGAGCCGTTGGATGGCGCGCGAAACGCGCCGGAGCAGGACGTTCGCGCGGTTTCATGTCGAACTCATTCCGAATGGCATCGATGTTCAGGCGTTCCGCCCGATGGCCAGGACCGAGTTGCGCGCCAAATATGGCTTGGCCGTTGAAGACCGGGTGATCCTCTTCGTGGCGGACATGCTGGATGACCGGCGGAAAGGCATGCACGAACTCGACCAGGCGATCGCCCGTATCGCGCACCTGCCTCATCTCAAGATCCTCACCCTCGGCGAGACAGGGGGGGAGCGTATGCCAGGGCCGATGTACCGGCACCTCGGGCGGGTCAACAGCCCGGAAAAGATCTGCGAGGCTTATAACCTGGCGGATATCTTCGTTATCCCGACGTTGCAGGATAATTTTCCGAACACCGTTCTGGAGGCGCTGGCTTCGGGAACTCCGATTGTCGGTTTCGCCACCGGCGGAGTCGCGGACGCCATTGAACATGGCAGGAGTGGATTGCTCGCTCCGACCGGTGATGTGGCCGGCCTGGCGGCGCAAGTTGAGCGGGCACTTATGGACGAGAGCTTGCGGGTGGAGATGGGCAAAGCGGCTCGTGCCCGGGCCATCGAATGTTACAGCCATGAGCGGCAGGCGAACACTTACGCCGCGCTTTATCGGCGGATGCTTTCCCAGGAATCGTCCGTCGCTCATGGCGAACGGCTCCGGACTCCGTATCCGGCAGCAAGCTTCTTGCGCGCATGAGTGTGAACGCGACCAGTTCCTTTGACGATTCGGTCGCGCTGCCGGAAGCAATGCGCGAAGAGGAAAGCTGGGTTTCACAGTCGACGCTGCTGCTCTATCTCGGCAGCGCGTTCCTCCTGGGTGTGCTCAACCAGTTCTCGATCCGGATGGTCGGACTCATGCCCGTCGACGAGATCCTGCTGTGTGGCCTCATCGGGCACGCGATGCTGTGGTTGATCGTCGCCCGGCGATTGCCTGCGGCGGTTCCGGCGCCGCGCATTCTGGCAGTGCTGCTCGTCTGCCAGGTGGTGGCGTTTGCCGGTTACATGGTTTCTGATCTGTGGAGGGAAAGCCTGCCGGGAGACATGTTGCGTGGATGGTCACGGATGTTATTTCTAGCCGTCGATATCTGTGGATTCAGCCTTCTTTTTGGCGCAAGCAATCGCGCTTTTGTGGCCCTGCAGGTCGGACTGATCTTTTCCTTCGTCGGGTCATTCGTGAGTGGACCGCTCTTCGGAGACTATTGGAAGTTCGCCTTTGCCTTTCCTGTGACGCTGGCTGTCCTCCTTGGGGTGCCCCGGTGGCTGGGTTACCGGGCGGCAATCGGCGTCTGCATCGCACTCGGGATACTGCACAGCCTCATGGATTTTCGGAGTCTCGGCGGTGTCTGCCTGCTGCTCGGGGGATTGCTCGTCTTACGGCAGCTTGCGCCCGCGGCACGGAAACTCACGTTGATCGCGATGCTGCTCCTGGCGTTGGGCATCTCCCCGTGGGTGGGCCGGTGGATCTTTAGCGATACCGGTGAGCGCGCCACCCGCTCAAATGTGGAGCGTTCGGCGATGCTTCAAGCGGCGTGGGAAGGTTTTTTAAAATCGCCCGTCCTTGGTAATGGCTCGTGGTTCAGTAACTCCCATGTCATGGACGAATTCCTCATCATCCGGACTCAGAATGCGCGGATGGCCGGGGTCGGTGGGTTTGCGGAGGATGATGCAGATGGAATGGCGATTCATTCCCAAATTCTCGTGGCGCTGGCCGAAGGCGGTATCTTCGGCGCCACCTTTTTCTTCGCTTATGGCCTGCTGCTGTTGTGGGGCATTTGGTTTTGTCTCACCGATGCTCCGTGGGAGTGGACGCTGCCCGTTCGTCTGTTTGTCCTGCTCATTGCCTTCTGGAATCTGCTGATGAGCCCATTTTCAGGGACACACCGCGTGGAGATCGCCGTGGCGGTGGGGCTGCTTCTAATGCTCTGGCGACAGCGCACGCTGCTGCAAAACCTCGACCTGTCCCAAATCGCCTGCGACCCATGCCCAGCCTAATCTCCACGGAGCAAAACCGGTTGGCCATTCCTACGGCATCCGCGGGTGCGGGAACCTTGCGCGTCCTCCATCTGGAGATGGGGCGCAGTTATGGGGGAATACAACGGATGCTCGTCTGTCTCGCGGAAAATCGCGAGCCGAGCGCGCCGCTCGAGCATGTCTTCGCACTTTGTTTTCAGGAACAGGCCGCGCGGGAGTTGACATCGCGCGGCGCGATGGTTCGCGACCTCGGGCCCGCGCGCCTTCGCTCGCCCGTGAATATCTGGCGAGCGAACCGACGGCTGCGGGCGTGGCTCGTAGAGGAATCATTCGACGTTGTGATTTGTCATGGCTCACCGGCGCTCGCGATGTTCGGCTTCACGGTGCGCCGCAGCGGTGTGCCGTTCGTCTACTGGATGCACAACGATGTGAAGGTGCGAAACAAGAACGTGGCCGAGTTTGTGGCCAGCCGGCAACAACCCGATCTCGTCATCGCCAACAGTGAATTTACCGCGACGAGTTTGCCGCTGCACTTTGCCAGAACACCACGGCATGAGGTGATTCCCTGCCCGGTGACACACTCGACGCGGCCCGCGATGACCCGCGACGAGCGCGCACAGATTCGGGCCGAGTTCGACGCCCCCCCGGATGCGGTGGTGATCGCGCTTGCCGGCCGGCCCGAACCTTGGAAGGGACACGCTCTCCTGCTCGAAGCGCTCGGCCGTTTGCGGGACCTCCCGGCCTGGCAATGCTGGATCATCGGCGGACCCTTCGACGGCGAACAACAGGCTTTCCTGGAGGAGTTACGCGGGTTGGCCCGAGAGAAGAGCATCGGTCAGCGAGTCCGATTCCTTGGCCAGCGGTCCGATGTGCCGGAACTTCTGGCGGCCGCGGATCTGTTTTGTCATCCGAATCTCACTCCCGAGCCCTTTGGCATTGTCTTTATCGAGGCGCTCTACGCTGGGTTGCCGGTTGTCAGTGTCAATCACGGAGGCGCCAGGGAAATCGTCGATGATACGTGTGGGCGGTTGGTTGAGCCGAATGACCCGGCTGCGTTGGCTGCAGCATTACAACACTTGGTGACCGACGCAGATTGGCGCGCCACTCTTGCCCAAAATGCACCGGTTCGCGGCCTGGCGATTTCCGATCCGGCGCACATCCTTCCGCGCGTTTATCGGGAATTGAATGTCCTCAAGCAATCCTATGGTTCCTGAGAATTCCCACCTGATTACCATCCACACCATGATGGGGGCGAAGAATCTCGACCTGGCCATCCAGTGCCTGGGGAGTATCCTCCGGTTTTGCCGGCATCCGGTGGAGATTCTCGTGCACGAAGACGGTACTTTGGGGGAGCAGGCACGCGAGCAAATGGTCGCGGTCCTGAAACGCGTTCGCTTTCAAAATCGGTCCGAGACGGATGAGATTATCGAGGATAAACTGCGTTCACATCCGCGATGCCGGGCCTTTCGCAAAAGACATCTCTTCGCGCCACAGATTCTCGACATCCCGCTGCTAACTCCACCGGGGAAACGGATGGTCTATACAGATACCGATGTGCTGTTCACACGGCCGGTGGAATGCCCTGAGTTCTTCGTTGGCGGTGGAGCGCCGTTCACCGGCTCGCGCGATTTGCGGGAATCCTACTCGGTGCATCTCAAGCACTGGCATCTATTGGGCAAATATGGCGTGCCGGTGGGAAGCCGGCTTTGCGCGGGAATCATGAGCTTCGATCTCTCGGTGCACGATGTGGATTACCTCGAGTGGTTGCTCCGGCTGGATGAAGAACATCGCCTCTTTTCCGCCTATCCATTTTACATGGCCCAAACCTTCTGCGCCGCGCTCGCCGCCCGGGTAAAAGCCGGTTACATCGATCCGGCGGAATGCGTGGTGGCACACCTCTCGAGCATGAAGCTCGTGCGGAAGGCGAGCATCGTCCATTTTGCAGGTTACTCCCGGAACTACTTCCACGAGATCCACGCCGTCATCGGTCCGGAGACGGAACATCTGCCGGCGCGGAAACTCGCGATCGTTTCCGTTCCCGCCTGTGGCCTCGGACGCAGATTCCTGAGTGCCGCACGCGCCAAGTTCCTCCTCCGGGAGAATCCCTCGGGGATACGATAATTTGAATGCTCGAACCGAAATAGAACCGCACCCGCCGACTCACGAAAATCGTGGAACGGGTGGACATCGCAGATGTTCATTGATGTCTGTGCTGATCGTGTCTCAGCCTGCTTGTGATGGAGTGCTAAGACACGTGGATTTGCTCTGCCGGTATCTCATTGCACAAGGAGTCCACTTGCATCTTGCCTACTCTCATCGGCGGGCGTGTGGGCAGCTTTACGCGCTCCTCAATCACGTCGCCGATCATGGTGGCCAGACCCTGAATCTCAATACGGGAAACGCGCCGCAAATGGCGGACATTCCTGCGCTGCTCGCTCTTCGGCGGCTCATCCGGGAAGAGCGTCCGCACGTGATTCATGCCCACAGTTCGAAAGCAGGAGGATTGGTGCGGGGACTTGGGCTGTTGGGACTTCGAGCCCCCATCTTCTACACACCGCACGCGTATTATCGAATGCATGATACGAGTAACTGGAAGGCGCGCGTTTTTCATACTGTCGAGCGTCTTTTGGGGGGAATTGGAACGTCCATTGGTATGGGCGCATCCGAGTCGAATTTCGCTCAGGACATCCTAAGGGTGCCGGCCAGCCGACGGATCATCATTCCCAACGGCGTTAATACGCGGAAGTATCGTCCGGTGTCGGCCGAAGAAAAGCGGGTGCGCCGGGAAAAATTCGGGCTACCGCCGGACGTTCCGATTCTTGGCACCGTGGGCCGGTTCAGTGCGCAAAAGGATCCGCAGACGTTGTACGCCGCCCTGGCGCAAGTCCTCTCGAAGTTTCCGGAACTATGGTTTGCTCATCTTGGCCACGGGGAATTGGAACCGGAGATCGACTCCTTCCTCGCTGGACGGCCATTCGCGGCCAGGATCAAACGGATCGGGTATCAGCCGGATTCGGCTCCGTTTTATCAAATGCTCGATGGTTTCATTCTGGCCTCCCGCTATGAGGGAATGCCCTACGCCGCCATGGAGGCGTTTGCTTGCGGCTTGCCGGGTATCCTCACGGACGCTCCCGGAAACTCCGATCTGGCTGCTTGTGGCTTTTCCCATGTTTGGAGAGCAAAACCAGGGTCCGCGGATTCCTTGACCGATGCTATCGTTGCCTGGTGGAAAAGCGGTGCGGGAGCACTCGAGACAAATCACCGCGATATCATCGTCCGGCGATTTTCGGAAGATATCTGCAATTCTCATGTTCTCGCCGCTTATGAAACGGCCATCGCTGGCAACGGTAATCCGCCCGCTGACAACTAACCACCTATGCGAAAGGCATCCCTGATTGACCGTGTCCGTGCCCGGGCGCCGGCATACTGGCCTTTGATGCGCGAAGAACCGCTCTGGGCGGTGATGTTTGCCTTCTCCCGAATCAACGCGGCGAGAAGGATTGAGCGATTTATCTCATCAGCAAATTTCAAGAAACCGGCCACTGTGTCGAATACCGTATTCCCCAGCCTCGATTTGGAGAAGGTGGTGGCGACACTGGTCGACGAAGGTGTCTATCTCGGGTTGCGGCTGGCACCGGCGATCGTGAGCGCAATCCGTGAATTTGCCGATGCGCATCCGGTCTTTACCAAGGATAAGCCGGAGGATGGTTTTCTCCCGGGAGACGTCGAAAAGGTGGATGCCGCACGGGAGCGTGACGTGCTGGCGGCATACTATTTCGAGACGGCGGAGCGATGTCCAGCGGTGATGAAACTTCGCGATGACGAAACGTTTTACAGCATCGCCTCCGCATACCTCGGACAGCCAGCGATCCTAATGCGGACCCGGCTATGGTGGAGTTTTCCCGCCACGCGGATTTCCGATGGCGATTTGCACCGCGCTGCCCAGAACCGCTTCCACTTCGACATCGATGGTTGGCGAACCCTGAAGTTCTTCTTTTATCTCACGCCGACGGACGAAGAAGCAGGACCACACCAATACATCCGGGCGAGTCACCGGCGGCGAAAACTTAGCCACCAATTCACTCCCACCACGGGAAGGCCCACGCCAGACCTTCAAGGTTTTTACGGGCCGGACGATTTTGTGACAATCACCGGCGATGAAGGATTCGGATTTGCTGAAGATCCCTTTGTTTTTCACACCGGGACACTCTGCCAGACAAAACCGCGATTGATGCTGGAAATCGGATTTGGGGTCTCGGCGGCCAACCCCGCCTACAAAAAGCCCGCCTTCATCTACGGGAGGCTCGGATGAAACACCCTGCCTGTCAGTGTGCCGCAAAACCTTCCCGCTGTCACCCCTTCCACTTATGAAGCCTCATCTCTTGAAACAATTCCGGCCAACGGTGAATCGCCTTTGGCGTCGCGCAATATCCGCCGTGGCATTTACCGTCTTTCTACATGTCGGCGCGTGTGAAGCGGCGCCAGCGGAGCCGCCGCCTTCCTACGTGCTTGGCCAGAACGATGTCTTGGAGATCAAAGTCTTCCAGGAGGATGACCTCGCGTGCCGGCTTCGCATTTCTCCCAAGGGGACAATCATCTTCCCATTGATTGGAGTCGTTAATGTGGGAGGCGTAACACCCCAGGAAGCTGCGGAAATCATCCGGGAAAAACTGGCCAAGGACTATCTGGTCAATCCCCAAGTGACGGTAACGGTCTACGACTACGGCAAGCGGCGGTTTTCAGTGCTGGGCGAAGTGCAAAAGGCGGGCACCTATGATATGCCGGAGCGGGAAAGGATTACCCTTCTCGACGCCATCGCCATGGCCGGCGGTTATACACGCATCGCAGATCCCGCGAAGATCACGTTGAAACGAAAAAAGGACGGTCGGGAGACGATCGTGAAGCTGAACGCAAAGGCCATGGCCCGGGATGACAAGGTGATCTCGTTTGAGCTTCAGCCGGGTGATGTAATTACCGTGGGGGAGAGCTTGTTTTAACGGATCAGCCGTTGACTCGGCGGGAAAACAATGTCATCGCCAGTGTGGCCGATACCAAGGCGCTTCTCGCCGCGGGTTATTACAAGAACAACGATTGGAATGACTACCAGATCGTTGCCTAGGAAAACGCTGAACAATGAAGTGTTTCCCTAGTGACCTATTGATGAGTGGCCTATTAGCTACCGCGTTGAGTTATTTTCCTGGTGGAGTTATCGCGCGAATCATGCAGAACCTATTTGATTCACCACAAATCCGTGCGGCGCGAGGCACGTAATTAATGCACCGAGGCAACCACCTCATTTTGTGCGCGCGGCGGGTTGGCCAAGATGTTTGTCGGCAAAATCCATGAAACAGCCCCAGTCGTATTCGGTGAGATTGTGCTTTCCTGTGCGGAGGTGATAGCCGATCTGGCCGC
This sequence comes from Chthoniobacter sp., assembly GCA_036501065.1. Classification (GTDB taxonomy): domain Bacteria; phylum Verrucomicrobiota; class Verrucomicrobiia; order Chthoniobacterales; family Chthoniobacteraceae; genus Chthoniobacter. The sequence continues at coordinate 44,607 of DASYAY010000028.1, read as the reverse complement.
CGTGCATCGGCGTGTCCGGCTGCGGCATGGTCGAATCAGCGAGGCCCTTGAGCCCGAACAACGCGAAGACCGGGCCCGCGTGGACCGCGGCGAGGAACTCGCTTTTGGGATCCGCCCCGGTGTCTTCCGTCGCACTCGCGATGTAGAGCGGATGCGGCGCGATGAGTGCGTCGAGCATGTGCTGGTCCAGTGGCAACTCCTCTTCGCGATCGGCAAAGGTTTTGTAGTTCTCGTTGAACCAATGCGGAAAACTGCGGTTGATGTCGCGGATGCGCTCGCCCTGCTTGCCGCGCGCGAGGGCCGCGCCGGTGCAACCGGAATCGTTGCTCACGACCATCGCGAAGCGTTCATCCTCGGCGCCTGCCCAAAGCGCAGTCTTGCCGCCGCGGGAGTGTCCGACGACCACCACGCGCCTGGCGTCGATCGCCGGATCGGTCACGAGATAGTCGAGCGCGCGGCTCGCTCCCCAAGCCCACGCGGCGATGGCGCCCCAGGCGTCAGCGGGCCGTGGCTGCTGGTCGTAGATCGCGAAGACGCCGCTCTTGAAGCCATCGTATTTGTCGGGCACGACGTCCCCGTTGAAAAACGCCGCGGCGGCGTAACCGCGGGCGACAATTTCCTCGGCCGGCCAGAACGGGCTTTTCACCGCGCGGGTTGGATCGATGTTTTCCGCCGCCGGCCGATTGCAGATGAGGAGAAAGCACGGCGCCGGTTGCTTCGCGGCGTTCGGAATGAAGAGCACGAGATTGATCGCGCCCTCGCCGCCCGGCCCGCGGTAACTGATCTTGACTTGTTTGCGCGTCGCTTTGCCATCCATCGCGTCGCTGGCGGAGTCGAAGATTTCGAACTTCAAGTCGGCAGGCCTACCGACTGGCGCACGCCCATAGACGAACTTGCGAAAAAGCTCGAGCACCTCCGGACGCCGCGTTGTTTGCCAGGCTTCTGCGCTGGTCACCCGTCCGCCGTTTTGCGTCACGAGCGGATCAGGAAGGTGAAGCTCAGCAGCATGGACAGTCACCACGTTAATGGCGGCGAGAAAAAATGACGCTTGAGCGAAGGCGTTGCGCAAAAGGAGGACGATCGGCGGCAAAAGCCGGCGCAACTGCATAAGAATGGTGGGCATGACAAAACTCCTATTCCAGAAAACGCGTCACTCGGCGACTGCGTTTCAGAGCGGCCGCGGGGCTGACTTCCGAATCCGAAACGCTGCGCGGCTGGATTTTGGCAACACACGAAAAGCCATTGTTGCGGAGACACTGCCGGAGATTTGAACCCGCGACCTTCAGGTGATGAGACGCCCGCCAACTCAATTTGTTCCAAAGATCCACGGCCTATCGATGGTTCGCTTTTCGAATTGCGTTCCGTATTGGCTATGAAATCGCTGTCGTTGCTCCTTAGCCTTGGCTGGCCCACGCTCATTATCGCAGCGGATTTTGGTTCGCCAGATTTGGCCGTGAAGCGGAGGATGGTCGAGCCACTTTCCATCGAGAGTGCCGTTCCCTCCATCGCGGCCCAAGGTCGCAGCCTGGCGCCGCAGGCGGTGGCCGCAGTAGACGTCAGCGCGGATGGCCGATGCATCTCCGTGGGGACCATGGCCTTCAGCCACGAACCGAATGTGTGGCAATTTGCCAACGACGGCGCTGTCTCGGAGCAACGCCATCTCCCGCCTTGGGCGCCACTGCAGGTGGCTTCCTTTGCCGGAGGTCAGTTTACCGCCGTGGGCATGGCCATGTCTCGTGTGACGGGGCCTGAGCCTGACGTGTGGTGCGCCGCGACCGGGAGACTGTTTGGCGAGCCATTGCAGGATGCAGACAACCGGGCCGACAGCCAGGATGGACAATTCTCGCGCTGGCGCTTTGGCGAAGGTGACTGGCAGAAGGGCTGGCTGGTGAGCAGCTTCGGCGAACTGTTCGTCCATGGTCCGGACTGGTTTTTCCAGCCCCCCAATCTTTTCGTGGGCGCGGATGGCAAACGCCAGACGCTGCGCTACGAAGATGGCAACCTCCTGCCCACGCACCGGGCCGCGCGCATGGCGGTCAGCGCCGATGGTCAGCAACTGGCCTTTGGCTGGTTTTGTCCGGACGAACCGGCTCAGGGACTCCCGGCGGAAAAGAACCTGGTCAGCGTGTGGAGCGTGCGGCCCAATCACAGCCTGTGGACGGCCGCGCCCTCCGAGAAGATGGCGCCGCCACCGCTGCCGGACCCGACGCGGGATTTTTCCGAACTCCAGGCGCAAGGTTTTCGGCTGGGTCCGGACAAACTCGTCCAGGGTTCCATCGCCACCGCCCTGGCCATCAATCAGGACGGGTCGCGGGTGGCACTGATCGAGTACCGCGTGTGGACCTGGCTGCGCATCGGCCCGGCCATCGGCAAATGGGATCCTCCCATCCACGCGCTGCAATTCATCCCCAATCAAGCGGGCCGGCTCCGCGTCTTCGACGGTGAGGGCAAGGAATTGCTCCGGGTGAAAATGCCGGCCGCGGGCTTGTTCGAAGCCGGGTTCGGACCGGATACCGATGAGGTCCTCTGCTGGCCTTCCTCCTGGATGGCCCGCGGCATGGCCGGTGAACCCTGGCTGCCAGTTCAGGCCAAAGCGCGCACCCTTTATCGCATCCATCTCGGCGCGCAGGAGGCGGACGCGCTGGAGTTTCCCGATGCGATCGCCGACTGCGCCATTCATCCGCGAGACGGTCGCGCCTTGGTTTCCTGTTGGAACGGGATCCTCTATTGCGAATCGCCACAAGGCTCTGGCGAATCGCCGCAAGGCGCTGCGCCGAGCAAAATCTCCCTCGGCGCACCGGCGCGTCTGGCCTGGAGCGCGGACGGCGCCTATGCGGTGGCGGGCACGGCCAAAGGCGAGCTGTGCCGCGTGGAGAAAGACGGGAGTCTCGGGTGGAAGAAACCAATTCCGGTGGCCGCTCCACCCGTCCCCGCGACTCCACCCGCCGAGGTCGTGCCCGGCATTCCCGTGTATCAAGGGGGACGGCTTGGAACTGAGCACGCTTATGTGGGCGACATCTGGGTCCTCAAACTGGGCCGTGAAGCGCTCATCGTGGATTCCGGCGGCACTTCCGCGTTCGCCACTTCACAGGCGCGGGTGAAAGCCCTGGGCATTGAGAAAGTGAGCCACGTTCTCCATACGCACTCGCATGGCGATCATTGCGGGAGCGCCTACCTCTGGCGCTGCTTGGGAGCGCAGATCGTCGCCCCGCGGTCCGGCGCGCTGACCCAGACCTGGCTCATGCCCATGCTCACGGACTATGGCGTATTTCCTCCACGCCCGATCGATATGCCTCTGCCCCTGAATCGCGTGGGCGATGAAACGGACTTCACTGTCTCCGGCCAAAAGTTTCATGCGCTCTTCGTGCCGGGACACAGTTTCGACCTCACCATCTACATGACCGAACTCGGCGGGAGTCGCGTGGCCTTCACTGGCGACCTGGGTTTCGAAACCAACCTCACCATCACCCACCGCTGTTGGGGCGATGCGGAAAAAGCCCGCCCGGTGGTGCAGGCGGTCCGCGAGAAACTGCTCCCGTGGAAACCCGATGTGGTCTTCACCGGCCACGGCGTCCGCCGCTTCGGCAGGGTTTGGCTGGAGGACCTGCTGCGTCGTTCCGAGGAGGAACTGGAAGAGAAGAAGTGAAGGCGGAGCCAGCGCCACCCCGAAGCGTGGGATGGAGCGAAGCCGAAACGCCTGACTTCATCCTCTACGACAAAACCGAATATCCCCTCGGAGGAACGCAGGGCAACGAGCAGGTAGACGAATACGATCGCGATGAAGGACACGATCATCATGGAATGGGCGTAAGAAGCTGGCCGGCCAGGTACGGAATGCCGGCTGCGTCGCCCGGGTGCGTGCCATCGTCGGTGAGCGGGCCGTGGTCCATCCGCCAGAGCGACGCGTCGGCCGAATCTTGCGTCACCGCACGGCCATCGATGATCCGCCCGGCGCCGGGCAAGAGCGTCTTGTCGCGCAGCGCGGCGTTGATCCGGTCGGCGACTCCCCCGCTCTCGAAGCCGGGACGCGGAGTCTGGTGGCCATCACGGGCAAGCGTGACCCGCGGGAGGATCGTGCCCAGCCAGATCTCCGAGCCGCAATTTTTCCTCCACCAGCCGGCGATGCTCTGCAGGTGACCTCGGAGAGCCTCCGCTGGCGTCTTGCTTTTGCTGTCGTCCACTGACTGGTCGATATCATTTGTGCCCAGGCAAATGAGGACGATCTGCGGGTGCAGAATGGAGGCCACGAGCGCACGAGTCCGTCCGTAGCGGTAATCGCAAGCGTAGGCGGTGAGCCCGGGCGTCGCGGCATTGCAAACATTCGCCTTCTTCGACAAGGCACGCGCGTAGATGCCGAAATTGCGCTGGATGTCACCGCGCTTGTCGCCCGCGCCGAAGCCCGCGCTGATGCTATCGCCCAGCAGGAGCACGGATTTCGCCGTGCCGTGTGCCGAAGTGCCGGCGATCACGCATGGTCCGTACGTTTGCTTCCCGCCACCGGCGCCATAGCCGCCCATGCCGCTGGGCCCGATCCATGTATCGCTCGAGTAACCGGCGCCGCCTTTCTGCTGACACCATCCGGCCAGGCTGCCGTCCTTGACCGTGCCGATATAGCCGAAGTCGCGCCCACGCCGCTGGCTGTCCAGCACGCCCACGGCCACGCCCTTCGTGGTGATACCACTGCCCGGACGCGCGATCCGCGGCGTGATGACCCCGGCCGTGTCCACGCTCCAGACGAGCGCCACATTTTCGCCGGGGGCACCGCCGAGCGTCCAGTCGCGCTGCGGATCCGAATGCGTGATGGAGCCCTCGTTGAAAGCCGGGTCCCCTTCGGTCGACCAAAGCCAGGCATTGGCCGTGGCATCCGGCGCGAGTTTGCGCTCCCGCATGCGGATCGCTCCATAGGTGCCACCTTTCACGGACACCTTCGCCGGATCCGTCGCAAACGCGGCCCCATCGCGGCAGATGGCGAACCGCTGGCCTCCCGTGGTGAAGGGCGTGAACTGGTCATTGTACTCCAGGGCGAAACTCACCTCCACATCGCCCTGGCCGTGATTATTCTCCCCGGTGGCGCCGATGTAATAGTTCGCATAACCGAGGACTAGATCCGTGAGATCTTCCTGAAAGTAAACGACCACGCGCGACTCCCGAATGCTGTCGGGTCCGGCCTTGGCGGTGCCCTGGGCGAAAGCTTGATGGCTGGAGGCGAATATCCGTGCCGGCGCAGATTCAGCCGCGCGGCTCGTCCCGAGCGAGAACGCAAAAACACCGATCACCATCGCGACGGCAGTCAGACCCATACGAATTCGGATTCGGAAGAGATGCGCAGAGGAAATATTCAAGCACACCAGCATCGCTCTCGCTGGGGCCAGCTCAAGCCGGTTTCGGCGGAACCTCCGCCAAAGCGTGTTCGCACTTCGCACTTTGCCTCCCCGCTCGGGCCGTGTTCGCGAATGGCGTTCAGCAAACGCGCCAGCGTATCCCTAAAATCCGTCTTTGCCGGCGCCCCACGCTATATGGGCCGCATGTGCGCTTTCAGGGCACGCGGTTGGCCAAAAACGGGGCGCACGCAAGGTCCAAGCCGACCGAGCCACCGCGATTCATGCTGTGAATTCTTCCGCTATCGGGCAGATTCCTAGAAATCTTCGCCCCATAATGAAAGCGTTCATCTCCCTCCTCATTCTTGGCAGCCTGCTTGGCTCCCTCCTGGCTGCTGAGTCACGCAAACCAAACGTCGTCATCATCCTGACCGATGATCAAGGCTTCGGCGAGTTGGGGGTCACCGGCAATCCGGTCATCCGCACCCCCCATATCGACCGTTTCGCCGCGCAGAGCGCCTCGCTGACAAACTATCATGTGATGCCAGTTTGTTCGCCGACGCGGGCCTGTTTGATGACCGGGCGCTACAACTACCGCACCGGCGTCGTCGACACTTTTCTCGGCCGCTCGCTCATGTTTCCGGATGAGACGACGCTGGCGCAAATGCTGACCACGGGCGGCTACCGCACCGGCATCTTCGGCAAATGGCACTTGGGCGACAACTACCCGATGCGGGCCATGGACAAAGGCTTCCAGGAGACGCTTGTTCTTAACGGCGGCGGGCTGGCCCAACCCGGGGACGCCCCCGACCCGGTGGACGAGCGCGGAGCTTACTTCAACGCCACCCTCCGCCACAATGGTGTCTGGGTGAAAACCGACGGCTATGTGAGCGACGTCATCACGCAAGCGGCCATCCAATTCATCGAGAAGAATCACGATCAGCCTTTCTTCGTCTACCTCCCCTTCAACTGCCCGCACGCACCCCATCAAGTGCCCGAGGAATACAGCAAACATTATCCCGACAATGATTTCAGTCCATCGATTTACCCGGCGGCGGGACACCCGATGTCTGTGAAGTACGATCCCGCCGATCTGGCCCACGTTTATGGCATGATCGAGAACATTGACGACAATGTCGGACGCCTGCTGGCGAAGCTCGATGAACTGAAGCTCGCGGACAACACCATCGTCATGTTCTCCTCGGATAATGGCTGCCAGCAGCACAACGGCTACAACGCCGGGTTCCAAGGCTGGAAAGGAACGCCGTATGAGGGAGGAATTCATCAGTTCTGCTTTTTGCGTTGGCCGGGGCATTTTGAGGCTGGCCGCAAGGTCGACCGCATTGCCGCGCACATCGACATCGCCCCGACGCTCCTCGATCTCTCCGGAGTTCCCAAACCGGCGCAGGTGAAGTTTGACGGGCGCAGTCTCGCTCCCCTTTTGCGTGGTGAGAAAGTCGATTGGCCCGATCGGACACTCTTCTTCCAATGGCATCGCGGTGACGTTCCCGGGCGTTATCGGGCTTTTGCCGCCCGGTCGCAGGATTGGAAGCTCGTCCAACCGCTCGGCGTCAACAAATGGAACGGTGAGACCGCCTTTCATCTTTACGACATGGCGCATGACCCACTGGAAATGCACGATCTCGCGGCTGAAAAACCGGAAATAGTGGCCAAACTGAAAGCCGAATACGACGCCTGGTTCACGGATGTCACGGCCGCCCGCGACTACCGTGTCCCGTCGCGTATATTCCTTGGTGCACCGCAGGAGAATCCCGTCCTTCTCACCCGTCAGGATTGGCGCGGTGACGGAGCGGATTGGACCCCGAAAGGAATCGGGTATTGGGAAGTGAATATCGTTTCACCTGGCCCATACGAAGTCACTCTCCGCTTCGACGAACTCGAGCATGATGCAGAAGCCTCGCTTGCGTGCGGTGCTTTTTCCGCGAGCGAGCCGCTCAAAGCCGGCGCGACGGAGTACACTTTTCATAACATCCGCCTCCCAGTCGGCGCTGCGCGTTTCGAACCACGAATTGTTCTAGGTAAGGCGACTCTTGGAGTGAAGTATGTGGAACTCAAGCGCCTCGATTGAGTGATCTCTTCGACTTCGAATCCGACCATTCCGGACCGGAGTTTCGTAAATAGAGGGCTATCAGCGGCTCTGCCGGCAAAAAGGGCGCTGCCCATCCTATTTCACGGGACTCAATAAGCGCTTTTCCGAGCTAAAAGAAAACGGCGCGGCAGAATCTGCCGCGCCGTTGGTGAAGGAGATTTTGTATCGAGCTTAGTTAGGAAACCTTCCACTCGGTCTTCGTCACGATGCCGGGTTCCGGCACGGGGTACTTGCCGTCCTTGTCGGACTTCACCGGCGGCTCACTCTCCATCGTCAGTTTGTCCACGTCGGGACAGTATTCGTGAGTTTGGTTGAGCAGGTCCTCGAAGGTCACTTCCTGCGCGGTATGCGCGGCAAAGCGGCCCATGTTCGAGACGACGCTCGCCTTCACGCCGCGTTCGACTTCGTTGTAGGGCTTGTCATTGCGAATCGCGTCGATGAGGTCGGTCCACTCGTTGAAGTGCGACTCGCGTTCGTTGGGCTGTTCCGTGGCCGCCCAGATCTGGCTCTGCCGGTCGGGATTCTGGCCTTTGTGAATGCTCGAGGGTTGCCCGCAGTCGCCGTTCTTCGCGCAGACCGCCATGCCCTTGGTGCCGTGCAAGTAGCTCGCGTAGTGCGAATACGCGCCCTCCATGCAGCGGCCGTCCATGTACATCTTCGTGCCGTCGGCGAAGGTGTATTCGCAGTTATAGACGTCGAAGTTTTGGTCCACGAAATTGTCGCGATAGTGGCGGCCGCCGAGCGCCTGGCACTTCACCGGCCAGGCGTCCTTCATCCAGCACATTTGATCGATGTGGTGGATATAAAAGTCGTTGAAGCAGCCGCCGCTCGCCCAGATGAAACTGTGGAAGCGTGAAATCTGCCAGAGCAGTTCGTTCGGTTTGCCGGGCAGATTGTTGTTCGGGCCGGGATATTTCTCGGAGAAAGCCGAGCCGATCGGCGGCTGCATGCGATAGCCGCGCATGCACAAAATGTCGCCGATTTCACCGTCGGCTACGCGCTGCTTGAGCTGCTGCATGCCACGGCTGTGGCGGCTGTTCAGACCCACCGCGACCTTCATCCCTTTCTTGATCGCCTCTTCGTTGAGCTTGAGCATCAAACGCGATTTTGGCCCATCCGCCGTCACCGGCTTTTCCATAAAGACGTTGACGCCCTTCTCGATTGCATAGGCGAATTGCGGCGCGCGGAAAGCCAGCGGCGTCGTCAGGAGGACGACATCGCCTTTCTTGAGGCAGTCGATCGCCTTTTTGTAGGCGTCGAAACCGATGAACTTGCGGTCACCGACTTTCGTTTGGTTGGGCACGGCTTTCGAAATCGAATTGAAGCTCCCATCCATTTTGTGTTGGAACACATCGGCCATGGCCACGAGGTTAATCGGCGGGCCGGTTTGCTCCATGGCATTGCGGGCGGCGCCGGTGCCGCGGCCACCGCAGCCAACCAGGGCGATGCTGATGACGTCGCTGCCTTGGGCGTGGACGAAGGGAATGCTCACGCCGGCCAGAGCGGACGCGGCAGCAGTGGTTTTAAGGAATTGACGGCGGGTTGCGCCAGTAGGGAGGGATTCGTTCATGATGAGAGTGGCAACGGTCGGCGCGGAAAGGATGGTCTGTCAATGCTGCAAGAGAGCGAAAATCCTCAGGAGATCAGATCACGATCGCGTTTTAGCGCCAGAGCGCTTTCCTTTTCTGGCCGGAGCGACGAGCGACCCGCAATGAACGTCGAACGCTTCGCGAATTCGGAGGAGCGTATCGAGGCTTGGGCTTCGAAGCCGAGGAGCAGCGTGTGCAATTCAAGATTCTTTGCCCTTTTGAGGATATCCTCGATCGGGAAATCGTCGGCGATCTCCATGAGGCTGCCAGCGGTAGAGCTGAGGCATCTTATCCCTTGGGGTTACATTAACGTTGCAGCTATCGCGAATTTCGCCAGACATCGCTGCCCTTCGATGCTGCTCAACGGTTTCAGCAGGTGTGCTCGTGGTGCAGCGGGATGGTTGGGCTCCTTTACAAATAGGGTGAGTGAATTCCCATGGCCTCATGAATGGCGTGCGGCACCGGGACAATGATGAGAAGAAGAATAAAAAACGTGAAATAGCCCAGCGCTCGGCGCGGCAAGCCCATCGGCGAGACATCATCGGCTGCGGGAGCGTCGTGTGTGCCGGCAATAAAGAAGACGACGAACGCCCAGAACATGAGTCCTGGCCAGACAAAGAGCGCCAGCAGGAAGAGGAGCACCAGCCCCACCACGCTCAACTCATGCGCCTGGCGGGCGCCAAACATGGCATGAGACATGTGGCCGCCGTCCAGTTGGCCAATCGGCAGCAGGTTCAGCGCGGTGACGATCAGCCCAATCCATCCGGCGAACGCCAGCGGATGCAGCAACAGGTGGTCGCCAGCGCCCACCGAAGGGCCGAACGAAAGGCGCGCCAGGCAGTTAAGGAGCACCGAGGAATTCACGCTGACGCCCATCTGTCCGGCCGGCAAGGGCGTGCCGGCCGGAATCAGTTGCGAGTAATGGAGTCCGGCCAATAGCGCTGGAATCGCGAACACCAGGCCCGTGAGCGGGCCGGCCACGGCCACGTCAAACAAGGCGCGGCGATTCGGCGACAGAGATTGAATCTTGATGAAGGCTCCGAACGTCCCGAGAGCAAACGGGACCGGGATGAAATACGGCGGCGTCACTGAAATGCCATGCGCCTTCGCGGTGAAGTAATGCCCCAACTCGTGCGAGCCAAGGATGAGCAGCAAGCCGATGCTGTAGGGCAGCCCGATGGCGAAACGCTCCGGTTGGTGGAGCAGATTGACGCCGGCCGACAGCGCGCCCGCCCACGTGGTCGTCGCCACCGTGGCCAGGAAAAGTGCACAATGCAGCCACCATTTCGGGTCGCGGTGCGGGGGCGTCACCATATCACGCGGCGGGAGCAGTACGCTGATCTCACCTCGGTCTCCTTGCACCATGATCGGCTCGACGGGTTCGTCCGCAAATGCCTCCCGAATCCGCCGGAATACTTCCTCCGCCGGACCGCGCAGATGGCCGTGAAACTCAAGGAGTTTTCCCGAAGCCCGATGCCCCGTGACGGCCAGCATCGGCTCCAGCCGGGATTGGTACGTATCAAGATTCCGCGGCGGCAGCGGTGGCGGCTCTCTGGGAATTCGGGCGGCCGCACTTCGCGCACCGAGGGCATAGATAAAGTAAAACGCGAACAGCAGAATGAACCAAAAAAGAAGTGCGTTGATGATCATTGATTACACCCCCTTAAATCGCGGTTTTTTGTCCTTTTCATTTATCAATGGGCGGCTGGCCTTGTCACCATGAGAGCCACTGTCGAAAGCGGCGCTTTTTGCACGGTGCCGCGCAAACGCTGGGCGCGACGCTCGTCGTGAAAGGCCAGCGTGGCCGAGGCGCCCAGGTGTTCTTCTCCCTGCGCCTCGCCGGGAAATGAGTCGCGCCATATCATCCGTCCTCCGGCGGCAGATCGTGCACGAGATAAGAAACAATGGATGCCCGCTTCGGATGCCGAACCAGCCATTCCTTGAACTCGACAACCTTTTCGAAATCGTGGTCGCCGATGCGCTCGCGAAAGGATTGCGCCATGGTCTGCGCATGTTCTTCTTCCCGCAGCTTTCTTTGATATGACGGCGTGGAGATCAAGTTGAGTTGGAGGTGAAGCTGCCTGCTCTTGAGGGCCTCCCATTTCCCCGCATCAAGCCAAATCCCGCCGCCTTCGGGACTCACGTCAATGTGAAATGAGATACCGTGGCCGACCCGATATCGGAGCATCACGTGCCCCGATTCCGGACAGACGAGCGCCCCACGGCGCGCGTCATTCTTGGGTTCGGCCGATTCGGCAGATCCCGCTTTCCGAACGGCTTTCGGTCCTTCCAGCCACGCCAGGTACGAATTCAGCGGTATCCACACTCCCCCGGAGCGTGGACACCTGTAAGCGAATAATTCGGGTTCGAGTTCTGTGAGAGTCAACGTGCTGTCGGAGCAGACCGGGCTCCGGAGCGCCGGCCTCACGCCGGTATGCGCCGGTGGACTGATGAAACGCGCAGAGTTGAGGTTTGGTGTAGTTTCCATTTTCACGCCGCTAAACGCGGCAAAATTTTCGAGCGTTTGCCTCTTCTCGTTCCCGCTTTCTTTGGCGAGCAGCCGATCCAATTCCTCGCTTCCAAAAACGCAAAAGCCCTGCTCTCTGATTGATTCGCGGACGGCATAAACGAGGTCAGCGGGAAATTTCGGACTCATCATCGTTATGAGCATCGTGGCTTGAGTTTTCCTGCGAGGTATCATTCTCGCCATTTCCCCGTGATTTCTATTGGAGTTCCCGAATCTGCCCACTCGAAGAACCGCTTTGCCGAGGAGATAGGCAGCCGCACACAGCCGTGGGAAGCTGGGTGAGCTAGGACGGAAGAAAAACCGTGAATAAAGTAATTTCCCGCGATCTGCACGCTGTAAGGCATGGGAGCATTATGATAGAGTCGGGAATGATGCATGCGCATCTTCGCCTCGACATGGAACGTCCCATCGGGCGTTTTACGGCCCTCGCGTCCAGTGCTTACCCGAGATTGCATGACCAACCGATTGCCATCGTAAGCCCTTAGAATTTGGTGAGTTTTATCGATGACGACCCACTTAGCGCCATTGGCGTGATCAACCGGCTGGGCAATAGCAGTCGCGATAATCGTTAAGAATAGGCAGACCACCGTCGGGCCTAACGCCATCTCCAACCTGCGATTGGTAGAACGCACGGCCTGCTTGGTATCGCCGCATGACATGTGTGATATCGACATAGGACAGATCACGTCAGACTTGGTTTCATCAAACGCCACCCGACCGCTCGTCAGGCATTCTCCCGGACATCGGGTCGGGTCGGGACGAAGTTGAAGGCCACGCAAATCGACCATAGTGCCCATTTTCCCGCGAAGCTTAATTGTCTTGCTGGGCATCGCGGTGTATTCCTGATGGAGCGAGGCGCGCGGTGACCGCTCCGCGGCGTAAATATCTCCATTAGAGAAGCATGGTGAAGTGCATGTCCGACCTTTTAAAAGTCAAGCCACTGGATGCAATCGCCGCGGAAGCCGCCGAAACCGGGGAGCGCAGCCTGAGGCGGGCACTGGGGCCACTGCATTTAATTGCGTTGGGGGTCGGCGCGACCATCGGAGCCGGTATTTTTGTGCTTACGGGCCAGGCCGCGGCGGCGCACGCCGGACCGGCGATTGTCCTGTCCTTTTGTCTGGCCGGGGTGGCTTGCGCCTTTGCCGGGCTTTGCTATTCCGAGTTTGCTTCGCTCATCCCAATCGCCGGGTCGGCCTACACCTACGGTTATGCTACGTTGGGCGAGATATTCGCGTGGATCATTGGCTGGGATTTGGTTTTGGAATATGCTTTCAGCGCCGCGACGGTAGCCTCGGGCTGGGCCGGTTATTTTGTGAGCTTCCTGCAGGATTGGGGCATTCGCATTCCGCCCGAGTTCATCGGAGTGTACGGCCAGAAATTCGCGCTCTACCAGGGCCGCTGGGTGGACGTGACTACCTTGCCTCCGGGCGTGGACTTCTCCAATTTGCCGGTCCATCCGGCATACTTCAACTTAGTCGCTTTCCTGGCTATCTGCGTAGTGACCACGGTCCTGATCATCGGCATTAAAGAGTCGGCGAACTTGAATACCGGCATTGTGATGGTGAAGGTTTCCATCGTGCTGCTGTTCATCGGCATTGCAGCCGCTTACCTCATCCAGCATCCAGCGATCGCGAGGGCGAACTGGCATCCGTTCATTCCGCCCAATACCGGCCAATACGGGAATTTCGGCTGGTCGGGAATTGCCACCGGTGCGGCGGTCGTCTTTTTTGCCTACATCGGTTTCGATGCGGTCTCCACTGCCGCACAGGAGGCGAAGAACCCGCAACGTGACGTCCCCATCGGCATTCTCGGCTCGCTGGTGATCTGTACGGTCCTCTACATCCTGGTGGCGTGGCTGCTGACGGGCGTGGTCTCCTACACCCGGCTCCGCGTGCCCGACCCAGTGGCCGTGGGGATTGACGCCACTGGCGTCCGATGGGGAAGCTTTCTCGTCAAGGTGGGCGCGATCTTCGGACTCGGGACGGTGATGCTGGTCATGTTGCTGGGGCAGTCGCGCGTTTTTTACTCCATGTCCCGCGACGGCCTGCTGTGGGAGTGGGCCAGCGCGATTCATCCGAGGTTTCGAACCCCTTGGATATCCAACATCGTAATGGGCGTTGTTGTGGCCCTTTTCAGCGCCACGATTCCCATGAGCGATCTGGGAAATCTGGTCAACATCGGGACGCTGCTGGCCTTTGCGATTGTCTGCGCCGGTGTCTGGGTGCTGCGGGTTCGACGGCCGGAATTGCACCGTCCGTTCAAGACACCGCTGGTTCCCTTGGTTCCCATTCTCGGAATACTTTTTTCTTTCGCGCTCATGGCGAGCCTGCCCGCGACCACTTGGTATCGCTTAGTCGCCTGGCTGGTGATTGGAATGGCTGTCTACTTCTTCTACGGACGCAAACATAGCAAGGTGCAGGCCCTGGCGAAGGGAGAAAGCAAGCGCGCGTCCCGCAGGGGAGATTGAGCAGTTCGTGTTCGTTGTTAGCCTAAATTCGGTGGCCTTGCATTGGCTCGATGGCGTTTGTAGCGCACCCGATCGCAATTTGAGGAAGTAGACGAAGCGAGCTCGTGCCAGGCTCTGCGCGAAAGCGATGAGCTGCGGGTCGCGGTTGCCGGCGCTGGCGACTCCCGGCACCAGGACGATTCCGGCCTCCGGGTGGTGGTTCGCTGGGAGATACAAATCTCCCGCGCGGCCGCCGAGGTGAGATACGGTTCCCACCGCGGAACTGGCGGCACTGGATTCAACCGCAGCCTGATTGATGGCGATGTCGCGCAAGACCCCGGCGGCTCCCAGTTCCCTCGCCAAACAGTTGAGTTGTCGTGGGCACCGCCGATCCTTCAGACGAAATGAATCATTTTAAAACGCCCAGAGCGCATCACATGACGGTCCGCCAATTGTTCCTGGCCGTGTTTGCTCTTGCAGCTTCAATCCCGAGGCTCGCAGGGGTGGAGGTCATCAATACAGCGATCTATTCCGTGACGCTAAAGGGTGAAGAGATCGCCGATGGCAGGCCTCACACGGCAGGAAGATCATTCGATATCAATTCTTCACAACAAGCTGATCACGTGCTTCTACTGTGGCGATCGCGGCTCTCCGACCAAACGTAGCAAATTTGGCGACACCAAATGTAGAAATACCATGACGTCTATTTTGTTGGAGAACGTTGGCAGCATGGGCGACTAGGCCCCAACCATCGAGGTAGTGCCATTACCAGCAATGGCCGGCACTGCTATCCACAATATCATGGAGTTCCACGAAATCTTGCGGCGCCAATCAAGCGCGTTTGTCATCGTCTGCGCATTGCTGGGCGTGGTCGCCATCGGCTGGGTGGATTACATTACAGGCTGGGAGTGGAGTTTCTTCGTCTTTTATGCCGTGCCGATCGTTGTCGTGGTCTGGAAAGCTGGGCAGCCTGCAGGATTTGTCTTTGCCGTCTTGTGCGCGGCGGCCTGGTGGCTCGCGCAGATCGGGGACAATCCATACAAAACGTATTGGGGCTTTGCCCTCGCGATTGCCAGCCGGCTCTTTTACTTTTGCGTGCTGGTCGTGGCCGTGGCTGCTGTCGATGCGCGCCGCGAACTCGATCGCAAGCGAATCGCCACGCTCGAAAGGGCGCAGGAATTGGAACGGGAGATTTTACGTACCAGCGAGCGGGAGCAACAACGCATTGGGCGCGACCTTCATGACAGCCTTGGTCCGCATCTGGCCGCCATCCGCTACGCAGCCAATTTCCTGGCGGACGATCTGCGGAAGCGCGGCGAACCAGAAGCGCCGAAGGCAGAAGAGATCGGCCAGCTCGTCGCCGAAGCTGTTTCTCTGACTCGCGATTTGGCGCGGGGAATCTTTCCTGTGCAGATGGATAGCGAGGGTCTCGCTGCTTCATTAGAGGATCTTGCGGGCACCGTTTCGCGTTTCACCGGCCTCTCAGTCACGTTCAGCGACTCTGCGAATATCAAGGTCGCCGATCCTGAGGTGGGCATGAATCTCTATCGGATTGCCCAGGAAGCGGTAAACAACGCGGTCAAACATGGATCTGCGAAATCCATCTCCATCGCGCTCAGCGCATACCAAGGATTCATTCGCCTGGTGGTGGCCGATGATGGGAAAGGGATGTCTGATATGACAAATGGAGGGGGAGGGATCGGCTTGCACTCGATGCAGTTTCGAGCACGCACCCTCGGCGGCAAAATCCACATTGATTCGAAACCCAATGAGGGAACCGTCGTGACCTGCGATATTCCGCAAGCGTCGCCAACACCGGCACCGTTATTATGAGTGATACACTAGAGATTCAACCAAAGAAGATATTCATCGTCGAAGACCATCCGCTTTTCCGGGCGATGTTGGTTCAATTGATCGAAAAGGAACTGGAGATGACCGTCTGCGGAGAAGCCAGTAACATCAAGGAAGCAAAGGCGGGGATTGAAAAATCAAAACCCGATGCAGCGCTCGTGGATATAACGCTTCATGGGTCCAGCGGACTCGAGTTGATCAAAGACTTGAAATCCCACGGCCTAAATTGTCCGGTCCTTGTCATTTCCATGCACGAGGAAAAGCTTTATGCTGAACGGGTCGTTCGTGCCGGAGCGCGTGGATACATCTCCAAACAGGAGCCGCCGTCCGAGGTGATCAAAGCCATCCGCCAGGTGTTGGCTGGCAAAATCTATGTGAGCGAGCGCGTCACCGGGAGCATCCTTGCTCGGTTGGATCCTTCCTCGCGGGAAACACAGGTGTCGACCCTCGACAGCCTTTCCGACCGGGAAATCGAAGTATTTCAACTCGTGGGACGGGGCCTAAATTCGCGGGAGATCGCCGAACGCATCAATCTCGGCCTGACAACCGTCGATACCTATCGGCAGAGGATTAAGGAAAAATTGGGAATCAAGAATGCCGCTGAACTCTACCAGCGCGCGGTACAATGGGTCGCAGAGAGCGGAATTTAAACGGGTGGGCCGGGACCCAGCCGGAGAGTTCGTCGAGGAAGATTCTTTTGAGATTCGCTTTCGGAACGTGTCTTTGATTTGAGCGGGCTGACAACGAGGTTTCCATGGATTCCGTCGACGAACAGAAGCGCATTTGACCTCTGAAATGCGATTCTTTCAGCATGAAAGCATGCAAATTGATAGCCGCCATTGGGGCGGCGAGCTTATTGAGTTTCGTTCCGCTTTTCGCGGTCACGTCTCCGTCGCACGAAACCATGACTTACTCCGGGGATATAACTACTGTTTGCCCTACCGCACACACCATTACAGTGCTGCACAACGGTTCAACTGAGACATTCCGCGTCGGCAACCATTCCCAGCTCAGCACGTTGAGAAAGTCCGATGCAAACCTCAAGGACTTCGAGTTCGGCGACAAAGTTTTCGTTCGCTATCAGGATAAGGCGGCCGGCGTGACCGCGACTAATGTTCGGGAAGAGCCGATGAGGTAAGAGGAATATTGTTTCATCGGAATTATCTCGGTGACGTTCTTCGGACGCAGGCAGGTACGGCCATCGGCCCGGAAAGATTTCGGATGAGAATTGCGATCCAGGGGGCGGGCATCGCCGGTCCGGCGCTCGCTTGGTGGTTGCGCAAATGCCGCCACGAAGTGCTTCTCGTCGAGCGGGCGCCGGCGTTGCGTAGCGGCGGCTACATAATCGACTTCTGGGGCGTAGGTTACGACATCGCACAGAAGATGGGGTTGCTCCCGCAAATCCGGGAGCAAGGCTATCCAGTGAAGGAGGTTCGATTCGTCGATCAAGACGGTTGCAAATGCGGCGGCTTTCCGGTCGATGTCTTTGCCCGCATGACGGGGGGACGCTATACCAGCTTGCGACGGTCTGATGTCGCCGCGACGATTTACCGCGCCCTGGATGGTGGAGTGGAAAGGATATTCGGGGATTCCATTGCCGGAATTGAGGAGCGAAACGGCTGCGCTCGAGTGAGTTTTGACCACGCGGCCGCGCGCGATGTTGATTTGGTCATCGGTGCGGACGGGCTTCATTCGCGCGTCCGAGGGCTCAAGTTCGGCCCGGAAGACAAATTCGAAACTTTCCTCGGATATTACGTCGGCGCGTTTGAGATTCAAGGGTACCGTCCGCGCGATGAACTCGTCTATGTCAGCCACGCCAATCCCGGCCGGCAAATCTCACGTTTCTCGATGCGCGACGACAAGACTTTGTTTCTCTTTGTCTTCCGCGAAGAGTATCTGCCGAAATCATATTACCGCGGGAGCGCCAGTGCCAAGGACCTCCTAACAGGCGCTTTCTCCGACATGGGTTGGGAATGTCCCCGAATTCTCGCCGCCATGAGCGCAGTCGAGGAGATCTATTTTGACCGCGTGAGCCAGATTCGCATGCCGCGCTGGACCGATGGTCGCGTGGCGTTGATTGGCGACGCCGCGGCGTGTGTTTCCTTTCTTGCAGGGGAAGGCACCGGCCTCGCCATGGCCGAGGCATATGCCCTCGCCGGTGAACTCCGCCGTCACGGAAATGATTATGTCGCAGCTTTTGCTAGTTACGAACAACGGATGATGCCCTTTTTGCGGCAGAAGCAGGACGCGGCTGCGAAATTCGCTTCAGCTTTCATCCCCAAAAGCATTCTTGGGCTTTCTTTTCGTAACATCGTCATCAGCCTGTTGGACTTCCGCTGGATCGCGGACTCCGTCGTTGGCCATATGGTGCGGGATGACGTAGCCCTTCCCGATTACGAATTCTGAGAAAACGGCGCGACTATTTCCGCAGCGGTGCTGGCTGGCGGTTGATGCCCCATGACGTGCCTCCCCGAAGGCTATGTTTGATTGAATCAGATTAGATGGGATTACGCCCTAAGCGCCGTGCGGTTTCGGCGGCGGAAACGTTGGAGACCGAGCGCCAGGCCGAAGCTGCCGACGAGCATCGAGAGTGAGGCCGGCTCGGGGACGGCCATGAACGCGACGTCGTTGCCGGCGCCGGTGAACTGGCTGCCGACGCCGCCGTTGTACCGGGCCGTGAAGCTGATCGCGAATTCCTGCCCGCCAAAGGTGATGGTGTTCAGGCCGGCCGACAAACCGTCCGGGGCCTGCTGGTTGGCAAAGGCCAATGTTCCGGAGGTGGTTCCAACCCCGGCGATGATATAGTAGGTGTCGCCAACGGTCGGAGCATAGATCAATGACCCATCGAGTTCGACGTTGGTCAGGGCCAGATTACCAGCCGACATGGCAATCTGATCGTAGGTACTGCCCGCCGTCGTGCCTCCAAGGGTGATGTCGAGGTGAGCGACACCGGCGCCCACAGAGCCGAGAGTGACATTGCCGGCGACGTTCAACACGCCGGTGGTGGCGTCCGCAGGCAGGCCGCCCGGGGCCACCGTGCCACCCACTTGCGTCGTGGTCGCGTCGGCGGCGACGTTGAGGTCGCCCGCAATGGACGAGGTCGAGCCGAAACTGCCACCGGCCAGAGTGCCGGCCACACCGCCGGTCGAATTGACGTTGACGCTGCCCGCGAGCGAACCGCTGACGATGAGCTTGCCGCCGTTGACATTCGTGGCGCCGCTGTAGGTGTTGGTCCCCGACAGGGTCAAGGCACCGGAGTCATTCTTGGTCAGCCCGCCGGCGCCCGTCTGGATCGCCCCACTGATCACGGTATTGCCGGTCCCGGCCACCGTGAGGTTGCTATTGGTCGAACTGCTGACCGTCCCGCTCACCGTGAAGGCGCCGGTGCTGCCATTGGTCCAGGTCTGGTCGCCGCCGAGGATGACATTGGCGCTGATGGTATGAGCGGCTGAGGTGCTGTTCACCAGGATGCCGACGCCGGAGCCGGCCTCAATGGTCAAGGTGTTCGTGCCCAAACCTCCGCTGGCGATGGTCACGTTGCTGGTGTCGGCCGGCGTGCCCGGACCGGTGAAGGTGAGGCTGTTGATGACGAAATTCGCATCGAGCGTCGTGTTCAAATGGGCGGCGCTATTGGCCGTGAAGAACACGTCGGAAATGCTCCCCGGAATCTGGTTGGTATCGGTTCCGGTCGGGCCGCTGACCCAGTTGGTACTGTTGCCGGGAGCCAGGTCGGTCGCCCAACTGCCATCCTGCGCACCGCTCCAGTAAACCGGTGTGGGCGTGGCAACGCTGGTCACCGTGAGCACGAGGCTCGAAAGGCCGGTGGACAGCGAGTAGATTTTCCCACCCCCGGCGGATTCCGTCGTGCTGGTGCCATCGAAGGTGAAGACTTCGCCGTTGAGCGTCGAACCGCCGGCATAGGAAAGCAGGGTGTAAGCGCCGGTATTGAGCGTGCCGGCCGCCAGGTTGACGAGGCTTAGAATCGAATTGCCACCCGACAGCGTCAGGTTCTGCACATTCGCGCTGTCCACGTTGTTCAAGCCGCTGCCCGGGCTCAGGTCGAGGATGAGCGTGGAGCCATCGCCCATGGAGAGGGAACCACCGGTGGCGCTCTGTAGCATGAGTGTGTTGATGGAACCATCCACGAGGCTGAGGTTGCCCCCGGCGGCCACCGAGATGCTGCCGGCGCCGGCCGTGCCGATCGTGGTATTGCCGGAGATATTGAGCGTCGTGGCGCCGGCCACCGAAATCGCCGTTCCGCCCAGCGTCGGGCTGGCCCCGCCAACGACCTCGAGCGTGCCACCGGTGATTTTCGTCGCACCCGTCCAGCCATTGACGCCGGAAACGACCAGTGTTCCCGCCGTGGTCTTGCTGATGTCGGCGCCGTTGTTGATTTGGGCGACGTTCCGTAAAACGCCGCTCTGGAGAGCAACCGAATCCAGCACGGTGGCGCCACCGATATTGTTTCCCTGAAGGTCCAGTGTGCCGCCGTTCAGCGTCAGGTTGGCCGTGGTGCGGGTGGTGGTGCCCTTGACGATATCGCCGGCCAGAGTGACGACACCACCGGTGATGCTCACCGAATCGTTCACCGCAGCCAGACCACTGGCCGCCGTATTGTTGCCAAGGCGGATGGAGAAGATCCCCGTCGTGCCGATGGTAACGTTGCCACCCGAAATGTTCAGATTACCAAAGACCGTCCTCGAGACGGCGTTGGTGTCCGTCGAAGTGCCCAAGGCCACGCCACCCGTGCCGATGATAACGGTGCCACCGCCAATGCTCAGATTGTCCGTCAGCGTAAAGGCAACGGTGCTGGCGCTGTTGGTCGTGGCGAATCCGATGTTGACGCCGGTGGTATCGAGCGTGCCGGTGTCGAACTTGAAGTCGGATTGAAGGCTCCCCGTGCTGCTCGTCCCGCGTGATTCATTGCCGATTGCGAGAGTGCTGAGGAAGAGGTCAGCGTCGTGCCCCGTGAAGTCCACAAGGTTGCGCGCGGTTCCAACGACGCCGGTCGTGGCCCCACCCGTGGCCACATTGAAGGCGGCCCGGCTGGTTCCGTCGGCCGCACGAACCATGATGACTCCGTTGGTGGCGCTCGCATTGAAGGTTAGGGAGCCGATGTCGCGGCCTCCCGTGCCGACGTTGATCGTGTTTGCATTCAGCGTGGTGAGACCGGAACCAAGCTGAACCACGGAATTCGGAGTCGAGGCGCCAGCGTAACCAGCATCATCGCCGACATTGAAGTTCGTGGCGGTGATCGTGGTGACCGGCGTCGTGGTGAGAATCCCCGTGGACGGAATCGGCAGCAGCCAGGTGGCGCTGTTGCCGGTAACATTAGTTGTATCCTGGTTCGCGACATGCACCGTGCCGGTGCCAATGTTGATGGTCGTCGAGCCAAGGGCCGTCATGTCCAGCGTGGCCGCATCCGCGACCGCGCCCGTGGCCCCGCCGATCTGGACGGTTCCGGCCGCGGCCGAGACATTCAGTGCGCCGCCGCCGGTCATCACCATGTTGGTGACCGCGGTGGCGGCGGGATTGAGGCCAACCGTGAGATTGCCGTTCACCGTGAGCGCCTCTCCGGGCGCGATGATCACGTTGGAAGGCCCGCTGGCATTGGTGCCCGAGCCGATGAGGCCAGCGATGGTCTGGTTGGTGTTGTTCGCGCCCGCATTGGTTAGATCCAGCGTCGGGGTGAGCGCGCCGGTGCTCGCATTTCCGATCGTCACCACACTCTTCGGCGAGAGCGCATTGTCCACGGTCGCAGTGAGGGTGCCGGCCACGATCGTCGTTGCACCGGAGTAGTTGTTGAGCGTGCCGCTGAAAGTCAGCGTGCCAAGGCCAGCCTCAGTCACCGCCAGTTTGCTGCTCGCGTTGCCGAGGTTGTTGTCCGTGAGCACGCCGCCGTAGGTGTAGCTCACATTGGTCATGACATCGGTGGCGCTGGTGCCGGAGAGCATCAGGGTCTGCGTGGAAGCCGCGGAGTTGGTGATGAAGCCGGCGCCGCCGATCTGCTGGATGATTTCACCGGTGCCGTTCAGGTCGTAGCCGGAGCCTGCGTTCACCGTCAGGAGGCTGGTGTTCGGGATCGCGTTGGCGACGCCGTTCTTGAGGATGCCGTTGACGACCGCCACTGCCGCGCCGCCGAGGCTGTCGGTCGCATTGGTGAGGACGAGAATGCCCGGGCCATCCTTCGTGAGGGCTGTGCCGGTCGCCGTGCTCGTGAGCGCACCGCTGATGGTCGAGGTGACCGCCGGGCTGGCCACCGTGACGGTGACGCCCGTTGCGCCGAGGTTCATCGCGCCGGAGAGGATCACCCCGTTGCCAGCGGTGACGCCGCCGAAGGTGAAATTGCCGGTGACGGTGGTCGGATTGAGGATCGTGCGGATCGTGCCGTCGCTCAGGAGCGTCGTACCGCTGTCAATTTGCAGCGTGCCGGTGCCGACCGGTCCGCTGGTGATGGTCGGCGATCCTGTGCTGGCCGCGCCGAACATCAGGCTGCCCTGGTTCAGGTCGAAGCCGGTGGTGAAGGTGCTCTGGCCGCTCAGGGCGAGGGTGCCGTTGCCGCCCTTGGTCAGCGAGGTGAAGCCGCCGCTGCCGGTGATCGGCACGGCGATGTTCAGGCCGGTCGCGGCGAGGCCGGCGTTGACCATAATCGTCGGGGCCGTATCGCTGAAGGTCAGCGCGCTCAAGGTGGCCGCGCTGGTGCTGATCGTCGGGGTCGTCGCGAGGCTGTTGTTCGTCGCGGCCAGCGGCGTGGTGCTGCCGCCGCCGGTGCCCAGGACGATGGTGCTCAGCGCGGTCGGGGTGCCATAGACGAGGCTGGGGGTGCTGGCACCGCCGTCGTCGTTGAAGGTGAGGCTCGCGAGGGTCTGCGTGGTCGTGGAGGTGTAGTTGAAGAGGTTCAATACACCGCCGCCGTTGATGGTGACATTGCTCGCCGCCGCAATCTGGCCAGCCGTGGCATTGCCGAGGGTCACAGTCGCATTGTTGATTGTCAGATTGCCGGGGACGGAGATGAAGCTGCTCGCCGCCTGAAGGTTCAGGGTGCCGGCGTTCACAAACGTGCCGCCAGAGTAGGTGTCACTGGCAAACTTGGGGCTCAGGCGGACCGTCTGCGGTCCATTGAGAACCAGCGCCTCTGTGCCGATAATCGCCGGCTGGACGATGATCGTTCCAGCACTTTGGTTGGCATAGAAATAGAGATCCGTTCCCGATCCAGTGATCGTGTTGGTTGCATCCGTGGCCGCAAAGGTGGTCGTAAATGCGGCATTCTGGATGACGCCCACACCGAGGTTCACGGTGGTCGTTGTTGGGAACGTGATGGTCTGCGCCGCCGTCGGCACAAAGCGCCAGGAGTTCGCGACGGTCGCGCCGGCGGGCAGGGATTCCGTCGTGGTGGCATCGCTGTAGTTGCCCGTGGCCACGGTGGCGCTGACGACCGTGCCAGAGGTGAAGGCCGGAGCCACGATGCCCGCCGTGGTCTGGCCCATGACGGAGATGCCGACACCGGACACATAGGTCGCGAAGGTGCTGCCGTCCGCCACCGCCCAGCCGCCGATGAGGTTGTTGGTCAGGTTGTTGGCAGTGATCGTGGTCGAGGCCTGCGCGGTGACGCCGGTGCCGGTGGTGATGAGGAAGTGCGTCGCGTCAACGATCGCGGTGATGTACTCACTCGCAGGGAGGCCCGTGCCCGTCACCGGGAAGCCGACCGAGAGGCCCGCGGTGGACGGAACCGTGACAAGGTTGTTGGTGGCGGTCGTGACCGCTCCGGAAATGGCCAGGTTGACGATCGGGGCGCTGGTCGCGAGGTTCGTCGAGGCCTGCGCGGTGACCCCGGTTCCGGTGGTGATCACGAAGTGCGTCGCATCCGTGATGGACTTGACATACTCGTTGGCCGGGAGACCCGTGCCGGTCACCGCCGCGCCCACCAGCAGGTTCGCCGTGCTCGCCACCGTGACCGTGGCGCTCGCCGCCGTCGTGGTCGCGCCGGTGAGAGTGAAGGCCAGCGCGTTGATGAAGGTGTTGCTGTTGACGCTGAAGCCCTGGCCGCCGGTCGTCGAGGAACCAGCGCTGTTGTTCGTCGTGTAGCCGTTGAAGTTGACGCCGCTGTGGTTGGTGTTCGCGCGGGTCAGCGTGCCGATGGTCAGCGTGTTGGTGCTGCCCTCGTTCACATACGGCAGGTTGTTGATGGTGTTGTTGCCGCCGTTGACGGTGACCGAGTTGAAGATCGCCGTGGTGTCGGTCGAACCGGAGCCGTTGAGGGTGATGGTGCCGCCTTGGAGCGTGACCGCATTCGCAGGGTCCACGCGGACCGGGTTCGGGTTGCCGGCCGGGTTCAGGCCGAAGTTATCCCAGAGCAAGGTGCCGTAATCCAGGGTGATGCCCGCGGTGCTGGAGATGCTGCCCGAGTCGCGCAATTGCAGCGTGCCACCGCGGACGATGGTCGCGCCACTGTAGGTGTTGGCATTCGTCAGGGTAGTCGTGTTGTTCCCCGCGCGGGTCAGGGAAACGGTGCCGGTGCCGTCGGTGATCGATCCGGAGAAGGTGCCGGTGCCGTTCACGCTGAGGGTCGCCGCGCCGCCGGTGCTCTGAATCGTGCCGCCCATGCCGGGCAGCGGGTTGATGGAAGCCAGCACGCCGATGGCCTGATTCTGACCGTTGAGATCGAGGATGGCACCGTCGCCGTTGAGGTTGACCGCGCTCGCCGTAGCGGCACCGGTCGTCGGAATCACCGCGAGGGTATTGGCCTGGCCGGAGAGCAGGTTCAGGGTGCCTCCGTTGATCGTGGTCGTCCCGGTGTAGAAGGCGAGGTCGTTCAGGCTCATCGTGCCGTCATCGGCCTTCACGAGTCCACCAGTGTTGCCGATGCCGAAGTAGCCGTTCTGGTCATAGGTCGCGGTGCCCACGGTATGCACGGTGAGGGTGTTACCCGCCGTGCCGTTGAAGGCGACGTTTTCCGTCAGTGCGCCGCCATCCAGGACGAGAATCGAACTCGTGTTGTTGGTTTCGGTCAGGACGCCAGCGGGGCCAAAGATCCCAAAGGCCGTCGCGTCGAGGCCCGAACTCAGGCTGGCGGTGCCGCCGACGGTCAGGCTGTTGGCGTTCGTGTTGACCAGGAGCGTCTGGGCCGTGCCGTTGAGGCCGGCATTCTGGGCGGTGGCCCAGGTGGTGGGCGTCAGATTGTATTCCCCCGAGGCGAAGCCGGTGGTGCCGCCCAGGGCACGATAGAGGCCCGTGGCGCTATCCTTGACCAGGAATCCGGTGCCGAGGCCGGTCGTGGAGGCATCCGCCAGGATGTCCGCGCGGATGGTCATGTTGGAGGTGCCGTCAATGCCGCCGCCCTGGCTCCCCTGCACCGCCACGGTCGTGATGGTGAGCGTGGCGTTGCCATTGGCGGCTGCGGTTCCATCAATGCCCTGGAAGACCTGGCTGCCGGTGGCGTTCAGGGCACCGAGCGTGTTGATGGTCATGTTCAACTGGGACGACGGGTTCGCATTGAGCGTCAGCGTGCCGCCGCCGTTGGCCACGGTGTAACTGTTGATCTGCTCCGAGGTGTCGGACGAACTGTTGCCATTGATCACGAAGGCGCCGCCCTGGATGTTCACAGTGCCGGCCACATTCATGCCGAGGCGGTTGTTGAGGTTCGACGCGGTGTTATCGAGCACCAACGAGCCGCCCTCGTTCACGGTGAAGGTGCCGGCAAAGGCCGGGGAGGTCGTGCCGGTGAACCAGGCGCCCGCACCGTTGAAGGAGACCGTGCCGCCGCTGATCGTGAACGTGCCGGTCGAGCCGGTGGTCGCGCTCTGGACGGAGGTCATGTTCAGCGTGCCGGTGCCGACCTTGTTCAGCGCGGTAAATGCGAGGTTGGCGTCGTTGTAGCGCTCGATCTGGCCGGAGAAGGTGGTCGTGCTGTTGTCGAAGCCCACCGTCAGCGTCGCCGCGGTGCCGCCATTGGCCGCCGTGCCGCCGCTGTTGAAGATGGTGCCGGAACCGCTCAGCGAACCCCAGGTCGTATTGAGGCCGGCGAGGTCGTAGCGGGTTCCGGAGTCCAGGGTGAGGTCCGAGAAGCGGGAGCCGCCGTTGGTCACACCGTTCCTGATGCCACCCGCAGCCACTTCAAAGGCGCCGGTGAAGAGATCCTGCGCGTTGAACTGCAGGACGCCGTTGCCCTGCTTGGTGATGCCGCCCGTGGAATTGATCACACTGCGAAGGGCGAACGCCGCCTGGAGCGGGGCGACATCCGTCGCGCCGTTGGCGTCGATCGTCGCCACGGTGACGGTGTTCGGCGAGGCACCGAAGTCCACGCGGCCTTCGATGACCGGGGTGGTGCCCACGTTCGAGGAGGTGACGGTGATGCCCCCGCTGCCGATGGTCAGCACGCCATCCGCGCCGCTGAGGCCGATCGTGGAGGTAGTGGTGTAGGTATTGATCACCGGGGTTCCCGTGCCGCCGATATTGTTAAAGACCACGCCGGCGACAGAGTTGTTGCCCCACAGGCTAAGGGTCGAGGAGCCGTTCAGGGTGACGATGTTGCCGGGGGCGATCACGCCGGGGGCGAGGGTGGTGACCGTCGCCCCGGAGATCACCAAGCCGTTTGCCGGCGTCGAAGCGAGCGGGAGATAGCCGGTGGCCGAGATGGTCAGGGTGCCCTGATCCACCGTCGTGCCGCCCTGGTAGGTGTTGGTGCCAGCGAGCGTCAGTGCGCCGCTTCCGCTCTTCACCAAGGTCACGCCGGAGCCGGTGATGACGCTGTTGATCACCTGCGGTCCCGTGCCCTGGGCGTAAGCAAACAGTTCCGGCCCGGTCGTGGTCAGGTTGCCCTGATTGACCGCAGCGCCGATGGTCTGGGTCGCCGTGCTGAAGAAGAGAAGACCACCGCTGGTGAGCGTCAGCGTCTGGCCCGAAGCAATGTTCACCGTATTGGCGGCGACGTTGCCCATGCGCAGGCTGTTAATCGTCGTGTCGTTGCTGACCAGGATGTTTCCGGTGACGGCGCTGTTGATGCTGATGTTATCCGTCGGCGACGCCACGTTCAGGGTGGCCGTCGTCGAGGAGGTGTTGGAATACTGGTACGCACCCGCGGAGCCCATGGCCGCGACGCCGAACCCGGGGACGATGGTGGCGAAGTCGCTGGTGCCGATGATCGCCCAGCCACCGATGATGTTGTCCGTCAGCCCGCCGCCCGCCGTGCCCGTGGAGACCCCGTTGATCGTCGGGATGAGGATGCGCGAGCTGCTGCCGATCTGGCCACCCGTGGCCGCGGTAAAGTTGATCGTCCCGCCGCCCACCGCGCGAGTGAGGCTGGTGAGCGTCAGGTCGGCCGAGTTGACGCCCGTGCCACCGACCACGGAACTGATGACGGACGTACCCTGAGCCAGGGTGACATCGCCCAGGGTCTCCGTAGAGGCCGTCTGCGCGCGGCCCTGGAAGGTAATGGTGCCGCCGTTCAACGTGATCGGAGCGGCGTCGTTGACGCGATCCGTCAGGTTGATGGCCTCGTTCGCGTTGTTGTCCAGGGTGAGAGTCGACTGGGTGATGGTGATGCCCGTGGTGCCGCTGAGCTGGCCGCCGTCGCGCAGGGTGAGCGTGCCGGCGTTGAGCAGCGTGGTTCCGTCGTAGGTGTTGTTGCTCTCGACCGTCAGCGTGTTCTGGCCGGAACGGGTGAAGTTCAAGTTGCCCTGGATCGAGCCGGACCAGGTGCGGGCGGTGTTGTCCTGGTTGACAGTCAGGTTGGCCGTGGTGGCGCTGCTGTTGGTGATGATGCCGCCGGAGTTCGGGACCACGCCATCGGTGAAGATGCTGTAGGTCTGCTGGGAAGTACCGTTCAGGTCCAGCGTGCCGCCGAGGCCAACTTCCAGGTAGTTGTTGGCGAAGAGGGTGTTCTTGCCACCATTGAGCACGATGGTGCCCTGATTGATGACGGTCTGGCCGGAATACGAGTTGGCGCTCATCGCGGTGAGGCCGGGGACGAGCGACGTCGGGGTGCTCAGGGTCAGCGTGCCCGTGCCCGCCTTGACAAAGCCGATGGCACCGTTGGTGACGCCGTTGCCACCGTTGAGCAGGCTCTTAATCTCGAGGCTGCCGGTGTCAATCGTCCAGATGTTCAGCGGCGAGAAGCCGTTGGTCTGGTTGATTACGCCGCCGTTGATGGTTGAGGCGCTGCCGTCGCGCACGAGGATGCCGCCGCTCTGGTTGTTGACCAACTGGAGCGAACCGATGGTCAGATTCGCGCTCGCGTCGAAGGTGAACGAGTTGACCGACACGGACGCGGCGATGGTGGTCGTCAGCCCACCGTTGAGCAGGATGTTGTCGTTGACGACGGGCGTGCTGTTGGCGGTGAGGTATTCGGTGCCGGCCAGGGGACGGATGATGGACTGCGTTCCCAAGGTTCCCGCATCGCCCGTGGCGAAGGACGTGGGATCGCCGCCGACCGAGGTGGCGATGACGGCCCACGGCATGATGCCCTTGGTGGCGCTGGCGTTGGCACCATTCTGACCGTCAAACGCAAAGCCGTTGGTCGCGCTGGTGTCCTTGATGGTCGCCACCCCCGCCCCTGCGACGGTGCCCAGGCTGGTCCCTTGGAAGACGACTGAGGCGCCGGAAGGCCCGGTGGTGGCGTTCTGGGCCGGCGCGGGAACGTTGGACGAACCGGTGAAGAGCAGGTTCGCCTGCTGGCCGGACTGGGCTGTGACTGTGACGGTGGACAGGCCGCGGCTGAAGGTCGGGACGGCGAAGGTTTCCAGGGTGGTTCCGGTGGAGTTGCCCACCAGGTTGAAGTTGCCTCCGACCAAGGTCAGCGCACGTGTGGAGCCGAGGCGGTTGTTGATCGGGCTGGCCGAGTTGTCGTTTACCGTTACCGTGCCGCCCGGGTTCACCGTGACGGTGGTGGTCGGGGCGACCAGCAGCGTGCCCAGTCCATTGAGGCTGAGCGTGCCGCCATAGACGGTGAAGTTGTTGCTGAAATTGATCGTGTTGGCCGTGGTGATGTTCAGCACCCCGGTGCTGCTCATGTAATCGTTGATGCTGTAATACTGGTTCGCCGGTGCGACCGAGGAGGTGACGTTGCTGTTCAGATTGATGGTGCCACCGCCGACGAAGATCAGGGCGCGCGCCGTCGTGGTCGGGTTGTTGATGCCGCCGTTGATGTCCAACGTGCTGCCAGTGTCAGCGCCGATGTCGGAGTCCGCGGTCATCGTAATCACCCCGGTGGTGGTGTTCGTCCCGCCGAAGTTCTCGAGTTCACCCGTCGGTCCGCTGACCCCGCCAAAGGCGAGGTTGGTGGCGGTGGTGGCGGAGGTGTTGTTGATCGTGATCGGGTTGGCCACGCTGATGCCGCCGTTGAGCTGCAGGGCGGCTCCATAGACGGCCGGGGTGACGATGATGGGGTTGGTGGCCGCACCGGCCGCGGTGCTGTTGCTCAAACGCACCGCACCCGCGTTGATCAGGATACCGCCGGTGGAGACGTTCCACGAGCCGCTGTTTGCCGCCGCGAGGTCGAGCACGCCGTTGTCGTTCTTGTTCAACGCGACGGTCGTCGGGTTCGTGATGCTCAACGGCGCGTTCATGGTGAAGACCGTTCCGGCGGTGACTTCAAAGGCGGCGTTGGTGGTCTCGAGCAGGTTGAAGGTGCGGCTGGTGCTCCACGAGGTTCCGGTGGCGCGGAAGCCGACGCCGGTCGCGCCGTCCACCTCCAGGGTGATGGTGTTGGCCGCGGCACCGAGGGCGCCGTCGGAACTTGCCGACAGGATGCCGTTCAGCACGTCCAGCGTGACGTCGGACCCGCCGGTGCCGAAGGTGTTTCCGCTGTTGGTGAGCGCAAGGGTGCCCGCGCCGGCCTTGGTGAAGCCGATGCCGCCCGCGGTGTCCGAGAGCACGCCCGAGAGCGTCAGCCCCTGGATCACGTTCGACGCCGTGGCATTGGCCACCGAGAAGATGGGCGGGCCGGACATGACGGAAGTGCCGGTGATTTCGAGCCCGTATCCGTTCAGGTTCGAGACACTCATGATGTTCCCGGTCGCGGTCAGACTTCCAAACTGGATATTCTTGTTCCGGGCGTTCGGGGCGGAGCCCGAGTGATTGATCGTGATCGCCGTGTCGCCTGAAATGTTGAGCACCGACGGGCCGCTGAGGTTTTCAAACGTCCCAAGGGTGTTGCCGTCCGCGGTGAAGAGGAGGCCGCCGGTGGCATTGATGGTGCCGGCAAAATTGCCGACGCTCAGGATGCCGAGGCCGGACTTGTTGATGATCGCACCACTGTCCGAAGGGCTGGCATCGGCGATGGTCACGGTCATCTGCGGGGCGGTGACGGTGGCGTTCCAGGTCTCGGGCAGCGTGGTCACGCCGTTGAAGGTGATGCTGCTGGTGCCGTTGAAGACGGTGTTGCCGGTGCCGCTGCCCGGCCCGCTGAGGATTCCGCCACTGTCGAGAATCGTCAGGGCATTGGCCACGGCATTCGTCGCGCTGGTGGAGAGCACGGTGGTGTTGTTCGCGAGGGTCAACGTGCCCGTGCCGAGCGGGCCGCTGCCGACGACCGTGCCCACGCCCGGCGTGCCGCTGTAGGTGCTTGGGGAACTGCTCGCGCCGATGATCAGGCCGCCGGAGCTGATCTTGAGGCCGTTGGAGAAGGTGCTGGCCGTGCTGCTCAGTTGCAGCACACCGTTGCCGGTCTTGAGGATGCCGCTGGCGGGATCGTCCTGGATGAGGGCGTTGATCGTCAGGCCGGACTGCCACGGGGCGACATCCTTGCCGTTGACGATGACCGCGCCGACATTGATCGAGTAGGTACCCGCGCCGCCGTTGAGGTCCAGAGTGCCGGTGCCGATGGTGGCAATGCCGCCCGCGTTCACGGTGTTGACGGTGATGCCGCTGGTGAGGGTCAGCGCGCCGGTCGGGGTGAGGGTCGGGGCCGCGCCACCCAAGTTGTTGAAGGTGATGCCCGCGAGGGTGTTGGCCTGGTTCGCCAGCGTTACCGTCGAGGCGCCGCCCATGGTCAGCGCATTACTGGCCGGAATGACTCCGCCCAAGGTCTGGGTCAGGCTTCCCTGGTCAACCGTGATCCCGCCCGTGCCGAGCTGGCCGGTCGCCCCGAGGACGATATTGCCGCTATTGATCACGGTGCCCCCGGTGTAGGTGTTGACCGCATTCAGGGTCGTGATGTCCACGCCGGCGGCTTCGACTTGGCCGGAAGTGAAGATCACGCGAACTGCGCCGGCGCCGTTGTCGACAATTGGAGCCGCGAATGTCACCGTGCGATTGCCTGCGCCAGAGGTCGCTCCATAGCTCGCATGAGTGAGGTAAAGGTCGCTCGGGTTGTTTAATGTGCCGCTGGTTAGGCTGCCATCGATAATCGAATAGTCGTTGTTATCGACCGACTGCCCGAAGAGGATGCCGCCGCCCGCCACGGTGAGGGTGTGACCGCCGAGATCAAGGACGGTGTTCGCGTTGATCGTCGCGAAGTTGAGTGTGTTCACCGTAGTGTTGGCCGCGAGCATCGTCGTGCCGGCATTGCCAAAGCGGACGTTGTCGGTACTCGTCGGGCTCCCGGTGAGCGGGGTTGCCGAGTATCCGGCGAAGCCGTTCTGGTTGAGCTGGCCGACGCCATAAGTCGGGTCATAGCTCGCCCATTCGCGATCCACGATGGCCCAGGGTCCGATGATGTTGTGAGTCAGCGCCGGAGCGGCGGTGAAAAAGGTGTTCGGCGCGCTGCCGATGGCACCCAGGGAATTGGTGTTCCCGTTGAAGCGCAGCGTGGCGGTTCCGGTCTGGGTCAGCGAGGCGAAGGTGAGGTCGGACGAGTTGACGTTCGTGCCGCCATTGACGTTGGTGATGTAGTTGAGACCTTCCGTGAGGGTCAGCGCGCCGAGGGTCTCCGAGGAGTTCGACGCGGCCCGGCCGTTGAAGGAGATGGTGCCTCCCTTCATGGTGATCATAACGCTCGGCACGCGGTTCGCGTTGTCCAGCAGGCCCGTGTTCGTCAGCGTCAGCGTGCCGTAGTTGATGCCGATGCTCGTCGTATTGAGGATCGAGCCACTGTCCTCAAGGGTCAGCGTGCCGCCGGTGATGAGCGTCGCGCCGGTGTAGCCCTGGGCCGCGGTGAGGTTCAGCGCACCAGTCCCGGTCTTGTCCAGGTAGATGTCGTTCCCGCCCGTGTTCGTGATCACGCCGCCGAAGTTGGTGTTCCCGTTGACCACGAGAGTCGCCTGGCCACCGGTGCTGGTCACAATGCCGCCGGCGATGTCGGTGTTGACACCCGAGCCCTGGCTGGACAGACCGGCCATGAACTGGACGCCCCCGTTGAGGTCCAGCGTGCCACCCTCGTTGACCACGACGCCGTTGTTGAAAAGCAGCGTATTGGTCGCGCCGCTCTGCAGGGTCACGGTGCCGCCGTTAATGGTGGTGTTGCCGCTGACGAACTGCTGCGCGTTGAGGTTCAGGTTGCCGCTGAGCCCCTTCGTCATGCCGCCCGTGCTGACCAGACCGCTGGCGACGTTCAGCGTAGCGCCACTGGCGACCTGGATGATGCCTTCCGAGGTGGCCGTGGCGCCGAAATTGATCACCGGGACGGCGAGAGTCGCGCTTCCTCCGATGCTGCTGTCGAGGATGCCACCGCTGGTGAGGGTCAGCGTGGTCGGATTCAGGCCGCTGAGACCGCCGACGTCGATCGTGCCCCCGCCGCTGAGGGCGAGGGCATTGAGGGTCGCATTGCCGGTGAGGGAATTGGAACCCGCAGCCACCGCCTCGTAGCTCTGCGTGGCGCTGGGGATGAGGATGTTCGTCGTCGGCGCGTAGCCGGTGAAGGCCACGATGGCGCCGCCGCTGTAAGTGGCGAAGTCGGTCCCGTTCACGGTCCAGCGCGCCAGGAGGCCCGTGGTTGCGGGCACGAGCGTCGGGGCGGTGGTGAAAGTCAGCGCGGTGTTGGCGCTGAGCACCACGTTCACCGTGCTGCCTGCATTCTGCGCGGCGAGGCTGGCGAACTTCAGCGTGGCGAGCGCGGAGCCGGTGTT
This sequence comes from Chthoniobacter sp., assembly GCA_036501065.1. Classification (GTDB taxonomy): domain Bacteria; phylum Verrucomicrobiota; class Verrucomicrobiia; order Chthoniobacterales; family Chthoniobacteraceae; genus Chthoniobacter. Next base: position 11,766 of record DASYAY010000028.1, on the reverse strand, counting down.
GGTCAGGTCAATCACACTGCCGCCGGAGCTGAGCGTGAGCGCGCCGGTGGTTTCGGTGAAGGTCGTGCCGGCGTTGGTGTTGTAGTTCAGAGTGCCGCCCTGGAGGGTCATCGGCCGCGCGCCCAGCCGGGCGACCGCGCCCGTGGTGTTGTCCACCGTGAGGATGCCCGCGCCGCTCAGCGTGATGGCACCGGTGGCGCCGAGCGTGCCCGCCCCGGCGGAACCGAGGACGAAGGTGCCGTCGTTGACCGCCAAGGCACCGACGAATGCGGTGCTGTTGACGCCGAGGGTCGTCGTGCCGGCGCCGATCTTGGTCACGGACGAAACCGCGCCGAGGGCGGTGGTGGTGAGGGTGGTATTGCCCTGGCCCGCGAAGGTCAGCGCCTGCGCGCCGGAGATGCCGCCGGTGAGGCTGAGCGTCGCAGCACTGTCAGCACCGATGAAGGTTGCGCCCGTGAGCGTGATTGCGCCGCTTTCCGCAGCGCCCGCCCCGGTGGCCTCGAGGGCGCCGCCGGAGTAGAGACCCGTGCCGGTGAGGCTGAGCCCCTCGGTAATGGAAATGCCGGTGGGAAGCTGCAGTGCCGCTCCGACGGCGCTGACCGTGGCCGAGCCGCCCAGCGCGCCGGCGTTCATCACATTGACCGCACCCTCAGTGATGGTGAGGACGCCGGTCCATGTCGGATTGGCGGCATTGAGGGCGAGCGTGCCCTGGTCGTTCTTCGTGAGGGCGGCCCCGGCGGCGAGGCTCACGTCAAAGGCCGTATTGGCCGTCAACGTGTTGCCGGCGGTGACTTCGATCGCGCGGGTGTTCGACGCCGTGGTGAGCTGGATGGTCGGGGCAACCATCGTGCCCGTCGCACGGAAGGTGGAGGTGCCGGTGGACGGGTTCAGGTTTACGTTGGCACCGCCGAGTTCGGCGAGACTGTCCACGGAAAGGACGCCCTGCGTCACGTTGATCGTCGCGCCGATCGAGTTGCCGGAATTGGTCAGCACGAGGGTGCCTGCGCCGGTCTTGTTGAAGCCGGAGGACGCGGTGAGCACACCGGTGAGATACAGTCCTTGCGTGACATTCGAGGCGGTGGCCGTGCCGACGCTGTAGTTCGCGCCGGAGGTCACCGTGATCGCCTCCGAGTCCTGCAGACCGTAGCCATTGCTGTTCACCACGGTGAGCCCGAGGCCGATGGTCGAGATGCTCGCCGGGGCCAGAATCTTGTTCACCGCGAGCGGGAACGGAATCGAGCCGCCGCGGTTGACGGTAATCGTCCCGACGATGCCGGAGTCGAAGTTGACGTTGCCCATCGCGAGCGTCTGCACCGAGCCGGTGCCATCGCCGTCGTTGATCAGCGAGACCGCGTTCGGATTGCCGAGCGCCGTGGCGTTGAAATCGCCGGAGTAGCTGGTGGCGTTGAAGATGAGCGTGCCCTGGCCGGTCTTGGTGATGCTGCTGAAGGATCCGGGGAAGCTGCCCAGCAGGGCGACCGTCAGGAACGGATTATTCACGTTCACCGTGATGGAAGGTCCGGTCACACCCGCGCCGGTGAGCGCACCGGTGAAGGTGTTCGTCCACGTTGTGTTGGCCGTGCTGTCAAAGAGCGGCGTCCCCGCGAAGGAGATCGGGTTGGCGATGGTGTTGGAGGCGCTCGAAAGCAGCACCGTCCCCGAGGCCATCGAGACCTGGCCGAGACCCAGCGGGCCGCTGGTCACCGTGCCGGCGTTCTGCGTGCTGTTGCCGGCGATGACGATCCCGCCGCCCGAAACCGTGAGGCTCGGGAAGGTGTTCTGGGCGCTGAGTTGGAGCAGGCCGGTGCCGGATTTGGTAATTGCTCCCGTGCCGGTGATGATCGAGGCGATGGTCAGATCGGCGCTGATCGTCGTGTAGAGGGTCCCTCCGACGGTGGGTCCGGCCACGGCGAAGGTCTTCGCGCCCGCACCGAGGGCGAGGGTGCCGCCGGTGATGGTGGGCACGGTCAGCGCATCCGCGTCGGTGACCGAGACGGGTGTGGAATTGCTCAGCGTGAGGATGCCACCGACGTTTACCGTGGGATTGGTCGTGCCGCCGTTGTTGTCGAAGACGAGGCTGTCCAGGGTGTTGTTGCCGGTGAGCGTGAAGGTGGAGCTGCGGCGGATGGTGACGACGTTGCTCGGATCGATCTGGCCCTGGTTGCTCAACTCGACCACCGTGGCACCGCCGATGATGAGGCCGCCGGCGGGGATGACGACATTCGAGGCGACGCCACCCGTGCCGGGGCTGATGAGGTTCAGTGTGCCCTGCACGACGGTCGTGCCGCCCGAGTACAGGTTTGCCGCCGAGAGCGCGAGGACGCCAGCGCCGGATTTCAAGAGTGATACCGGGTAGCTGTTGTCCTCGACGACCGAGTTCACGATCACGTTGCTCATGCCCGCGGTCAGGGTCAACCCGGTGCCGTTCGCCGTGGCGTTCTGGCTCAGGGTGACCTGCGTGCCGCTGTCCACCGATGCGATGAAGGTATTGCTCGGGATGCCGGTGCCGGTGATGGTCATGCCCGGCGCGAGGCCGACGGTGGAAGTCATCGTCACGGTCGGTGAACCGGAGATCGTCGCGCCGACGTCGCCCACGCCAGCGGTGAGGGTCTGGCTCGTGCCGGTGGCCGTGGCGTTGTTGCTCAGCGTGACCTGGCCGGAGTTCTGCACGGAGAGGACCGTGGTGCCTGCTGGGAAGTTGGCATTGGTGACCGTCATTCCGGGCACCAGCCCGATGGTATTGATGCCAGTGACGACGGGCGAGCCAGCAGTCGTGGAGGCACTGCCATACGTCGGGTTGGTGCTGCCGTTATCGAAGATGATCAACTCGTTCGGGCCGGACGGAGAGGCGCCGCCGGCGGTAAGGATGCCGCGAACCGCCGCGGTGCCGATACTGGTGCCAAAGTTGTTGTTGCTGCGGAGAATGCCGCCCTGTTCCAGATTCAGAACGTCGGTGGGATTGGTGAAGGTCAGGTTGTTGCCGGTATTGTCCGAGAATTTGAGCAGCGCGGTATAGGTTGTCCCGGCCGGAAGCTGGGTGACCGTGGTTGCGTTCTGCTGGCCGGGGATTTCCGTGATGTTGCCGGAGGCGAAGGTGGGCGTGTAACCCACAAAACCGCCGGTACCCACGACGCCGACACCGATGCCGCTGTTAAAGGCCGCATAGTCGGTAGAGTTTGCGATAGCCCATGCGCCAAGTGCGCCGCCGGCCACCGTGGTCAGCGGGGTGGTGAAAAGGATGGTCGAGCTGTTGCCCTGCTGGCCGAGGTTCGTGCCGTTGAAGACGACGGTCGTGCCCGGGTTGCGGGTGAGGCTGGCAAAGGTCAGGGCGAGCGAATCGAACGCGCCGGCCGTGCCGGTGCCGCCGAGAGTGGCCGTGATGGTGTTGGCGCCCTGTGCAGAGGTGAGTGTCCCGAAGATCTCGCTGGCGGCATCATCCACGCGGCCGGTGACACTGACCGTGCCGTCGCGCAGGTTGATCGGAGCCACGTCGTTGATGCGGTTGTAGTTGCCCGTCTGCAGGCTGGTGTTGTTCGAGAGGAAGAGAGTCGCCGCGTTGATGTCAATGCTGGGGGTGTTCAGCAGCGTCGCATCGTCCTGCAGGGTGGTCGTGCCGCCCAGTAGGTAGGTGGCGCCCGAATAATCGCTCGCGCTTTCGAGAGTCAGCGTGTTCCCGCCGATGCGCGCGAAGGTCACGACGCCGCCGCCCGTGCCGTCGTTGATGCTTGTGGCCAGGGTGGTGCTGCCCGCGTTCATGTTCGAGACCAGCAGGGCCGGGGCACCGTTCGAAGTGATCACACCGCCGGTGCCGGGCAGCACGCCGGGATCGGACAACTGCCCGAAGTACTGGGTATTGCCATTGAGGTCCAGCGTCGCACCAGCATTGATGTTCAAAAGCTGGTTGGGGAAGAGCGTATTCAGCCCGCCGTTCAGCACCACGGTTCCGTTCAGAAGATTTTGCGTGCCGCTGACGAAGCTCGGCGTGTTGATCTGCAGGGTGCCGGGCAGAACCTTGACGAAATTGGTGCTCCCGATCATGGCGCTGTTCACGGCCAGGGTCGTCCCCGCCGCAACCTGGATGATGGGGGTATTCGTGAAGCTGATCGAAGGCACGTCGAGGCTGTTGTCCCCGCCCGTGCTGATGATGCCGCCGGAAGTGAGCGTCAGCCGGGTGCCGGTGCTGCCGCCCACGCTCACGCTGCCGCCCGTGCCGTCCAGCTTGAGGGCGAGAACCGTCCGCCCCTGAGTGATGTTGCTCGTCGCCGTCAGGTCCATCACGTCCGTCGTCAGCGCCGTGTTCAGGTTGTTGCCGGCATTATAGTCGCCCGAAACCAGCGGAATCACGCCATTGGTCGCGCTATACTTCGCAAAGTCGGTTCCACCGATGAAGATGCGCGGGATCACGCCAGCGCCGCTGGTGCCAGTGAAGACGATGGCCGCACCGCTCGGCGCGGCGGTGAAGGTCACCTCGTTTCCGCCCGCCCCGGCCGAGCCAAGATTGGGCACGCCATTGAGGTTGAGCGTGGAACCGGAGCTCGCGAAGCTCACCGAGGCAAAGTTCAGCACGTTCCCCCCGGTCACGCCGCCGGACATGGTGATGTAGGTCTGCACGCTGTTGATCGTCAGCGCGCCGGTGACTTCCGTGGTGCCGCCCGAAGCGCCGATGAGATCGAGCGTGCCACCCGTGCCGGTGACTGCACCCGCATCCGCGAGGCGGTTCACGGTGCCCGCGCTGTTGTCCAGCGTGAGGGTGCCGCCGGAGTTCAGCGAGATCGGACCCGCCCAGGCGCCGGCACCATTGAGCGTAATCGTGCTCCGGCTCGCCGTCAGCGTTCCGGTGGCGGCGTTTGCGGCAGAGAGCGCGAGCGAGCCGGTGCCGGAGTAGGTCAGATTATTCGTTCCCGTGCCGGCATTGTAGGGAGCACTGATGACGGTACTGCCGCTGCCGAAGACGGTCAGCGTCGAGGCCGCCGAATTGGTGATGCCGCCGGAGAGGGTCAGCGACCCGCTGGAGATATTGTTCACCAGCGAACGGCTGGCGTTCAGGGCCACGACACCGCCGAACTCGATGTTGTTCGTACCGTTGATCGTGAGAGGATCACCCTGGAGGAAGACATTGTTGCTGATCTTGTTCGCCCCCGAGAGATCCACGGTCGATGTGAGCACGCCACCGTCAAAGGTGAGGTTGTTGGCCGTGTTGCCAAGGGCCCCGGCGTTCCCGACGATCAACGTGCCCTGCCCAAGCAGGATGCCCCCTGTGAAGCCATTTGTCACTGCGTTGTTCCCTCCCAGCGTGACCGAGCCCGCGTTCGACAAGCGGATGTCCAGCTTGATGATGTTGGTCGTCGTGGTCGTATTGTTCTGGATGACGCCGTTGAACACCGTCGCCCCGTAGCCGCGGATGTTGATCGTGCGGGTGGCGTTCGCTGTTCCTTCAGCATCAATGAAGTTGCCGTTGAAGGTCAGCACCGCGTCGTTATCGAGGTTGTTGCTGATGGTCTGATCATTCGCCCCGGACGCTTTCGTGAGCGTACCATTGACGGTAATGTTATTCGTGCCGCCAAAGACCGCGGTGGCGTTGTTGCTGAGGATGAAGTTGGTGCTCGTGATCAAATCGGCGTCGTAGGCAATGATTTCGCCGTTGCTGAGCGCCACATTCGCGGCGTTCCCGATAGCGTTCGAGGTCAACCCGAGAACACCGCCGTTGGCATTGATGTTGCCGGTGAAGGTGTTGGCCACCGTGGGATTGAGGATCCACACGCCGCTGTCCGACTTGGTGAGGGTCATCACGATGGCGCCGCTGTTGGTCAACTGGGACGTGATCATGTTTCCGTCGGTGTTTTCACCACGCAACTGGAAGGTGAAGGCACCGGTCGCACTGTTGACGACGCTGGTCAGCACGAGCGGGCCGCTGCCGGAGGAATCAATTGTCTCGGTGCCGGTGCTGCCCACCAGGCTGATTTGGCGGGTGGTGGTTTCACCGGGGCCGACGTAGAGGAGGCTCGGGGTGTTCGTAGTGGCTCCGATCTGGAGGATGCCGCCGCTGATATTGGTGCCGATGCTGGTGGAGGTCGCGCCCGAGGCGCCAATGGAGGTGACCGTCAGCGCGCCATTGTTCAGGATGGTGTTCGCCGTGTAAGTATTGGCTCCGCTCAGGATCAGCGTGCCGGCACCGGTCTTGGTGAGCGTGCCGCCCGTGCCCCCGGAGATCACGCCAGAGGCGGTGGCGAAGTCGAGACCGGTCGAGGTGTTGTCATCCACCTGAATCGTGCGCGCCGCGGTGCCGAGGTTGATGGGGTTCTGGAGTTCGACATCCGCGAGCGCCGTCGCGTTGCTGAGGACGATCGTGCTCCCAATGGTCGGCGCGGTGCCGAGGTTGAGGGTTGCACCGCCGCTGAGGTTGACCGTCAGCTTCGAGGTGCTGGCGGAGAAGCCGCCATTGCCGGTCCACTGAATCTGCCCGGGACCGGTGCCGAGTGTGAGGTTCAGCGTGCCGGAAGTCTGCAGCACACCGCCGTTGAGCTGAATGTTGCTGTCCGCCGAAAGGCCCTGCACCGAAGCCGTGAGCGGCGCGACCTGCAATGCGCCACCCGTGATGATGGTCGGCCCGGAGAACGTGTTCGAGGACGACGGATTCAACAACCAGAGTCCGGCCCCGGCTTTGGTGAAGGAAAGCGCGCCGGCGCCATTGTCCACGAGATGTGCATCCAGTTCGTTGTCGCCGAGCGAACTGCCCTGAACAGTGAGCGTGCGGGTTCCACTCCCGCTGAAGGTGAGGTCCGCCGTGTTGTTGAGGATCAGCGCAGCGTTGTTCTGCGTGGCCGCAAGGACGTTGTCGCCATAGGTGCCGGAGGAATCAATCGTGCCACTGCCCAGCAGGGTAAACTGGCGGTTTGAGGTAATCGAGGGCGTCTGCGTCTCCGAGAAGATTGTGGCCGTGGCGCCGGTGTATTGGAGCGTGCCGCCATTGAAGACGAGGCTTGCCGCCGACGCACCCGTGCCAATCGGACTGGCGTCCCCGGCATTCATCGTCGTGGTTCCCACCGGAAGGGCGAACGCCAGCGTGCCGGCACTCAGGGTGATGCTGTCCGGGTTATTGGCCATGTTAGTCAGCGAGAGCGTGCCCGTGCCCGCCTTCACCAACTGAACGCCGGCCCCAATCGTTCCCGTGAAGTAGCCGCTGCCATTGTTGTTGCCCACGCGCAAAGTCGTGGAGGCACCGGAGTTGATGATCGCGCCCGCCCCGTTGAGGGAGTTGAGCGCATCGCCCGCCGTGGCTACCGTGCCCACGGCGACGCCGTTGAGGTCGAACGTCGCGCCCTGGCGGATGTTCATGCTCATATTCACCGCGCCCACCGTGGTGGTCCCGCCGAGAAGCTGGAGCGTGCCTTCGTTGATGTTGATCGTGGAGGCTGCGCCGAGGTTAACGGCATTGAGGACTAGCGTGCCTGCTCCATTTTTTGTAAAGCCGCCGGTGGAGCTGACCAGAATCGGGACGCTGATCGTCAGCGAATCGCTCAACGTGTCCGTGCGGAAGACGAGGTCAGCCGCGCCGCCACTGGTGAGGCCCGTGGCGGTTCCTGCATTCGCGATGGTGACGGCCGTTCCGCCGGTGACCAAAATGCCGCCGGCCACCGTGGCTGCGCCATTTTGGATGGTCAGCGTCTGGCCGTTGCCCAAGGTGAGCGTCAATGGGTTGCCTCCGCTAAACTTGATGCCGGCGTTGATCGTGGCCGTCGTCTGCGCGGTGATATCGTCCTGCACCGAGTATGGCTGGGTGTTTGCGGTCGTAAGAGACGCGCCACCGTTGAAGAAAGTCGCGTTGTAGGTTGCTGCCCCCACTGAACTGCCGGCCGCGAAGTCCGCACCATTGAAATAAAGGTGCGCATTGAGAATGCCGTTGACATTGGTCGCGGTCGTAAAGGCAAACGAGCCGCCCGTGCCGGTGGTAAGATTGACGCCGGTCCCGGCGGCGACCGTGCCGAGCGAGGCAAAGGTCAGCGCCGCGGTGCCGCTGGACCCGCCGGTCGCATTGATGGTCAGCGCGCCCGCGGTGGCGGTGAGCGCGCCGACGGTCTCCGTATTCGCCGTGTTGTCCGCGCCGAGGTAGTTCAGCGTGCCGCCCGCAGCCTGTGTGAACGTGTCCACATTCGCAATCACCGCGCCGGCATTAGGCAGGATATCAACGTTGGGTGCAGCCGCCTGCAAGGTCAGCGTGCCGCCGCTGATGGTGGTGGTGCCGGTGAAAGCGTCGTTGGCTGTCGGTGCCAGGATCCACGTGCCGGCACCGATTTTCTGAATGCTGGTGATCCCGGCAACGCCCGCCGAAATTGTAGAGGTGAGGGTATTGTCATCCGTGTTGGAGCCGCCAAGGACAATCGTGTGTGCGCCCCCAACTCCAACGCCGTTGGTAATGGCACCACTAATCGTCAGCGCGCCGGTTCCGCTCGAGTTGATGTAGGCATTTGCTGTCGTGGTGTTGATCGTGATCGCGTTGGTCAGCGTCTCAGTGCCACCGGTGTAGTCCAACGTGCCCGCGGTCGTCGTGGCATTGCCGATGAGCAGGGTGCCGCTGGGAATCGAGGCGACATCGGGAATGGAGAGCGTGCCCTGGCTGATCTGGGTATTGCCGGTCGCCGTGGAAGCTGTGCCCTGGATGTAGAACACGCCCAGGCCCGTCTTGGTCAGAGCAGCCGCTCCCGTCCCCGTGCCGTTGAGGTAATTGCCCGTCAGGATCGTCTCGCCCGTGGCGGTAATGGTCAGTGTGCGGCCATTGGTCGTATCATTCGGGCGCGCGATGCTCATGTTGAGCGTCAGCGTGCCGTTCCCGCTGTTGGTAAACGCCACATTGCCGCCGGTCGGCCAGGTGAAAACCTGATTACCGAGCGAACCAGGCCCCGGAGTGCCGTTGCTGACCGGGGCATTGAAGGTCACACTGTTGCCGTCACGCCCCGAGGCCACGAGCGTGCCGGACTGCGCGGAGTTGTTGATGTTGCCGAAGACGAAGCTTTCATTCAGCCCCGAGCCGCCGATGCCGCGGTCCACGAACACCGTGTCCGTGTTGTTGCGGAAATTGATGTTCCGGGTGCTGAAGTCCGGCGTGTCGGTGCGGATTTCGAGCGTGCCGCCGTTCAAGTCCACCGCCTGGGTGCCGTCGCTCAGGCCGAGGTCGCCATTGTCGGTCACGCGGACCGTGCCCGAGTCAATGCGGATCACATCGTTGAAAGTGTTGGTCGCATTCTGGAGCCACAACGTGGTGGCCACTGCGTTCCCCGTCTTGATGAAGCGGTCAACGGTGTTTTCACTGCCGGTGACCTGGCTGCTGATGATCCAGTTTCCATTACCCTGGAAGATCGCCGCGCCGCCCGTGCCGATATCCAGCGCCCCGCCGCTGATCGTAGTATAGCCGTAGGCCGCCGAGGCGCGGCCCTCGCCGATGCCTGCGCCCATGGTGATGCCGCCGGAAATCGTGTTGTAGCCCACGCTGATCAGGCCACCTGCGGCGTTGGCCGCATTCGGACCACGACCGGAGACGGAAACCGCGCGGGAGAGGGTGATCGGGCCGGAACCGGTATTGCCGGCAAGCACGAGTTGGCCACCGCTGAGGCCGGGGTTACCGGTGTCCGGAACGCCGGTGATCGAAATCGCCGTGGTGCCGGAGCCGAGTTGGGCGGCGTTGCTGATGACCACACTGCCATTGGTGATGGCAATGTCCCCACCGAAGCTGTTCGAGTCATTGGTAAGATAGAGGGTGCCGGAGCCCGTCTTCGTAAAGCCGAAGGCGCCGGCGATGATCGAGTCGATTGTCGCCAGGCCGTCAAACCCATCCACCTCGATGATCGGGGAATCGCTGCCCGCCGGCACTCCGAGCGCGATCGTGCCTCCCGTAAGGTCGTAGCCCGATGTGTTAAACGTCAGGCCACCCGCATCCACCGCGGAGGAGATTGTCACCGTGCCCGCGGTTCCGGTGAAAACCGCGGTGTCCCCAAAAACATTCGGCCACGACAGGTCCGTCGAGACGCCATCCCACCATAGACTCGATGATGTGCCCCAATTTCCGCTGCCCCCCAAGCCGGCGCCTGTCGTGACATTATTGCCCGCCGTACTGCCGTCCGAGTCCCAATAATAATTTGCCGCCCTCGCTGTGGCCGACGCGGCAACGGTCAACACCGTTGAAAGCACCAACCATGAGGAGAGTCGTTTGACAAATTCACGAGACAGAGGAGGCCTCAGGGAAGTGCATTTTTTCTGTGACATAGGGGATTTCCCGTAAGGGATCTACTGGGGGAAGTTGAGGGGGCAGCTAAGCGCAATCCCGTATTAGCGAACCCGAATTGACGAACGCGCACTAGAGACTTTGGTAGTCATAAAAAACGCCACTCGCCACATCCCATCTTAAGTATAACACGTCGTAATAATCGCCACATCAGCCCTTTGTGGCCCCATCGAAGCCCTCAAGCGCAACCTTGGTCCGTGCCCACGGACTGCGCCCACTGCTGCCTGAAACATGGACCCTTCCACCGGATGCGCTCCGCAAGAAAATGGCGCGCGATGAACTCGATCATCATCCTCTGTTCTACTCAAAGCGGCTCAAACATTGGCTTCATGAACGATCACAGATGCGCCCACTTCGTCTTGGCCTGGAGATTTACCCTGCCGCTGAACGCATCACCTTCATTCGGAAGCAGCTCACGGCTTTTGGGCTGCCAGTAGAAGACGACATCGCCATGCGGCGCATGGCAGGTCCAAAGGTAACCCAGCTTGGTCCGTCCGTGCCCCGGTGCCAGATAGCGAATCGGGGTTTCCGGATGGCCGGCGATAGCTGTTCATTGATCTCGTCCGATGTGAGAAAAACGATCCGACGGTTGCGCGCCACGTAGCTTGGGAGCGCCGTCGCTATTTTCGTAAAGCGTGTTGGTCTGCGCGCCGGCGAAAGGTGCCGCCAAAAGAAAAGCCGCGATGCTCAGAGAGCAAATCTTTGGACGGAGCAGCAAGCCGAGCACAAATCGGCCTTGGCAAAACGAATCATTCTTCGGATCGAGATGTTTCATAAAGGTGTTGGTAGTGGCGACGGCGGCGGAATCCGCGCTCACCCGTACCTGCAACGCTGCCAAAACTTTGTGGCAGGATTTTTTCCCGAGCCTTTGGATTTATCCCAAATGTCCTGCTTACCATTCGTCGATCCAGAGCACTGGAATCGAGCCAGGCTACGGTAACGTGACCTTCGCCCAGGATGATTTGGCGCGATAACGTGGCCACCACGGTACGATGCTAAATTTTTGATGTTATGCGTAACTGTTGTCACTTCGTCACATAAGTGTGGCCGACATGGCCGCGCATCGCTCGCGCATATCTCTTCCGGTATAAGAGGGCGTCTAAAACGTAAGTTGCGGCCCAGCCCGAAGGGCTGACGGACTGTAGCCGGGGGTAACACCCCCGGAAGCGACACCCCACACAACGGATGCACCCCGGAGGGTGTGCCGGAGTTGCCTTCCAGGGGTAATTTCCGGCACCCCTGCCGGGGTGCGTGAGTTATTTTTTGGGGTGCATTCCGGGGGTGTTACCCCCCGGCTACGGTCCGGCAAGCCTCCGGCTTGACCCGTGCGCACTTACTTTTTAGACGCCCTCTTAGAGGGCGTCTAAAAAATAACTTCCAAATAGTACTTGTACTTTTTATGGCAATTACAGACAAGGCTGGGGATGCCAACCAAAGAACCATATTCGAGCAGCCTGACGAACAAAGAATGGGCGTTCATCAAGCCGATG
>DASYAY010000027.1:0-37871 GCA_036501065.1 Chthoniobacter sp. | reverse complement strand
GTTCCTGGCTGGCCTTGGTCGCCTCCACGATCCGCGGACGATCGTTTCGGGCGCGGTCCGCTCACTTTTCCCTTTTGCCGCGTAAAATTCCCCTCGCCGAATTTCGCCGCTCCTGCAGTTCCGGGTTTTCACACGGTCTCGCTATTTGGGCACGCGCCTAGGAGCGAGATTCCATCTCGCATGGAGGGGGTGTCTGCGGGTGGGCATCGTCAGTTCCCGCCCGCAGACACCCCCGCCTGCGAGATGGAATCTCGCTCCCAATGGCGTGCCCAAATAGAGAGACTGTGTGAAAAGTCGGCGGTGCTTATGCAAGTCATTGATGAACTTTTGTAAGTCATCGAAAGTTCGTCGGCGAAACTCGATTTTTCGGGCTTTTCACACAAACTCAGAGTTTGGGCACGAGGTCACGACGAAGGGAGAAAGAGCAGTCGTCCCTCTGCGCCCCTCTCCAATCCCTCTGCGCCTCTGCGGTCAAATCGACTTCGCGGTTTTGCCGCGGCCTCGCAGGGCGGCGTCTCCGCGCTCGAGGTAAGCCCGTGAGACTTCGACGTATTTCTCGGCCCAAGTCTTGATCTCCGCCTGCTCCTCGAGCGAAAGGGTTCGCACGACTTTCGCCGGAGAACCGAGCACGAGCGACCCCGGCGGAATCTTCCTGCCACCCGTGACCAGCGCTCCGGCGCCGATGATCGACCGCGCTCCGATTTCCGCGCCATCGAGGACGATTGCCCCCATGCCGACCAGGACTTCGTCGGCGATGGTGCAGGCATGGAGGATCGCCTTGTGCCCGACGGTGACGAGTTCGCCCAGGTAGGTGCCGTAATCATTGGCGAGATGGACCACCGCTCCGTCCTGCACATTGGAGCGCGGGCCGACGACGATGCGATTGATATCGCCGCGCAAGACGCATTGGAACCAGACGCTCGATTCCTCCGCGAGCGTCACATCGCCGATGAGATCGGCTCCTGGCGCGATGTAGGCCGTGGGGTGAATTTGCGGTTTCGCGTCGAGATAGCGGTGGAGGCGCTCGGTCAGTGTCATGCAGGAATTGGTGCGAATCCGGGAGGAGAAAGCAACCGGCAACGCGGCCTCTCGAGTGTCCCGGTCTCACCCGCCGACCTTCGATGGGGAACCGGTTCCGGTTTCCCCTGCGGCACCGGAAGGAAAATATTGACTTCAATATAGCAGACTGTCATCACTCGCGAACTTCGCTGGCTGTTCACCCCCCAGCTCCCAAAATCCCATTTAAACCAAGGAAAAAATCACCATTCATGAACAAGGCAGAACTCGTTGAGGCAGTGCAAAAGAACCTCGGCAAAGACACGAGCAAGGCGCAGGCAGAGCGTGCGGTCGAAGCCGTCGTTGAAGGCATCAAAGGCGGTTTGAAAAAGGGCAAACCGGTCCAATTGGTTGGTTTCGGCACTTTCAAGGTCGCCAATCGCAAGGCGCGCATTGGGGTTAACCCGAAGACTGGCGAAAAGATCAAAATCAAGGCTTCCAAGAGCGTGAAATTCGCCGCCGGAAAAGATTTGAAGTCCAAGTTGAAGTAAAATTTCCTCCTCGAAAACCGAGAAACCCCGTTTTGCCCCCGTGCAAAACGGGGTTTCTCACGTACGCGGAGAGTGCGGGAATGGGCGCGTATCCTGCTGAAGGAGTTCGTCTCAATAATGCAGCGGCAGCCTTCCTCCACCGAAAAGAAGATTTTCGCCGGTTTCGGCGTCGCTCTGGCTATCCTCGTCGTCATCAACCTGTTTCACCGCAACAGCATGACGGGCCTGCTGGCCAGTGTGCTCGTGGGTGGGGTCGGGACGGTGGCGGTGCTGGCCCTGGTTTATTATCTCGCCCGGCGGGATTTGAAAAAGTGGCAGGAGGTGGAGGCCGCCCTCCGCGAATCCGAGGAGTTCAAGACTCGCATTTTGGAGAGCAGCGGAGACAGCATCATGGTCCTGAGCCTGGAAGGCCGGCTGCTTTCGATGAATGCGGGCGGCGAGCGTCTCATGGGAATCGAAAACTTCGAGACCGTTCGGGACAGCGATTGGTCCGCGCTTTGGGTCAATGGCTCGGCGGAAGAAGCGGCCACGGCGCTGGACTGCGCACGAGCCGGTGGAACCGGAAGTTTTCTCGGCTCCTGCCAGGCCACGAATGGCGACGAACCCCGGACATGGGACGTGGCCATCACCCCGATTTGCAATGCTTCCGGCCAGCCGGAAAAATTGCTCGCCGTCTCCCGGGACGTCACTTCACGCCAGGCTGCCGAGGAAAAATTTCGCATCGTCTTCGAGCAGTCGAGCGACGCGCACCTGCTTTTCGCCAAGGACACGATCATCGATTGCAACGTCGCCGCGGTGCGCATGCTGGGCTTTGAAAGCAAGGAAGCCCTGCTCGCCGTGCCGATGTCGTCGCTTTCCCCGGAACGCCAGCCTGACGGGCGGGTTTCGATGGATCGGGCTTCCGAGATACGCCGCGTTCTCCGCGAGGAAGGCCACTATACCTGCGAATGGAATTTGCGCCGCAAGGGCGGCGACGAAATGATGGTGGAGATTACGCTTACCGTGGTGGAACTGCTCGGCCGCCGGGTGCAGCTCGCGGTCTGGCACGATTTGACCGAGCGCAAGGAAGCCGAGGCGGCGTTGCGGGAAAGCGAGGAGCGGTTCCAGGCTTTCATGGATCACAGCCCGGTGATTGCCTTCATCAAGGATGAACGCGGCCGGATGCTCTACATGAATGAGGTCATGGAAAAGCGGTTCCAGACAACCCTGGAGGAGAAGTTTGGCAAAACCGATTTCGACTGGCTGCCGCACGACTACGCCGAACGGCTCGCGGCGGTCGATCGCGAGGTTCTCGCCACCGGCGTACCGCAGCAGCGCATCGAGGAGGTCCCGACCCCGGATGGCGTCGCCCGCGAGTGGCTGATCATGAAGTTCCGGATTGGCACCGCCGACGGCTGCAGAATGCTCGGCGGAGTGGCCATCGACGTGGGCGAACAACGCTGCGCGGAGCGGGCTTTGCAAGAAAGCGAGCGGCACTTCCGGGAACTCTTTGACGATGCTCCGGTCGCCTACCACGAACTCGACCTGGAAAACCGCGTCACCCGCGTGAATGCCACGGAACTGAATATGCTCGGTTTCCGGCTCGAAGAAATGGTCGGACGCCCGGTTTCGGAATTCCTCGTCGGCGATTCGTCGAACGCCCTGCTGGCGCCGAATACTCCGGCCGACCAGCGTCAGGAGTCGTCGGAAAGACTTTTCCGGCGCAAGGATGGCCGCCGCGTTCCGGTGCTCATGCGGCAGCGGGTGATGACCAGCGCGAAAGGCGAGGTCTGCGGCACACGGGCGACGCTCCAGGACATCAGTGCGCTGAAGCGCAAGGAACAGGAACTGCGCGACGCCGAAGAAAAGTATCGCAGCATTTTCGAAAACGCCATCGAAGGCATCTTCCAGACAACGCCGGAAGGCAGCTACATGAGCGTGAATCCGGCACTGGCCTCGATCTACGGTTACGAATCGCCGGATCTGTTGATGCGGACGGTCACGCACATTGCCAAGCAGCTCTATGTGCGGCCAGGGCGTCGCGCGGAGTTTATCGCCCTCATGCAGGAGAAGGGTTCCATTCGCGATTTCGAATCGCAGATTTTTCGCCGCGATAATTCCATCATTTGGATTTCCGAGCGTGCGAGGTGTGTGCGGGACCAGGACGGCAAAATGCTCTACTACGAAGGCACGGTGGAGGACGTGACGGCCCGCCGCGAAGCCGAGGAAGCGGTCAAGCGAGCGCGCGACGGAGCGCTCGAGTCGGCGCGGCTGAAGTCGGAATTCCTGGCCAACATGAGCCACGAAATCCGCACACCGATGAATGGCATCATCGGCATGACGGGCCTGCTCCTCGACACGGAGATGACCCCGAAGCAGCGCGACTTTACCCAGACCATTGCAGGCAGTGCGGACGCGCTCCTGACGATCATCAATGACATTCTCGATTTCTCAAAAATCGAGGCCGGCATGCTGCTCTTCGAAGAGATCGATTTTCAGCTCGGCTCCGTGGTCGAAGGTTCGGTCGAACTGCTGGCGGCGCGCGCCGCGTCGAAAAACATCGAGCTCGCCTCGCTGGTCTATCAGGACGTGCCCACGAGGCTGCGCGGCGATCCCGGACGGTTGCGCCAGGTGTTGACCAATCTCGTGGGCAATGCCGTGAAGTTCACCGAAAAGGGCGAGGTCGTCGTCCGGGCCAGTTGCCAGGAAACCACCGACACGCACGTCATCATCCGGTTCAGCGTCAGCGACACCGGTATCGGCATCAGCCCCGAGGGGCAGATGCGTTTGTTCCAGGCTTTTGTCCAGGCCGATGGCTCGACGACCCGCCGCTTCGGGGGCACCGGCCTGGGCCTGGCGATTTGCAAACAATTGGTCAACCGCATGGGAGGCGAAATCGGGGTTACGAGTGAGCACGGAAAGGGTTCGACGTTTTGGTTCACCGCGCGCTTTGAAACCCAGGCCAATGGCGGGATGGCGACGGCGCGCCCGGCCAACCTGCGCAACGTGCGCGTGTTGACGGTCGATGACAACGGGACCAATCGCGCCATCCTCCATCACCTCTTCACCAACTGGGGCATGCGCGAGGAGCAGGCGTCCAGCGGCACGGAAGCACTCTCCATTTTGCACAGCGCCGCGGGCCGCGGGCGGATGTTCGATCTCGCCATCCTCGACATGCAAATGCCCGGGATGGACGGCCTCGAATTGGCGCGGGCGATCAAGAAGGACCCGCGTTACGCCTCGATCCGGCTGGTCATGTTGACTTCCGTGGATCGGCAAGAGGACCCCGAAGAGTTGCGCGAAACCGGTGTCGACGCCTATCTCACCAAGCCGATCAAGCAGGCGCAATTGTTCGATTGCTTGAGTCTGGTGATGTCGACCGACGTGGAGACACGGGAGATTAAATCCGGACTCATGGCGCTGACCGAGCAGCCGGCTCCCGCGGACGCCCGGCCGACGGCCAAGCTGCGTATTCTCGTCGCCGAGGATAATCCGGTGAATCAAAAGGTCGCGGTCTACCAGTTGCAGAAACTCGGTTACGCCGCGGACGTCGTGGAAAATGGCCGACTGGCACTCGAGGCCATGGGGCGGATCAACTACGACATCGTCTTTATGGATTGCCAGATGCCGGAGCTCGACGGTTACGAGGCCACGCGCGACCTTCGCGCCATCGAGGGCGACGATCGGCGCACGTGGATTGTCGCCATGACGGCCAACTCGCTGGAAGGCGACCGCGAAAAATGTCTCAACGCGGGCATGGACGATTACGTCAGCAAGCCGGTGAAACCCGAGCATCTCCAGGCGGCGATCCATCGCTTTATCGGGTTGCGCGCTGTCGAGACGCCGGGCCGCGACGGCGAAACCGTGGGCGTTATCGATCTCAACATTCTCGCCGGGTTCCGCGAAATGGAAATTGAAGGAGAGGAAAGCATCCTGGGAAAACTGATCGACGTCTTCGTGGAAAATACCCCGCGGGTGATCGAAGAAGCGCGCAAGGCGCTGG
Source organism: Chthoniobacter sp. (assembly GCA_036501065.1). Classification (GTDB taxonomy): domain Bacteria; phylum Verrucomicrobiota; class Verrucomicrobiia; order Chthoniobacterales; family Chthoniobacteraceae; genus Chthoniobacter. The sequence goes on along the minus strand of DASYAY010000027.1, from coordinate 32,342 downwards.
CCGGCGGAACGAAGCCGCAACTGGAGCGCGCGGCGCACACGCTCAAGGGCAGTTGCAGCAACTTCGGCGCGGAACGGATGCGCACAGTCTGCGAGCAACTGGAGATCGCCGCTCGTGAGGGCCACCTCGATAAAGCGCCCGATTTGCTCAAGGACGTCGAACTTCAATTTCACCTCGTCCGCGTCGCCCTCGAACACGAAAAACCCGCCTTTGCCGTATGAAAATCCTCATTGCTGAAGATGACCCTGTATCTGTGAAGATCCTGCAATTCACGTTGCAACACTACGGCCACGAAGTGGTGACGGCGGCAGACGGAGCGGAGGCCTGGGAGATTTTCGACCGCGAACCGGTGCGCGTGATCGTGAGCGACTGGATGATGCCGGGTCTCGACGGCCTGGAGCTTTGTCGGAAAGTCCGGCAGCGCATCAAGACGGACTACACTTATTTCATTCTTCTGACTGCGATCAACACGGGCCGCGACAACCTGCGCAAGGCCATGGACTCGGGCATCGACGACTTTCTGGCCAAGCCACTCGACCGGGAAGCGATCATGATGCGTTTGCGCGTGGCCGAGCGGATCCTCGAGTTCACCACGCAAATCCGCCAGCTCAAGGAATTGATCCCCATCTGCATGTACTGCAAGCGGGTGCGCGATGATACTGACTACTGGGACCAGGTGGAAACCTACATCAGCAATCACACCGGGAGCAGCTTCAGCCACGGCACCTGCCCGGATTGCTTTGAAAAGCAGATGAAAAGTTACGAGCGGGCGGGGTTGAATATCACGCCGCTCTTGTAATCCGGCTGAAATAGCTGGCCATCGATCCGGAACTCTTAATCTTAATCGGTGAAGGATTAAGATTAAGATTAAGAGTAAGAGTAAGAATGCTTGAGCGGAGGCGCGGGAAGGTAGGTCAGCTATGAATGATGAGCTGAATGTCTTCCGGTAATTCGCGGGCGACTTCTTCGATCACGCTGCCCTTGAGCAGGCGGGCGAGGGAAAGCCGATGGGATGCGCCGAGCATGAGGAAGTCCACGCCGAGAGTGGCCGCGAGATCGAGAATGGTCAGGGCGGGGTGAGTGCTCACAGCGTAAACCGGAAGAACGTCGACACTCACTTCCTGGCCCAGCTTGGTCACGAGTGACATGATGGCTGCGGCTTGGGGATCATCCTGCCAGCGGGCACGGCTCCGGTTGGGCTCGGAGGAGGGCAGCAGGACGGCGAGTTCCTTCACGTAGAGCACACACAGTGTGGCCTTGCGGAGGCGCGCTTCGTCCAGGGCAAAACGCAGTACCGGTGTGATGCCGCGCGCCGCGACCATGATGCGCTGCCCTTCCGCCAGACGCGGGCGCAGTTTCTCGATGGCCTCCGGCGAAACGATCTCGGCCATTTCCTTGGTAACCGTGACGGTGGAAAGGCCGGCGCGCTTTTGCGTATAGGCGCGCAAGCCCAATCCCAGGCTCAGCACGCAGATGACGAAGAAAAGGGCGTCCCCTTTGGTCTTGGCGAGGGTGATCTCGACCCCCAGAAGCACGACAAAGGTGGTGGCAAAGAGGGCGCGATCGTACCAGACAAAGCCGTGCGTTTTGTTGAAGGTGCACGAACCGAGATTCACCGTGATCGCGCCCACCACGCCGATGGCGTAGAGCCCGGCGAGACTGTTGAAATCCGAAGACAAGGCGAGGACGATGATGGGTAATCCGACCGCGATGCACAGGGGGATGATCGGAACGCCGTAATGGTTGAGGCGCGTGAACTGCCGCGGCATTTCCCCGTCGCGCGCCATCATGTAGAGCAGGCCGATCATCGCCACGATGGCGGTGTTGGCGGCGCTCAAGAGGAGCAGGAAGAAGACGATGCCGACGATCCAGCCGAAGAGCTGCCCGAACCACGGCGCCACGGAAATGGTCGCGAACTGCTCGCCAACGAACCGCAACATGTCGTCGCTGCGCTTGCTCAGGGCCGCCACCATTTGGTCGTGGGTGGTCAAGTGCATCGTCTGCGTGAGCACCTTGGGCAAAGAGAGCATCGCCCAACCGAGCAAGGCCGTGCCGAAGACGACTTCCACAGCCACCGGAAAAATGGCTTTCGCCGATTCCCGGCCGACCTTTGGGTGATCGGGGGTCGAGCCTGGGTCGAGTTTCATGACCCCGGTGAGGTTGGCGATCGCTTCCACGCCGCTCAGGGCGAGGATGGTGTTGACGAATTGCACCCAGACGTGGCCGTAGTTTTCGTGAAGCGGCTCCAGGTGGGTGAAGTTCAGATGGGGAAGGCTGAAGGCGATGAGCGCGAAAACCACGACCACTGTCGGCAGCGAAAGGGCGACGGCGAAGCTGCCGCTATGCTTTGGACCAAAGGAGTTCACCCAGCCCATGAACAGAAGCACCACGATGGTGGTGATGACGATGTGGTCCTTGAAAAATTTGATCCACACGATGTTGTCGCCGCCGGAAGTCAGATAGCTGAGCGCCGACCATCCGCTGAGCGCCGCGGTCACCGTCAAATCCGCCACCAGCAGGAGCGCCCCGATGACCGCGAGGAGACGGCCTTGTTCCCGGGCCGCGGAATAGACGCCGCCGCCGTCCGGGAAATGGCGGCAGATCACCGCATAGTTTATGCCGACGAGCCCCGTCAGCACGCAGACGGCGATGATGATCGGGAAGGAGGAAAACCCGGCGAAGGTGAACGCCAGGCCGATGACGTAGGCCTTGCTCGTGCCCCAGTCGCCATAGAGCAAGGCGGCGGCGCGCTTCCAATCTACATTGCGAGGACGGTTGGCATCGGTGGCGATCAAGGCGGCGTTTCCAGAATTTGTGCGCGCCTATTTGGGGCGCGCGTCCGCATACGTCAATCGCCTTCGCTGGAAACCTACGAATAAACGAGCAGCGGTATATCCTCCGGTAACAACTGTGAAACCTGGCGGATGAGATTGCCCCGGAGGGCGCTGATCAGGCCCGACCGTTTGGCCCCGCCGAGGATCACCCGCGAGGCGCCGACGGTGGCCGCGATGTCCACAATCGTGTCCGCCGGCGCGTCACTCACCGCGTAGCAGGGCAGGATCGTGTGACCGTCGGCCAGTTCGCTGGCTTCGGTGAAAATTTCCACGGCCTCGGGATCTTCCTGCCATTTTCGTTTCCGGTCGAGGCCCGCGAGGACGGGCTGCTGGCGGACGAAAAGGAGGTAGAGCGGCCGATTGGTCTCCTTGGCTTCTTCGATGGCGAATTTCATGGTGCGGCCAATGCCGCGAATCGCGCAGAGGAGGGGAGCGCCGGAGGCCGCGTTCACAGCGTGTTGGAATTTTGGAATCGCCAGTGGCGCGGTCGCCGCGGCGGCCGCCGCTTCTGCTTCCTTGCGTTGCAGATGTTCGGAGGCCAGACCGCGAAGGATCAAACCGATGGCAAGCACGATGAGGGCAAAGAGGCGGGCATTCGGTTTCGTCGCAAACAACGAAATCTCAATGGCCACCATGATGAGGAAAGTGCAGAACATCAGGACGCGCTCCCAGGGGATCAACGCCAGTTTTCGGTCGGTGGAACTGGCCCCCAGGTTCGTAGCAATTGCCCCGACCACACCCACCGCGTAAAGGTCGGCCAGACCGCCCATGTCGCTGACGCAAACGACGAGGATCGCCGGTATGATCGCAGCGATGAGCAAGCCCGCATTGGGAACGCCGTAGCTGTTCAGCCGGGAGAAAATGCCGGGCAACTCCTTGTCGCGCGCCATGAGGAAGGAAATGGCAATGAGGTCGACGATGGCGGTATTGACGGCGGAAAGGAGCAGGACGGCGAAAACGAGACTGACGAGGCTGCCCGCGATCACGCCGGCGGTATGCCCCCACGACCCGCCCACGAAGACCTGCGCCATGTAATTGAGCATGTAATCGCGTACGCCCTGGGCGCCCGGCGCGTTCACGTCCGGGGTATTGGCCGGGTTGGCATCGGGGACGACCGTCAGGCCGGGCAGGGCATGCATGCCAAAGCCGAGTAGCGCGGTGAACAGACAGACTTCGATCATCACCACCACGAGCGCCTTGGTGGACGTTTTGGAGACGCACGGTTTGTTCGGGTCGCATCCCGGATCGAGCGGCATGACTCCTGTGGCATTGGCGATGGCCTCGACGCCCGAGAGCGCCAGAACGATGCCGACAAATCGGGTCCAGTTCTCGCCAAAGGTCCCCTGGAGATGCTGGACCCCATGCACTGCTGCGCCGATGTGCGGCAGGCAGAACGCGCCGAGCAACACCACGACGATCGCCGTGGGGACCGAGATCAGAAAGGCCAGGTTCCCGGTGTGTTTCGGCCCAAGATAGTTGAGCGCCCCGATGACTAGGATGGCGATGCCCGCGCACCAAGCCAGCATGGACATGGGAATCGGAATTACACGCTGGAGATATTGAAACGCCGAAAGAGCGCTCAGCGCGGCCGTCACTATGTAGTCGGCGATGAGCAGAAACGCACCGACGATCGAGATGATTTGTGACCGATGGCGTACGCTCGCATAGACACCGCCGCCATCCGGGTAGTGCCGGCAGATCGTCATGTAGTTGACACCGACGAGTGCCGTCAGCGTGCACATGGCGGCGATCAGCCAGAAGGAGGTGTATCCCGCGACGGCAAAGGCGAGGCCTACGACGTAGGCCTTGCTGGTTCCCCAGTCGCCATAGAGGATGGCCGCCGCGCTCTTCCAGTCGAGGTTGCGCGGCCGTTTCGTGTCACTTGCGATCATTAATTTGGTGCTGTCGCCATGCTGCGGAACATGGCGTTCGATTTTCCCTGTCGAGTGCAGCGTGCCACGCTCCTCACGGAGTGCGGCTGTCCCTGCCTTGGTGTGGCGCTGCCGAGGTTAGCTGTCGGGCTGGAATCACCAAGTGTTCCCGGCGCCGCAGCGCCGTTTGCCCCGTGCCCTTGCGGGCGGGTGGTTTCCCCGGTGGCCCGCTGACGGGCCATTTAGCGAAAATAAAGAACCGCGCCCTTTTTGTAGTGGAAGCGATGACAAGTCAATGCCGAAGGGGGGGCGGAGTTGGGTGCGCAACTTCGGGGTGGGTGGGTGTGGCGGGGAAATGACGAATGACGAATGACGAAGGAAGGATCAAAACGCGGCGGTGAATTTACTGGAAAGTGCGGAGCAAACTCGAGAGGACCCGCCAGATTCTGAAAGTTTTGCCCAAGCGATTGAGCGTCAGTTTGGTTAATAGACCAACGTATGATGACAGAGCCGCCGGGGGTAATCTTCGTGCTAGTCCTGCCGAACCGTCAGGTGCTCTTGCAGCAGCGCGACCAAGGCGCCGGGAAAAATCCTGTCCAGTGGAGTTTCCCCGGAGGCGTCTGTGAAATGGGCGAGACTCACCTGCAAACCGTGATCCGCGGAGCGAAAGAGGATTTCAATGCGGATCTGGATATCGCGGAATGTCAGTTTTTGATGAGCCGGAAGGCGGGCCGAAACAAAGTCTTTGTCTGCACGCTTCCATCAGTCAAGGGTCTCAAGTTACAGTCGGGTTCGGCGATGCAATGGTGTTCCCTCGAAGAAGTGGCAGCGTTGGAACTCGGTTTCTCGCAGGCCGACATCCTGCCGGGATTGCGAAAGTTTCTCGATGATATGTGGTAGAACCCGGCGCTTGCTTCGGGGCGGATAACTCTAACATTTCTGTCATGGACGGTCGCGAACGGTAATTGCTCTCCGTAGCTTTGCTTTTGAATGAATCGCCATGTCCGATCCCAATTTTCGGGAACTTTCCGACGAACCAGTGAGTAACACCGCCCTTTCTCAAACTGCCGAAGACGCTTTCGTGCGCCGGGCCAGGATCGAGGACCTGCCGGATATCGCGAAAATTCATCGCCTCGCCTTCATGGAAGCGATGCCGCGGATGCCGGTGCGGCACACTCCCATGGAAGACTTGAACTTTTATTCGACCGCCGTTTTCCCTCATTCGGATATCTGGCTGGCCGAGTTATCCGACATGGTAGTGGGATTTATCGCCTTCCGCCCCGGCTGGGTGGATCAACTCTATGTTCATCCCGCTTGTCAGCGCCGGGGATTGGGCACGCGGCTACTGGGCGTGGCCCAAATCGCCTGCCCGGCGCTGCGGCTCTGGACCTTCCAGTGCAATCCGCGTGCGCGCCGTTTCTACGAGAAGTCGGGCTTTCGCAGCGAGCGGGAGACCGACGGGGCCGGCAATGAAGAGAAGCAGCCTGACATCCTCTTCTATTGGGAACGCGGATCGGCCGCGCCCGGAACACCGCCGTCAATCCCTGAACCCTGAGTTGGGCTCCGTGGGATTGATTGTTGCTCAAGCGCCAGCCCGAAAGACTCGCCAGCATTCGAGGAAGCCGGTGGCAAAGTCCTGTGGCCGCGCGGTCGTCCAGCGCTCGATTTGTTCGAGCGTGAAGAAGCCGCCGCCGTCGAGTTCCGCGGGATTGAGATGAAAGGGGCCATCGTGCTGCGCGCGATAGAGGCGCACGTGTTCCCAGCCGGTGGTCTTGCTGGGGGGCAGGCTGGCGATTTCTTCGACTGCAGCGCTCACGCCCAGTTCTTCCTCGACTTCGCGCGGGGCCGTTTCGGCGTAGGTCTGGCCGGCGTTGACGTGTCCGGCGGCGCTCGAGTCCCAGCGCAGGGGATGCGTGTCCTTCCAACGGGAGCGGCGCTGGAGAAAGAGGTCGCCGCGGGCATTGAAGACGAAAATGTGCACGGCGCGGTGCAGGAGCCGTTGCCGGTGCACTTCGTGGCGCGAAAGTTGGCCAGTCACGCGATCGTCCGCATCCACGACGTCAAAGATTTCCCCATGCACGTCCTGCGCCGCGAGATGCGTCGGGGAATCGGAAGCTGGGGGAGCGCCGGAATGGGTGGCGAAATTGGTCAGGGCGATCCACTGCTCCAGCGAGAGTTCCTCGGCCCGGGTCGTTTCCTCAACGCCGAGATGGGCGCACAGCGCCGGCCAGTCGAAATGCTGTTCGGCGAGGTTTTTGCGGAGCTGCTTTCGGCGTTGGGCAAAGCCTTGCTTCACCAACCGGGTGAAACGTTCACCGTCACAGGAGGGGACTTCGCCTGCCGGCCGCGGGGTCAGCAGCACGACGGCCGACTCCACCTTCGGCACCGGCATGAAGACGCTCGCCGGGAGGGTGCGCAGATATTGCACGCGCCAGCGTCGCCCAACGAGCAGCGTCAAAGCGCCGTAGGCTTTCGTCCAGGGCTCGGCGGAAAGCCGTTCGGCCAGCTCCTTTTGCAGCGTGAAGATGAGCGCGCTGACCGGGCTCGGTTCACCAGTAAAGGCGAAGAGAATCTGGCTGGAGATGTAGTAGGGGAGATTGCCCAGGACTTTGACCGGTCCCCGGGCGAAGAGTTCGCGCACGTCGTATTCGCCGGCGTCTCCATGCACCACTTCCAGGCCGGGAAATCGTTCCTGCAGAAAACCCGCGAGCCGCCCATCCTTTTCGATCACCAGACCATGGGGCGAGCGGGCCAGGGCGAATTCGGTCAGCGCACCCAATCCCGGTCCCAGTTCCACCCAGGAATCATCCGGCTTGATGCCGAGTTGCGCGACGATCCAGTCCGCCAGATTCTGGTCGTGCAGGAAATTCTGCCCGAGGCTTCTGGTCGGCTGCATGCCGAGCTGGGAGAGGCTGGTTTGGATGGTGGAGAGCTTCAATGGGGGAAACATCCGATATCCAACGCCCAACATCCAACCTCCAATTTACGCTTCGCGTGGGAGCTGCGTGGCGATCGGTGTTTCAGAAAAAGGGGGCATGGCTATCCGATTGCTTACGAGGCAGCGCCGCGATATTCTCTGGCGAGCATGATCGCCGATATCAAAAGACATTTGCAAAATGTCCCGTTCATCCCCTTTGCCGTCCGAATGACGGATGGTCGGGAGTAATGTGTTCCTACCATCGATCATATTTACTTTCCTCCCGCGGGTGGGCGCGTGGTGATCTCGGATGACGACGGCAGCATCATTGCGTTGCCGGCTTTGCACGTTAGCGGATTGGTCGAAGGACCGTTCTCGAAAAAGCGCGCCAAAGGCAGCCGCTAGCTCTTCAAAAGCAGCGGGTCCTTCTTCTTCCGCTGAAAGACGTTGCGCGCGTCTTTGATCGAAACGCCTTCAACGAAAAACGCCACCGCGGCGTGGCCGACGGAATAAGTGCCCGCTCCCGCAATCGCCCCGGAAATGGCGTTGCCCCAGCCGGGGAGCAGCTTCACGCTCGCCCGCGCCGTTTCGCGCAGGGCCAGTCCGAGACCCACGTTTGCCCCGACGGCGGCGATGAATTCCCCGGCCAGCTTCGTGCTCATTTCCCGTCCACTCACGTGCATGATACCGGCGACCATCAGCCCTTGAAGCGAGGTCAGGATGGGGAAATCGGCCAGGGGGATCGGCTGCGCACCGATCGCCGTGCAAATGGCCGTCATCGATTTAATGATCACTTGCGCGATTTGTCGCTGCAGGGCGCGGTTTCCGGAAAGGCGCGCCATTTCCATTTGCGCTTCGCCCGGCAGTTCCACGGCAATTAATTCCGCCAGCCGATGGTCCAAAGCGCCGGGGATCAGTGCGAGCGTGCCCACCATCCGGGCGCTGAGTTCGGGGCGTGTGTGGAGGGCGCCGTGGAGTTTCTGCCGGGCCGACTCGGTATCCGCCGCGGAAGATCCGGAAGGCAGGACAAGGCCGAGCACTTTCGGCCCGGCACTACTTCCCGCCGTCGACAAATTCAGAAGCTGGATGATATGGTCGAGGTCGGCATTCAATGCGGCTTCGGTTTCCTGAGCGCCGCGAACGAAGACGAAAAGATCCGGTGTTTTCGCGGAGAGCGCTTCGCGGAGCCGGGGCAGGGAGGCCGGTCGTCGGGCATCGAGCAGGTCCAAAGTTCCCCGTCCCGTGCGGCCGATCGCCTGCCAGCGTGCGTCGCTCAGGTTCTCTTCCCCGGGCAACAAAACATCCGCCCCGAAAAGTGCGGCCAGCAGTTCCGCCTTTCCAGCGCCATTCGGGCCGGTCAGCACGATGCGCGGCGGGCGGCGCAAAAGGAAGAGCGTCTTGATCGGCCGGATTTCCGTCAGAATCGGGGTCTGCAAACCCTTCGGCAGCCGATAGACGAGCGCTTCGATCTTTTCGTAGATGGCGAGAAACGAGGCGAATTTCATCGAGGCGCAGGGAATTGGTTTTTTGGGTATCAATGTTGAAGATGCCCCGAAGTGTCCTTGTGCGCCACTGCGGAGCGTAAAACATTCGCGCGGATCGCGGTCATTGGTATTTCGCGCGACATTGTGCACATGGTTTGCTTGTCTCCCGGCGGATGTCCGACGGAACGCCTCTCCCATCATCATCGTCCCTAGCCTGGCGCCGCACGGAGTGGCTCGTTTTCGCCATTCTCGTGGTGGCGATGGCGCTGCTCGTGCCCCGGCACGAAGCGTGGTTTGATGAAGCCCAGGCCTGGCTGCTCGCGCGCGATGCCTCCCCCTGGGATATCATCTGGCGTTACGCGCGCTACGAAGGGTCGCCCTCCTTGTGGCACATGCTCCTCTTGATCCCCGCCAAGGCCGGCGCTCCCTACGTCACGCTCAATTTCATTTCCGGTGCTCTGGCCATGTGTGGCGCGGCGCTTTTGCTCTTCAAGAGCCCCTTTCCACGCCTGCTCCGCGTCCTCCTGCCAGCCGGCTTCTTCTTCTTCTATCAGTTCGGACTCGTCGCCCGAAACTATGCGCTGATGATGCCGTTGCTCTGGATTTTGGCGCTGCTTTATCCGGGCCGCTTCACCCATCCCTGGCGTTATGTGCTTGGACTGATCGTTCTCACCCAGGTGAACCTGCACGGCTCCTTGATCGCGGGCACGCTCATGACCGTCTTCGTCTGCGAAGCGTGGTGGGGCGAACGCTGGTCGCAGGCGCGCCTGGCGCCGTTGGTGTTCGCCTTCGCCGCGGATACCGTCTTTATCGTCGTCCAATTGTTTCCACCGTCGGACATGAGCAGTCCGCATTGGTACCTGGACAGCCATCGAACCAGGCAGGTTTTTGAGGAAATGTTTCTCGGTTGCGTGCTGCCCTGGCCGTGGGCGTCCGCCGTGGTGTTCCTGGTGGCCGGCTGTTTCTTTTACACTCGCGGCGTGCTCCTTTCGTATTTGTTTTCGACCTTTCTGGTTCTGGCGGTGTTTATCTTCCGCTTCTTCAGTCCGTGGCATCAGGGAATCATCTACGCGTTGCTGATTTTTCATGCCTGGCTGGCCTGGCAGAGCCCTCGCCGGCGCCGGATTGGTCCGGTGCCGGAGAAGTGCTGGCCGGCCCTGACGGCGGGCGTCCTGACGATCACCGCCCTGGTGCAGGTCTGGTGGTCGGTGGTTTCGTCCTGGAACGATTGGCGTTACCCCTATTCGGGGACTCGCGCGGCGGCGCAGTATTTGCACGAGCACGGCATCGATCAGGAGCGCATCCACATTTTCAAATTCTCGAACATCGCCGTTCTGCCCTATCTCGATCACAACCCATTCGCCAACGTCGCGCCTTTCATGCCGGGCGATTTCTGGGTCTGGACAAAGGCGATTTACGCCGGCCAATCGCCCCAGGGCGTTGTCCAAGGCAATCCCAAATGGATTCTCGTCGGAGCGCAATTGAAGCCGGCCGAGGAACCAAAAACCGCGCCGCCCATTCCGGGCTACACGTCAGTGGCGATCTTTCCCGGGCACATGTTTTGGAAGACTGGGTTTGTCCAGACCGACTCGTATTACCTGTATCGGCGCGTGGAAGGGGAGAAGTAATCAGTAATCAGTCATACTGAGTCATCAGTGCCCAGTAGTCGGAGTGGGAGTTACTCGCTTGTTTCGGCCAACGCCGCGAGCAACTGCTCGACATGCTCCTCCGGTTTCACTTTGCGGAAGATCGCTTTGATTTTGCCATCCGGGCCGATGATGAAGGTGCTGCGTTCGGTGCCCATGTATTTCCGACCGTACATACTCTTCTCAACCCACACGCCGTAAGCGTCGACCATCTTTTTCTCTTCATCGCAGATCAGCGGAAAAGGCAGCGAGTATTTGGTCACGAACTTCGTGTGGCTCTTCAACGAGTCGATACTCACGCCGAAGACCGTCGCCTTCCCGCTGAAATGGCTCCAGGCGTCGCGCAGCCCACAGGCCTGCTTGATGCAGCCGGGGGTATCGTCCTTTGGGTAAAAATAGAGGACCACGACCTGGCCTTTGAAGTCACCGAGGCTGACCGATTCTCCCCAGCCGTAGGTGCCGCCGACCGCGGTCGCGCGGAAGAGGGGCGCTTTGTCGCCGGGTTTCAATTCTTTGCTCATGATAAAGTCGGAAGTGCGAAGGTTGGGAAAGCGAGCCCGTCTTATTTGCGCGTCATCTCATAAACGCCAGTCCAGGCTGTTTCGGGCGCTTGTTTTTTTAATTCGAGACAGCGGGCGACGAACGTTTCGGCGATGCCGTCATCCGGCGCCGCGGACAGCACTTCACGCCAGGCCTTCTCGGCTTCGCTGAAATCACCCCCGCGATAGAGGCGCACCGCCTCCTCGTGTCGGCCGAGCCAGGCCGGGACCGGCGAACCGGCAATGTCGATGACGGTGAAAATCTCCACCGGTTGTGTCTTACCCTTGACGATGATCAGGTCGACGGAACGGAGAATGAACTGGTCGCGCACCAGCGCAGCGACGTTCTCCCCGATACAGAGATCGATACCGTACTCCTTCGTCACGCCTTCCAATCGTGAAGCAAGATTGATCGCGTCGCCGACGACCGTGAGATCAAATCTCACAAATTTGCCCTCCGCTCCGATGTTGCCGGCGATGGATTCACCGTGGTTGATCCCGATGCCGATCTTCCATTCGCGAATGCCCCGCTGCTCCCAGTCGAAATTCAGGGCGGCCAGCGCGGTGCGCATCTCGAGCGCGGCTTTGACGGCGTTGGCCGCATCCACCGCCGGATCGCGCTCAAAGATGCTTCCCCAGGTCGCCATCACCGCATCGCCAATGAATTTGTCGAGCGTGCCTTGATGGGAGAAGACGATATCGACCATCTTGCCGAAATATTCGTTGAGCTGGGTGACGAGCAATTGCGGGTCGGCCGTTTCGGTAAATGTGGTGAAGCCGCGAACGTCTGAGAAGAGAGCCGTAATCTGCCGGCGCACGCCGCCCAGCGCATTGAAATAGGTCTGGGGATTGTCGAGCACCTCGCGGGCGACATCGTGGCCGACGTAACGCTCCAGCGTGCGCCGTGTGCGCTGGCGCTCGATCCGATCGAGAATCTGCTCCCATGCCGACCAGGTAATGCCGCTGGCCAAAAGGGCGATGAGGGGGCCGGCAAGATTCAGCAGCAGACCGGAATCGTCGGCCAGCAGGTGGGCCATTTCCACAAAAGCGCCGGCGGCGAACACGAGGAGCAGGAGACGCAGAAACGGACGTCGCACGAATGCTCCCAGCAGCCAGGCGAGTCCGCTCCCGGCCAGGATCATGGCCAGGTTGGTCGAGGTTGGGCTCTCTTTGAGGAACTCACCGGCGAGAGCTGCGTTGATGGCGTTGAGGTGAAGATAGCAGCCGAACGTGAGCCCGGAAGGGGTCATGAGTCGGTCTTCAGACGATTGCGCCATCGAGCCGATGAGGACGATCTTGTCTCGAAACAGCGCACCGCCGTTCAGGGGTGGTGCATTCCAATTCGCGTCGATGAAGATTTCGTGAAGCGAACGCGGCTCGAACTTCTCGGCGAACCGAATCATCATGGGCCGGTGGCCGGGCGGGATGCGATCGGCGAATCCGGCCTGCTTCAAACCCGCGGCGGACAAAGAAAGCAGCTCTTCATGGATTCCGGGCTTGGGACTTCCAAAAAAGTCGCCGAGGGTGGTGCGATAGACCACTCGCCGGGTGACCCCGTCGGGATCCTGATGGAAATTCACAAACCCCACCCGCGGGTCCTGCGCATTGTTCCCAGGCAGGAGGCTCGTGGAGGGCAGGACATCTTGCAGAGTGTCTGTGGCGATGGACGCGCCGACGTCTTCCTGACCCTGCGTCACCAGATTGCTTCCGATGACCACGAGATTGCGATGCCTTTCCAACGCGGCGCGAAACGCGTCGTCTCCCTCTCTTTCGCTGGGAAAAACCATGTCGAAGATGATCGCTTTCGCCCCTGCGGCGGCCAACCGATCGACGACGTCGGCGTAAACCTTCCGGTTCCACGGGAAGCCTTGCTTGATCAACTGGAGGGTTGGCGATTTGGCGATGTCCTCGGAGAAGACGGAATCCAACTGGCGGGTGGCTTCGTCGATCGCGAGGAAAACGATGCGTGGGTCCCGGGCGACACCCCGTGCCATTCGGTTGGTGACGAGCCAATCCCGCCCTGCCTGTTCCAGCTGCTCGTACGGGCCGTACAGAAAATAGAGGGCGATGAGCATCGCGGCGCAGGCCCCACAGATCATCGTCAGAATCCGATGATGGGGTGGGAGCTTCAGTGACATGCTGGAGCCTTAAATAGCGGGCGCCGGGCCGGGGACAACGCTGGATTTGGCGCCCTACTTTGCAGCTTGACGTCTGCAATCTGTCCACGGAATCTCCGCGGCGTGTTCGACTTCCGTAGTTTGCCGTTTATCGCGTGGTGCGCTGCTGGTGTTCTGATCGCAACAGCGTCGCTCCGTTCGGCTGAGCCTCTGGCCTCGGCCACCGTCACCCGTGTGGAGAACAAAGTCAGCTACGGCAAGGTGATCAGTGAAAAGAGCGAACTGCGCGCGGCGGCGGCCAACGACGTCGTCAAGGCCAGCGACTTCCTGCTTTCCGAATCGGAATCGCGCGCGGAATTGAAATACGACGATGGCACCATCGTCCGTATCGGCCAGAATACGATCTTCAGCTTCGAGGCGAATACCCGCACGATGAACCTGAAGAAGGGCACCTTTGTTTTCTACATGCCGCACGGCAAAGGCGGCGGCACGATCAAGACCCCGAGCTTCACCGCGGCCATCACCGGGACCGTGGCCAAGGTCTCGACCAATATCATCGCCGTGATCGTCGGTGAGATCACCTTGTTGCCTTCCGGGAAGAAGGTCTCGGAGGGCTTCTTTGCGCGCGTCAATCCGGACGGCACCATTTCCATTCATCCGTTCGACCTCGCCAAGGAATACGACGGCAGGCTCATGACGTTCAATGGATTGCTCCCGGGCCTCGCGCCGACGACCTCCGAGCTGGATGCCATGCTCGCCGATTTTCAAAGACTTGGCGTCCAAGGGACCTTCGACCAGGTGAACAATCTGCCCTCCTCGGTCCTGCACTTTTTCGGAACCCAGCAACAAGCCCCGACGCCCCGCTCGAGCAGGAGAGGAACCCCGGTGTTTGTTTCTCCTCCTCCCAAGACGCCCACCCCACAGCCGTCGCCGTCAGAAAAACCACCTCCTTGCTCCTGTAAAGGTACCGGGCAGAACATCCTCCCACGGCTCTTCGGTACGGCCGGGAGATACGTCTCCTAGACGGTGTGCAGCCATGACCGGCAACCCTGAACCCTCAATTTGACCGATGATGAAAGCGCGCATCGTTCCGACACTCCTCCTCCTGGTGGCCGGCATCTGGCATTCGGCATGGGCGCAGGATAGCAAATCGGCCACCTACACGGCTCCTTCCATGATGAAGAAGTCGCAGCAGAGTTCCTCGGATATCGAGGATATCGGTGAGATCGAGGAACAGGGGGCGAACATTCCGTTTCGCGACAAGTTCCGCTTCAACGTCGGGATGCAAACATCCTACACCACGAACGCCTTGCTCAGCGGGAATAACGACCACAGTGATGTCCTTTTCCTGCCCACGGTCGATGCCGGTTTCCACACGCCGCTCGACAAACACTTTGCCTTCGACCTGGATGCCAGCGCCCAATCCGCCATCTACTCGCGATTCCAGGATCACGGTTTCGTCGGATACGACGTGCTCGGCACGCTCGACTACCACATCAAGGAGGGCCTCCCCCGGTTCTACGTCTCGGTGGAAAACTACCTCTACAACACCTTCGATACCGGCCATCTCCAGTCGGAGGCCGTCGGCTTCACCGGCGGCACCGATTACGGCCTCGCTTTCAACGGCGGCCGCAGCTTGGGCTTCGTCGGCTACAGCTTGACCGAATATGTCGCCGATCCCCAGATCGATACCCGGCTGGTCAATCGCGCGGTTGTCGGTTTCGCCCACCAGCTTCGCGGTAATCTCACCGCCCAGATCTATTACGTCTACCAGTATAGCGACTACAACGATTTCGACCGGAACGATTCCAAGCACACCGTCTCCGGCGCGCTCATTTACCAGTTCAACGATCACTGGTACGGCACCCTCACGACGAGCTACATCGACCAGAGTTCCACGCAGCAACACGCGAGCTATCAGAGCTTCGCCACGTCGCTCGGCCTGACATTGCACTTCTAAGCAGCGGGCCGGTTTCCGAAACCGCCGGGCCGGTTTCTGGTTTGAAGTTTCTGGTTTCGGGTTCTTCGAAACCGATCGCCCCCTTGGCTTCAGCGTGGGTGCCTCGACCCATATCGTCCGGACCCTGCACTTCCCACCGGCATCCGCTCTGCCACGGAAAACCAGAAACCAGAAACCTTGAACGAGAAACCCACCGCGATAGCCTTCGAGCGGCGATTCCCATTTGAATCTCCCCCCATGACCACAGCGAACAAAATCACCATTACGCGGATTCTCCTCATCCCCGTTTTCGTGATGATGTCCATCTACTATGGGCGCGGAGTGCAGCGCGGCGAGCCGGTCGAATGGCAACGCTGGGTCGCGATCGCTGTCTTTGTCGTCGCCGCGGCGAGTGACGGGATCGACGGATACATCGCGCGCCGTTTCAACCAGCGCAGCCGCCTCGGGGTGGTCCTCGATCCCATTGCCGACAAGGGCCTCCTGCTCTCCGGGATCATCACCCTCAGCGTCTCCAATTGGGCCTACGAGATTCCGGTGTGGTTTGCCGTCCTCGTGGTGGCCCGCGACTCCGTTATCGTCATCGGCACGCTCACCCTGCACTATCTCAACGGCACCGTGCACGTGCGCCCGACTTGGATGGGCAAGACGGCCACGGCTTTGCAAATGGTCGCCATCGGCGTCTACATGCTTCAGTACAATCCCTTCCAAAAAAACCTCCTCGTCGGCCGATGGAACCTGGACATTACCTTCGTCGACCTCCCGCTTTGGCTCGCCGGCATCTTCACCCTGCTCTCCGGGATGGGCTACATCGCCCAGGGAATCGCCCAGGTCCATCACCACGGCCACCCGGAATCCAAGGACCCGCACGAGTTTTGAGGAAAGTGGGTGGTTGAGAGTTGAGGGTTGATAGCCGTCGGTCCTCTGCTTACATCTCCGGCCGATGCGGGGCGAGAGAACGGTATTTGCACGATAGCCCTACCTCCGCACGCACTGGCGCGGCTCTCAACCCTCAACTTCTCAACTCTCAACTTTCCCCAAATGCCCCGCACTGTTGCCATCGTTGGCCGGCCAAATGTCGGCAAATCCGCGCTCTTCAACCGTCTCGCGGGGCGGAAGATTTCCATCGTCCACGACATGCCCGGGGTGACGCGCGATCGCATCACCGCGCAGTGCAAACTGGGCAACGATCCTTTCGAGATCATCGACACCGGGGGCATTGGCGCGAAAGTGGATGCAAGCTTCACCGAACAGGTCCACGCCGAAGTCGATATCGCCCTCGCCGCGGCGGACGTCCTGCTTTTCGTCGTCGATGGTCAGGACGGCCTCACACCGCTCGATCAGGATCTGGCCAAGCTGATGCGCCGCACCGCCAAGCCGCTGCTCCTGGCCATCAACAAGATCGATGTCGACCAGCACGCCGTCCGCGCCGCGGAATTCACCCGGCTGGGATTTGCCGATTCCATCGCCATCAGCGCGGAGCACAATCGCGGCATTCTCCCGCTGGTCGCCTGGCTCGAGCGCATGCTCCCGCCGCCCGTATTCCAAGGCTCGGATACGCGGCCGGAATCGCCGATTTCGATTGCCGTCGTCGGCCGGCCGAACGTCGGCAAATCCTCGTTGACCAACGCCATCCTCAACGACGAGCGCACCTTGGTTTCGCCGATCAGCGGGACGACGCGCGACGCCATCGACATTCCCTACGAACGCCAGGGCAACCATTATGTGCTCATCGACACTGCCGGCATCCGGCCGCGTGGCAAGGTGGACAACTCGGTCGAGGTCTTCAGCGTCATGCGCAGCGAAACGAGCATCCGCCGCGCGGACATTTGCTGCCTCGTCGTGGATGCCGCGCAGGGCGTCACTGCCCAGGACAAAAAGATCGCCGGGCTGATCCAGGAGGCGCAGAAGCCGTGCGTCGTCGCCTTCAACAAGTGGGACCTCATCAAGGACCGCACGGAGGACAAGGAAGCGCTCAGGGAAGTTCTCGAAGAACTGCGCGAGGAGCTTTTCTTCATTCGCTACGCGCCCAGCATGCTCGTCTCGGCGAAGACCGGCGCGGAATTGACGCGCCTTTTCAAAACGATCGAGCGCATCCAGCGTGACGCCCATCAACGCATCGGCACCGGCGTTCTCAATCGATTGCTCACCGAAGCCGTGGCCGCCCATCCGCCGGCCATCCGGGGCGGCAAACGTCTGAAGATCCTCTTCGGCACGCAGCCGGACCGGCCGGGCGGGAAGACCATTCCCATCCCGGAGTTCGTCCTCTTCGTCAACGACGACAAGCTTCTCGATCAAAGTTACCACCGCTATCTGGATACGCAGATCCGGAAAAAGGCGCCTTATACCGGTCTCCCCATCGCCTTTCATCTCCGCGCGCGAACGCCTCGTGACAAAAGCAACGACACCCGCGGCCAGAAATTCGGCCGCCATCCCGAGACCGGCGGTCGTCCCCCGACCGGCCCGCGCAGCCGCTCCAATCGCAAAGCCGACAAACCGAAGCGCCGGCTTGGCGGATGAGGGTGCAAGACTCACTTGGGCCGAAAGGGAAGTCTCCGTGACGAAACGGGTCTGATGGAGCGCTCGACCGAAGAGACTCCGCGAAGCGATCGAAAAAAAAGCCTGTCATTCTGAGAGCGGAGCGGAGCGGAGCCGAAGAATCTCTGATATCTGTGGGGCGGCGGTGCGGAGCCCTAGGTATCAAAGCGGATAACATCCTGGGACCACGCTCAATCAACCCGCGACGGATAGGTCTCATAAGTCCCCTTGGTCCTATTGGCTCCTATCGACCACCGAGCCGACACCCCGCGGCAAAAGAAAAATTTCCCTCAACTTTGTCTTGCAAAGTATGACTTTGTCTCGCAAAGTCCACCCATGCCGAGCAGCACTGAAGCCGAGGAAAACTTGCGGGTGATTCGTTCGCTCATGGAGAAGGCCACCATTTACCGGGCGGTGTCTGCCCCCACGGCGCTCGCCGGTGGAGTGGCCGCTCTGGTGGTCTCAACGCTCTGGATGCAGAACCTCTTTTTGAAATGGCTCGAGTCGTTTAAATGGCTCGAGCCGTCGGTTGATTCATTCCGCATCCGTTGGTTTCTCGCGCTGATTTTTACCTTGGCGGTGAATAGCTTGCTCATCCTCCGCGAAGCCCGGCGCCGAGGCGATCCGCTCATTTCTCCGGGAATGCGCGCAGCCATGGTTGCCTTGCTCCCGCCCATGCTTTGCGGGGCGGTCTTTTTCCTCATCATGGGGCCGGTCCATACGCCGGTCTATCTGGCCGTCTTTTACGGTCTCGCGTTGCTCGCCACCGGCCATTTCGCGCCGCGTTCCATCGTGTGGCTGGGATGGAGTTTCCTCATTGCCGGACTGGTGGGATATCTCTCAATCGTGGATGGCTCATTCTCCGCGATGTGCACGCCTGACCGGTTCATGGTCCTGACCTTCGGCGGGTTCCACTTCGTTTACGCCGCCTGCACCTGGCCGCGAAAAATCCCCGTGGTCGTCCCCGGTGCCACCCGATCCGATGTTTGATTTCGATAAACTCGACAAGATCATCCATGAAAAGGGTCGACTCGGAATTATGACGCTTCTCGCCACCCGTCCGAGTTGGTCGTTTCAGGATTTGAAAGCCGAACTCGAGATGAGCGACGGCAACCTCATCACCCACCTCCGCACGTTGCACGACAACGGCTACGTGGCTGTGACCAAGGAAATCCGCGATCGCCCGCAGACGAGCTATTCGCTGACCAGCAAAGGCCGGAAATCATTTCAGGACTACCTCACGATCCTCGAACAGATCGTCAAAGCCGGCCGGCAGTAAAAAAATTTGCCCTTGAGCTTTGTCGCACAAAGTAAATGCCAATCATCTGATGAAAATCCAAGTCGCAGAACATTACGGCCTCTGTTTCGGCGTGCGCGACGCCATTGCCCAAGCCGAACAACTCGCCCATCAAGGCCCGCTCACCGTCCTCGGCGAACTCGTCCATAATCCGGTGGTCCGCGAGCGGCTCATGCAATGGGGAATTCGCGAAGGCGCGCTGGCCGATCGGCACTCTGCGGAAACGCGGCACGTCATGATCACCGCCCACGGCGCTTCCGATGCCGCCCGCATCGAGTGGCGCAATGCCGGGTTTACCCTCGCCGATGGAACCTGCCCGCTGGTCCGCCAAGCGCATGAAAAATTGCGCGCCCTGGTCGCGGAAGGCTTTGCCCCGGTGGTCGTCGGCAAACGTGGACATGTGGAGGTCGAAGGCCTCACCGGAGATTTCCCCGGCGCCTGCGTTATCGAATCACCGAACGATCTCGACCATCTCCCAAAAACCGGCCGCCTCGGTGTCATTTCCCAGACCACGCAACCCCTTGAGAAAGTCCTCGCGGTGGTCGCCGCCATCCGGGCCGCGCGTCCTGACAGCGAGGTCCGGTTTTGCGATACCGTCTGCCAGCCGACGAAGAATCGGCAGACCGCCTTGCGCAAACTCATCGAGGAATGCGACACGCTGGTCGTGGTGGGCGGACGCAACAGCAACAATACCTTGCAACTCGTCGCCGCTGCCGCGGCGGCCGGCCGCGCGGTGCACCACGTCGAGCGCGCCGCGGAATTGCGCGCCGAGTGGTTTCGCGACGCGCAGATCGTCGGACTGACCGCCGGCACCAGCACGCTGAAGGAGACGGTCGCGACGGTGCGCACCCGGCTGGAAGTAATCGCCGCCGATTTGGAAGCCACGACTCGCCGAATTTCATGAACACAACCGCCTCCGACCTGCCCCTTGACGCTGCACCTGCCGCACAAACCAATGAACGCCTCTGGCCAACGCTCACCGTCGCTCCATTCCTGGCCTGGCTGGCTGATTACCTCTTCTGGTGGCAGAATCCCGGTGCGTCGGTGGCCGCATTTTTCTCCCTGACTGCCGTCCTCATTTTCATTCTCCACGCGCGAACACAGCGTCAACGCCAGCGTGCCGGGATAGCCTGCGGATTATTGGTCCTCTCGTCGATTGCCACCGTTTGGGAAGTCTCATGGACCAACACCGTCGTGCTCGTGGGCCTGCTCGCGGTGGTCGTCGGCGAGAGTTTCTATGCCGGTGTTCCCGGGGCGACTTGGGCGCGTTGGTCGCAGGCCTTGCGTGCCTGGCTTTGCGCCTTCGGGCGCTGGCCGTGGCTTTTTCGCCAGTTGGCCGCGACCGCGCTGGTCCGCATGGGATTGAGCAAGGCGTCGGGCGATGTCTTCGGCCGCTCGATGCAAGTTGTCGTGCCGGCGTTCTGTCTTGGCGGAATCTTTCTCGTCGTCTTCCAACTTGGAAACGCCGTCTTCCGGGAATTCTGCACCCGCATTTCCGCGACGCTTACCCATTCGATCGAGAACATCGACCTTTCGCCCGATCACTTCCTCTTCTGGCTGGCCATGGCCACCCTGGCGCTGGCGCTCGTGCAGCCGCGGTCGCCGGTGTTGAACAGCGAGAGCCCGGAACAGTCGTGGTCTCGTTTCGAACGGAAAGATCGAGCAGTCGCCGTTTGGCAAAGCCGTTCCATCCTCGTCGTGCTGAACGCGCTGTTCTTCACCGTGAACACCATCGATGCCGCCTGCCTCTGGCGGAATGCGAAGCTTCCGGCGGGTGTCACCTACAGCGAGTTCGCCCACGACGGTGTCGGCAGCCTCATCTTCGCGACTCTGCTTTCCGCCTTGGTGCTGGCAGCCATGTTTCAGCAGTCGATTGAGGTCGTCCGGTCGCGCGGACTGAAAGCACTGGCCTTGCTCTGGATCGCCCAAAACCTCGTGCTCATCGCTAGCGTCTTTCTCCGGCTGAAACTCTATGTGGATGCTTATCAACTCTCGGAACAGCGCGTTTATGTCGGCTGTTTCCTTCTCCTGGTAACTGCGGGCTTTGGTCTCCTCGCGTGGCATGTGATGCGCGACGGCAGCTTGAGCGCCCTCATCTTCCAAAACGTCCTCGCTACCTTTGCGTTGTTCTTCGTCTTGCAATTTCTGGATGTGGCCGGGCACGTGGCGCGCTTTAACGTGGACCGGTGGCGCCAGGATCGGCGGCGGGAACTCGACATCGTTTATCTCGAATCGCTCGGGCCAGGTGGGTGGCCGGCGCTTTGCGAAGTGGCGTCCCCGAACGAGGTGTCGCTGCTGGCCGCCAACGCCCGTGAACAGGTGGTGCGGCTGGCGAGGTCGGAGGCAGAACGGCGAAATCAATCCGATTGGCGTTCGTTCCAGGTTCGTCGGCAGGCCGCCGACAAAGCGCTTTTCCGCGTCTCGGATGAGTTCATTGGAACGTCATTCGGCGTCGGTCCCAATTGATCACAACTCAACCCCAACTCGCTTATGAATTACCAATATTGGATCCAGCACTTTCACTCCAATCGCCTCGACCGGCCGGAACCCGACTGGTCCGCGCCTTTCGTCATGGACGAAGATCGCCGCCGGCTTCTCGCCCGATCCCTCTCGGAATATCAACTTGGCGATGGAGGTGGTGAGTGTCGCCTGGTGGCGCAGGACGCGGAAGCCTTCCGCGCGTCAGCCGAGGAAGTGCGGATGGTGACCGACCTCTGGTTTGCCGAGGAACGTGAACACTCCCGCCTCCTGGCCTGTGCCGTGCGGCGGGTTGGCGGTGAATTTGTCACCAGTACTTTTGGCTTCGAACTTTTCTATGCGATTCGCCGACGACTCGGCGTGCAGTTCGAAATGCTCGTGCTGCTCGTCGTGGAGATCATCAGCACCGGATACTACCGCGTCTTGCGCCGTCATGTGGGAGATGAGCCTTTGGCCGACATGTGCCGGCTGATTCTCCGGGATGAGGCACGCCACATTGACTTTCATCGAGATCGCCTGGCAGCGCGCCATCCCAACGGCATGGGGATATTATGGGCCGGGCAAGTCCGGCTGCTCGCGGAAGCTTGCGCGTGGTTTCTCTGGATGGGCCACGGACGTTGCTTGCGGGCGCTCGGCGGGACGCGTGCCGAGTTGTTCTTCCATGTCCGCCGCGGGGTGGCGGGCTTCCTCGCGGAGCTGGCGGCGCGTCGCCCTGAAACGAATGGGATGACGTTGCCGGCTCCCACGGTGCAAGTCGGGGCGTCACATGCCGTGGTCTGAACCGCCAATCAATTCTTTATGAAGACCTCCGTTTTCGATCCTGAAGAGCCGTTCCGAACTCCATTGCGCCCGCGCTGGCTGCCGCGGGAAATGGTCGAAGCGCCGGCGCTCGATCATGGCCAATCCGTCGGCCCGGTTGCCCCGCGCACCGCGCTGCTCATCAATCCATTTTACGCGAAGGATGCGCACGCGAGCTTCGGCAAGCATGTGCTCACCCCCACGCTCGCGTTGACGAGTTTCGCCGGCACGACTCCTGAGCATTGGAGCGTGGAATACTGGGATGAGAATCTGTTGCACGGGCGCCCGCCATTTACGCCCCTGCCGGAGGTGGTCGGGATTTCCGTCCACCTGACATTCTCGCAACGCGCTTTCGAACTGGCGCGTTGGTATCGGGAACGCGGCAGCAAAGTCATCCTCGGTGGACTGCATGTGGTCTCCTGTCCGGACGAATGTGCCCCGCATGCGGATGCTCTGGCCATCGGCGATGGCGTGCAGCTTTGGCCCGGCATCCTCGCCGACATCGAAAAAGGAAAGCTTCAGCCGGTCTACCGGGTGATGTACGAAAACGAATACCGCACCGATCCGGCGCCACGCCGGAAGCTGCTCAAGCGGCGGAGTTTTCTGACCACGACCAGCCTCATCGCGACGCGCGGATGCCACAATCGCTGTGGCTTTTGCTATCTCTCCACGGAAGGATTGCGGATGCCGTATCGCGTGCGGGACGTCGAGCAGATCGTCGCCGAGTTTGCCGCCGACGAACAGCCCTACGCGGTTTTCGTCGATAACAATCTGGGATCGCGTCCGGAATATCTGCGCTCACTTTGCCGGGCGCTGCGCCCCTTGGAGAGAATCTGGAGCGCCGCGGTCACGCTCGATGTCACGGATGATCCGTCATTGATTCGCGAGATGGCCCTCGCCGGTTGCACCGGAGTTTTCATCGGCTTCGAAAGTCTGTCCGATTCGAATCTGGTGCAGGCCCGGAAACGGACGCCACTCACGGTCGATTATGCGCGCCGGGTGCGGATCCTGCACGATCACGGAATCCAGGTGAACGGAAGCTTCGTGCTCGGCTTCGATGATGATCGTCGCGATGTCTTCGCGCTGACCGTCGACTGGATCGAAACGAACCGGCTCGAATGCGCCACGTTCCATATCTTGACACCCTATCCAGGGACGCCGCTCTTCCGGCAGATGGAAAGCGAGGGCCGGCTGCTGCACAAGGATTGGAGCCAATACGATACGGGACACGTCGTTTTTCGGCCGAAGCACATGACTCCGGAGGAACTGGCCCACGGTTACAGTTGGATTTACCAGCGGCTCTTCTCCCATGCATCGATCTGGCGCCGGCGTCCGGAGGACTGGCGATCAGTCGCGCCTTACCTGGCGATGTCCTATCTCTACAAGCGCTCCAACCGTTTTTGGCATTTGTTGATCAAGCATGACCTCGTGCATGTGGCGTGGCATCCGTTGGTCGAGTGGACCCGGCGGCGGCACTTGAAATTTCGCGCCCGATTGGAGGAGCAGAGTGAAGTGAGCAATATCAAGTTTGGCGTCGGAACACCCGGGGCAGTGGTGTCCGCTGGGGTGTAGATCTACGCGATGTCGCTCCAAGTTGGATCAACAGTCAAGCGCCGGACCACGAAAAGAGAACCACGGATTACACAAGTTATACGGGTTAATTTCGCCGCGGAAATTTTAATCCGTGAAATCCGTGTAATCCGTGGTCCAATTTGTTCGACCCTGTTCTTTCGCGCGTTTCGGGAACAACCCCTTTGATTGCAGCTTCGCCGCTCGGCCTCTCAAACTTCCTCGGCGTTCTCTGCGGTAAAATTGGAGACCCGATTTTCGGTGACCGCAGACTACTGGCAGGCCTCGCAAGTCCCGCCATTGCGCATCGCTTCAATGGAACAGGCCTGCTTCTCCTCGGCGGTGTATTCGCGCTTGGGCTCAGGAGCGGCGGGGGCGCGACGGTCCCGGTTGGAACTGTCGATGGCACTCTTGTTCAGGGTGCGCAGATAGTAAGTCGTCTTCAGGCCACGTTCCCAGGCCTCGCGATACATGAAGCTCGCGGTGCGAGCGTCGCTTTCGGCGAGCCACAGATTGGTGCTTTGAGCCTGGTCGATCCACTTCTGGCGCGCCGCGGCGCACTGGAGAATCCAGGTAGGCGCGATCTCGAACGCGGTTTTATAAAGCCGCTTGAGTTCGGCGGGCACGCGCTCGATCGGTTGGACGCTGCCGTCGAAATACTTGAGGTCGGCGAGCATCTCTTCATCCCACAAGCCGCGCGCCTGGAGCTCGCGCAGGAGGTGATCATTCGTGCGGATGAACTCACCGCTCATGTTCGATTTCGTGTGGATATGTTTGTAAGTCGGCTCGATGCAAGGAGTGCAGCCGAGGATGTTCGAGATCGTCGCCGTGGGTGCCACGGCGAGACAGTTCGAATTGCGCATCCCCTGGGTGGCAATCTTCTCTCGCAACGCGGCCCAGTCGAGGCGAGCCGTGCGATCGACGAGCAACGGCACGCCGCGTTCCTTTTCCAGATGGTCCAGGGTGTCGAGCGGCATGAGACCGCGGTCCCATTTCGACCCCGTGTAAGTCTCGTAACGGCCCCGTTCTGCGGCGAGATTGCTGCTCGCAGAGTAAGCGTAGTAAGCGATGGCTTCGAAGGCTTCGTCGTTGAACGCCACCGCCTCCGGCGTATCGAAGGCGACGCCTTTGCGGTAGAGTGCATCCTGCAAACCCATGACGCCGAGACCCACGGGACGATGCCGCAGATTCGAGCGGGCCGAGGCATCCACCGGGTAGAAGTTGATGTCGATGACGTTATCTAACATCCGCATGAGCACCGTGATGGTGGCGCGCAAACGGTCGTGATCGAGCGAGCCGTCCTCACGCAGGTGCCCTGCCAGGTTAATCGAGGCGAGATTGCAAACTGCAACCTCGTCGTTGCTCGTATTGAGAGTGATCTCGGTGCAGAGATTGGAATTATGGATAACACCGGCGTGATCCTGCGGGCTCCGCAAATTACACGGGTCCTTGAAAGTCATCCACGGATGCCCGGTCTCGAAGAGCATCTCGAGCATCCGCTTCCACAGCGCGAGGATACGCACCTTGCGCGACCACAATTTACCCTCGGCAGCCAGCGCTTCGTAGTGCGTGTAACGATCCTCGAAGGCCCGCCCGGAAAGTTCCGGCAGATCGGGCACATCGTTGGTCCGGAAGAGCGACCACGTGGCATCCTTGCCCAAAACTCCGTCGGAGATCGCCTTGAGCCGTTTCATGAACAGGTCGGGAATCCAGTGCGCCGTGTTCATGTTATGCGTGCGCCGGCGGTCATCACCGGTTTCCTTTCGCAGATCGAGAAAATCTTCGATATCGGCGTGCCATAACTCGAGATAGCTGCACAACGCGCCGGGCCGTTTGCCGCCCTGGTTCACCGCGATGGCGATATCATTGCTGACTTTCAGAAACGGAATGACTCCCGAACTTTCGCCATTCGTGCCGTGAATGTGCGCCCCGGCGCCGCGAATCGCCGTCCAGGAGCAACCCAGCCCGCCGGCCCATTTCGAGAGATGCGAAAAGCGGCGCCACGTCTCGGTGATATCTTCGATCGAATCGCCGCAGTAGAGCAGATAGCAGGAGGAAAGCTGCGGATGCAGCGTGCCGGCATTGAAAAGCGTGGGCGTGGAAGAACAGCCGCGCCGGGACCGGTAGACCGCGTAGAATTCGCTGGCGCGTTCTTCGCGCTCGCGTTCCTGCACCGCCAATCCCATGGCCACACGCATCCAGAAAATCTGCGGCGCCTCGAGACGTTGCTTGCGGCCGTGCACCGTGTCCTGAGTGTGAATGAGATAGCGGTCGTAGAGTGTCTGGATGCCGAGGAAATCAAACTGAAGATCGGCAAAAGGATCGAGCGCCGCCGCCAGCTTTTTCAGATCGAAATCGGCGAGCCGCGGTTCCAGCCGCCTCAGGGCAATGCCGCGTGGAATGTATTCCAGAAACGCCCGGCGATGCGCTTCTTTCAAGGCTTGCGGCCCATCGGCCACTTTCCACGGCAATGTCTCTTCGTAAATGTAACTCAGGAGAATGCGCGCGGCGAAGAAACGCGCATCGGCATCGACGTCGAGCAGCGACTTCGCATTGAGCACGATCGTGTCGCGGCGCTCCGCCGGCGTGAGGCTGATGGAAGTGCTGCGCAACAGGCGCGCGAGCAGATCGTCATCGCCGAGCGTCACGCGCAGGCCGATTTTGGCAAAGGAAATGCGGGCGCGAATATCGGCGAGATGTTCGCGCGTGGCCAGCTCGAGCTGCCCGCTCTCATCCGCGGTTTCCGGACCGATGCCGTGCTCGCGCTCCGCCGCACGGCGCGCGCGATACTTCCCGTAGGCCAGCGCCACCTTGGCGTGGCCGAGGTCGATGAGCGTTTCCTCGACCATGTCCTGGATTTCCTCGATGTGGATGAAACTCGGACGTTCGCGCCGCAGGCGAAATTCGATTTCCGCCTGCACCTGCAAACCGATTTCGTCATCGGCGCCCTCGACAAAGCACGCCGCCGACACAGCTTTGGCGATCTTGTGGCCGAGCCACGGCACCACGCGCGGTTTGCCCGAGGTGTCGCCCGACAAATCGCGACGGATCACTTGCGGAAACTCCGCCGTAACATGGATCGGCAGGTCGTTGCGCAGAACGAAGGGAGCAGGAATCGTGTTCATGGATGGAGGCTGGTGGGCGGACTCAGGTGCGGGGAATCGTGATGCCGCGTTGGGCTTGGTACTTGCCGGCGCGGTCGGCGTAACTGATCTCGCACGGCTCGTGCGCGGCGAGGAAGAGCACCTGCGCGAGACCTTCGCCGGCGTAGATGCGCGCCGGGAGCGGCGTGGTATTGGAAATCTCCAGCGTGACGTGGCCTTCCCACTCCGGCTCGAAGGGCGTGACATTCACGATGATGCCGCAGCGCGCATAGGTGCTCTTGCCCACGCAGAGGGTGAGCACATCGCGCGGGATGCGGAAGTATTCGACGCTCCGGGCGAGCGCGAAGGAGTTCGGCGGAACGAGGCAGGCATCCGTCTGCACATCGACGAAGGACTTGGGATCGAAATGTTTCGGATCGACGATGCTGCTGAACACGTTGGTGAAGACTTTGAACTCGTCGGCCACGCGTAAGTCATAGCCATAACTCGACAGACCATAACTAATCACCGGCGCATCTCCCGCACGGCGCACGAGTTTGTCCTCGAATGGCTCGATCATGCCACGCTCCTTCGCCATCCGGCGAATCCAGGTATCGGCGTGGACACTCATTAAATCAGGTCGTCCTCCGCGGTGTTCGTGAGGCTCCCGCTGGTTTGGTATTCGGTGACGCGCGTCTCGAAAAAATTCTTTTCTTTGCGGAGGAAGATCACCTCGTCGAGCCAGGCGAAGGGGTTGGTTTTCACCGTCGAAAGTGTCGGCAGCCCGAGCCCGGCCAGGCGCCGGTCGGCGTTGAAATCGACATAAGTCAAAAAGTCCGCCTGCGTCATGCCCACGCCGTCCTCCGGGAGGCAATCGCGGACGAACTCCTTCTCTAATTCCACGCCCTCGCGCATGAACTCGACGAGTTCGTCGCGAAACTCGGGCGTCCACACATCGGGATTCTCGGCGATGAGCTGGGTAAGAATGTAGCGGCCAAGCTCGATATGGTTCGACTCGTCGCGCAGCGTGTATTGAAACATCTGGCCGATCCCGGTCATTTTGTTCTGGCGATGCAGCGAGAGGATCATGGCGAAGAGCGCGTAGAACTGCGTCCCCTCCATGACCTGCGTGATCCCGAAGATGGCCTTGGCGAACTTCTGCTTGTTCTCCGTCCGCGTGAGGTCGATGCCCATCTTCAGCTCGGGAATATGGCGCGTGATGAAATCGTTCTTTTTGCGCACCGACGGAATGTCGCTGAACTTCGCCGTGACCTCGTCGAGATCGATGTTCAGCGACCCGATGATGTGGAGCAGCGAATCCATATGGATCGACTCCTCGGCGATGTGGCGCAGCGAAGCATGCTTGAGCTCCGCCGCCGTGAGGTTGTCTTCGATGACATGGAGCACCGAATCGCCGACGATCCCTTCGGCCGCGGAGAAATATCCCACACCCATCTCGATGATCCAACGCTCCTTCGCAGTCAGCGCGTTCGTATTCCACTGCTGCGAATCGCGTGTCATGTCGATGACGTCCGGCTCCCAGTGGTTGGCCTTCATCTGCTTATAGATGCGGTAGGCCTCGTGATATTTGAGCGGGAGCACATTCAACTCGGCGCTGCGATGGCCATTGATCACGCGTTTGGCCGCGAGGCGCGCGCGGGCCTTCGCCTTGTCCAGGCGGAAGGTCTTGGAGCCCATTTGATAGACGACAAAATCACCCTCCTCGCGGGTGGCGATGTTTTCACCGGCAATGTCGAGGGTGTCACGCGCTGGCGCGATGGCTGGATTGGGAAAGGCCGTGCTCATGGGATTTTTGTAATTTATCGCGGGGTAGCCATCACGCCGCTTCGTTTCGTAAAAGAATTCCGGAGGAAAAAAATGCCTTCGGAAGGCCTCACGCAGGTCGATGAGGAAACCGAAGGCTGGGCACGCTCCGCCGAATCCCGGCGGCGTCCCTGGCGGTCCAATATCCCATCCGATCGTTGGCGCGATCGTACTGTTTGCCTCGTTTTTGGCGAGGCGATTGATGAGGGCGAAAGAGCAGGTCTTCTGGCTCCGAGGTCGTCCTACTCGCCCCGCCTTTCCGCGCTTGGTGCGCAGTGGCATTAGTGAGGCTTTCGTCGCTCGTTACAGCGGCGCAACCGCTCGGGATTTACACCCGATTCCCTATTCTCCCAGAGCCGTGGCTATGGGCACTCTATCGCGCTCTGAACCACAATATGTTGTGGTTGTCATGTAAAAGAACTACCTGATATTGGGCCTTTCACCAGTTTTGGTCAACAAGATTCTGGCAGGGGGGATACAAAAAAATCCGGTGCGGGGACCGAAAGAAAAACAGCCACCCATGGAATTGCAAAATAGGCCCCAAAAAGGATGGGCTCCCGCTTCAAAACCAGCGGACATCCATTGACGCCGCAAGAGCGGCTCTCGCCGAGCGACTACAGCACCTTGTCCGACTTGCGCCAGTTGAGCCGGTCCAGGTCGGGTTCCGGTTTCACTTCGTCCGGCCAGGTGAAGTGGCAGGACTCGCAATAGTATTCGCGTGAGATCACGCCCGCGGCGGCCGCGGCGGCCGGAAGCGCGCCCATCAACGTCCGGCGCGAGAATTGCGGAAACTCGATTTTGCAGGAGCCGCATTCCGGGCACTTGATCGCTTTGGCCAGCGCCGGTTCGGAACCCTGCCACTCATCGAGCAACGCGTTGGCGTGCTTCTCTTCCGTCGTGTGCACCCGCACCCGCATATGCGCTCGCGGGTTCAGGTTCCAAAGCTTCCACCTTTGTTCGTTGGATTCGTCGTAGACCTCTGCGGCGAGACCGGCTTCGCGCAATCGTCCGGCGATGTGGTCGGCGGGTTCGCGTTCGTTAAAGGTGGCGACGGTGATGAGCTGTTCCATAAAGTAGTCGGTGGGAATTCGGTTTTGCTCGCCCTTTCGTCCGTATTAAAATTGGACACCCGATTGCCCGTCGTCGCAAGCATTTCCCGAGGATTTGGCCGCGGATCGAGACGCGCTCTAAGCTTGTGCCAGCGCGGCGGGTTGTGGATTGTGCTGTAATTTCCACCCACACCCCAACCATGAAATTGTCTCCCTTCCGTTCCAGTCGCCGTTCGTTCCTCAAAGGTCTCACCGCAACGACCGCCGGCGGCATCATCCTTCCCAACCTGCTCCTTCGCGCTGACGACACGCCGGCCGGACGCAAGCTCGCCGTCGCCGCCATCGGCTGCGGTGGCAAGGGCGCATCGGATTTGGAAGGCTCGTCCAAGGGCAATGAAGTCGTCGCGCTCTGCGACGTCGACGAAAAGACCCTCAACAAAGCGGCGCAAAAATATCCGAATGCGAAATTGTTTCGCGATTTCCGCAAGATGCTCGACGAAGTGAAGGAGATCGAAGCGGTCACCGTGTCAACGCCGGACCACACACACTACCCCGCCGCCATGCACGCCATCGCGCTCGGCAAACACGTCTGCGTGCAAAAGCCCCTCGTCAATACGCTCTGGGAAGCGCGCCAACTGCACCTCGCCGCGAAGAAGAAGGGCGTGATCACGCAGATGGGCAACCAAGGCCACACCTTTGATGACAACCGCGTGGTCAAGGAATGGGTCCAGGCCGGGGTCATCGGCAAGGTCAAGGAAGTCCACGTCTGGACCAACCGGCCGATCTGGCCCCAAGGCAAGGACGTCGTCTTCAAGCCGACGGAAGTCCCCGCGAATCTCGATTGGGAACTCTGGCTCTCCACCACGCCGGATCATGTGTATTCGCCCGATATTCATCCTTTCAAGTGGCGCGGTTACATCGAGTTCGGCGCCGGCGCCTTTGGCGACATGGGCTGCCACCTCATCGATCCGGCGTCCTGGGCGCTGGATCTCGGTGTGCCCCGTTATGCGACCGCGCACCCGGTCGATGAGATTACTGACGTCGCCTGGCCGAAGGGCTCGATCGTCAAGATGGAGTTTCCGAACGTCAAAGACCACGGCGACATCACGCTGACGTGGTACGAAGGCAAGAAGCCCGATGGCACCGTTTACCTCCCCGATTTCCCGTCCACCATCGAC
Source organism: Chthoniobacter sp. (assembly GCA_036501065.1). Taxonomy (GTDB): domain Bacteria; phylum Verrucomicrobiota; class Verrucomicrobiia; order Chthoniobacterales; family Chthoniobacteraceae; genus Chthoniobacter. The sequence goes on along the minus strand of DASYAY010000027.1, from coordinate 1,163 downwards.
CTCAACGAGGCCTTCGAAGACAAGGATCCGAAGAAGTCCGGCAAACCCTCGCCGGGCGGCTGGTTCATCGTGGGCAGCGAAGGCATCATCTTCAACAAAAACGACCAGGCGAAAAATCCCCAGATTTGGCCGAAATCGCGCCGCGCTGAAATCGAAGCCCACCCGATTGCGAAGACCCTGGAGCGCAGTCCGAAAGCCGGCAATCCGCAGGAAGAATGGACCGAAGCAATCAAGAACGGAAAGGCCTATCCGTTCATGTCCCAGTTCGATTACTCCGTGCCGCTCACGGAACTCACCCTCGTCGGCGGCCTGGCGATGCACTACGCCGGTCAACGCTTGGAGTGGGACAAGGACAAGCTTTCCGTCGTTGGCATGCCCGAGGCCGAGATGTTCATCAAGCGCGCCGCCTATCGCAAGGGCTGGGAGTACTCCGCGGACAAGATTTAAAGTCGCCGGGAGCGGGCGGCGAGTTGGGCAAGACAATCAGACTTTCAGACAATGAGAGGCGCTTCGCGCGTGCCGATAGATCGCTCGCGTACCACGGTGCGCGTCGAACCGTTCCTCTCCCTGTCTGATTGTCCGCTTGTCTGATTGTCTCCGTCGCTAAACGGCCGCGTGCGCCTGCAAATCCTCCAGCGACACATACTCCAGCGCGGAGATGTGCGTCGACGCGAGTACGACCTGCGGAGCGCAATCGGCTTCGAAGGCTTCGGCCCAACGCGTCACGCAGAGGCACCACCGGTCGCCGGGCTTGAGGCCGGGGAATTCGTATTCCGGCACTGGCGTGGAAAGATCGTTGCCGGCGGCGCGGGAGAAGCGCAGGAATTCGGCGGTCATCACCGTGCACACGGTGTGCAGGCCGTGGTCGCCGGGACCGGTATGGCAGCAGCCGTCCCGGTAAAAGCCGGTGACCGGATCGAAGCTGCAGGGCTGGAGGGGTTGGCCAAGGACGTTGGAAGCTTTGGACATGGCAGCGAACAATGGAACAGCCCGGCCTCGGGACAAGCGAGAACTGCCGCGACTTATACCATCTTTCATAAATAACGTGACATATGTGAGGGAGGCTGGCAAAAGAGAGCGATGGCTGGAGTAAAACTCAAATTAGGCGTGCCTGAAGTTGCCGCGTGTATTGACCAGAGACATGCACGGGAGGGCGACGGATG
>DASYAY010000026.1:0-59073 GCA_036501065.1 Chthoniobacter sp. | reverse complement strand
CACGGCGATCCGCCGCACCCTGCCCGCCATCATCCCGGCGCGATTCGCTGGAGTGCGATCCCCCAGCGTCCGATCCTGCCCGCTCTGATTCGCCGGACTTCCGGCGATGCGATCGTCGCCGCCTCATGTCCGCCATTTCTGCTTCGCCTTGGCGTAAACCGGCCGAAAACATTCCGCGAGGCGCTGCCATTCCACCGCCGTGCCCTTGTGCCGCGGAGCATGAAGCGTCCACGGCGCGGACCCATTGTATTTCACCTGGATCGCATATTCCGCATCGGACTCCCCTCTCTCCACGAAGCCGACGCGGCGCAACGTGTGCTCGAAGATCGCCCAAAATTCCTCCGCCGTCCTGCAACGCTCCGCCTCGAATTCCAGGACCTGCGCCTGCAAGAGGGCGTATTGCACGTGGCGGCGGCGGCGCACCACCCGGCTCAATTTCCGGCGCACGTCGTCCCACGATTTGAGGAAGTGAAAATAGCGCAACGCCAGAAGCGCGAGGAAGAAAAGCACGCCGATACCGATGGGCAGCGTGCCGCCCTGGCTCCAGATGATGCTCAGCCCAAACAGGCTCAGGACCAGACAGATGCCGTAAAGACCGAAGAGGATGCGCGTTTTCGAAAAGCCCAGCGCCTCGAGCCGGTGGTGGAAATGCTCATCGTCGGCGTGAAAGATCGGGTAGCCCCGCAGGGCGCGCCGGACCACGGCGAAGGTGGTATCGAGGATCGGGACCCCGAGGGCGATGAGCGTGACGAAAAGCACCTTGGCCACGGAGCCTTTGTTGGAGCTGGTGAGCGACAGCGCCGCGATGGTGAAACCGATGAGATAAGCGCCGCCATCCCCTAGATAGATCTTGGCCGGCGGGAAATTGAAAACGAGAAATCCCAGGAGCGCACCGGCGAGCGTGAAGGCGTAGCAGGCCACCGGCACTTGCTCGTTGTGCAGACCGACGATGCCCAGCGTCACCGACATGCACAGCCCCAAGCCGCCGGCGAGCCCGTCGAACCCGTCGATCAGGTTGACCACATTGGGAACAGCGATGAGCCAGAAGACCGTGACCGGCAGACGCCAGGCACCGAGATCGATGCTGCCGGCCGCACCCGGATACGAGAACTTCTCGATGTTCAGCCCCATGTAATAGACGAGCACGGCGGTGAGAATCTGGCCGAGGAGCTTTTTCTTCGCCCCCAGCCGGTACAAATCGTCCCAAAGCCCGAGTCCATACATCATCAGGCTTCCCACGAGGATCGGGAACCAATTGGTGGCGTTGCTCGGACGCACGGCAAAGATGACCAGCAAACCCACGGAAATGGCCAGCATGAGCGGCATGCCACCGATGCGCGGAATCGGCACTGCCTGCTTTTTTCGCGATTCATGGGCATAATCGAGACCGATGCCGCGGTGGGCGAGGCGGATGACCCAAGGCGTGCAGAAGACCGAAATGCCGAACCCCAAAACAAAGAAGAGCAAAGCGTAAATCACACGAAGGCACCTCCTTCGGAATCAAGGCGGAACTCGCCGGCGGCATTCACCTGGCGCCAGGACCGTGGTTGTGCGGAAATCATGTACGGACGCGATTAAGCACCAAAAGTGCCATCGCTTGGCAAGGCCGCAAGCAATCTGGGTCGGTGATTCCGCATTTGTGGTTTTTATGGCTGAGAAAGACTTCGGTGCCGGACGCAGGTGCACCGCCGAGCAGCAATGGGGCGACGAGCGTGAACGGGTGACTGTACCTGCGTAAGAGCTATTCCAGCGCGCTTTCGACGATTTCGCGCCAGTCGTTTAACGCCGCTTTGCGCGCAGTTGTAGAATCCATGGCGGGGCGAATTTCGGCCGCGGACTTACGGCTGATCAACCAATCCGCCACCGATTCGGCCTCGCCGGGCGCGAAGATTCCGACCGGCGAGAGCGACCGCAGTTGGCGCGCGATGGCGCCGTCCGTTGGCCCGACCCAAAGAATCGGTCGTGGCAGGGCGAGAACGAGCGCCATTTTGCTGGGCCAGAGCAACCCTTGCGCAGCCGGCAACTGCGTCACCGCCAGCACCTGGGCTCGGAGCAACGAGTTGGGCAATTCGGCTTCCTCGGCGTATCCCTTCCAGACACATTCCCGCAATCCCAGCTCGGCAGCTTTGGCCTCGGCCGCCGGTCTGGCGGGACCGCCTCCTTGAAAGACCAGGCGAATGCTGGCGCCGCGTTTTTCGAGGATCGCCTGGGCGGCGAGCAGCGTTTCCCATTCGTGGGCACGCCCGAGGTTTCCGGAATAGATCCACGTCCAGGGTTCCTCGGGTTCGGCGGTCGCGCGGGTGAGCTGCTCGATGACTGTCGAAAAGACCCAGGGCGAGACGACTCGCGCGGTCACACTGTACTCGCCAAGCCGACCCGCCATGTCTTCGTCAACGACAACCACCGTGCGGGCGTGGCGGTAGCACCAGCCCATGGCGCGGCGGATCACCGACGAAAGCAGACCCGGCCGAATTTCCCCAAGCGAGACTGCAATCTCGGGATACAGATCCATCACCCAATGGATGGATTTGGCGCGATGCCAGATCGCCACCGGTGTCGCCACGAGCAACAAGCACGGGGGCGAAGTCGCGGAAATGACGATATCCGGGCGCCGCCGTCGCAAGGCGTCGAAAAACATGCGCACCAAGGCGGCCATCTCCCGGCGCATCCGCCCACCCTTCTGCTGTCCACCGCGGTAATCCTGACGCGCCGCGACGAAATCCACGGTATGTCCCGCATCGCGCAGCCGATCCGCTATTTCCTGCAAAAGGACGCCAGTCGGCGCTGGATCGGGCGGGAAGTATTGGTTCAGGAAGAGGATGTGCATTAGGGGTGCATTCGCTGGTTCGCTAGAATCCTCGATGGTGCAGGGAATGAGCGACTACTCGGGCAGGAATGTTAAAAATCGGCGAATGAACTCCTCGGGCGTGATCGGCTGCGGCTTGTAGCCTGAATGGATCAGAACGTCAAAATGATGGTCGGACGTAACGATCCAGTCAGCTTCCGCAGCGATGGCACAGTCGGCGAAAGCATTATCATCTTCGTCGCCAGAGATGATTCGGAACCGAAAGCTGGGGTTGACGCTTAGCACGTTTCCGTGAAGTGCGGTCAGCAACTCAAGCATGCGCGCCACATCCAGCCAACGAGCGCGATCGGCATAGCGGCAAATGACTTCCTCATACTCCAGCAGGATGGTGGTGGAGACGGCAATCCTGAGCCGGCCTGATCTAAGCGCTTGGTGCAGTTCCGGCAACCGTGAGCGTCGGCCGAACATCTGGATCAGCGTATTGCTGTCCAATACTACCGTCATTTGCCACTACGTTCACGCAACGCTGCCCGCGCCTCACGGATAATCTCTGGTAACCGATCCAGTTTTCCCGCGTCACGGTCGGCATCGAAACCTTCATCCAGGCGCGCACTTACCCGCTCCAACTCCAATTGCAAAGCAACCCGATGGAGCACCGCAAGGTCTTCCGCCTCGAGTCTATCAACCTCCTCATGCACGAGAGGACGGAGTTCCTCAGGGTTGACGGGCATAGTGGCGGACGTGCTCATAAACGCAGGTTAAGCGCGCCGGGCTCTGTCTTCAAAAGTAAATTTCCACAGGAAATTTCCAAGTCGATCCCATCTGACCGGAATTGTCCGTTGCTTCCACTCGCGAATCGCAAGGATCAGCCTCACGAATACTGCTTCACCACCACCGCGGGATTTCCGCGGACCTGCGATTTCGGCGGAACGTTTTCCGAGACTACCGAATTCGCGGCGACCATGCTCCCCTCCCCGATTTCCACGCCGGGGGCGATGAAGGCCATCGCGGCGATCCAGCTCCGGGCGCGAACGGTGATCGGTTTGACGACGAGGTCGAAATTCTCCGAACGGAAATCGTGCGAGCCGGTGCAGAGGAAGGCCCGCTGCGAAATGCAGACGTTCGATTCAATAACCACCGGCGCGAGGCTGAGGACGAGCACTTCCTCCCCCAGCCAGACGTCGTCCCCGGCCTGGAATCGCCATGGAAAGGTGATGTTCACTTGCGAGCGGATGACCACGCGTTCCCCGATTTTCGCCCCGAAAGCCCGGAGCAATCCGACCCGCAAGGCGGATGGCCAGGGCACGGGATTGAGGAAAAAGACCCACTTGGCCGCCATCCACAGAGCTTCAAACCACCACGGTCGTCCTCGCAGGAAACCGCCGGTGGTATAGTGTCGCAGTTGCATGATTTACTTTGAGCCGTCAGATAGCGATGGCATATCAGGTGCTTTCTCAATGTCAAAAACCGGCGGCGCGAAGCTATTTCGATCGAACACGTGAAATTACCCATCTGTCATTCAGTCCGTAGCGGCGGGACCCTGGTTTACCCTTCATCCCCGACCTTGGTTCGCCTATGCGTCTGACTACGCAGCAAATCGCAAAATTTCACGAAGACGGCTTTCTCGTCCTCGAGCAATGGTTCTCACCTGAGGAGGTCGAACTGCTCAAAAGCGAGACTTATCATGAGTTCGCCACCGATCAACCCGGACGGGTCCTGGAAAAAAATGGCGCGGTGCGCACGGTCTTCGCCGCACACAAGACGAACGATGTTTTCACCCGCCTGACCCGGCTGGAAAAAATGGTCATCCCGGCGACGCAGCTTCTCGGCGACAAGGTCTACATCCACCAGTTCAAGATCAACGCCAAGCTCGGCATGGACGGCGAGCAGTGGGAATGGCACCAGGACTACCTTTACTGGCTGAAGGAAGATGGCATGCCGACGCCGAATGTCCTCAGCGCGGTGGTCTTCCTCAATACGGTGGACGATTTCAACGGCCCGCTCCTGCTCATTCCCGGCTCCCAAAAACTGGGCACCATCGATCTCGATGTGGAAAAGAAATACTCGGAACTCGACGCCGCCGAATCCTGGAAACCGACGCTCACCGCGGACTTGAAATACAAGATCAGCAAGCGCACGCTGACCCGCGCCCTCTCCACCAGCGGGATTGTGGCGGCCAAAGGCGCGCCGGGTTTCGTCGTCCTGTTCCACGGCAATACCCTCCACGCCTCCGCCGGCAATCTCTCGCCTGTGGACCGGCTGAGCATTTTCATTTCCTACAACCCCGTGGCCAACGCCCTGCGACCCATCGAAAATCCGCGGCCGACCTTCATTTCGGAACGCGATTTCACGCCCGCCGTTCCGCTGCCAAACGACGCACTGCTCGCACCGCGGGCCAGCCACACTCCTGCGCCCAGCGCTCACCTCGCACCTTTGGCTGGCTGAGGTTTTGCCAACTATGAGTTCCTCGCCGAGCGCACGCGCGGATGGCTCCCTCTCGTTGACGCAGCACCGGCTGTGGTTTCTCGACCGGTTTGAGCGCGACTCCGTGGCCCACCAGGTGGCCTGGATTTTCCGCCTACGCGGAAAGCTCGATGTGGCCCGCTTTCGCGCCGCGCTGGAGAAGGTGATCGCGCGGCATGATATTCTCCGCACGACCTTTCCCGAGGTCGACGGCCAACCCGTGGCGCGGGTGCACGTGCCCGGCGCATTGAGCTGTCCGGTCGTGGAGTCCTCGCCCACGACGTTTGCGCCCGGGCACTTCGATCTCGCGACCGGCCCGCTCTTCGCGGCGACGCTTCATCGCGTGGCGGAAGATGAGCATCACTTCCTCTGGAATGCTCATCGCATCATTTTCGATGAAGCTTCGTTGCCGGTATTTGCCCGGGACCTGGCGCAGGCCTGGCGGGGCGATTTTCCCCAGGGCGAAGTTCGTTTCACCCAATTTACCGAGCGCGAACGGACTTTTCTCGCGGGGCCGGAGTTGAGCCGGCGGTTGGAATTCTGGAAAGCGTACCTCGCGCCGCCACAACCCACGCTCCAGTACCCGCTCGATCGCGCCCGCCCGGCGGTCCAGACTTTCGCCAGTGAGCGCCGCTCGATCATCGTCGATGGCGCGCTCGCCCGGTCGCTCCAGCAGTTGGCGGTATCGAAAGACACGGACCTGCCGGTCATCTTCCTCGCGGCCCACGCCGCGCTCCTCCATCGCCACACCAACCAGACCGACCTGACAATCGGTCTGCCCGTGGCGTTGCGCCGTGGAGATTCCAGCGGAGGCCAGGTCGGGCCGACGGAAACGGTCGAAGTTTTGCGGACGAAAATCGATGGCGACGTGACGTTCACCGAATTTCTCGATGGTTTCATCGCCAATTCCGAGGCGGTGAAAGCCTTGCGCGGGGTTCCCTTTGAACGCGTCCTCGAGGCGGTCGAACCCGAACGCAATCTCAGCTATCATCCGCTCTTCCAGGCAGCGTTCGAGTCCCGGCCTCCGCTTCCCTCGCCGCTCGCCTTCGACAACAGTCTGGCGGCCGAGATTGAATCACTCCCCACCGGCACGGCGTACGATCTCTCGCTGCGGGTCACCCCGAGGCACGATGGCTGGGAATGCGCCTTGGAATTCAATCGCGACCTGTTTGCGCCTTCGACGATTGTGGGAATGCTCGGCCATTATCAGGAGTTGCTGCGGAGCATTGCCGCCAACCCGGAAGTGACGGTGGACCGTCTCGGCATGCTCACCACGGTCGAGCAGCGGGAACTACTGGTCACCTGGAATGCCACGGCCTGCGAACACCCCGGAAACCTGCTGCTGCACGAACGCTTCGAGCAGCAGGCGGCGCTGACGCCGGAGGAAACGGCGGTCATCTTTGGCGAGGAATCGCTCACCTACCGCGAACTGAATCGCCGGGCGAATCAACTCGCCTTTCACCTTCGCCGGCAGGGCGTCGAACCGGAAATGCGCCTCGGGATCAGCATGCATCGCTCCTTCGAAATGCTGGTCGCGATTCTCGGGGTGCTGAAGACGGGCGCCGGCTACGTGCCGCTCGATCCGGCCGTCCCGGCGGAACGCCTCCATTACATGATCGAGGACGCGCAACTCGCGACGATCCTGACGCAAGAACGCTTTGTCGAGACGCTGAAACCCCACGGCGTTCCCGTGCTCGCGGTGGATACGGAATGGAGCACGATTGCCAAGCTCTCGGGCAATAATCCGGCGACCGCTCCGTTGGTCGATTCGCTCGTCTACATCACTTACACTTCCGGTTCGACGGGCAAGCCGAAGGGCATCCTCATGACCCAGCGGCCGCTGCTCAATCTGCTCGGCTGGATGCTGCGCACGACGCCGCTTCCGCCGCGCGCGCGGACGCTGCAGTTTGCTTCGCTCTCTTTCGACGTTTCCTTCCAGGATATCTTTTCCACCTGGCTCAGCGGCGGCACGGTGGTCTTGATCACCGAGGCTCAACGACAGGATCTCTCCGGTCTCGCCGGACTTCTCGACCGCCATGGTGCGCATCGGATTTTCCTGCCCGCCGTGGCCTTGCAACAACTCGCCGAGGGTTTCTGCCAGAGCCATTTTGCCTGCGCCAATTTGCGCAAAGTCATTTCCGGCTCCGAACAGTTGCTCATCACCGATGCGGTCCGGCAAATGTTCCTGCGGCTGCCGCAGTGCCGGCTGCACAACGAATACGGCCCATCGGAAGCGCACGTCGTCACGGAATTGAAAATGCCCGATGATCCCACGGCGTGGGGCATTCGCCCGGCAGTCGGCAAACCGATCGACAATACGCAAATGTACATCCTCGACCGGGTGGGGCAGCCGGTCCCGGTCGGAGTCATCGGTGAGTTGCATATCGCCGGTGTGTGCCTGGCGCGGGGCTATCTCGGACGCACCGAATTGACCTCGGAGAAATTCGTTCCGAATCCTTTCAGCAAGGAACCCGAGGCCCGCATGTATCGGACCGGGGATCAGGCGCGCTGGCTGGCCCATGGCGACATCGAGTTTGTCGGCCGGGTCGATCATCAGATCAAGATTCGCGGATATCGGGTCGAGCCGAACGACGTGGAGACGGCGTTGGAAAAGCACGAACTCGTGCGCGAGGCCTTCGTCATGGCGCGCGAATTCGGACCGGGCGATAAACGGCTCGTGGCTTATCTCGGCCTCGATCTCGGCAAGGCTCCGAGTGTGAGTGAACTGCGCGGATTCCTGGCGACGAAGCTGCCGGAGTACATGATTCCGAGCGCTTTCGTGCTGCTGGAGAAACTACCGCTGAATGCGAATGGGAAAGTCGACCGCAAAGCGCTGCCCGCGCCGGATAGCTCCCGCCCGGAACTGGCCACGGCTTATATTGCGCCGCGCGGCTCGCTCGAAGAATTCATCGCCGGGCAATGGCGCGAGTTGCTGCGCCTCGATCGGGTCGGCACGCGGGACAACTTCTTCGACCTCGGTGGCAATTCGGTGATGATCGTCCAGATTCATCATCGGTTGAAGCAGCGGCTCGGACGGGAGATCGCGCTCATCGCCCTGTTTCAATATCCGACGATCGACACGCTCGCGCAGTTCCTCGGCATGGATCGGGTGCAGACCGGCGCCCAGAATGAAGCGGTCGCTGAGCGTGCGGCCAAACAGGCACGGACAACGCACCGATCGGCACCGACGGCAAACGAGGCCGAACCCAAAGTCGAAGCGATTGCCATCGTCGGCCTGGCTGGACGCTTCCCGGGCGCCAGCGACGTGCGCGAGTTCTGGCGCAATCTCGCCGGCGGCGTGGAATGCGTGACCCGATTTTCCGAAGCGGAACTGCGCGCCTCCGGCATTCCGGAAGGGCTGATTCGCGATCCCAGCTATGTGCCCGCGCGTTCCACCCTCGAAGGTGCGGAGATGTTCGATGCGCCGTTCTTCGGCTTCACGCCACGCGATGCTGAGCTGACCGATCCGCAGCAGCGGGTGTTTCTCGAATGCGCCTGGCATGCGCTGGAGGATGCGGCGCTCGATCCGGCGCGTTTTCGCGGGAACATCGGCGTCTTCGCCGGTTCCAGCATGAACACCTACCTGCTCGACAACATCGCCACTCATCGCGAGCAACTGGCCGATTTCGTCGCGCAGTTCCAGGCCGACGGTTATCCCCTCCTCATCGGCAACGATAAGGATTATCTGGCCACGCGCGTCAGCTACAAACTCGACCTGCACGGGCCCAGTATCACCGTGCAGACGGCGTGCAGCACATCGCTCGTCGCGGTCATCCAGGCTTCCGGCGCACTGCTCAGTTATCAGTGCGACGCGGCTCTCGCTGGAGGCGTATCGATCACCTTCCCGCAAGCGCGCGGACATCTTTTTCAAGAGGGCGCAATCCTGAGCAAGGATGGCCATTGCCGCGCTTTCGACGCGGAAGCGAGCGGGACGGTTTTCGGCCACGGCTGCGGTGTCGTCGTCTTGAAACGTCTGAGCGATGCATTGCGCGATGGCGATCACGTCTACGCGGTGATCAAAGGCGGCGCCTTGAACAATGACGGGGCGAACAAAGTCAGTTACACGGCGCCGAGCATCAATGGACAAGCCGAAGCGATCTCACTCGCGCACGCCCTCGCGGGCGTCACGGCGGACACCATCGACTACGTTGAAGCGCACGGCACGGCCACGCCGCTGGGCGATCCCATCGAAGTCACGGCGCTCACCCAGGCCTTCCAAGCGACGACCGACAAGCGGGGCTTCTGCCGGTTGGGCAGCGCGAAGACAAACTTCGGACATTTGGAAGCAGCGGCGGGCGTGACCGGTTTGATCAAGACGGCGCTTTCCCTCGAACACGCGCAGATTCCAGCAAGCCTGCATTTTCAAAAGCCGAATCCGCAAATCGACTTTGCGGCCAGTCCATTTGAAGTGGTGACCCAGCTCACGCCGTGGGAACGCCGGGGACATCCGCGACGCGCCGGGGTGAGCTCCTTCGGAGTCGGCGGGACCAATGCCCACGTCGTCGTGGAGGAAGCTCCCGAACGGGCGGCCCATTCTCACGAACCGCGCGCTCATGTGCTCCTGCTTTCCGCGCGAACGGCCGAGGCGCTCGATACCGCGACGACCCGGTTGGCCGAGCATCTGCGAGGACATCCGGCGACGAATCTGGCGGAAGTGGCATTCACGCTGGAAGCCGGTCGCCGGGCGTTCGAGCATCGCCGCATCATTGTCGCGGAGAGCGCGACCGAAGCGGCGGAAATCCTGGAAAAGCGGCCGGCAAAATCGTGCCACACGCAGGCGAAGCGTCCGGGAGTCGCGTCGGTCGTGTTCATGTTTCCCGGGCAGGGCGCGCAATATTCCGGAATGGGTTTGGAACTGGCGGCGCGCGAGCCGGTCTTCAATGCCGCTCTCGACCGTTGCGCGGAAATTCTGCGGCCACTGCTCAAGCGAGATCTTCGCGAAGCCTTGCGCGACTCCGCCCACCTGACGCAAACGGAAATTACCCAGCCCGCGCTCCTCGCCGTGGAATATGCGACCGCGCAGCTCTGGCTCTCACGCGGCGTGAAACCGGCGGCGATGATTGGCCACAGCGTCGGCGAATACGTCGCCGCGGTGCTCGCCGAGGTGATGAGTCTGGAGGACGCGCTGCGCCTCGTTGCCGGGCGGGCACGCATCGTCCAGGCACTCCCGCTGGGTGCGATGCTTGCCGTTCGCCTTCCGGAAAGCGAAGCCACGGAGCTGTGCCACGGTGAACTCTCCATCGCCGCGGCCAATTCACCGCATCTCTCCGTGTTGTCGGGAACCTTCGGCGCGATTGACGCCGCCGAGCGCGAACTGGCAACGCGCGGAGTCGCAGCCAAGCGTTTGTCCACTTCGCACGCGTTTCATTCCGAAATGATGGAACCCGCGCTCATGCCCTTCGGCGATCTTCTTCGGACGGTTTCGCTGCGCGCCCCGAAAATCCCCTTCGTCTCGAACGTCACCGGCCGCTGGATCACCGACGCGGAAGCGGTCGATCCCAGCTACTGGGTCGGGCACGTGCGGCAAACGGTGCGCTTCTCCGCGGGCGTGACCGAACTCCTGAAAGACGGCGATCGCGTGCTTCTCGAAGTGGGACCGGGCAACACCCTGTCACAACTCGTCCGCCAGCACGGACCGGCGGCTTCCTTCCCTTCCCTGCAGGACGGCGACGAATTGCGCACCGACCGGATGGCGCTCGGCCGTTTCTGGCTGGCCGGCGTGCCGATCGCGTGGAGCGCGGTTTACGCCGAAGAAATGCGAAGGAAGATTTCGCTCCCCGGTTATCCCTTTGAGCGGCAGCGTCATTGGATCGAACCCAATCGCCCCGCGAAAACCACCGTCGACGCCCCCCCGGCACCGGCTGCGCCGTCGGCACTCGTTCCCCAGTTGACGGCCGCGGACGCGGGAATCGAAGGTGTCATCTTGCAACAATTGGAAATGATGTCGCGACAACTTGAAACCCTGAGGAACACCACGGGCGAGACCGTGCCACAACGATGAGCCAGCCCCGCGACATTTTATTGCAGGAACTCCGGAAACTCTTTGGCGAGCTCGCCGGCCAGGATTTAAGCGGCGCGCCGGCCGATGCCAGTTTTTTCGACCTCGGATTCGATTCCCTTTTCCTCACCCAAGCCAGCCAGGCGCTGCGGAAACGTTTCGGCGTCAAAATCACTTTCCGTCAATTGCTCGAGGACTTGACCAATCTGGACTCGATGGCGGCATACCTCGCCGAGAAAGCACCGGCGGCAGCGAACGCGACAGCGCCCGCTCCGGCGAAGGCCGCCCCGGCAGCGCCATCGGTCGCCGCTCCGGCGTCGCCTATTTCCACACCGCTCGCTTCCACATCGGTCAATCCGCTGCTCGAAGAAATCATTCGCGGACAGCAGCGTATCCTCGAACAGCAACTCGCTCTCTTGCGGGGAGCACCGGCGCCTGCCGCAGCGGCGCCGCGCGAAATCCCCGCGCCTGCTCCGACCGCACCTCCGGTGCATGCCGGGGCTGCGCCGGAACCGAAAGCAGCGCCAAAAGCCTTCGGCCCCTATCGCCCCATCGAGAAAGCCGCCGTCGCCGGCTTCACCGATCGCCAGCAAAAGCATCTCGATGAATTGATCGAGCGCTATATGCGCAAGACGCCCGAATCGAAGCGGCGCACCCAGGAGAACCGCCGGCATTTCTCCGATCCGCGTTCCGTCTCCGGCTTCCGCCCGTTCTGGAAGGAGATGGTTTACCCGATCATCACCACCCGCTCCGCCGGGGCGCGCTTTTGGGATGTCGATGGCAACGAATATATCGACATCACGATGGGATTCGGGACGAACCTACTCGGCCACGCGCCGGAGTTCATCACCCAGGCACTCGCCGAACAGCTCAAGGCCGGCATCGAAGTCGGCCCGCAATCCCCGCTCGCCGGCGAAGTGGCGCAGTTGATGTGCGAACTCACCGGCCACGAACGCGCCGCTTTCTGCAACACGGGTTCCGAAGCCGTCCTCGCCGCCTGCCGCATCGCCCGCACCGTCACCGGGCGCAGCCGCATCGCCACGACCAGCGGCTTCCACGGGATCAACGATGAGGTGCTCGTCCGCGCCAACATCGTCAACGGCGAACGCCGCTCCGTGCCCGTGGCTCCGGGCATTCCCGAGCACATCGTCCGCGACGTCCTCGTGCTCGATTACGGCTCCGAGGAATCGCTCGAACTGCTCAATCAACATGCCGACGACCTGGCCGCGGTCCTCATCGAGCCGGTGCAAAGCCGCCATCCCGATTTGCAGCCACGCGCCTTCCTGCACGAAGCACGGCGCATCACCGCGCGCAGCGAGACGGCGCTGATCTTCGACGAAGTCATCAATGGATTCCGCTGCCACCTGAACGGCGCGCAGGCGCACTTCGGCGTCAAATCGGACATCGGCACCTGGGGCAAAATCATCGGCGGCGGCATGCCGATCGGCGCGGTGACCGGGTCGGCGCAATTCATGGATGCGCTGGATGGCGGGTTCTGGCAGTTCGGCGACACTTCCTTTCCGGAAGTCGGCGTGACCTTTTTTGCCGGCACTTACGTGCGGCATCCGCTGGCCATGGCGGCTTCGCGGGCCATCCTCCGCTATCTCAAGGAGCAGGGTCCCAGCCTGCAACAGCACCTCAACGAACGCACCACCGCCTTCGTCACCCGGCTCAATACTTTCCTCAAGGCCCAGGGCGTCCCGTTGCACGTCGAGCATTTCTCTTCGCTCTTCTATTTCCATTTCGGAGCCGAGGTGAAGTACGGCAGCCTCCTCTATTTCTATCTGCGGGAAAAAGGCCTGCACATCTGGGAAGGCCGCCCGTGCTTTCTTTCCACGGCGCACACCAACGAGGACGTGGAGGAAGTCATCCGCATTTTCCAGGAAAGCATCATCGAGATGCAGCGCGGCGGTTTTCTTCCCGAGGCGCCGGCCGATGCCGCGCCGGTCGAGATTCGCGCACCGGCTCCGCGCTTGGTGCCGCTTACGCCCGCGCCTGCGCTGGCTCCGGTCGCCTCGACGAAGCCGACGCAATTCAGCCTCTATTTTTTCGGCCATTACCCGCCGGAGTTTCGCGAGGACAAGTATCGGCTCATACTCGACAGCGCCCGCTACGCGGACAGTCACGGCTTCACCGCGATCTGGCTGCCCGAGCGCCATTTCCACGCGCATGGTGGCTTCTCGCCGAATCCGTCGGTCCTCGCCGCCGCGCTGGCCCGCGAAACCAGGCAACTCCAGCTTCGCGGCGGCAGTGTGGTGCTCCCGCTGCATCATCCCGTGCGCGTGGCCGAGGAGTGGTCGGTGGTCGATAATCTCTCCGGAGGCCGCACCGGCATTTCCATTGCCTCAGGCTGGCATCCGAACGATTTTGTTTTCGCGCCAAACGCTTTCGAAACTCGCCGCGAAATTTGCCACGAGCATCTCGTGACCATCCAGCGGCTGTGGCGCGGCGAGCCCGTCTCCTTTCCGACCGGTGGACAAAAGGAACTCGAGGTCCAATTGCACCCAATGCCGAAGCAGCGCGATCTGCCGATCTGGCTCACCTGCATCCACAAGGATTCTTTCATCAAGGCCGGCGAACTCGGGGTCGGCGTGCTGGGTTACTTGATGAACCAGACGATCGATGAGGCCGCGGAAAAGATCGCCGCATATCGCGAGGCCCTGGCGCGCCACGGACACGACCCGGCCAAGGGACACGTGACGATTTTGCTGCACACCTTCGTGGGCACGGATCACGAAAGCACGCGGGCCGTGGCGCGCGGACCGTTGCGCGAGTATCTCCGCACCTTCATCGACAACAGCCACCAGAAACGTCTCGAAACGCAGGGCGGCGACGTGGACATGGGAGCGGACGACGTGGATTATCTGCTCGACCGGGCGTTCGAAGATTACGCGTCGGGCAAGGCGCTCATTGGCTCTGTGGAAAATTGTGTCGCCGTCGTCGAACAGCTCCAGTCCATCGGCGTGGATGAAATCGGCTGCTTCGTCGACTTCGGCATTTCGGCGGAATCCGTCATGGCACATCTGCCGCACGTGGCGGCCTTGCGCGAGCGCTGTGCCGCGGCCCCGAAGCCGGCGGCGCCACGGGCGCTCGTGCCTTACGAAGCGCAACGTGGTTTGTGGGCCATCGGCCAGTTTGGCCCGGAAGGCGCCCGCGCTTACAACGAATGCACCACGCTCGAACTGCGCGGCGCTCTCGATCTGCCGGCCTTGCGAGCAGCGTTGCAGCAACTCACCGACCGGCACGAAGCCTTGCGCACGACCTTCCAGCCCGACGGCGAGAAGCTACTCGTGCATCCCCATCTCGATCTCGATGTGGCCTTCGAGGATCTTTCCGCGATCGCCGACGAAAACGCCCGTGACGCGCGGAAGCACGCCTGCTTTGCGGAGTTCGAACAGCACGCTTTCGATTTCGCGCAGGGACCGATTCTCAAGGCGTTCATGCTGCAACTTAGTGCCGACCGCCATCTTCTCGTGCTGATGTTCCACCATCTGCTCGGCAACGGCCCGTCCTACTGGATCTTCTTCGACGAACTCACCGCCCTTTACGAAGCGGCGCGAAGTGGGCGACCAACCGCGCTGGAGCGCCCGCTGCAGCTCACCGATTATCTCCGCTGGCGCGCCGCGCGGACCGGTTCCGAGGAAGATCGCGAGGATGAAGCTTTCTGGCGCGAACAATTCGCCGGCGAATTGCCGGTGCTCGAACTACCCGCGGATCACCCACGCCCCGCCTTGCGCACTTTCCGCGGCGGACGCCAGGCCTTGCACCTCGACGAAACGCTCACGCGCCATTTGCGTGAAACTGGCGCGAAGTATCGCAACTCGCTCTTCATGGTGCTTTTCGCCGCTTACAAGACGTGGCTCTACCGGCTGACCAACCAGCGCGATGTCATCGTCGGCGTGCCTTACGAAAGCGGCGTGCGCGATCTGCCGGGCGGTTCGCGGATGTTCGCCAATACGACGAACATGCTCCCGCTGCGCACGCAACTTGACGAAGAGATGCCCTTCCCGGATCTGCTCGCTTCGACCAAGTCGCAGATCCTCGCCGCGAGCGAACACCAGGAATATTTCTTCGGCACGCTCCTGCCCAAGATGGGCGTGAAGCTCGATCCCAGCCGGCCGCCGTTGTTCCCGGTCACATTCAATTACGAATCCGGCAAGTTCGCCAAGGATGCTGCGGGTGTGAATTTCGCCTTTGTCAGCGATGGCGTGCCCTATCGCAATGCCCGCGACATCTCGCCCTTCGAGTTGGTCATGAACATCGCGGAGTCGGACGGTACGCTCCTCGTGGAATGCGACTTCAACGCGGATTTATTCGAAGCGGAAACGGTCGGCCGCTGGATGCGCCTCTACGAAACCCTGCTCGCGAGCATCGTCGCCCAGCCCGCGCAGACCCTCGGACGTCTGCCTATGCTTGGCGAAGAAGAATGGAACAAAGTCCTGCTCGCCCCCAATAACACCGTGCAACCCGTGCCCCCAGGCGCCGTCCACGAATGGATTGCCACGCGGGCCGCGCGCACACCGGAGGCCGTCGCGGTCGAGTGTGAAGACCGAAAGCTCAGCTATGCGGCGCTGGATCTCGAAGCGACCAAGCTCGCGGCGCATTTGCAGCAGGTCGGCGCCAGCCACGGAAAACTCATCGGCGTCTGCCTCGACCGCACCGTGGAGATGCTGGTCGCCGTCCTCGCTGTGCTCAAGACCGGCGCGGCTTACGTCCCACTTGATCCGGCCTTCCCGGCGGCGCGCCTCGCGATGATGATCGAAGACGCGGCCATGCCGGTGATCGTCACGACGAGTGACCTCACTGCGCTGCTGCCCAAGACTGACGCCCGGCTCTTCTGCCTGGATGCACCCAAGCCCGCCGACGCTGCGTTGCAGCCCGTGATCATCGCGCCCGACGATCGCGCCTATGTCATTTTCACTTCGGGTTCCACCGGCCGGCCGAAGGGTGTGGAGATTCCCCATCGCGCCCTCGCCAATTTCCTCGAGTCGATGCGCCATCGTCCCGGTTTCACCTCGGCGGATCGCCTGCTCGCGGTCACGACGCTCTCCTTCGACATCGCTGGCCTGGAGCTATTCCTGCCGCTGATCACCGGCGGGACGGTGATCATCGCCACGCAGGAAACCGCGGTCGACCCGGTGCGCCTGGCGGCGGAATTGCAGCGTTCGAAGGCGACAGTGATGCAGGCCACTCCGGCGACCTGGCGCGCCCTGCTCTCGAGCGGCTGGACGGGTTCGCCCGGACTGAAAGTCCTCGTCGGCGGTGAGGCTGTGGCCGCCGATCTCGTCGCGGAATTGCTCCCGCGAGTGCGCGAAATCTGGAACATGTACGGCCCGACCGAGACGACCATCTGGTCCACGATCGAGCAGCTCACTTCCGCGAACCTGCCCATTGCCATCGGCCAGCCGATCGCGAATACCCAGGCCTACATTCTCAATCATGCTTTGCAGCCGCAGCCGATCGGCATCCCCGGCGAGTTGCACCTCGGCGGACTCGGCCTTGCCCGCGGCTATCTGCATCAGCCGGAATTGACCGCGCAGAAATTCATCGCCGATCCATTCACGATCGTCTCCGGAGCGCGCCTCTACAAGACCGGCGACCTCGCGCGCTATTTGCCGGATGGGCGAATCGAGTGCCTTGGCCGGCTCGACCAGCAGTTGAAGGTACGCGGGTTCCGGATCGAACGTGGCGAAATCGAAGCGGTGATGCGCGCCCACCCGGAAGTGCGCGACGCCGCAGTCACGGTACGGAAATCCGCTACAGGAGATGAACGTTTGCTCGGCTATTACACCCTGATAAATGGTCGGGCGATCGACGAACTCGAAGTGCGCCGCCATTTGGAAAAACATCTGCCGCTCTACATGCTCCCGAGCGTGCTGGTGCCGCTGGACGCGCTCCCGCTCACACCCAATGGCAAGGTCGATTACAAGGCTCTGCCCAATGTCGCTCTCACCGCCTTGCGGCCCACCGAAATCGCTCCCCCGGAAACGCCGCTGCAAAAGGAACTCGTGGCTCTCTGGGAGGAACTTCTCGACCGGCGCCCGATCGGCATCCGCGACAGCTTTTTCGATCTCGGCGGCCATTCGCTCCTCGCCATTCGCATGATGTCGCGCATCGCCCGCAACTGGCACGTGAATCTGCCATTGCGCGGACTCTTTGAAGCGCCCACCATTGCCGAGGTCGCCGTCGCCATCCAAGCTGCGCCGAAGAGCAATGGCGCCGCAGCCGAAGCTGCGCCCATCCCTGTGGCACGCCGCATGCGACGCGATTCATCCCAACAGCCAGATCCGCGGCCCCTATCTTGAACGCTTCACCCAACACCCTCAGCACCTCGAGCGCCGCCGTTTCGACACTGCCCGCCTCCTGCGGGCAGGAGCGTCTCTGGACTCTCCACCAGTGGGAGGCGAATCGCACGGCCTACAATGTGCCGGCGGCTTTCGATTTTTCGGGTCCACTCGAGGTCGAAGCCTTGCGGGAAAGCTGCCTCGACGTGGTCCGGCGGCACGAAGTGCTGCGCACGACCTTCGTCGCTGAGAACGGCGAGTTGCTGGAATGGATTCACGACGAAGCGGTCTGCCCGTTTGAAGTCGTCGACATCGCCGCTCTGCCCGAAACCGCGCAGGAGGCAAAGATCGGCGAGGTCACCCGCGCCTTGGTCCACCATGCCTTCGATCTGGAGCGCGGGCCGCTCCTGCGCTGCGTCCTCCTGCGCCTCGGGGAAGATTCGCACCGGCTGCTTTTCAACGCGCATCACATCGTGTGCGACGGATGGTCCCTGGACATTTTACTGCGCGAACTCGCCACCTTTTACAAGGCGCGCCTCTTCGACACCTCCGCCGACCTCGATCCCCTACCCATCCAATACGGCGACTACGCTGCCTGGCAGCGCGATTGGCTGAAGAGCGATGCTTTCACCAGCCAATTGAACTTTTGGAAGGAACATCTGCGAACGCTGCCCGAGCCGCTCGCTCTGCCGACAGACCGCCCCACTCCAGCGCAACAGAGCGCCGCGGGCGCGGATCTCTTTTTCGAGTTGCCGCCGGACCTGGCGACGGCGCTGGAAGCCTACTGCCCGCGCGAAGGGACGACACCATTCATGGTCCTGATGGCGGCGTTCCAAACCCTGCTTTACCGCTACACGGGCCAGGAGGAATTTCTCGTCGGCACGCCGGTGGCCAATCGTTCCCGAGTGGAGATCGAAAGCCTGATCGGCTTCTTCGTGAACACCGTAGTCCTCCGCGCCGCTCTCTCCAGCGGGGTCACCTTCCGCGAACTGGTAAACCGTGTCCGCAACGAGGCCCTGGACGTTTTTGCCAATGCCGACCTTCCGTACGAAAAGCTGGTCGAGCAATTGCAGCCCAGCCGGCGCGATCGCAGCCCCCTGTTTCGCACGATGTTCGTACTCCAGGAACCGGCGGAGAAGCTGCCGGAATTCCCGAAGCTGAAAGTCGAGACGCGGCCGCTCGAACTCGGCGCGGCCAAATTCGATTTGCTGCTCGAGATAACTGTGGGCGGCGGCAACGCCCGTGGCTGCCTGAGCTACAGCACCGATCTCTTCGACCGGCCGACCATGGACCGGCTCATCCGCCATTTGACCACGCTCCTGCGCGGACTCCTGGCCGAGCCCGAGCAGCCTATCGCCTCCATCGTCCTTACCGAATACCAGGAGCAGCAGCAACTGAGCGTCTGGAGCCGGGGCGCGCTCACACCTTATCCGGCGACCCAGACGGTCCACGCCGTCTTCGAGCAACAGGCGGCGAAAGCGCCCGATGCCCTCGCGCTGGCCGACGGCGAACTGCGCCTCACCTACGGTGAACTGGACCGGCGCGCCAATCGCTTCGCCAATTACCTGATCAAACAGGGGTTCAAGCCGGGCGATGCCATCGGCCTCTACGCGCATCGCTACTGGCCGTTCCTCGCGGGAATCATCGGCATCCTGAAGATGGGCGGAGCCTACGTGCCACTCGACCCGCGCGATCCGCCGGCCCGCATCGCCATGCTCCGGAAACAACTGGCCGGGATGCTCGAGGAAAAGTTCGACGCCGCAGACGAGTCCGCGGAGCAACCGCCAGCCGCCGGCCAACCGGAAGGCGCGGCCTATGTCATGTTTACCTCCGGCTCGACCGGCGAACCGAAGGGCGTGGTCGTGCCGCATCAGGGCATCACCCGGCTCGTGTGCTCGACGGACTACGTCCAGTTCGACAGCAAGACGGTGATGTCGCAGGGCTCGAACCTCTGCTTCGACGCCTCGACTTTCGAAATCTGGGGCGCGCTGCTCAACGGTGGGAGCCTCGTCTACACGCGCAGCGACACGGTGCTCGATCACGTGGCCCTTTCCGACGACATCAAGAAACACGGGATCAACTCGATGTTTCTGACCACGTCGCTTTTCAATCAGCACGCGCGGCAGGCGCCGGAGATGTTTGCCGGTCTGCGTTGCGTGGCTTTCGGTGGCGAGGCGGCAGATCCGGCGATGGTCCAGCGCGTGCTCGAACACGGCCGGCCGCAATCGTTGGTCAACGGCTACGGCCCGACCGAGACGACGACCTTCGCGGTCTGCCATCGGATTACGGAAGTGAAAGATGGCCGCGTGCCGATCGGGCGGCCGATCGCCAATTGCGACGCCTTCCTGCTCGACGCCAATCTCAAGCCGGTGCCGGTCGGTGTGACCGGCGAGATTTACATCGGCGGCCCCGGCGTGGCCCTCGGCTACCTGAACCGCCCCGAACTGACCGCCGAGCGCTTTGTCAAAACGCCCTTCGGCAGGATGTATCGCACCGGCGATTTTGGCCGCTGGCTGCCCGACGGCACGATCGATTATCAGGGCCGAATCGACCAGCAGTTCAAGCTGCGCGGTTTCCGCATCGAGCCCGCGGAAATCGAAGCGCTGTTGCGGCTGCACCCAGCAGTCGCACAATGCGCCGTGCTCTTCCGGAAATGTCCTTCGGGCGACAAAGTCATCGTCGCCTACTTCGTGCGCCGGCCCGGTCACGAAGCCATCTCCGACGCCGATTTTCGCAAGTACCTCATCGAGAATCTTCCGCAGACTTTCATGCCGTACCAGTGGTTCTGGCTCGATGCGCTCCCGCTCACGGCCAATGGCAAGCTCGACCAGCGCGCCCTGCCGGAGCCCACCGTCGAGGTCAAGCCGATGCGCGAGTACGTGCCGGCGAAAAACAGCACGCAGTCGCACCTCATCGAGATTTGGCAGGAGGTCTTTCAGCGCAAACCGATCGGCATCCGCGACGACTTTTTCGAACTCGGCGGCCACTCCCTGCTCGCCGCGAAAATCGTTTCCTTGATCACGGAGCGCCTCGGCCACCGGCTGAGTTTCGGCGAATTCTTCACCAGCCCGACCATTGAGAATCACGCCCTCGTTCTCACAGGCGCGAAGAGCCCCGTGCGGCAAAGTCATTGGGTGGCGATTCATCCCGCGGGGACCAAGACCCCCGTATTTTTCTTCCACGGCGATTACGTGGGTGGCGGATTTTTCTGTAAAACTCTCGCTGCCGCCATCGGCACGGATCGTCCTTTCTACGCGATCCATCCGCATGGCTTGCAGGGCGACGAAGTGCCCATGACCATCGAGGCGATGGCGGCCGAGCGTCTGCAATCGATCCGGAGCGTCCAACCCCACGGACCCTATTTGCTCGGCGGCTATTGCAACGGCGCGCTCATCGCTTTCGAAGCGGCGCGGATTCTTCGCCGGCAAGGCGAAAAGGTTTCCGTGGTCATGATGCTGTACCCGGATGGACGCAATGTCCGGTTCCGCTGGCTGAAGAGCCTCACCCGGCTGGCCAGCGCGCTGCGCAGAGAAGACGAGGCCACTGCCGTCCAGCGCTATCTCGGCACCCGCCGCCGCCTGAGGGACCGTGAAGACATGGCTCTCTACTACCTGCGGACGACTGTCGATCTCATCAAGAGTCCTTCGTGGGAAAAAGCGGCTCCGTTTCTGGCCCGCGCGCGCCGGATTTTCGGGCGGTCGGGGCCGGCCGGTGCAGAGGGAAAAAACGAGCCGTCAACGGAAGCCCCGCAAAAGGCCGGCGCGGCGAGTCCGTTGAGCGGACCGTACGGCAATGCCTGCCGCGCTTATGTCCCGGGACGTTACGATGCCCAGGTGCTGGTCCTCTGGCCGAAGAATGAGGAATACACCACCGCCCGCGGACCGGTGACTGGATGGGAGAAAGTGTGCCGGCAGTTGGAAGTGCAGGAAGTTCCGGGCGACCACCACAGTTGCATCGCCCTCAATTCCAACGTCGCCCCAATCGGCGATTCGATGAAAAAAGCCATCGATCGGGCCGAAAGCTTGCTTAGCAAGAGGGTATCATGAGTTCAACCCGCCCGTCCGGCCCTCACTCCGACATCGCCTGGAAACCCGCTCCGGAACATCCGGGCCTTCGCTCCGGCGAAGTCCATGTCTGGCGGGTCTCCCTCCTGGAGGCGAATCCGGAAGAACTGGGCCCTCTACTCTCTCCAGTGGAATGGATGCGGGCCCGGCGTTATCACTTTGAACGCGACCAGCAGCGCTTCATCTGTGGGCGCGGTCTTTTGCGCCGCATTCTCGCCCAGTATCTCGATCTCGAGCCTCGCGAACTGCACTTTGCCGAAGGCCCGCATGGCAAGCCCGAACTCGCCGGCACCTGCAGCGCCCTGCGCTTCAATCTCAGCCATTCCGACGATCTCATGCTGCTCGCCGTGACCCACTCGCGCGCCATCGGCATCGACCTGGAATTGATGCGCGACAATGTCCCGGTGGAAACGCTCGCGGATTACTATTTCGAACCCGAAGACGCCTGGGGGCTCCGTCTGCTCCCACCCGCCCAGCGGGTGTGGAAGTTCTACGAACTCTGGACCAGCGCCGAAGCGCGGCTCAAGGCCGATGGCGCCGGCATCGGTCATGGGCTCAAGGTCCTCGAACCCGATCGCTGGTCGCTCTTGAAACTGACCCCGGCGGAAGGCTACGCCGCCGCGCTGGCAGTGGAAGGCGAAGGCTTTCAGGTGGAATGTTGGTCATGGCAGAAGTAGCCGCGCCGCAGGAATACGAGATCGTCATTCAGCCTTCCCGCGGCTGGCTGAATATCCCCTGGCGTGAATTCTGGGAATACCGCGACCTGCTCTTCCTGCTCGTCCAGCGGGATTTCATTTCCCGTTACAAGCAAACCGTCCTCGGCCCGCTCTGGCATTTGCTGCAGCCGGTGATCACCGCGGCAGTCTACGTCGTGATCTTTGGCGGCATCGCCGGCATCCCGACCGATGGCATCCCCCGGCTGCTTTTCTATCTCTGCGGGTTGCTCGGCTGGAACTATTTCTCGCAGAATATCACCACCGGCGGCGCGACCTTCGTCAACAACGCGCACCTCTTCGGGAAGGTGTATTTTCCACGGTTGATCGTTCCGGTGTCCATCATCATGGCGAACGTCATCGCCTTCGCCCTCCAGTTCATCCCCTTCGTCGCCGCCCTCCTCTTTTACAAGCTGGCCACCCACCAGGCTGGCAATGTCCATCTCACCTGGTACGTTCTGCTCGCACCGCTGGTCCTGCTTCACGTCGCGCTGCTCAGCTTCGGCGTGAGCCTTTGGCTTTCCGCCTCGACCGCCAAGTACCGCGACCTCATTCACCTCAACCAGTACGTCATCCAAATCTGGATGATGGCCACACCGGTCTTTTATCCGCTCTCCCTCGTCTCACATAAGTGGCAATGGGCCATCTGGATCAATCCCATGTCCGTTCCGGTGGAAGCCTTCCGCATTTGCCTGCTCGGACACGGCACGCTGCATCCGACGGAGATCATTATTTCCACGGCCACCGCGATCGTGCTCGCCGTCACCGGCTTGATCGCGTTTCAAAGGGTCGAACGAACCGTCATTGACTCCGTATGAAGCCCGTCGTCGAGGTCGACAAACTTTCAAAACTCTTCCGCCTCGGCACCATTGGCGCCTCGAGTTTGCGGGAGTCCGTCGAGCGGGCCTTTGGCCGGAAAAAGACGGCGCCCACGGCCGCGGTGAAAGACTCGCGTATCGCCAACGACCGAATGGGGCCGGAACCAAACACCTTCTGGGGCCTCAAGGACGTCTCGTTCTCCGTGCAGCCCGGTGAAGTCGTGGGCATTCTCGGACGCAACGGCGCGGGCAAATCCACCCTGCTGAAAATCCTTTCCCGCATCACCGAGCCGACCAGTGGCCGGGCCATCCTGCGCGGCCGGGTGGTCTCGTTGCTCGAAGTCGGGACCGGCTTTCATCCCGAACTCACCGGACGCGAAAACATCTTCCTCAACGGCGCGATCATGGGAATGAAGCGCGCGGAGATTGCGGCGAAGTTCGACCAGATCGTGGAATTCTCCGAGGTCAGCACCTTCCTCGACACGCCGGTGAAACGTTACTCCAGCGGCATGTACGTCCGCCTGGCCTTCGCCGTGGCCGCCCATCTCGAGCCGGAGATTCTGCTCATCGATGAAGTGCTCGCCGTCGGCGATGCCGGCTTCCAAAAAAAGTGTCTCGGCAAAATGGACGAAGTCGCCACCAAGCACGGGCGCACAGTCTTTTTCGTCAGCCACAACATCAGTGCGGTGAGCGCGCTCTGCGACAACGTCATGCTCATCGACAATGGCCGCTTCGTCATGCGCGACACGCCGGCTGCGGTCATCAGCCACTACTTCTCTTCGACCCTCCCGGACGGCAAGGAATCCGACGGCCAGGTCGTTTGGCCGGATGACGCCAGCGCGCCCGGCAACCAGTTTGCCAGTCTCTGCGGGATCAAGCTTTGCGGACCCGATGGAATTCCGCAAAACACCTTCGAAGCGGACGAACCCTTTTTCGTGGAAGTCCATTTCAAGGCCAGGCAGCGACTCCGCGGAGCGCGATTCAATCTCCAGTTCTCGACGCTCGAAGGCGAGATTGCCTTTGTCGCCACCGATCATCTGTATCAATTCGAAGTGCTGGAACCCGGCGAATACCGATCCACCTGCCACATTCCGGGCAAACTGCTGAACCGCCGCAAGTACCGCGTGGGCCTGCATTTTGGCATACCCGGCGATCGCATGTTGATCGAGCAGGCCGACTATCTGGAAGTGACCATTGGCGGCAGTGGAAACCAGGCGACCATCTTTCCGGATTACTCGTGGCCGGGTGTGGTCTGCCCCGCGGTCGAATGGCACGTGGAACGGACACCCGAAGCGGCTCTCGCGAGAAGCGCGGGCTGATCAGGCCTAACCTTGGGCGCCGTTTGCCAGGGCCATGCCCGGGAGGCGTTGCGACGCGCTCGCCGTTGCCAGGACCGGACAGAAGATACTTCGCGTGCCGCGCTGAAACCCCAGGCGAGCCGGCCGCGACCGCAGCCGCAGCAGGTCATTGGTCCAATCGGACATGGCCTGCCGAACGCGGGCGTCGTCTTCGAGTCCTGTGAGTTCGGTTGTCATGGCTTTCAATGCTATGACGAGCGAAGCGCGCGCTTTTGGACACGAGCGCGCAGGAATTTTTTTGCGGCCGCATGGACCTGCCAATCACCCTCGCCCCTCCGCGGGCGACTACGGCTTCGCCGGCGGCTGATCCGGCGCGCCCAGAACCGGGCGCATAATCTTCACCCGAAGCTGATATCCCAGAGCGTTCGGATGGAGGTGGTCTTCGATGAAGAGTTCCTCGCGCGGCCGGCCATCGAAGCCCAGCCAATCGTCGAAGAAATTGAGGTAGGTCACATCCTTCTGCGTCGAAGCGTAATCCTTGATCATCTGGTTCGCGCGCCTGCGCGTTTCCACCTCGTTCCACCGCGCCGGATTCGGAGTGAGACTGCCAATCACGATCGGCGTGCCCGGGAGAGCGGTTTGGACTTTTTCGACGAAGGATTTGATGTCCGCGAGGAGGGCCTCGGGCGTTCGACCGCCGTGAAGATCATTTCCACCCTCCTGCACGACGA
The DNA here is from genome assembly GCA_036501065.1 of Chthoniobacter sp. Taxonomy (GTDB): domain Bacteria; phylum Verrucomicrobiota; class Verrucomicrobiia; order Chthoniobacterales; family Chthoniobacteraceae; genus Chthoniobacter. Next base: position 33,898 of record DASYAY010000026.1, on the reverse strand, counting down.
TGAGCCGCGGCCGATAGGGCATGACGACGCGATCGACGAAGTAGAGAAGGTCCGCCATTTGCGATCCACCAAAGCCGCGATTGATGACCGTGTAGCCGGCGAGATCTTCGTGGATCGATTTCCACTTGGTGAATGTGGAATCGCCGACGAAGAGAATCGCGCCCTTCGAGGGCGGCTGCGCGGCGTCCGCGGCCTCGAAAGCCGCGATGTCTTTTTCGAAACGGTGAGCCGGCGCTTCCGCGTGAGCGATAGCCACGCCGAAGAGGACACCGAGCAAGATCAAGCCCAGGCGAAGGAACCTTGAAGTTAGTGGAGGAAATTCGCTGCCGATATTCATGGTTGTGTGAGTGCAGCGCAATTTGCGGCATTAGGAATGTGCCCAGCCGCGATCGACGAGGATTTCCTGGCCGGTGATCGCCCGGCTGGCGTCGCTGGCGAGGAAGAGGACGACCTCGGCGATTTCGTCCGGCTGAATCAATTCGGGAATGCATTGCACCCGCTTCACCATGCGCTTCACCGCAGGCGTCAGGAATTGTCGAAGCTGGCGTTCGGTCATGACCCAACCCGGCGACACGGTATTGACGCGAATGCGCCGAGGGCCGAGTTCGCGCGCCAGCGACCGAGTGAAGCCGATGATCCCGCCCTTGGTGGCCACATATGCACTCATATCGATCGGCGCGGTGTGAAAGGTGAGCGAGGAAAGGTTGATCACCGAGGCTCCACGGCGCGGCATGAGCGGCGTCGCCTCGCGGCAGGTCAGAAAATAGGCGCGGAGGTTGAGGGCGAACATCTCGTCCCAATCGTCGGCTGTTTGTTTGTCCAGCGTGCAGCGGCGATCGGTGGCGGCGTTATTGACCAGAACATCGATTCCGCCCGCCCGCGCCCCAATGTCCGCAATCCAACGGCAAATCTCCTTTTCCCGGCGCAAGTCCACCTTGGTGAATCTTGCGTCTTCGCCGAGTTCCTTTCTCAAGGCCTCCCCCGCTTTCGCATCGCAATCAGAGAAAAATACCGCAGCGCCCTGGGCGTAAAAGGCGCGCACGATCGCCGCGCCGATTCCGTTGGCACCTCCGGTGATCACGACGCAACGACCTTTGAGTTCAGGAATGTTCGACATTTCCAGAGCATCGTGAGGCGAAGCGGGCGACTCGGCAAGCCAAGGGCTTTCGTCCGTCGCTCATTCGGTCGATGCGGGCGGCACTTGCGAGCCGCCAGGGCGCGAAGATGGTGCGGCCGGTTTGTCGGCCAATAGTTCGCCCCGGTTTTTGAGCAATGGTTCTACTTCGAGCTTGGGAACGAGGAATGCCCGGCTGGCAAACTTCTGCTCACGGGCCAGCTTCTCCGCGAATTGCTTCTGCTGCGATTTGAATTCGTCGTCCCGCTTCGTTTTCTCTTCCGGCGTCTCGTTCTTACCGGCGATTCGTTCCTTGGGAAGCTCGGCGGTTACGGAAACGAGCAACGGAAAGTTTTCACCGGTGGCCGTCCCGATCGTGAATTCGTAGTGGAAACTGTCGAAGGTGTCGATTCTCGCAACCGTGGGTTTGTCGAGACCGCTGGCCGCGAGGTCGGCGTTGGGCGCGAGAACGTCAGTGAAGGTGGGATTGGAGAAAACTCGGTTGAGCCGGTAGGTTTTGGTGCTGTCGGGTTGCTCCTCCGGGCTGGCACCGGCGACTTTCCACTCGGCGTTCGGATTCTCGCGGGTCACGGTCCACGAACCGGCATCGGTTCTCCCGACGACCGTGATCGCTTTTGCCGCCGTGACGTGGACGAAATCCTTCAACAGCCAGGGCGCCGGGTTCGGGTTCGCGTCGTCAAGGGAATCGGCAACGAGGGAAATCCGCGTGCCGTTCAGGGCCTGGACGTAGCGCCCTTTCGGCGCGTCCAGCAGATCCATCGCGGTTCCATTGGTCGACTTGCTCCCGTATTTTTTGCCGATGAGCAGCGCCGCGAAGACCTTGCCATCGGCGCCGCCGACCTCCACGACCGTCCCGGTTTTGTCTCCTTTGCCGGGTTCCACGAGTTCGAGCCTCGGCATTTGCGACGGCCCCACCTTGACTTCCTGCCCGGTCCGCAGTTCCCACAATCGCCGCACGAACTCGCCCACAGCCTTGAAACTTGCGGGATAATCCGCGCGCTCCTGCACCGCCCATCCCTCGCCTTTTTTCCGGAGATGGAGTTCGCCCGCGGAATTCTTGATTCTCAGGTGCGCGACGTCGTTGATGGGAAAGTCCAGGATCTTGCCGCCGCCACCTGCACTCTCGGACCACGAGGCGTGGCCGCGCACGGAAAGCAGATAAAGTGCGCCGCCGGCAACGGCAGCGAGGAGGAGCAGAATGAGGAGGTCTTTTCCTTTCATGAGACAAAAGGGATTTAGCGGGCGGCGCGGCGCCGGTGGCGCACCGCGGCGAGGCCGGCACCGCCGACGGCGACCATCGCGGGCATCAGTCCGATGTTCAGCCACTTGATGCGGTTTTCCAGCGAATCAATGTCGGCGCGGAGTTTCTTACGCTCGCCCTTGAGTTGCTGTTTCACCTCGGTTTCTTTCACGCGGAAGTTCGCGATTTCCGCCTGTTGCTCGGGCGAGAGGATGAACTTCTGGCCTCCATTCTCATCCGTCGCGTGTCGCAATTCGCCGAGTTTGCCTCGGGTTTCAGTCAGGCTTGTTTCGAGTTCCTTGATCTTGTTTTGATACGCGGCCTCGGCTTTCGCCTGGAGTTCCTTCACCACGGTAAACTGCCGCGCGCGGGACGCGCGACCGCGCATCGCGACGAGATTGTCGTCCCCGGCCAATTGGTCGATCGCACCCAGCACAAAAGCGAGGTTGCCGTTTGCCGGCGTGACCATCCGCTGGCCGCCAAAGGGACTCACCGTTTCCTGGACGGCAAGGCGATCCTGAATGAAATCCGCGTCACCGACCAGAATCACGGCAGTTTCAGTTGTCGATACCTTCAGGCCAGCTGCCGCCGGTGCGTCGGGTTTCTTTTCCCCGGGCATGGCCGGTAGCTCCGGTGCTTTCGGCTTGCCGTTCGGAAAGGCCGTTTTGAACTTTCCAGTGAGCCGCAGAGCGAGTGGATACTCCGTGCCGCTGCGGGCGAAGTCCCGGATGATATTTCCACCGTCGGCCTGGGCACGCGCCGAGTCGATGAGTTGCGAATTCGGCGAACTCTTGAGGAGGACAGTCTCCTTGAGCCCTTCCGCCGGGGTGCCCTGGAAAGCGCCCGCGAAGAGGAGAATCAGGTGGTCCGAATTGGACGTGAGGACGTCGTCCTTGTTCACGGCATTTTCATTCAGGGTGAGCGCCAACGGCTGACGGCCCTGCCGGGTCGGCGTCACGTAATCGAGATCGGCGACAATCTTGTTGCTCTCGAAAGCCAGGCCCCAGGCTTTGAGCAACTTTTCGAGATTCGAACTACTCGGACCCTCCTTGCTGGCGGGATCGAGCAGGCATTGCGGATCTAGGAAAGCCATGAGTTTGCCGCCACGGAGCAGAAACTGATCGATCGCATATTGCGTGCGGTCGCTGATCTCTTTCGGATGGATGAGTAAGAGCACTCTCACGTCACCGGGAATCTGGTCTGCCTCCATATCCACGGTCTTGACCGTGAAATCCTCCTCGAGCTGGCTGTAAAGCGTCCACGCGGGCTGCGCGCGCTGGCGCGGCTTTCGCGGGTCCACACGCATTCCGGCGACCGGCAGCGGGCTCATCACGCCCACCACCGGCTTGTCCGCCGCGGCCACGCGGGTAATGGCGTGGGAGATGTCATACTCGAGCAGCCGCTCTCGATCCGGCGCAAGGAAGGGCAACACTTCCTTTTGATCGAGCATACTCACACTCAGACCGAGATAGATCGGTTCACCATCCAGGCGCCGCTGGCCTTCGACGCCATCGAGCTTCGCGGAATCTTCCGCGTCGGAATCCGGAGCCGGATCCAGTTTTTGGATGTCGACGAGTCCTTTCGAGGCCTGCCGATATTCGTCGAGGAGATCCTCGACCTGCTGCGCATAAGTTTTCAGCGCTACCGGCATCGTGCTGTCGCCGCGCGTGCAGTAAAATCGGATCTGCACCGGGGTATCGAGCTTGGCAAGAATGGCGCGGGTCCCGGGCGAAAGCGTATAGGCGTGTTCCGCGGTGAGATCGATGCGCGTCTTCGCGCGACCGGCGGCGGCATTCAGGGCGACGATGACGAGAAAGAGCGCCGCCAGGCCGAGCGCCGAGTAAAGCCAGGTTTCCAAACCTTGTTTCTTCATGATGTCAGGGAAAGCGAAAACGGCTCAACCGGCGCGATGCGCCCGAATGACGACGCCGGTCGTGAAGAGCGAGAAGAAGATGACCGAGAGGAAGAACAGGATGTCACGCGAATCGAGGACACCCTTCTGGATGCTGGCAAAGTGCGTCATGACGCTGAACGCGGCGATGCCATCGACGAGCCACGGTTGGGCCCAGCGCACGAGCAATTCCGTAACCGGCGGATAGCCCGCGAGAATGAGGAACAGGGCGAGGACCACGGCGACGATAAACGCGACCACCTGGCTGCGCGTCAACGCGGAAGTCATGGCGGCGATGGCGAGATAGGCGCCCGCCATGAGAAAGCTACCGAGATAACTGGCAAGAATTACGCCGTTGTCCGGGTGGCCCAGGTAATTCACCGTGACCCACATCGGAAAAGTAAGAGCCAGCGCGAGGCCGACCACCGCCCAGGCGGCGAGGAATTTTCCGACAATCGCCTGCCATGGAGTTACCGGCATCGTGAGCAGCAGTTCGATCGTGCCGAGACGGCGCTCATCGCTCCACATGCGCATGCCGACCGCCGGCACCAGAAAGAGATAGAGCCAGGGATGCCACGCAAAGAACGTCTCCAGGTTCGCCTCACCGCGCTCGAAAAAGCCCGAAACCATAAAGGTGAAGAATCCTGCGAGCAGCAAAAAGATGACGATAAAGACAAAGGCCACCGGCGAAGCGAAGTAACCGCTCCACTCGCGCTTGGTAATGCAAAGGATGGCCTTCATTTCGGCTCCTTTTCGTTCGCTCGATGCGTGTCGGGCAAGGTGATGCCGCGGAAGACTTCGTCAAGACGGCCTTCTTCGCGGCGTAACTCCACGAGCGGCCAACGCTCTTTCAACGCCAACTCTCCCAAAGTCCGGCAGAAGTCATCGGCGGCGAGTTGCGGACGAGGGAAAGCACGAATCGAGGTCGGCGATTCGTTGAGCACGACGCTGCGCTCGACGGCCTGAAGCCCATCCACCTTGCCTTTGACCTGCGCGGCGCTGCCATTACTGAGTCGTAGCGTGACCGCGCCGGCCTGGGCGGAACGTTGTTTCAATTCCGCCGGTGTGCCGTTGGCGACGATCGTTCCCCGGTCGATGATGATGGCACGCGAGCAAACGGCTTCCACTTCTTCCAGGATGTGTGTGGAGAAGACAATCGCCTTGGTTTCACCCATTTTGCGGATGAGTGTCCGCACCTCGTGCTTCTGGTTTGGATCGAGACCGTCCGTCGGCTCATCGAGAATGAGGACTTCAGGATCATGCAAGATCGATTGCGCGAAGCAGGTTCGATGGCGGAATCCTTTCGACAGCGTCTCCACGCTCTGGTGCAACACGCTCTGGAGGAAACACATTTCCACGGCCCGGCTCACGGCCCGCCGCTTCGCCTCGCCGGAAAGCCCTCGCAATTCGGCGATAAAATCCAGAAAACCCCGAACCGTCATGTCGTGGTAGGACGGAGCATTCTCCGGGAGATAGCCAATCAGCCGCTTGGCGGCGATGGGCGCGTCGAGCATGTCATACTTGCCAATCGTGATTTTACCCTCAGTGGGCGGAATGAAGCCGGTAATCATCCGCATGGTGGTGCTTTTGCCGGCGCCGTTTGGTCCGAGAAATCCCAAAACTTCGCCTTTCTCCACCGCAAAGGAAACCCCGCCTACAGCGATCTTTGGACCGAAAACTTTCTTTAAGTTACTAACTTTGATCATACAACGACAGAAACTTCACGCCGCAATCTGGCGGCAGGGGCGGGAATCAAAACCAAAGCCATAAATTGTCGAAAGCTTTTTTTGCCGAAATTGCCAAGCCCGGAGGCCCCCTGTTGTCAGAAAGTCCATTCAATCGTAACACTCGCCACCCATTTGTTGCATTTGTAACATTTCATTCCGTTGAGCCAGCGTCGCTGTCTTCGATGTTACTCCACGGCACCGTGGTACTTGTGCCTGTGAAACTTGTCGTTGCACTCATCCGTCCGGCAGCGAGGCTCGCCGCCATTCCATCGTCACTTCGTCGCCATAACTGCCGCAGGAATGTCACAACGCCCTGCTTGTTCCGGAAGCGCTGTCTTCGATAGAAGAAATCGGAAGCTAACTTCGCCTCGCGTCCGGTTCTCGTCGTTCCATTACTGCCACCGCCTATACCCCTCAAGGTTACAGCGCGGAGGCCTCGTTACGTGTCTGTCATTTTTTTGTTTTTTTCAAGTTCGCCGCATTGGATTGGCAAAGCGTGCGGCGAAGTTGCCCTCCGGCTCCCGACAATTTCCACAAAACCACAGCCCTAAACCACCCACATCAGCCCAACTCACCAAAACGTAATTCCTAACTCCCTGCTTATGACCCAATCCTACCTTCGTCGATCCCGCTGGGGATTGCTTTTGAAAGCCCTTCTCGGCGGCACATTTGCCTTCGGCCTGATGATGGCCGCGGCAAATGCGCAGATCACCACGGTGTTCTACATCCTTTTGGAGAACCGCTGCTTCACCTCGGGCACCGATAAAACCCAGAGCAACATTCTCTTCCAGAATCAACTCGGCGGCTCGCCTTATATCACCAGCCTTTGCACTCCCGGCGGCTTGAATACCGTGACCGGCCAGGTCAATCCGGCCACCGCCCAAAGCTCGTTTTGCTCCGCTTATCACAATGACCTGAGCAGCCAGACCGGCAACTCGAACGGTGACACCCCAGGGACGGGAAACACCAGCTCAAACAGCACCTTCGTGCCCTCCAACGGTACTGGCATCGCTGGCAGCGTCCATCCTTCCGAGCCGCAGTACGTGTGGATGGAAGCGGGCTCGAATCTGAGCAAATACGACGATAACGATCCCTACGGCACAAACCAGAGTGTGGCGCAGATTCAATACTTTCTTGCGCACAACCCGAGCTTCAGCGGGGAGAACCTGAGCGGATTGCTGCAAAATGCCGGCGTTTCCTGGACGTCCTACACCGAAGGCACCTGCCTTCTGAATACCGCAAACCAGGATTTTAATGTCAATCAAGGCACCCTGACGAACAATCCTGCACCGATTGGGGTGCGGACGGTCCCACTGGCCAGCTTTAGCAACAGCAGCAGCAGCTACGTAAATGCCTACAACGGCACACACCAGTATAACTTTGCCGCCAAACACACGGGGTCGTTGTTCTTCCCCGCCACCAACGGCACCAATGCCACTTCGACCGTGGCGAATACCTCGCCCACGAATGGCGAGGTGCTTCACTACGAGCCGCTGGAAAGCATGCTCGGCGATTTGAGCACCAATTCGCAGGCCGCCTATGTCGTCATCACGCCGGACCAATACAACGATGGTCACACGGCGCTCCCGAGCACCATTTTCACCTATAACGGCACTCAATACGGAACCGGTAAAACGGGCAGCACCGATCTGGAACGTGTCGCGCAGATGGATAGCTTTTGCTCCCTCATCGTCCCGCAGATCATGGCCTCGCCGGTCTATCAGGCGGGACACGCCGCCATCGTCATCTGGACGGATGAAACCGAGGGCAGCCCGGTGCAGGACGACTTCTATCATACGCTGACCGAAATCGTCATCTCGCCCTACTGCAAAGGCAATGCCTACAACAGCACGCTGAACTACGACCACTCCGCGGACGTCGCCACCATGCAGAAGGTCTTCCAGGTGACGGCCAATACACCGACCGGATACCTGAACAACGCCTCTAACCCCTCGAACCCCACAACCCTGGGCACCGCCACGACCAACACCGGCCAAGGCCTGCAGTTGGCGACGAATGCGCCCTTCTTTGGATGGGGCACCGGCACCGCTCAGGATTTGTCGGACCTGTTTGTTAGCGGGACCATTCCGTCGAGCATCCCGACGGTCACGATCACCCCGAGCGTATATGCCGTCAATGCTCGCGCCCACACCGTGACGCAGACAGTCACACTCACCAATACCCTGAGCGGAGCGATCAGCAATCCGGTGTATCTCGTCCTGGGCAACCTGAGCGCGAACACCAGCCTGCAGAGCGTTACCCCAACGGCCACCATTGGCACGAGTTCCACGGTGATGCCCGGCAGTCCCTATATCAATGCCGCGCCCTCCGGTTTGGCCTCCGGCGCGTCCGTCACCGTCACCCTGCACTACGCCTACCCGTCGTCCGGCACGATCACCGATGACCTGACCACGGTAAGTAATGGCACCACGCCGTAACTAACGACCGTCTCCAACACCTACTTAGCATCTCTCGATTATGATTCGAATGAAGACCAAATCCATCCTGCGCACTTCGTGCGCGGCTGTCCTCACCACCGCCGTCCTGCTGGCTTTCGCAGCAACCAGCCGCGCGGATGTGCAATACCTCGTCAATCTCAGTATCAATCAAGCGGACCTCGCCAATGGCGGCTTCTCGCTGGATTTCCAACTGACCGGTCCAGGCAACGTCCTCAATACCGTGACATTGAGTAACTTCAATGTCACCGGCGGCAGCTTCACCGCAGGAACCGAGTCGCAGACCGGCAATATCACCGGGTCGCTTCTCCTGGCGACGCCATCACTAGGCCTGAGCGACGGATTTCCTGGCAATCAGCAGATTGATAACGAGGATTATGTTCAATTCTCCTCCGGAGTAACGAATATCTCGTTCCGCGTGGACGAGACCAACAATCCGGAAACACCCTTCGGCAGCGCGACCCAGGATGGGTTCGACGTGGCGATCCTGGACGGCAGCCTGAACAATATCACCACCGCGAGCCCCAACAACGTGCTCGTCGCTGGGGATAGTGGCGCGGGCTCCGTGAATCAAACCGGCGACTCTGTAACCGGTTTCAACTCCGCGAGCCCGGATACGGGTGGAGTGACCACGACGCTGACCGCAGTTCCGGAACCCGGCTCCGTCGCCCTGCTCATCCTCGGCGTGGCCGGCCTGGTTGCCCGGAGAAAGCGGAACGCCGCCTAAGTCGATAACTTGTCAATAACCTCCGTGGGGCCACCTTGTTTGGTGGCCCCACGGATTTCTTGTTTCCCCCCGAAAACAATCCACCTGTCTCAGCATTGGCGATTTCAGGCATCGCCCCTCAAGAGCTATCCATCACGAATCTATGAAACTGACGAACCCATATCCCTTATTCCTCTCCATCGCCGCCGTACTCCTCACCGCCACCACCGCTTCCGCGCAGAAACTCCGCGTCGACCTTGGTTACACGCAAACCAATCTGATCGCCAACAGCGCGGAATATAAGCCGCAAATCATCGATCAGAAAATGTGTGACGGCTGGGGTATTGCGCTGCGGCCGCCGGGCGCCGGCGGTCATATCTGGATTTCCAATGCTGCGACCGGCACCTCTTCGGAATTCATCGGCGATGTGGCGGGCAATCCGCTCCATCAGGATGGCTTGAAGCTGGTAACCCTCGACCTACCTCAGTGGACGGATCACGGCTACGCCTTTGTCACTGGCCAGGCTTATAACTCAGCCAGCGATTTGCCGGGGCAACCGGTGGAGTTTCCGGTGGCCGGCCCCGCGGATAACCTCAAGGGGACGTCTCCCAAGGAAATCAAGGACGGTTATACCGGATCGGCAAAATTCGTCTTCGTCACGGAAGACGGCTGCATCAACGCCTGGAGCGCCAACACCGCGGTGGCCATGAAGACAGTGCCGGTGATGATCAATTACTCCAAAACGGCCCCGTGGGTGCCATACCGGGCGAACTGCGTCTTTACCGGGGTCGCCCTGACGAATAATGCCGCCGACTCGGACGCTTACAAGAAAGCCGGGGGGAATCACCTCTTCGCTACCGACATCCGCAACAACGCCATCCAGGTCTTCGATCATCAGTGGAAGGATGTCACCAGTTCCTTTCATTTTCAAACACCACCCACCATCGGTGGTCTGCATCCCTTTAACATTGTCGATCTCGGTGGCCACCTTTTTGTCGCCTACGGCGAGTTTGACCCGAACAGCGATGAGGGCCAGGAGCAGATTGCTGGCGCCGGAATGGGTCACATCGTGGAATACAACGAAGACGGCACCCTGGTGAAAGACTTCTTCGCCGGCCACGGCGTGCTCAATCTTCCGTGGGGCATGGCCATCGCCCCGGAGAAATTTGGCAAGTTTGCCAATGACCTCATCGTGGCCAATTTCGGCGACGGCACGATCGTCGCTTTCGATATCCGGACCGGGGATTTCGTAGGGTATCTCCGGGATTCCGAAAGCAAGATCATTTCGATCGATGGCATCTGGGGATTGGCCTTTGGCAACGGCGTGAGCTTGGGCGACGCGAACGCACTCTACTTCACCGCCGGCCCGAATAACGAGCAGGACGGCCTCTTTGGCCGGATCACCGCGAACGGCCGCCGTGATTCGCAGCCGAACATTCGGCCGCCACAACCGACGGCCGCCCAAGTGCCCCCGGCCAAAGCTCCCGTACCAGCAACTGAAGTGGCGACCAAGGAGGAAGCGAAGTAACCACAGCCCTGAGCGGCGCCCGGCCGCCATCGCACCTTGTCATGAAAGCTCGTCCCGATCCTCTCGGGGCGAGCTTTTGTCTTTGGTTACTGCCCGGCCCAGTGCTTGGTCAGGAACTCGAAGATCATTTTGAGTTTATCCACCGTGGAGAATTGCGGGCCGCCATGGCCGGCGCCGTCGATGATGTCGAGAGTTACATTCGCACCCACTTCCTTGAGTTTATCGGCGAAGCGCTGGCTCTGATCGACCGGCACCAAAGGATCGGCGGTGCCTTGCATGATGAGCAATGGGGCGGCGTCCTTGGTCGCCCAGTTGATCGGGCTGGCGCGTTTGGCCAGTTCGAGCTTTTGTGAGACCGGTCCGCCGAGAAGCTTGGCGAGGACGGAATCGGGATTTTCGCGCTGGACCATCGGATTGGATAGGTTCGGGTCGTAGGCCGGGAAATCCGTGGGACCAAACCAATCGATTCCGCACTGGATCGCGCTGGACTGATCCAGATTGGCTCCGACGTCGAAGTCGCGCGTCTTGCCGGTGACGGCGAGCAGGGCCACGAGGTGCCCGCCGGCGCTGGCGCCCCATGCAGCCACCAAGTCGCTGCGATATCCGTACTCCTGGGCGTGGGCGCGCAGCCAGCGGATGGCTGCTTTGCAATCCTCGATTTGCGCCGGGAAAATGGCGTCCTGGCTGAATCGATATTCGATGCTCGCGACAGCCACCCCATTCTTCACCGTGGCCAGGCCAGGCGGTTTGTCCTTGGAGCCTGCCTGCCAGCCGCCCCCATGGATCCAGACGAGCAACGGCCCCTTGGGCTGGGCCGGGAGATACAAATCGAGCTTCTGCTGCCGGTGTCCGTTTTCGACATAAGAAAGATCGTGCAGCACCCTGGCGTCGTCCGGCAATTCCTTGGGCGCCGGCGCCGGGGCCGTCTGTTGCCCGTGGAGTGCCGGCGAGCTGATGATGAACGCGAGACCCGCGAGGCCAAGAAGGTGGAGGAAATAGCGAAGGGATTTCATGGGAACGAATGAACCGGGAACAGGATTTGTCCGCGAAGGAGACGCGAGAAGAAAGCGGGAAGTTACACACCGGTTTCCGGAAGGCCGCGACAATTCCAGGCGCCTTTGGGGGCGGACGAATGGGAGCCGATGATCGTCAGGCTAATCGGCCGCCAAATCCACGCATTTTGACGCCCCATCCAAGCACGGCTCCTGCTCCGATAAGGATCAAATGCCAACACTCAAGACCAACCGACGCCATCGCAGCCGGGTCCGCGTGCAACACACCATCTTCGGTTACGAGGTTCAGGTCTACGGCCAGACGATATTTCGGTCCTCATCCCAGGATGAAGCCGAACGCCTGGCCAAGGACTTGTGTCACGCACTGGGCTAGGCCGGCTGCGCCCGCCCGTCGCACTGCAACTCCAGATTCACGAGCACCATTGTTGAAAGGCGAAGCGGTGCCGGGATTGGCTTCGCCTCTTTTGGAACGTCTCCATCTCTCCTGTTCGCTTCGCTCATCGAGAACCCTGCCGCAGCAGCCGCGCGACGACACGCGGGCGGCTTGTAACCTGCTTCATCATCCTGTCCGACTATGATGCTCGCTTCGGCCAATCCTTTTACCTCCGGGGGCGGGGCGACGATCTACCTGGTGGGAATGATCCGGATGCTGATTACCGCGTTCAGCGAAAGCGTTGGCGCGGGGCTCTTCGTCCTCTTTTGTCCATTTGGCCATGTGATCTACGCGTGCAAACGCTGGAGAGAAGTCAAATTTGGGTTCCTCGCCAATATCGTCGGCGCCGGCATCCTCTGCTCCGGTTTTTTCTCCGATCCCGACACCCAGGCGCGCTTCGCCCAACTCACCAACCGTTTCACCGGCGGGTACACGGCGTCCGCCCCGGCCAATCTGGACGCGCAAATCCAGGAACAACGGCAAAGGCTCGAAACCCTCGAGGCCACCTTCTCACAAAACGGCGCAGGCCTGGCCAAGCAGTACCAGGATCTCGATACGCAACGCAAAGCACTGAAGCCGGGGGATGCGGCTGCCATTGCGAAATTCAACGCGGCGGCCGCCATCTATCAGGCCCGGAATTCTCAGCGCAAACAGATGCAGCAGGACATCGATGCCGGCCAAAAACAATTGGACACTTTGCTCGATACCAGGAGCCGGACATCGGCTGTGCCAAAAGTCGTGATGTACACCACTTCGCACTGCCCGGCGTGCCAGGCGGCGAAACAGTACCTCGCGCAGAAGGGCGTGAGCTATCAGGAGATCGACGTCGAAACGTCGCGCGAAGGCGCCAAAGCATTCCAGCAACTCGGCGGGCACGGGGTGCCGCTGATTCTCGTGGGAAACAAGCGCCTGGAAGGTTTCAGCCGACAGACGCTGGACGCCGCGCTGTGAGTCGACGCGATTACGCCGTCGGCGGTTGAGGCGGCAGCGGCGGCAACGCCTGTTTCTTCGATTGAACGAGGAAGACGATGCAGATCGCGAGGAGGGCGATTCCCACCGGACATGCGATGAGGCCAAAGGTCAAAGCCATGAGCGTTTGGCCGATGTCCGCGGAGAGCGCTCGAGGATCGCTGACATTGGCACTGCCCAAAGTGTGGAAAGCACGCATCATCCCCAGAGCCGAACCGATCGCTCCCCAGACGGGGCCCAAGGCAAGGATGCTCCCGACGACGATGCCCGAAACCAGGAGGGATTTTTTCATGGCGGACCTGTTTTTAAGCCATCCGCACGCTGGTGGCGATGCCAAATCGGCCTCGCTCCAAATCCCCCGCCTCGAAACTACTACGCCGCGACCACGTGCAGAACCGCTTCCCTCGCCCGTGACGTACCCAGTTGCTGGACGAGCCGGAGCAGATCGCTAATCGCGTACGGCTTCGGCAGGACCGCATCAAAGCCGTACTCCAGGCATTTCGACATCACGGGATCGTTGGAATAGCCGCTGGAGACAATGGCCCGGACTTCTCGGTCGCGTTCCCGCAAGAGACGGATCGCTTCCTTGCCTCCCATGCCGCCGGGAATGGTCAGGTCGAGAATGGCGATGTCGAAAGGACGCCCAGCCGCCCGGGCAGCCGCGTGCGCGGCGAGAAAAGCGTCACCGTCGTCCGTCAGGACCACCTCGTGTTTGCTCATCGAGAGCGCCATCTTGATCAATTGCCGGATCGGTTCCTCGTCGTCCATGACCAGGACCCGCAAACGATTCGGCGCGCTTTCGACGGCCGCCGGTTTTGGCTCGATCGGCACGGTCTCACTGGCCTTCACCACCCGCGAAGCCGGCAGGTAGATGACCACGGTCGTGCCCAGACCGAGTGCGGATTCGACGCTGATATGGCCGCCATGCCTTTGCACCACGGAATAGGCTGCGGCGAGTCCCAGGCCGCGCGCCTGGTTCTTCGTCGTGAAGAAGGGATCGAAAATGCGGGGCAGGCGGTCGGGGGCAATCCCGATACCGAAATCCTGGACGGTGATGGCGACATAATCGCCGTCGGGCAGGTGGGGCGCTTTCGTCGTATTGGCGGCTTTGAGCAGAATCTCGCCGGCGCCCGGCGTCGCCTCCATCGCATTGAGCACGACGTTGCTGATGACCTGGGCGAGCTGATTCGGGTCGGCATTGAGCACCCACAAATCGGAAGGGAGCTGGATGTCGCAATGGACGTTCGACCCGCGCAGAACAAAAGCGCTGGTTTCCCGCAGGAGCGGCGCCAGCGGCACCGATTCCTTGATCGGCGCGCCCCCCTCGGCAAAGGTCAGCAGATAGCGCGTCAATTCCTGGGCGCGCAAGGCGCCGCGCTCCGCCTCGATGATCTGCGGCAACGCCTCGGGCGGGCAGCCGCGATAGCGCAGCAGGGAGAGATTGCCGAGGACTGCGGTGAGCATGTTGTTGAAATCGTGCGCCAGCCCTCCCGCCAGGGCGCCGATCGACTGCAATTTGCTCGCGCGCAGGATTTCCTCCGCCTGGGCCAATTCATGGTCGCGTAAACGCTTTTTATCCAGACAGGCGCCGAGACGGGCCCGGAGGAGCACCGCATTGATCGGTTTGGGGAGATAATCCTCGGCGCCGAGTTCGATACAGCGCGCGACTCGATCCACGTCGGTCAGCGCCGAAAGCATGATCACCGGCAGATGCCGGAACTGCGCATCCCCCTTGAGCACTTGCAGCACTTCGATCCCGTTCATTCCGGGCATCTGGATGTCGAGGAGGATGACATCGAATTCTTCCCGGCGGAGAAGCTCGAGCGCTTCCTGCCCGGTGCGCGCGCCGGCCGGGTGGCATCCCTCGCGCTGCAAGCGGCGAATGAGCATTTCCCGGTTCAGGCTTTCGTCATCGACGATGAGCATTCGGCCGCCGGCCAACGAAGGGCCGCCGCCCGCCCGGGCATCGGAGACCGTATGATCCCAATGCCGGGCCGTGTGCAAGTGAATGAAGAGACCGCTCGTCCGCGCGCCGGTGATGAAGTGGCGCGCCGCGGCGCAGATCATTTCCAGGTCGTGCCGATACTCTTCGAGACGCGCACTCGGCGGTTCCGCGAGAGCCAGTTCGCAAAAGCCCAGCACGCGGCCGATGCTCGCGCGGGAGGCATCCGTGAGGGCCCAGTATTCCCCTCCCGGCTGGGCGCTCGTGGCAATGATGGATTTGTCCCCGAGCATGGCGGCGAGATCGAGCCCTCCCTCGCGCACCGCTCCCAGCCCCACACTGAGATCGGTGTCGCGCTTTTCCTCCGCGATCTCGATGAGCATTTCGCTCAAACCGATGATCTGGTTGAGCGGCGTGCGCAGATCGTGCAGCAACTCGGAAAGTCGCCGTTCAGGATCTTCGGGCTCGGGTGTCGGGTCGCTCACAGCAAAAGCAGGCTTTCGATTTTGCTGAGCAGGCGGACAAAATCCACGGGCTTGGTATCGTAATCGTTGCACCCGGCGGCCAGCGCCTTGTCGCGTTCGCCGGCCATGGCATGGGCGGTGAGCGCGAGCACCGGGATGCCCTGGGTAGCCGGTTGCTGTTTGAGCCGGCGGGTCGATTCCCAGCCGTCGAGCACGGGCAGGCTCATATCCATGAGGATGAGATCGGGATGATGCTCGGTGGCAGCGGTGATCCCTTCTTCCCCATCCATGGCGATCAGCACCTGGTAACCGCGTCGCTCGAGACGGCGCGAGAGCATGTCGCGGTTCATTTCGTTGTCTTCGACGAGGAGCAATTTTTTCATGATGTTCATGCGGCGGCGGCGGTCAAGGGACGCGTGGCACGCGCGACCCTTTGCGATATTTCGACAAGTAATTCTTCCCGGCCACAGGCTCCTTTTTGGAGAATGCGGCTGACTTTTCCATCGAGCCGCGCACGGTCCTCGGCGTTGATGTCCTTGGCTGTCATGACCAGGATCGGGATGTTCCGCCATTGCGGGTGTGCGCGGACCTCGCGAGTAAATTGAAAGCCGTCCATCTCCGGCATCATCAGGTCGAGGAGGATCAACGCCGGCCGGTGGATGGTCAGTTGTCCCAATGCTTCGACACCGTTGCCGGCTTCGGTGACCTGGAATTTCTCCCTCTCGAGCGCCCGGCGAAGCATCTCGCGGGTCGGTTGATCGTCCTCCACGATCAGCACGGTCGGGCTCTCCTGCCGTGTGCAATACTTCCGCAGGGTGGTGACAAAATCTCCCCGATCGATGGGCTTGAGCATGTAATCGTCCACACCGAGGGAGAAGCCCATTTCCCGGTTGTTCACCATGGTCAGCATGACGACCGGGATGTCCGACAATTCGGCGTCGCCCTTCAGCTTGGTGAGAACGGACCAACCGTCCATCGCCGGCATCATCACGTCGAGCACGATGATCGACGGCCGCAATTTTCGCGCGAGCTCCAGCCCCTCCTGGCCGCTCAGCGCCCCGACCATCTGGAAACCTTCCTTTTGCAAGAAACGCCGCACCAGATCGTGGACTGTCGGATCGTCGTCGATGAGCAAAACCTGCGGCTGGCCGGCGATGGGCTCGATCGTGTCGCCGGTCGAACCGCCGGCCTTGCTTTCATCCTCCATCTCGGCCGCGCCCTTCTGCGGCATTTGTGCGGGAATCTTGAGCGTAAAGACGGAGCCTTTGCCGGGCTCGCTTTCGACCGTCGCATCGCCACCAATCATCCGGCTGAACTCGCGGGTAATCGCCAGGCCCAAACCCGTGCCACCAAACTTGCGCGTGGTGGAGGCATCGGCCTGGGTGAAGGCTTCAAACACTTTCTGCGCTTGCTCGGGAGTCATGCCCACGCCGGTGTCCCGCACCCGAAAGGCCACCCAGTCCCGGCCGTCCTCGGTCACACGCTCAGCTTCGAGCCAGACGGTGCCGTCCCGGGTGAACTTGCCGGCGTTGCCGAGAAGATTGAAAAGACTTTGGCGGACTTTCGTCAGGTCGGTATGCATCGCGCCGAGATTCTCCCGGCCAACGGTCACGAAACGGTTGCCGTTTTTCTCCACCACCGGCGCCACCGTCGCCGCCACGTCCTCGATCATCTGCGCGACTTCGAAAGTCTCCGCATGCAGGTCCATTTTGCCGGCTTCGATTTTGGCGATGTCGAGCACGCCATTGATCAGCCCCAGAAGGTGCTTGCCGGCGGCTTCGATTTTGCCCAGGTCGCGAATGAAACTCGCCAGTTCCAGGTCTTCGGCCTCCTCGCGCATCAGTTCGCTGTAACCAATGATGGCGTTCAGCGGCGTCCGCAATTCATGGCTCATGTTGGCGAGGAACTGGCTCTTCGAGCGACTCGCTTCCTCGGCTGCTTCCTTGGCCCGGCGGAGTTCCTCCTCGGCCCGCTTGCGCGCCGTAATGTCTTCGACTGTTCCTTCGTAATAGAGGACCTCATCGTTGGCGTCACGAATGACCCGCACGTTTTCCGAAATCCAGATGACCGTCCCATCCTTGCGGTAGATCGGCGACTCGAAGCCCCACACCGAGTCGTTTTCATTCATCAACCGGACGAACTCCGTCCGCCGCTCGGGGTCGACGTAAAGCTGGCGTGCGATCTCCTTGACGTTCCCTTTCAGTTCGTCGGTCGAACTGTAGCCGTAGATTCCGGCGAGTGCCGGGTTGGCCAGCAGGTACTGGCCGTCAGGCGTCGTCTGGAAGATGCCTTCGATGGCGTGTTCGACGATACTGCGATAAGTGGCCTCTGTTGCAACGTCCGTGGAATTGGATAAAGCGGTGTCTTTCACAGGCTGGAGATTCCCGCTCCTGTTGGATGGGGCTGGAATCTGTCACGCCTGCAATAGCAGGAACGCTGCCAGTAAAGATTGCGTGTCCTCACGTATCGCCTGCGCCGGGATTCGTAAATCGCGTTCCGGAAAAGACTTCTGCAAAAGTAAAAATGTGCAAAAAACGACAGCTCGGCAGGTGCCAACTTTTCGAAGATTCCCTGAATTGAGACGCCGAATCCCAGATTTACTTATTCAGGAGTATTATTGCTGATTTTCGCGCTGTCATAAGTGGTTTAAATAGCTGAGGCGAGTTCGACCGGAGTGAAATGGGGAATGACGAATGTCGAATGCCTAATGACGAAGGAAGCCCCAATGACGAAGGTCGAAGGTTTCCCCATCGTCACGATCTCCTCGAGCTTCGGTCGTTCCTTGGTCATTCCTCATTCGTCATTCGTCATTCCTATTGACTTGCCGTCCACGCTGTTTGACGAATGGCGTCCATGAAATTCCTCCTCCCCGCCGCGCTCGCGGCGCTCCTCAGTGTGACCGGTGTTCTGGCCGGTCCCTTCCCCGACGATCTCAAGACCGGCGGCTTCGTAGTCGGCTGCCAGGCCTGGACCTTCAACAAATTCAGTGTCATGGAAGCCATCGACAAAACCGCCGAGGCGGGTGGCAAAGTGATCGAATTCTTCCCCGGCCAGAAGCTTTCGCCGGAAGAGCCAACGGTAAAATTCGACCACAACGCCCCGAAGGAAGTGTGGGACAAGGTGAAGGCCAAGCTGGCAGAGAAGCACATCACCCCAGTGGCCTACGGCGTCGTCGGCATTCCCAAGGACGAAGCCGGCGCGCGGAAAGTCTTCGAGTTCGCCAAATACATGGGCATTCGCGTCATCAACACCGAGTCGGTCGACGCGATCGACACCTTCGAACCGCTGGTCAAGGAATACGACATCAAGGTCGGCTTTCACGATCACCCGAAGCGCCCGGATCATCCCGAGTATAAAATGTGGGACCCGAATTACATCCTGAGCGTGGTCAAGGATCGCGACCCGCGCATCGGTTCGTGCGCCGATACCGGCCACTGGGTGCGGAGCGGCCTCAAGCCCGTCGATTGCCTCCGCATCCTCAAGGGCCACATCGTCTCCAGCCATCTCAAGGATTTGAACGTCCCGCTGCCGAGCGGTCACGATGTGCCCTGGGGTGAAGGCGTGAGCGACGTGCCCGGCATCCTCGAGGAATACAAGGCCCAAGGTTTCGAAGGCCCGATCTCGGTCGAGTACGAGTACAACACTCTCGGCAACGTCGTCGACGCCGCCGCCTGTATCGGATTCATCCGCGGCTACGGTGCGAAGAAATAATCCATCTCTCTGACCAAACGGCGGACCTGCCTCGGCGGGTCCGCCGTTTTGTTTTCTGGGAACGATCCGCCCAAAAAAAAACGCTACACAGCATGACTGTTTTGTCATGGTAACCGTCGTTGCGCGAGACTCTGTGAGGGCTTAGTTAGCGGTTTTCCCGAGCCGCTGAATTTTGAATGCGCCGATGAGCGATTCCCATCTCCGCCCCCGCCGACGAATCCGCGCGATCCTCGTAGGCGGAATCGCTTGCGTCGTCCTGGGCGTGGTCGCCGTTCCCTTCCTCGCGCCAAAGTGGGTCAAACACCATGTCGGTTGGTGGAAGCTAGGCAAATCGAAAAGCAGGATTTCCCAAGTCGAGGGCGGGGTTGATTTCGCGCGCGATGTCCGTCCGATTTTGGACAAAAATTGCGTCAAATGCCACGGACCTGAAAAGCAAAAGGGCGGGATCCGGTTGGACTCGAGCGTCGTCGAATCCAAACCTGGCGAATCCGGTGAACTGGCCATCGTGCCCGGTGACACCGCCAAAAGCGCCTTGGTTCGGCGCGTCGTTTCGCACGATCCGGACGAGGAAATGCCGCCGAAAGGGGCGCGTCTCCCCGCAGATTCCATCGCCCTCTTGGAGCGTTGGATCTCGAGTGGCGCAGCCTGGCCGGGTGCGGTGGCGGTGTCTGTGCCCGCCCCGCGAATGGTCGATGCACGCAAGACGAAGCATTGGGCTTTCCTGCCCCTGGCCAAGGTCGACATTCCATCGATCGAGTCAGCGGATTGGACCCGGACGCCCATCGACCGATTCGTCCTGGCCGCGCAAAAGGCGAAAGGATTGCATCCGAATCCCGAGGCGCCGCAGCGCACCCTCATTCGGCGCCTCTATTTCGATCTGCTCGGTTTGCCCCCCACGCCGGAAGCAATCGACGCTTTTGAAAATGATCCATCGCCCTCGGCCTATGAGCATCTGGTGGATCAGTTGCTGGCCGATCCGCATTACGGCGAGCGTTGGGGGCGGCACTGGCTGGATGCCGCCCGTTACGCCGACAGCAACGGCTACGAAGAAGACCGGCCGCGCATCTACGCTTACACCTATCGCGATTTCGTCATTCGAGCGATGAATGACGATCTGCCCTACGATCGTTTCGTTCAGTGGCAAATCGCCGGCGACCTGCTGGAGCCGCACAATGCCCAGGCCGTCGCGGCCACCGGCTTCATCGCGGCGGCGCCCAACGTCCGTCCGGAATTCACCAACTACCGGGAAAAAGATCGCTGGGACGAACTCGACAACATCGTCTCCACCACGGGCAGCGCGATTCTCGGCCTGACCGTCGGTTGCGCCCGCTGCCACGATCACAAGTTCGACCCGATTTCGTCGGCGGACTATTATAATCTAACGGCGTTTTTCACGAGCACCGAGCGGGTCGAGCGCCCGGTCGATGAGCGCCAGGGCGAGGAATACGACCGCGCCATGGCCAGTTTCAACGGAAAACGCCTCACCAAAATCAATAACGAAAGGAAGGACTGGCAGGAGACCAAACGTGCCGAGGCTCGCCGGCCGATCATCGAATCGCTCGCGATCAGTGCGGGGGAAAAGGCTCTGCTCGAAGCACCGGCCGATTCGAAGAACCAGGTCCAGGCAAATCTATTGGCCCGCTTCGCGGACAAACTCGCCATCAGCGATGACGAGGTTCGCAAGACCCTGAATGCACAGGATCTCGCGAAATGGGAGGCCTATGACAAGGAGGTCGCGAAAATGCTCGCCGCACACCCGCAAGCGATTCCGCGCATGCTCACCATCCGGGATGGTCCGCCCAAAAAATCCTACGTCCTCGTGCGCGGCAATCCGGACCAGAAAGGGCCGGAAGCATTGCCCGATTTCCTTTCGGCCTTTTCCTTCGCCAGTCCCGCGCCCGCCCAAAAAACCCGGGCCGATCTGGCGCGCTGGCTCACCGATGTGGACCATGGCCCCGGAGCGCTGGCCGCGCGGGTCATCGTCAATCGCATCTGGGGGCATCACTTTGGCCGGGGCATCGTCGATACGCCGGGCGACTTCGGTTTCCGAGGGGATTCCCCCAGCGATCCCCAATTGCTCGACTGGCTGGCCAGCGAACTGATCCGTGGCGGCTGGCGGATG
Source organism: Chthoniobacter sp. (assembly GCA_036501065.1). GTDB lineage: Bacteria > Verrucomicrobiota > Verrucomicrobiia > Chthoniobacterales > Chthoniobacteraceae > Chthoniobacter. Next base: position 12,561 of record DASYAY010000026.1, on the reverse strand, counting down.
AAGCCCCTCCACAAGATGATCGTGATGAGTGCGGTCTATCGGCAGGACGACAGCTCCGATCCCGCCCGCGTGGCCATCGATCCGGGGAACCGCCTCTGGTGGCGCCATGAACCGCAGCGGATCGAGGCGGAAATCCTGCGCGATTCCATGCTCGCGATCAGCGGTTGTCTCAATCCGGAATTCTTTGGACCGGCCTGCAAGCCGCGGATGGCTCCCGAGGCCATCGCGGTGACCAACCCGCAGAAAAAATATGACGTTTGGCCGGCCAATGTCGTCGACGGTCCCGCGACGTGGCGACGGAGCATCTATATCTTTGCCAAGCGTTCGAATCCCTTTCCGCTCCTCCAGTTGTTCGACACGCCGGACTCCATCGGAAGTTGCACCCGCCGCAATCAAACGACGGTCGCGCCGCAGGCACTCACGCTTTTGAATGATCCGTTCGTGCGGGAACAGGCGCGAGCTTTCGCCCAGCGCCTGTCCAGCCTGGGTTCACTGGACGCGCGCGTCTGCGCCGCTTTCGCCCTCAGTCTCGGCCGCAATCCGACGCCTGAGGAAAAGTCCGGTGCGCTGCGATTCATCGAGCGACAGGAAACCGATGCTCAAGCCTCCGGCAAAGAAACCGCCGAAGCGCATGCCATGACCGACTTTTGCCAGGGCCTGATGGCGCTGAACGAGTTCTGCTATGTCGACTGACCCGCACACTGAGAGCGAGTTAGCGTGGCGATCACGGAAGGCGGGTGGAGCGGCGAGTGCGCTCCGCGAAACTCTCGTTCGCGGCCGCGATAATTGAATGCTTCTCAGCTCGCGAGGTCGCCGTCTTCCGGAAGCGGCTGTCCCTTGGTTTCGGGCAGGAAAATCAGCACGACAAAGCCGAGCAGGAAAACCGCGCTCATGTACGTCGTCGCCGTGCGGAAAGCATGGATGCGAGCGTCCAGCGTCGTCGCATTGGCCTTCAGCGCATGCTGGAGGTTCCCGAGGGCCAACGGACCGACGAGGGCCAAAAAGCGGCCGACATTGTAGCAAAAGCTCGTCCCCGTGCTGCGCAGGCGGAGCGGAAAGAGTTCCGGTAGATAAATGGCAAACCCGGCAAAGAGAGAGAGCTGGCACGCCCCGAGGATTGGCGTCATCCAAAAGACGTGGGTGCGATCGTTGAAGAGTTGGAAATAGCCGACCGTGGCGATCACCGCTGCAAGGAAGGCGATGGAAAAGGCCTTCTTGCGGCCGTGGTTTTGTGCGAGTCGCGCAAAAAACAGCATGCCGAAAAAGGCGCCGATATTTTGGAAGATCGAATTCAGGCCGATCCAATAACCTTTGGCCCCGGCGATTTGCTCCGGAGTCAAATGTTGTTGACTCAACGAACGCTCAATCACTGGCCCAACGAGTTCCGGGGCGAAGAAACCAATCCCCCAGAGACCGATGACCCCCACGACACAGAGGAGCATGCCGAAGATCGCGTTGTGGCGCCAACGACGATCGCCAAAGAGTGAAACGTAAGATCCGAAAGCCACTCCCGTGCGACGGCCTTCCTCGCGCGCTTTGACCCATTTTTCGGGTTCCTTCATGCGAAACTGGACCAGCACCCAAATGAATGCGGGCAATGCTCCGACGACGAACATCCATTTCCAGGAGTGCTCGCTGGAAACAGCTTTACTGGCGACGAGGCTTCCGAACCACATGCTGACAATTCCCGCCGCAATATTGCCCACCGTGGAGAGCGCCTGGAACGCGCCGAGTGCGCCGACGCGAGCCTCATCCGGAACGGTATCCGCAATGAGCGCAACGGCCAGGCCGACGACGCCACCCACGCCGAGGCCAGTGATAAAGCGATAGATCGCGAAGTCCAGCCACCCCTTCGAGAGAGCGGAAAGCCCCGTGAATATCGAATACATGAGCACGACCAGCATCAAGGTGCGCGCCCGGCCAATCCGATCCCCAATCGCGCCGAAAATGAGGCCGCCGGTGGCCCAACCCGCGATGAAAATGGACGTGGCGTAACCGCCATACAAGTTGGCGTCCAAACCCTGCGGCAAAAGACTGGTCATCGCACCGTGGCGCGCGAGAATGAAAATCTGCTGGTCGAGGCAGTCGAAGACCCACGCCAGAGAGGCCATGATGAAAATGAACCAGTGGTAGCCGGTGAGATGTTTCCACCAAGGGTGCGTCGGGGTATCGGAGGAGGGGGCGTGCATGGGAAGGGAAAGGCTGAGGGGAAAGGAATTTTCGGCCAAGCTAAAAACCCGTGGCCCCGGCGTTTGTTTGGCGCCCGGGTTCGGCGCGGCCTACGCCACCGTGCCGTTGAGGACAAACTGCGCAATCTGCAACGCCGCATCCGGACGGCTCAATCGTTGAATGTTCTTTTCCCACTCGCGCCATTCCGCGGCGTTGTTGGCAAAGAGTTCCTCGATCTTGCCGGCCAGCGCATCGGGAGTCGGGCAGAGCGCTCCGCAGTGATTTTGGAAAAGCAACTCCGCATTCCCCTCCTCCTGTCCTGGAACGACCTGCGTCATGAGCATCGGGGTGCAGGCGGCGATGCATTCCTGCACGGTCGCGCCACCGGCCTTGCCGATGAGCACGTGGTGCGTCATCAGCAACTCCGGCATCTGCTGCGTCCAGCCGTGAATTTCCACCGCTTGCCCGGCACGAGCGGCCGCTTCCTCGATGCGCGCCCGCAAGGCTTCGTCGCGCCCGACCGTCACCGTGAGGTGCAACGATTTGACCTGGAGCAGGCGGCTGACAATGCCCGGCGCCTGATCCTTGCCCGCGTTGATCATGTAAAGCACCCGCGCGGGCGGCGGACTGGGACGCGCCGGTCGATCCCGCGCAAACCGCGGCGGCACCGGAAAACCCAGGACACGGAGGCGATTCTCCGGCACGCCGCGCTGCACCATCACGGCCGCCGTTTCCTCATTCGGCACGAGAAAGCTGTCGCTTTGGCAGCGGTACCAAACGCTGTTGACGGTGATGGAATCGGTGACCACCGTGTGAAAGGCAAACGGACGATTCGTGCCGGCTGGGTAGAGTCGCTCCACGAGGTAGCCGTAAAAGGGGTAGACCGAAATCACCGCGGCCGGTTTTTCCCGCTCGATCAATTCGACGAGCGCACGCTTCATCCGGGAGAAAAAGGGCACGGTGAGCGCGCCGGTGGGCACTTTGTCGATCAGCCCGTACATCGCCGCCCAGACTCGCGGAGCGCGATTGATCAGATCGATGTAGGCACGCCGTGTCCGCTCGTAGAAATCTCCCCCGGTCTCGGCAAAAAGATCGACGATTTGCGCGTCGGCGCCGGACTCGGTCAAGGCCGCTTGAAGGCCGCGCGCAGCGGCATTGTGCCCCTCGCCGTAGCCGGCGGTGAGAAGGAGGACTTTCGACATTCGCGGAGTGGAAATTGCCGCGCGAAAGCTGGCAAGCGCCAAACTTCGAAATCGCGAACGCTCTGCGGGCGTTGAACATCCGGAGGAATGGCGGACTTGGAACGTGAGGTAAAAACTCTGGTTTCCCGGCGAAGCACAATCGTCCAACCAAGCGCTCGACACCGCGCGATAAGAGGTTTATGTTGCGCCCGAATTTCACCGTTCCCACCATGAAGAAGCCTTCCGCCTTTACCCTCATCGAGCTGCTCGTTGTCATCGCCATTATCGCCATTCTCGCGGCGATCGCCCTGCCCGTATTCAGCACCGTGCTTCAGAGAGGAAAGCTCACCAATGACATGAGCAATCTGCGCCAGATCGGCATCGGTCTCCAAGCTTACGAGAATGATAACGACAGCAAAATGCCGCCGGACGGCACGGCCGGAAGTTTCGTGGTCAGCCAATCGGGCAACAACTCGGTGATCCTCGGCTATACGGGTAACAGCTTCGATGTCTGGCACTCGAAATTCGATCCCCGGTCGGCTGCGCAAGGCGATCAGTATCCGATAAGCTACTCCATCAATGCCAAGGTCCTAAAACCGACCTCCGGTATTCAAGCCGGACAATGGAACGGCGATTTCAGCTCGGCCGTCGTAGCCACGTCCAAACTGGTGGTGGCGGCGCCCGATTTCACGGGTAGCCCAGCCAATGGCGTGACTGCCTGGAACACTCCCGGCAATATCGCTTCGCTGGTCCAGGGAATGAATCTGAGCCAAGTCTCCCAGTCGATGACGCTTCAGGGCACCTTTTACAAATTGATGCCGACCCTTTTTGCCGATTCCCACGTGGAAATGGTCCAGGCGGTCAACTTCCTGAATAACGGCGGCAACAAGCAGAACTATCTGGAATGGGATCCGATGAACGCAGTCAATCCGATCGTCCCGGCGAGTGGCGGCGGATCCTAGGTCTCCCGCCCCTTTGGCAGCGGGTGGGCGCCGTTTGCCGCCGCTTCAGATTTCCGCCTTCCATGTCCTGACTTTCTGCAAGCCCTTCCGAGGGCGAAGTGACTGACGTCCTTAAGTTCCCCCTTATGAAGAAGTCCGCATTCACGCTCATTGAGCTATTGGTCGTAATTGCCATCATCGCGATCCTCGCGGGCATCATGCTCCCAGTGTTCCTCAAGATCATTGAAAAAGGGAGACTCACCGCCGACCAGAATAACCTGCACCAAATCGGCCTCGCCCTGCTCTCCTATCAGAATGACAATGGCGGGAAAATGCCGCCCGACGGCACAGCGATGTCGTTTGTGGTCAGCCAGCAAGGCACCAATCAGGTCCTGTGGAACTACGCGGGAAAGAGTTTTGCCGTATGGCATTCCAATTTCGATCCCCGGCAAGGCGCCGAGGGTAATTCTTATCCGGTGAGTTACTCGATCAATGGAAAAGTCCTCCTGCCCACGGCCGGCACCCCGGCTCCAGGGACTTGGAGTGGCGACCTGGCCAACGCCGCGGTCGCGCCCTCGAAACTCATCGTGGCCTCTCCCAATTTCACCGGTCGTGCGGACGCCGGCGCCGCTGCTTGGGGCAATAACATCGCTTCGCTGGTGCAGGCTCTCCCAAACAAAGGCACCGGCATGACTCTGACAGGAACCTGTTACCGCCAGATGCCGACCCTCTTTGCCGACTCCCACGTGGAAATGGTTCCGGCGGCCAACTATCAATGCACGGCGGCGGACAACGCGAGCTGGATCGAATGGGATCCCATGCACCCGAACGTCCCGTAAGTCGGGGTGCCGCGACCCAACTGGCCGGCATCCGCCAATCTCAGAGAATGTCCGATTGAGTTCGTCGCTCGATCGGGAGCGCCAGCGCCGAACAGCCAATGCTGTCCTCCTGAGCGAAGCGGGGAAGCACGGGCGGAGTCGAAAGCCGAGCGAAGCGAGACGCCTACGGGACTGTGGGGCAAATCTCCAATATCCGCGGGTTCCCGAGCGGAGCGACGGGCGCTCCTTTTTTCTGGAGCGTCTTCCACTGCCAGAGCGATGAGGAAGAAGGATATTGGAGATCCTTCGACTTCAGTCAGTCGCTCGAAGCTCCCTCCTTGCGCTCAGGATGACAGAGTTTGCTTTTCGGCGCTGCCGCTCCTCGAGTTTGCCTTAGATTGCGTCTAAAAAGTAAGTTGCGGCCCAGCCCGAAGGGCTGACGGACTGTAGCCGGGGGTAACCCCCCCGGAGGCGACACCCACACAACGGATGCACCCCGAAGGGCGTGCCGGAGTCGCCTTCCAGGGGTAATTTCCGGCACCCCGGCCGGGGTGCGCGAGTTATTTTTTGGGGGCGCATTCCGGGGGTGTTACCCCCGGCTACGGTCCGGCAAGCCTCCGGCTTGACAGGTGCGCACTTACTTTTTAGACGCCCTCTTAGATTAATGAGAAAACGCTCTAAAAGCCCTGCAGCGAATAGAGGCTGCGGCGAAACGCCTTCGAGACCGCCGGGAAATCCGCCGACCGTGCCGTAACTTGAAAAGTGACCTGCTGCTGTTTTTCGTAGGGCATGAACAGGATATTCGTGGTGAAGAGCTGGCCGAAGAGTGAGTAAGTGAGATTGACTTCCACCATGGAGTACTTGCCCAAACGAATGGAAGCGATGCCGCTGTCCACGACAGTCACTTTCGTTGCCTCCTTGGGAAGGTATCTCGGCGCCACGTCGGCGTAGGCTTTCACATTCTCCTCGGTCGCCGGCACCGGCTCGCCCACTCGTTTCACTTCCATCGCCGCTCCGGCCTGAACCACGTTCGGCGGAGCCAGCGTGACTCTCGAACCGCCTCCACTGAGCTTCCACGCATTCGGCGGTGAATAGCTCATGAGATCGTCGCCATTGTGGAAAGCGACGCATGGGACCTTGGTCGCCTCGGCAAGATAATAGGAATCTTGGGGCGTGAAATCGACTGCTCCGGCGCCGAATGCTACCGAACCCAGAGCCGCCCAGACTGCGAACGAAGTTATTGAGTGTACCATCTGCCTCTGGCGTAGTTGATCACATTGAACGTCCCGGGAGGCGGGGTCGTCAGGAAAAGTGTGTCGAAATGCCAGTTACGATTCGGCGGGTCATAGACATTCGAGCTCCCCCAATAGCCAATACTCTGCTGGCTCTTGTAGAGTTCCACCATCGAGCCGTAATAAGTGAACGTCACTCCGCCCGACCAGTTTTCCAGGAATCGCGGAAAGTTTTCTGCGCCGCCACTGTAACTGTTGGCCCCGCTCCCGCCCGATCCCGTAGGCACATTGCCTGTCACGAACGCCGCGTTGATCGTCGTCGGAGTTGCCACTCGAGAAGATTCGGAATTTGTCGACTCGGAATTCGTCCAACTGTTGGAAAGGACGTTGATCGCATCCGCGAGGATGGCGCACGATGCTTCGCTGTAGCCGGAAACAACGTTGCTTCCGGTGCTATTATTGGCCGTATTTGCCGGCGTCTTCGAACTGGAGGTTTGGCCGGTGTTGTAGTCGCCCTGAACGTAAACCGGATTCTCGCTCACGACGGTCAACCCGGTCGCAGGTACCGCCGCACCGTTGATCAATTGGATACCGGTCTTCACTGTAGAGCTGCCGGTGCTGTTCGCAATGTAGACTACCCCTGCGAACGCAAAGTTAGTTCCGTTAGGACTAGTAATCAGCGACCCGGTGCCAGTGACATTCCCCCTTTTCGCACCGCTCGCAGTCAAGGCTGCCGTGATCTTGCTGATGTCCAAAGTAGTAATGTTCATCGTCGCCCCCTCGCGAGGATCTTGAAGGGATTGGCCTGTATCGATGGCACTCTTGAAGACTTTATAAAGTGCCCCGTCCAAGGTATTGCCGTTGGGGTCGCTGGTGGTCAGCGCACTGGTCAGTGCATTGCCGGCGCCATCGGTCATCGTCACTGCGTTGCTGGCCCCGATCATGATCCGGATATCCGCTTTGTCGTAATAGCGGTAGGAGGAGATGGGATCAGGTTTGCTGGTATCCGGAGGTTGAATCAATTCGATATAACCGGTATTGTTATCATTCGTATTGAGAAAGACCTGCGATGGGTCGAATCCGAATGGCAACTGTGAGTTGCCGCGAGCGGGCGGCAGATTGGACGGGTAAGTGGGTGACGCCGGGGTGGTGCCGGTGTGGTCACTGTCACCGGGCGCCCATGAAACACCCCAGTCGCTGACATAGTCGACCTTGTTTTGAAAGGCCAGATCGCTCATCGCCGTGTAGAGATAGTTATTCGTATGCACCCATCCCGCGACGTTCATCGTCGCGCCGGGATTGACCTCGAGCAGATCATTGTAAAAAATGGCATATTGCCAGGGCGAAGTTTGCTGCTTCTGAAAGTTCTGCCGCAGGTGAACCGTCAGCATCCGCCCGGCAAAAGCCGGCAGCGAAACGTCCACCGACGCGATGTAATTGGCCGTCATCTGGTCGCTGTTAATTCCGTTGCTGAGCGCGGGCGTCGTGGATCCCGTAACGATATTCCCCTGTGGGTCGGTGGCCTGGACCTTGTAGTTCGCCAGCGTGGGCGCGCTGCGGGAAGCTCCCGTGTACGCTGCGACCTGCGCGGTAAAACTAGGGATCGCCGGAAACAGCGCCTGCGTCGGCAATGGAATACTGGCAAAGTCCGACGTTGGCCGTGCGATCGTCGGCTCTTCTTTGCAAAGCTCCCGCCAATAGGCAAACATGTATTCCATCGATCCATCACCCACTTCGGTGGCGCGACGCAGCGTATTGGTCGCCATCACGTTGTAACTGATCGCTCCGGTGTAGGAGAGCGCCGCGATGACGAATCCCGACAACACAGTCAGGAGGGCAACGACCGCAATAATGGTGGAACCGGCATTACTTTTGGTTTTCATCGGTATCGTGGATTATTGGTAGGTGCACAACCGCGCCCGATAGGGCTCCATCGAATTCAGAAACATATTCGCCGCCTTGAATTGTAAATTCGTCGTCTGGGAATCCGCGGTCACCATGTTCACCGCCGCGACAAACCGGCTGAACTGCGCGCCCAACGGCGTCGAGGGAATGCTGAACGGCGTGGCCGACGTGATGCTGTTCGCCAGAACTTTGTAGGTATTGCTGAGCTGCGGGTTGGAATAGTACAAAAGCTGACTGCCATTCACCACATAAGCCACCCGGTTCGTAAAAAAGCAGGCGACGTTGTAGTTTTGCGTCGCGGAGCCACTCGCACCCGTATAGGATGTCCGGACCGCAAACGGCAAAGGATACGAGGGATAGAGATAAGGCGGCGAACCGTTTGTCGGGGACTGCGAATCATCCATCAAAGTGATGTTATAATCCGTGTAGTTGATGCCGGAGCTGTTCGTGCCGGAACCGGCGCTGGCGGCGGTATTGACCGTCGCTTCGATCTGGTAATCGGGAATGACCAAGCGCAGTTCCTGGGTCGGGACGAATCCGCCAGTACACCGGATGGTAATTTGGGTGGCATTGGCGTTATATCCGGTCGCCGAGGTTCCCGCCGGCATGCCGGTAATTGCCGTGGCGCTCGGTGTGACCTCGTAGGGGCCCGAGTTATACTCCTGGAAAGCAATGCCCACTGCCGGACCGCTCCCCGCGACATAGCTTACCGGATTCGTCGTCGTCAGCCGCGGGATCGAAATCGCCTGGTGGATGTTCTGCTCCATGTGCACCACCGCCGAACGAGCTTCCTGGTGCGCCATGTTGATCGCGGTATTCTTGGTGAAAAGGGTCAGACCAGTCAGCAGGACATAGTAGAGGATGATCCCGGTCACACCGACGACTGCCGAACTGATCATCACCTCGATCAACGTGAAGCCCGATTGCCTGGTGAAGGAAGGTAGCGGGGTTTTCATACGTCGGAGGCGCGCATCGTCGACATTGTCACGGAATACTCTTTCCCTTTGTAATAGTAGTAGACCGTCACCGTGATTTGGTAGACGTAGAGAGTATTGCTGTTCTCCGTGGAGTTGGTATTGGCCACAGTGGTCGTCATCCAACCGAGGACTTTCTGGTTGCTGATCGGGTCTGTGTAAACCGCGATCGACGGGGCCGTAGCACTGCCCGTATTCGTCGTACCCAGGGTCAGTTCCGGAGGTGTTTGACTGTTCTGCGGGTTAAAGGGCGAATCGGACAGAATCAGATCGATCTGATTCTGACACAGGGTGCTGGCGCCCGTTTGCAACCGACAAAGCGCCGCGCGGAGATTCATCCGCAGCATCGCTTCGATCGAGGCGGCGGCGGCAATTCCGAACATGCCGATGGCGACCATGATCTCGACCAGCGTAAAGGCGGCAGGATGGAAACGGCGGTAGGATTTCATCGTTGGGACACGGACGCTCTAAAACAATAATTTCCATGAACTATAACCACTCCTCATGCCGGACTGTGGTTTTGCCCGCGACCATCGCTCCTCTTCCTCTGACCCGCTTCCATCGCCCCCTTAACGACGTGCGCTTTTTCTCAGTTCAGCGACAACTAGTTTGAGAATTGAGAGTTTTATCCCCCCAAAGCCTGCTCAACCGATGAAACTGCAATCCTTCTCCAATGCCTCGCCCAACCGGCGCTGGTACTCAGCCCGGGAAATCTCCATGGCGCCGAAGGTCAAAAGATGCGGCGTGAGCCATTGCGTATCGAGCAAGGAAAAGCCCCGCACCAGCAACCGGGTGACGAGCGCATGAAGCGCCACCTTCGAGGCGTCTGTCACTTCATGGAACATGGACTCGCCGAAGAAAGCCGCTCCGAGCGCCACGCCATAGAGTCCACCCGCCAGTTTTCCGTCCAGCCAGACCTCCACGGAATGAGCATGCCCCTGCCGATAGAGATTCACATAGCTCGCCACGATGTCGGCATTGATCCAGGTCTCCTCCCGCTGGGCACAGGCCTGCATGACGTTTTCGAATGCCGTATTGATACGGATTTCGAAGCGCCCTTTTTTCAAAGTTCGCTTCAAGCCGTGGGGCACGTGGAAAGTGTCCAGCGGAATGATCGCCCGCGGGTCGGGAGAAAACCAGGCGATCTCGCCGTTTTCCATCGCCATCGGAAAAACCGCGTGACGGTAGGCGTGGATCAGCAGTTCGGCCGGAATCATGCGCGGGCCGGTTTATGCCCCATGCCGTCGCTCGACGCAACCCCATGTCTGATCGTATAGTTTGCCTTTCCTTTTCACCTCGCCATCCCTATTCAAGGCCACTTCCATGAGAGTCCTCCTCGCCCTGATCTTCCTCGTCGCCACCGGCCTGGCCGGCTGTGAGAGCGACGTCCCGCCCTCCGCCAATCGTAGCAGCACGAATCCCCTGGAGCGGGGCATTTCCGGACAGGGAACGCTGACTCAACCCGACAAATCCGACGATCCCTTGATCAAGGGCAGTACGCCGAACGGGAATTAGCATGGCCGGTTCCGCAACTTCACGCATCGTCATCCTCGATTTCGGGTCGCAGTACACCCAGGTCATCGCCCGACGCATCCGCGAGTGCCAGGTCTTCTCGCAAATCCTCCGTTTTGATGCGCCGGCGGAAGAAATTGCCGCCTTGCACCCGCAAGGCATCATCCTGAGCGGCGGTCCGGCGAGCGTTTACGGCAAGGGCGCACCTCATCCGGATAACAGCATTTTCGACCTCGGCATCCCGATCCTCGGCATTTGCTACGGCGTCCAACTCATGGCGCACCATCTCGGCGGGAAGGTGGAGCATAGCGCGCAGCGCGAATACGGCCCCGGCCTTCTGCACGTCGCCGCGACATCTCCGCTCTTTCACGATCTGCCGGAATTGCTCGATATCTGGAACAGCCACGGCGACAAAATCACGAAGATGCCGAAGGGCTTTCGTTCCATCGGCAAGACCGACAACTCGCCTTACGCCGTCATCGAGCAACCGAAGAAAAAGTTCTATGGCTTGCAGTTTCATCCCGAGGTCGTCCACACACCGCGGGGGAAGGACATCCTCGCCAATTTCGTTTACCAGATTTGCGGCTGCAAAATGGACTGGACCATGGGCTCGTTCATCGACCAGACCTGCGAGGAAGTCCGCCGCCAGGTCGGCGACGACCACGTCATCCTCGGGCTCTCGGGTGGCGTGGATTCGAGTGTCGCGGCCGCTCTCCTGCACCGGGCGATCGGCGACCAACTGACCTGCGTTTTCGTCAACAATGGCCTTCTGCGCTCCAACGAAGCGGAGACTGTGCAGCGAGTGTTTGGCGACAATTTCCACGTGAAATTGAAGTACGTCGACGCCTCCAGCCGCTTTCTCAAAAAGCTGCGCGGGGTCACCGATCCGGAACGCAAACGCAAGATCATCGGCAACGAATTCGTGCGTGTTTTCGAAGACGCCACCAAGGCGTTGACCCGCGGGAAGAAATCGAAATTCAAATTCCTCGCGCAAGGCACGCTTTATCCCGACGTGATCGAAAGTGTGGCCATTGGCGGCAACCCAGCAGCGCTCATTAAGTCGCATCACAACGTCGGCGGGCTGCCGAAGAACATGAAGTTCAAGCTCGTCGAGCCATTGCGCCAACTCTTCAAGGACGAAGTCCGCGAAGTGGGCGCGCAACTCGGCCTGCCCAAGGAAATCGTCCAGCGCCAGCCTTTCCCCGGTCCCGGCCTGGCCGTGCGCATCCTCGGCGAGATCACGACGGAACGCCTCCGCATCCTGCGCGACGCCGACGCCATTGTCGTCGGCGAGATGAAGGCGAGCGATTGGTACTATCGCGTGTGGCAAAGTTTCGCCGTGCTGCTGCCCGTCCGCAGCGTCGGCGTCATGGGCGACGAGCGCACCTACGCGCAAACCATCGCCGTGCGCATCGTCGAGAGCCAGGACGGCATGACGGCGGATTGGGTCCGGTTGCCCTACGAAGTGCTCGCGAGGATTTCCTCGCGCATCATGAACGAAGTCAAAGGTGTCAACCGGGTCTGCTACGACGTCAGCAGCAAACCGCCGGCGACGATCGAGTGGGAGTGAGGAGCGCTTCGCGCGAACATCCAACACCCAACACCCAACATCCAATGGGGATTTGCGATGTGGGTTCCGATTGTGGCCGAACGCCATGCCTTGCTCCCTCGTAGATTTTCTCTCGTTCCTCTCGTTCCCAAGTTGCGAGTTTGTGTGAAAAGCCCGAAAAATCGAGTTTCGCCGACGAACTTTCGATGACTTACAAAAGTTCATCAATGACTTGCATAAGCACCGCCGACTTTTCACACAGTCTCTGCACTTGGGAACG
>DASYAY010000025.1:0-6136 GCA_036501065.1 Chthoniobacter sp. | reverse complement strand
TTTGGCTGGCTTTCCAACTATCGCCGCTTCGCCAAAGATTATGAATATCATCCCGCCAACAGCGAGGCGCTCATCCTCATCGCCGCCTCTCGTTTGATGCTCCGCCGCCTCGCATAGTTATTTTTTAGACGCCCTCTAAGGCAAAAGTCAAGGCTATGAGGTAGAATGCTGGCCATGGAAGCCAAGCCACGAGTGACCCGCATCTCACCTTTTGGTATCCTTTCGAATCGGGGCATCAACTCTGGGTCATCCGGCGGTGTGGTAACTGGGTCGGAGTACAGGCGCTCCGGTGGGACATAACGGATAGCGGAGTCGTCGAGGAGCGCCCTAAAACTGCCAATCAAGACTCGCAGAGGTGTAATTCGCGCCACCTCCCGACACGACACATTCCGCCAGCCGCCCTTGGTCAGAATCCCAATTCTTCCCAATCCTTCGATGCCTGCTGGAACCACTGAGCAGAACGAACAATGCTCAAAGTCGTGCGAATCGTAAATTGTCGCGTAATAACCTGGCTCTCCATTTGGCCGGCGATGCCCGAGAATGAGGCAACCAAATTGAGTTACCGGTGATTCTCCGATCGCTTGGCCTTCGACATATACATTGTCAAAATATTCTTCACGCCGCAGTTCCTGAAGAACGGCCCGAACAATCTTCCGCCCCATCCGTGAAGGAAAAGCAGTTTGGCGAACATGGGTCGTGTTGAGCAAGGCATGATAGAATCTGCCGTCTTCTGGGTTAGCTTTCCAGCGCCGAAAAACTTCGCGAAAGTATTCCTGATCTGATGGGAGTCGGTCCGAAGATTCAGTGAGCTTGGCAATCGAGTGAATCTTTAGTCGCCCCAGCAGCGTCACCTGATTGTGCTCCAAAAGAGGATGCATTGACTAAATTAGGAAACTCTAATCGACTAGGACAAAATGGATTTACAAGGCCATCTACTGCCAGGCCGCTTTTCTCTGTCTCGCCAGTCGCCGAGGCTGGCTCGGCTCGTCGTGGAACTCGCGGTCGGTTTCGGGGTCGAGGGCGAGGTTGAATTGGTCTTCCCAGCGGAATTGACTCGGCTGTTCCGCCAGCCTTCGCCCGGACGGCTGGCTTGCAGCCAGTCTATCTCGCTCGCCTCCCGGCGGCTCGATTCGAAACGGGCTTTGGAGAGCGCGTTGTCCCATCGAAAGAGGTTGTCAGGCAGTCGGGCGGGCGTTTGGCGCAGAGCTGGTTTCATCGGTCGGGGCGCTGGGGGCAGCAATGAGGAAGGTAGCGATACCTGACGGCTGAATTCAAGACGGCGTTTGCCGCATCGGCATCCAGGGCGATTCGGGGTGCGAATCAGTGAGTTACCAAAATACTCTATTATGAAAACTGTAATCAAAATGGCCCTCGCGGGCCTCGCTACCGTTCTCTTCGCCACTGGAGGGAGCGCCATCGCCAACGACTCGAAACAGGTCGTCGTGGAAGAACACCATGGCTCCTCGACCTACACCCAGCAAACGACGCAATGGCAAAGGCCAACGACGGTGGGCGTTTATGTGCAAGGTCGCTGGGAGCGCGTCCGGCACTTCAGCACGGGGCAGGGCACGGTCAGCTACTTCGCGCCGGCGAGATAAGGCCTCGGATTGAGGCGACTCTGCGTCGCACGCTCATTGGCGGGCCGGCAAAGGCTGCGAGATCAGCATCCTCGAGGCAGATGAGGGATTTATTCAAGACGGGGTTTGCCGCTCGGCACGTCGCATCGCCTCCAGTTCGCGCTTCAGCGGCTCCCAATACGCGCGGTCTTTCGCCATTTCCGCACGCGCCTCGGCATCGAGCGCGGTGGCGAGGGCACCGTGGTTCCCGGCTTTCGCGGCGGCAAGCAGAGGGCGACGTGGTCCGAGAGAGTGTGCTTGGGAGGCGAATCTGTGGACGATTTCGATGAGCAACTCGGGTGAACGACATTCGCTGAGCCAGAATTCGATCCAGTCCGGCCGCGGCTCCCCAGCATTCTCCCGGTAATGGATGTCCACAAGCAACTCGATCACCGGCCAGTCTTTGCTGCGTTGGGTCTTTTTCGCCTGAACGAGATCTGGAATGCAGAGGAGATCGAAGGTCAGGCCGGTGTCGTCGGCGAATGACGTACGACGCTCCCAGAGGAGCGAGAACGGCGGCAGGTCCCGAAGACGGACCATGACATCCACACGCAATTCCTCGACGCCTGGGGCGGAGCACCGGAAGTGGACCGCATGCCCGCGCTCGAGAGCGGGGATATCGAAGGGCGGGACCGCAATTCGCCGTGCCTCCAGCTCGCGCATGGCGGCGAGAAGGCGCTCGTAATTATCGGCGTCGGCGAAGAGAACGAGATCGATGTCCTTGCTAACCTGCGCCGCGCCGTAAAATACGCAGGCCTGCCCGCCCATGAGCAGCGTCTGGACGCCATTCTTCCGGAGCGTAGAAAGGACTTGTCGGATCGGGGTCGGGATCAAGGCTGCCTCCCATGGCGAGATAATTGGCGAAGATCTTCTCGCTCTCGCGGAAACGCTCGATGGGCGTGAGGTCCAGCCACTCTTTCCATTCGTCGGGTAGCTCCTCGTAGGTCATGACGGTCTGTCTTCACCGATGTGGAGGATTTTGCAAGCGGTTATGCCTTGGCGTAAACCTCGGCGCCTTGCTCGACGAACTCCTTGGATTTTTCGTCCATGCCTTTGGCCAAGGCCGCTTCTTCGGCGATCCCCTGCTCCGCGGCGTATTTGCGGACGTCTTCGGTGATCTTCATGCTGCAAAAATGCGGGCCGCACATGCTGCAGAAGTGGGCGCTTTTGGCGCCTTCTTGCGGGAGGGTTTCGTCGTGGAATTCACGGGCGGTTTCGGGGTCGAGGGCGAGGTTGAATTGGTCTTCCCAGCGGAATTCGAAGCGGGCTTTGCTCAGGGCGTTGTCGCGGTATTGGGCGCCGGGGTGGCCTTTGGCGAGGTCGGCGGCGTGGGCGGCGATTTTGTAGGTGATAACTCCGTCTTTGACGTCTTTTTTGTTGGGCAGGCCGAGGTGTTCCTTGGGCGTGACGTAACAGAGCATGGCGCAGCCGTACCAGCCGATGATGGCGGCGCCGATGCCGCTGGTGATGTGGTCGTAGCCGGGGGCGATGTCGGTGGTGAGCGGGCCGAGGGTGTAGAAGGGGGCTTCGCCGCACCATTCGAGTTGTTTGGCCATGTTTTCCTCGATGAGATGCATGGGGACGTGTCCGGGGCCTTCGTTCATGACCTGGACGCCTTTGGCCCAGGCGCGCCGGGTGAGTTCGCCCTGGACCTGGAGTTCGGCGAATTGGGCGCGGTCGTTGGCGTCGGCGATGGAGCCGGGGCGCAGGCCGTCACCGATGGAGAAGCTGACGTCGTAGGCGGCCATGATGTCGCAGATGTCATCCCAATGGGTGTAGAGGAAGCTTTCCTGGTGATGGGCGAGACACCACTTGGCCATGATGCTGCCGCCGCGCGAGACGATGCCGGTCATGCGATGGGCGGTGAGCGGGACGAAGCGCAGAAGGACGCCGGCGTGGATGGTGAAGTAGTCGACGCCTTGCTCGGCTTGTTCGATGAGGGTGTCGCGGAAGAGTTCCCAGGTGAGGTCCTCGGCCTTGCCGTTGACTTTCTCGAGGGCCTGGTAAATGGGGACGGTGCCGATGGGGACTGGGGAATTGCGGAGGATCCATTCGCGGGTGGCGTGGATGTTCTTGCCGGTGCTGAGGTCCATGACGGTGTCGGCGCCCCACTTGGTGGACCAACGCATTTTTTCGACTTCTTCCTCGATGGATGACGCGACGGCGCTGTTGCCGATGTTGGCGTTGATTTTGACGAGGAAGTTGCGGCCGATGATCATCGGCTCGAGCTCGGGGTGGTTGATGTTCGCGGGGATGATGGCGCGGCCGGCGGCGACTTCGGCGCGGACGAATTCGGGCGTGATCTCAGCGGGGATGCGCTGGGGGAAACGGGAGAATACCGAAGGCGTGAAGCTATTGCCGATTGGCGATTGCCGATTGCCAATTGAAGTCTGATGTGAGCCGGCGTGCTGTTTCGCGAGATCGCTCCGCTGCAGATCCTGCCCCAAATCGGCAATCGCCAATCGGCAATCGGCAATACGTCCGTTTTCGCGGATGGCGATGAATTCCATCTCGGGGGTGATGATGCCCTGTCGCGCATACCAGAGCTGGGTGACGGGGTGGCCGGCGTTGGCGCGCAGAGGGCGGCGGCGCTGGCCTTTCAAGCCAGGGAATTCGACGAGGCGGTTGCGTTCGGCTTTGCTGGCGTACTCGGCGTGCGTGCCGGAGAGATAGCCGTTGTCCTGCGGTTTTACTTCGCGGCCGTCGTAGGCTTCAGTGTCGGCGCGCGCGGCGATCCAGGGGGAGCGGAGGGCGGGCAGGCCTTCCTCAGCGGTGCCGGTGAATTGCGGGTCGCCCCACGGGCCGCTGCAATCGTAGACGCGGACGGGAGCGTTGGGCTCGGTGGCACCGTTCATGGTTTTCGTTGGGGTCAGGGCGATCTCGCGCATGGGCACGCGGACGTCGTCGAAGAGTTCGCCTTGTACGTAGACGCGGGTGCTGGCGGGGAGTTGGCCGCTGCTGGTCCGGGCCGGACTGGCGGGGGTGCCGAGGGAGTCTTGCGTGGCGATCATGGGATGAAGTGGAAAGTGGAAGTGAAGGTGGAAAGTGGGGCGCGTTCTTTTGCGGGGCGGCGGAAGGAATGCGGAGTGTGGAATTCGGATTGCGGAATAAAAAAGGCCGTGCGGCAGGTGTGCGGCACGGCTTGGCTGAGCTTTGAAAACGCGCCTCGCGGCGCGGCTCCCTGCGACGGCATGACCCGCATCAGGTTCAAAGGGTCGTTTGCGACCGCTCGCGCGGCGCAAACCTCTCAGCCAAAACGGCTCCCCTGCTGGTATTGGTTGGATGATAGGGGTGCGCAGAGACGAGTCAAGGTGTCGTTGGGGGAGGGCGGTTCTCAGTTCTCAGTTCTCAGTTGTCAGTGCTTAGTGCTTAGTGCTCAGTGTTCCACTGAACGACGGCTGCCTCCAGATGCCTTCACAAATCAAGACGGCTACCGGACCTCGTAGGCGGAGATGCCGTAGCGCCGGATATACTCGTGGAGCGCAGCGGTGGGCCGGTTCACTTTTGGATAAGCGGCAGGAATGCCGCTTCTACTTCGGCTTCCGCTTTTCCTCGGCGACTGGAAAGTCGCCGCTCCCAGGGACGATTGGTCATCGCTTTGGTGATGCTGTCGTACCGGGCGGTGAGCAATTTGGCGATGGGCGAGACGAAGGGTTCGGTAACTAATTCGGCAAATGGGCCGAGTTGGCGGTGTATACCTTGTAGCAGACTCCATTCAGCCGCCGGCTCGTCGGCGAAAACTCTCCGCATTTTATGAAAATCCGCTCGTTATTCCCTATCTTGTTTTTGGCTTCGGCGCTGGCGTCGGTCGCGGAGCCGGCGCCAAAAGGCGAGACGAAAAGTCCGCCGTGGGATGGCCGTGAAACGGTCGCCGATTACGCGAAGCGGGCGGGGCGGGCGCCGACGCTGGCGCTGGATCTCGGTGGCGGAGTGAAGTGGGAGGGGGTGCTCATTCCGGCGGGGACATTTGTCATGGGAAGTCCTGCGGGCGAAGCGAAGAAACCGGAGGAATCGACGATGGAAAAGCAGCACAAGGTGACGATCACGCGTGCTTTTTACCTGGGCAAATTGGAGACGACGCAGGCGCAGTATCAGCAAGTGATGGGAGAAAATCCGAGCACGACCAAGGGCGACGAATTGCCGGTGCATAGTGTGGCCTGGGAGAAGGCGCAGGGCTTTTGCGAAAAGCTGAGCAAACAACTGGGACGCGAGGTGAAATTACCGACGGAGGCGCAGTGGGAATATGCGTGTCGCGCCGGGACGACCACGGCCTATTACAATGGAGGGCAGATTTCCGATCTGGAGAAGATTGCGTGGTTTGGCGCGAATTCGGATCACAAGATTCATCCCGGTGGCCAGAAGCTGCCGAACGCGTGGGGGGTATGTTGTCAGAACAAGGGTGACATTTTCTTGTCAGGAGAAGGGTGACAAAGGGTGTGGATGAGCTGGAAAACAACGAATAGTGCCCAAGAGCGAACATCATTCATCACCGAATTTTTGGAGGGAGAGTTGGGGGTCGT
>DASYAY010000024.1:0-25559 GCA_036501065.1 Chthoniobacter sp. | reverse complement strand
TCCGTCGCCCTCCCGTGCATGTCTCTGGTCAATACACGCGGCAACTTCAGGCACGCCTAATTTGAGTTTTACTCCAGCCATCGCTCTCTTTTGCCAGCCTCCCTCACATATGTCACGTTATTTATGAAAGATGGTATGACTTGTCAGTTCCACCGTGCTCATGACTCGGCGCGGCGTCGCCTGCTCACGTCCCCGTCGGTTCCAGGTGCACCGTGCCGCGCCGCTCCAGTTTTCCCCAGCCCATGCGATCGCCGAGCACCGCTTTGAGCAGGGCCTTCCAGAGCACCACATACATCAGTTGCCGGTAAAAGAATCGCTGGAGGAAGAGCCACGGGAGCAGGCGCCAGCCATCGCGATCGATCGCCACGGCGACAGCGGCCCCGGCCATTTCGACTCCCCAAAACAGGAAGTAGAAGAGCAACGTCTGCTCGAGCAAGGCGCCCGGTGGGGTCGCGGCTTGATTGACGTAGCCGAGATAATGCTCGGCAAACCAGGAGTAACCAAAGGTCCACAGTGCGTAAAGGACCTGGAGATCGACCAGCGGCGCGAGCACTTGAAAGACGATTTGGAAGAGCCATAGCGTCGGCAGCCCCACCCATCCAAACCAACCATAGTGGAAAAGTGCGCCCCGATGTTTCCACAGGCACTGCAGCGTCCCGTAGCTCCAGCGAAAGCGTTGTTTGAAAAATGATTTCGTCGTCGCCGGCGCTTCCGTCAGCGCCACGGCTCCCGCTTCCGTCTCGATCTTCCAGCCCTTGCGCCGGATGCGCCAGGTCAGGTCCATGTCCTCGGCCAGGGTATCGGTGAGATAGCCGCCCACTTCTTCCAACGCCTGGCGCCGCCATGCACCGATCGCCCCGGGCACGACCGTCACGGCGTTCAACTGCGCATAGGCCAGCCGATCCACGTTCTGGCTGGTGATGTATTCCAGCGCCTGCCACTTCGTGATCAGATTGATCCGGTTGCCCACCTTCACGTTGCCGGCGACCGCACCGACCCGCGCGTTGGCGAAGTGCCGCAGGAGCCGGGAAATCGTCTGCTCGGGAAACTGCGTGTCCGCATCCAGGCCGACGATGATTTCGCCCGTCGATTGCTTGATGCCGTTGTTCAGCGCCGCCGCCTTGCCGCCATTCGCCTGGCGCACGATTCGCACATACGGGTTTCCTTCGAATTCTCTTTCCACCGCATCGGCCGTCCCATCCGTCGAGCCATCGTCGACAAAGACGATCTCCATCTTCGTATAGTCGTTTTCCAGCACGCTCCGAATGGTCCTCGCGACCACTCCGCGTTCGTTGTAAGCGGGGATGATGACGCTGACCAACGGTTCAAAGGCGGGCGTCGTTTGCTGCTTCGCCGCATTTGGCTTCGAGCGAAAATAGACCCACAACGCCAGCGACGTCACAAATGCCACCCGCGCAATCCCCAGCCCGATGGCCACGACGAAGGCCAGCGCCAGAAAGCGCAGGAAGGAGAAGATCATCCCGAACATCAGCCCATCGATCCACGTGATCAGTCGCTCGCCTTTGCTCAGCGCCGGCATGACGTCTTCGCGCGATGCGGCCACCAGGTCCGAGATGCGGACGAACTGATAACCTTGCGCCTTCAATTGCGGGACGAAGATCGAGAGGGCTTTCACCGTGGCCGAGCGGTCGCCGCCGGCATCGTGCAGCAGGATGACGTTCGCCTTTAGCGTGCCCACTTGCTCCATCACGGACTTGGCGATGTCGTCGCCGTTGCGCAGCGTTTGATAACCCGGTTCGCCCTTCCACAGATTCCAATCCTGCGGATCGATCAACTCGCCGACCATGGAGTAACCCATGTGCGCCGCCGTGACGATCGGCCGCACTTCCTCCGCGCTCGAAGGTTCGGCATCGGCCTGGTACGGCGGGCGAAACCAGATCGTCGACCGGCCCAGGATGCTCTCTATCGCGCGCTTCGTGCCGTTCAATTCGATCACTTCTCTTTCATTGCTCACGACCGACAAATTGGGATGCGTAAAGGTGTGGTTCCCCAGTTCGTGGCCGTCCTTCCAGATTTGCTGGATGAGATTGGGAAAATTCGCCGCGTTTTGGCCGATGACGAAAAAGGTCGCGGGCACGTTCTGCTGGCGCAGAGCCTCGAGAATCGGCGGCGTAAATTCCGCACTCGGTCCGTCGTCGAAAGTCAGGGCAAGTTTCTTCGGCTGGTACCCACGCCGTTGAATGACGTAGCACGAGGGAAACCGGCTGTACTCGACGTTCGTGCACAGACCGGTCGCGGCATCGAAGGTCAGCTTGCGCTCGCCCGCGCTCGGCTCGGAAATCACCGAGAGGATTTCGCCTTCGCCCACGAATTCGATCTCGTACGGGAAGCTGATCTTCTCCAGGTTCGCGGGCGACACCGGTTCGTTGAGCGTGCTCTTGTCGAGCACCTCCCACACGGAGGGGTCTTCGCTGCCCAGCAACCACAGCGCCGCGCCGCGCACCTTGTCCTTTCGCCCGAGCGACCATTGGTTGGCTGCCGTCACACCATCGAGAAACCACACCTTGTGTTTTCCGCCCTTTTCGTCGGCGTACTCGAAACGCGGATTCAGGCTGTCGCCGTCGAAGCGCACCATCTGCTCGGCGTCGCCCTTGGGGCCGTAATCACGCGCCCGCAAGAGCGCCTGCTGATAGCTGATCGACTCCGCTTGCTTCTGCCCGGTCGTCCAGTCGTAGCCATACCCGCCGATCCCGAGCACGAGCTTGTCCCGCGGGACGACTTTTTCCGCGTCGCGAAACACCTTCAAGAACCAGCCCGCCGACGCAATCGCCCCCGGCGCCGAACTGTCGTCGTGTTCGTCGTAGGACATCAGGACGATGAAATCATTGGCCGCCACATACGCCGGCATGGACTTGCTTTTGAGGCGCGCCGCTTCCATGTCCATGCTCAAGCCGAGGCCCGCTGCGTGGAGCGTATTGCCCAATACTTTGAGGAAATCACCCAGCTTCGCGTAATCGGTTTCGGCGAGGCTTTCGAAATCCAGGTTCAGTCCCTGGTAACCTTGCTGCTTGAGCCAGTCGCGAACCGTCGCGGCCAGCTTCTGCTGCAGCGGCGCGCTCTGGAGCAGCTTGTGAACGCGGTCCGCGTCAAACTTCGGATCCGCGTAATTGTTCAGGATCGGCCAGACTTGCAGATGGTGTTGCTGGGCGATCTGCTTGACCTCCGTCGAGCGCGAACTCTCCGGCACCTCCCAGTCCGTCAGATCCAGGCTGGCGCCGTCCTTCCCGAGATGCACCCATTCCGGCATGACGTGCGTCAGCTTGTCGGCATTGCTCCGCAGCGAATTGAGCCCGGTCGTTTGCCACGGCGCATAGAAGCCCACGACCACCGCGTCGGCTTGCGCCGGTTTCGGCAGCGGCGTGCCCGCGCCTTTCTTCTTCGCTTCAACCTCCCGAATCGCGGCCAGCGAATCCTGCCGGTAACTTTCCAGCAGGCGATTGCTCACCGGCGCCCGTCGCGAAGAATAAGCGACCGGAGAGCTGCCTGGTTTGGCCGCTGACGTTCCCGGCGTTGCCGCCCCGGTATTCGCGGCCGCTCCCGAGTTCGCTGAGGAAGTGCGCAGACTGAAAAGAAACGCCGAACCACAGACTACCAAGAGGAGCAGCAGAAGCGTCGCGAGAAAGCCGATCAACAGCTTGCGACGACCCGAAGGGTCGGAAAAGACGTGCGGAGTATTCACGGGCTGCTGCTGATTCTTGCTGCGGCGATGACGATGGTCGCCCGGAGGAAAGGTAACCGCGGCGAGCCATAGCACGCCGGCGTCGGCCCTGTCGAGCGCGGAGCGGTCAACGAATCGCCCGCTGAATCCACCGCTCGCATCGCTTTTCGAAATTTCTACAGCCGGTCACCGGAAGGAACGGCGATTTGCACCCCGCGCCCTCTCCGCGGCCCGTTACCCTGATAATCGGGGCAGGGGAGTCATGGAAATCCCGAAACCCTTTCTCTGGATAAAGGCATCCCTCGTATTGTAATACTTGACGTATACAGGATTCGTATACATATACGACCATGCACGCCTACTACCCCGACATCCAACGGCGGATTGCTGAGGCCACCACCGCCCACGATTTTGAGGAGGCGGCGCGATTGGCTCAAATCGCCGCCCAACTGAAACGGCTCGACGAACAGCGCAACCAGCTTCTCGCTTCCGTCCGTCCTGCACCGGTTGCCGCGACGCCGTCTCCGGTAGCGGCGAAAAGCGTTCCCAAGCCGTCATCCGGCGACTCGGCGCGGCTGGCCTCCCGCGGTGGCCTGGCTGTGGAAATCAAGAGTGAGGACGGACGCTCCCTGCGGATTTGCGAACGGACCGCCACGGATACCGTCGTGGCACTGATGGAGCGGATCATGACCCTCTTCGGTTTGTCCGGCCTCGAGAAACTCATGAGTCTTCAAGTGAGTCGTGGACCGCTCATTTCCCGAGATCCGCGCAGGGACTACCTCAACGCCAGCACCGGCAACCTCTACGCGCACCATCGCATCCCCGGCACCAGCCTCTACGTCCTCACGCATTCGGATACCCAGCAGAAGGTCAAGGACCTCACGGCCGCCCTGCAGCGCCTCGGTTTGCCCGATCAGGCGTTTCGCGTCTCCCTATAGTGCTACCCATGAAAGTGTACGCAAGCTGCGTAGATCTTTCGGGGAGAAAAGGGGACCACGGATTGCACGGACGACACGGGTTGGTTCCGCAGCGGAGGCTTTAATCCGTGTAATTCGTGTAATCCGTGGTCCAATTTTTCCGAGCCTGTTCTTCCGCGTGTTTCGTGGTCTCCCTTTTGGTTGCGGCTTCGCTGCGCCAAGCTGACGGTGAATTGCCGCGCAGCTTCTATTGGTTCCGTCCTTTTGGGAATCGCTCGAGCAAATATTGGTAAGCCGCGTTGATCTTCTTGCTCTCCGTTTCCGCGACCTCCCGGAGCTTCGGGCCGAGCGCGGCCACCTTGTCCGGATGATATTCCTTGATCCGATCGTGGTACCGCCGTTTCAGGTCTTCGGCGGTAAAGACCCCGCTGAGCCCCAGAACCGCCGCGTGACTCGCTTCTTCCGATTCCCCTCCGCTCGCACCGGACGGGCGGCGCGCTCCTTCCTGCTTTGGTGGCGGAGGAGGGGGCGTCTGGGATGACCTCGCTCCCTGGGTGTCGGCGTTTCCCCGCCTTTGGTAATCCTCCGCCGGCAGCGCCTCGCAACCGTCCCGCGCCAGGCGCATGATGCTCGCCAGGATCAGCGGGTTGCGCGCGATGAAAGCCATGTTCTTCTGGCGATTCTCGATCTCGATATCGACCGAGTCGCGCATCGGAGTGAGGGTGAGCACGCGCTGGAGCGGGATCGATCGCGCTTCACGCAGCCCGTCGAAGACGATCCGATGGTTCGTCACCGTGAGCATGCCGGAATCGATCATCGCCCATTCCTGCCGGCCCAGTGACCGGCCGCGCGTCTCGCTGATCCACATCCCCTTGGCCACGCGGAAGGACGGCTTGCGGGGCCGCCCGTCACGAAGCGCCCGCGTCTCGTAGAGCGCCGATGCGGCGCAAAAAAAGGCATGTTCGTTGCGTTCCAGCTCGATATGGCTGGGCACGATCGCCAGGGCTTGGATCCGTTCGATCATCGCGAAGAAGGAGTCCCATTCCTTGCAAATGTGCCGCCATCGGCTCCAGCGCTGGTACTTTCCCAGCAGGCTCAGAAGAAGCGCCAGGCCAAACCCGGCGCTGGCGATCATCGCCGCTACCCGGCCATCGGGCGGAAGACGGTTCCACCAGCCCAGAAACTCTCCGGAAACCACCTCCCAGGGTCCACCGCCAGCGCCGGCGGCGACTTCATCGGCGAGCGTCATCGGCCATTTCGGATCGGTAAAAAAGTCCGGCCTGGTTGCTTGCCGGCGATTGTACTCGGCGATGAACCGCTGGTTGAAATCCGAGCCCTGAACACCCAGTGCCGGGTATTTCTGGACGGCGCGGGCCTGCCATTGCTCTGGGTTGCTCGTTTGCCCGTGGGCCGCGACCCCCACCAGCAAAATCAACAACGCAAAGATAACGATCCGGGACTTCATGCTCTCGGCACGGCTGTAGCAAAGTCCGGTCCCGCCATCCGTTGCCCTCCAGGTTCTGCGGAAATCGGCAACCATGATGCTGGCGCACGGCTCCGCCATTGACGAAAAATAACCAATAGCTCTCGCGTCAGTAGCACTTCAGGGAAATGAAAGGTCATCACTCCGGGTGGCCGATAAAAAGGAAGTTTCGCATGCGATGCGAGCTCAAAAAAATCCGGCGGCTTTTTAGTTAAATAAATATAAAATATGTAAATATCTGGTGAGTAAATATTTATGAATGTAATAACTCGTATAACATAATAACGATCTAATTGAAATATCGGATGCAATCCATCTTCATGCATTCTCGTATTCGTCGCCAAGTTCCCGGAATTCGGCTTTGCTTCGGGCAATAATTTCCTCGCGTCGGCCTTGCGCTCATCCCGGATATTTCCGCCACTTTCGCCTTCGACGATCAACCGATCCCATTGGTCATTGCGCAGTTCCTCATAGTCCATGGGATCGCGGTCGAGATGGCCTGCTCTCCAACCACTCTCACGGTGCCCGAAAGATTCTGCAGGAGGCTCACGGGAGAAAATGATAAAAATACGTTGCAGGCATCATCCCGCAACGCCCCCTTCGCCAAAATTGTCTCCCCACAAAAAAGTGTAAAAAAGTACCAGCAAATCTCTGTCCGATGGGTTATCTACGTCGAAAACCTCCAGAAACTACATGTTCGGCAATAAATCCAAAAAGAAAACCGCCTGGGTCCAAAGCGCTCTCGAACGCTACGAGCGTCCACTTTTACAGTATGCGATGAGCATCGTGGGCGAAATCGAACGGGCTCGCGATGTGGTCCAGGAAACTTTCATGCGGCTTCACAACCAGGAACAGGAAAATATCGAGGGTCATCTTTCCCAGTGGTTGTTCACCGTTTGCCGCAATTGCGCCCTCAAGTCCCTCAAGAAGGAAGATCGGTACATCTACGTCGAGGCGCAGGAATTTGAGACCAAGCGTTGCGAAGGCCTCACGCCCCTCATGGAGCTGGAACGCAAGGAGCGCGTCGAACGCTTGATGGAACTCGTCAAGGAACTGCCGAAGAATCAATACGAAGTGGTCCGGCTCCGCTTCCATCATCATCATTCCTACCAGGAGATCAGCGAGATCACCGGTTTGAGCGTCGGCAATGTCGGCTTTCTCCTCAATGCGGCCATGCGCAATCTGCGCGGCAAGATGGATCGCGACGAGAAGGACGAGAAAATCATTTACCTGAAAAAGGGGGTGGCATGAGGTGAGAAGCCAGCTTTCCGATCAAGATTTGACGGATTACGCGCTCAATGAGCTCGGTCCGGAGGAGCGCCTCTATGTCGAGTCCATGCTCGCCGTTTCGGAAGAATGCCGGAACGACGTCTATGAGACGATCGATGTCGCGATGCTTATCGAAGTAGGCTTCGAGCGCCAGGATGCCAAGACTCCTTCGTTCGAACTGACCGCCGAACAGCGCATCGTGCTGCTCGATGTCCGCGTGCCGAATCGGATTCTTCCGCGCTCGATCACCGCGCTGGCCGCTGCCGCTGCCGTGGCGCTCGCCTTCTTTAGCAAGGACCTCTGGCTGCCCAAGGGCACTGGTCCGCAAGTCGCCCGTGCTGCCAACCAAGTCACCGATTACGTGACTCATGCAGCCGCCGATGGCGAAGATTTCGTCACCCAACTCCAGAGCTTCCGCAAGTTGACCGAGGACCCGGCCAAGTGGCTGCCCTCTCAACCCGCGAGTGGTTCGGCCGCCGCCCTTGTTCCGCCGGCTTCCATGAACTCCGAAGTCGGCGGGTCCATGCCCCCGCTGGAGTTGACGCCCTGATTCTCTCACGAGTGCTTGCCCGCACCCGCCTGATGCCGTTCCGCAATTCTTGCCGAACGGCTTTTTAGTTTCTAGAACCAACCCTTTCGCACCCTCCCATCATGGCCACCCGCACACCCGCCACTCCACCCGCTGCCGAGGTCAGCGTTCCTCAGGATGACAAAGCCGCCGCCGCACTGCTCGTCGACGCCTACAAGAAAATCGTCGCCGAAATGGGGAAATTCATCGTCGGACAGCAGGACGTCATTGAGCAACTCGTCATTGCCATTCTCGCCGGCGGACATTGCCTCCTCGAAGGCGTCCCTGGTCTCGCCAAGACGGCGATGATTCGTTCGCTGTCGCGCACCATGGATTTGTCCTTCCGGCGCATCCAGTTCACCCCCGATCTCATGCCGGCGGATATCACCGGCACGGACATCATCCAGGAAGACCCGGCGACGGGCCGGCGCCAGTTTGTTTTTCAAAAGGGCCCCATCTTCACCCAGATGCTCCTCGCGGATGAAATCAACCGCACCCCGCCCAAGACCCAGGCTGCATTGCTCGAAGCCATGCAGGAACATTCCGTCACCGTCGGCGGCCACACCCTCAAGCTCGATGAGCCGTTCTTCGTCCTCGCGACCCAGAACCCCATCGAGCAGGAAGGCACCTATCCGCTCCCGGAAGCCCAGAAGGACCGTTTCATTTTCCTCGTCCGCGTCGATTATCCCGAGCGGGAACACGAACGCCAGATCATCGCCCGCACCACCGGGACCTTCGCTGCGGATTTGCAGCCCGTAATCAGCGGCGCCCAAATTCAGGAGTTGCAGAAAGTGGTGCGCAAAGTCCCGATGCCCGACCACGTCATGGACTTCGTCCTCGATCTGGTCCGCTACACCCGCCCGAACAATCCCGACGCGCCCGCCTGGGTGAAAGACCTCGTCGACTGGGGCGCCGGCCCGCGCGCCTGTCAGAACATCGTCCTCGCCGCCAAAGTGCGCGCCGTGCTCCGCGGCCGCTTCCACGTCACCGACGACGATATCGAAGCCCTCGCGCTTCCGGTCTTGCGGCATCGCGTCGTGCCCACCTTCAACGCCGAAGCCGAGGGCATCAAGGTGGACGACATTATCGCCCGCATCGTCAAGGTCGTCCCGCGCGGCGAATCCAAGCGCGTGCTGTGAGAATTCTTAATCTTACTCTTACTCTTACTCTTAATCTGCTTCCGGAAGGCACGGAGGGATTAAGATTAAGATTAAGATTAAGACCAAGAACCCGGTGACCCCCCATGGCGCACGTCTCGGATTTCCTCAGCCCCGCTGATCTCCAGAAGATCAGCAATTTGCAGATTGTCGCCCGGCAGGTCGTCGAGGGCTTTTGCTCGGGCATGCATCGCTCGCCGCACAAGGGGTTCAGCGTCGAGTTCAAGCAACACCGGCAGTATGTCCCCGGCGACGAAATCCGCCATATTGACTGGCGGGTCTTCGGCCGCTCCGACCGCTTTTACATCCGCGAGTACGAAGAGGAAACCAACCTCCGCGCCACCCTCATCCTCGACCTCAGCGGCTCGATGAATTATGGCCGCAACGGTCTCACGAAGTACCATTACGCCACGCGTCTCGCCGCCTCGCTCGCTTACTTGATGATTGGCCAGCAGGACAGCGTCGGCCTCGTCACCTTCGACACCAAGATCCGCAAATACATCCCGCCGCGCTCACGCGTCTCGCATCTCCGGGTGCTCATCGACGAATTGCAGCGTAGCGAGCCCGGTGGCGAAACCGAACTCGGCGATGTCTTTCACGATCTCGTCCCGAAACTCCATCGGCGCGGCCTGTTGGTCATCCTCTCCGATTGCTTCGGCGACGTCCCATCATTGCTCAAAGCCCTGGCCCACTTCCGCCACGCCCATCACGAAATCCTCATCTTTCAAATCTGGGACCGGGACGAATTGGAATTCCCCTTCAAGCAATGGACCCAATTCGAGTCCCTGGAAACCGACAGCAAACACCTGCTCGATCCAGTGCTCCTGAGGGAAGCTTATCTGGCAAACCTGGAGAGCTTCCGCGCCGAACTCCTCCGCGGCTGCCGCCGCCACAAAATAGACCTGGTGCCATTCGTCACCGATCAACCCTACGCCGAAGCATTGGCCGCTTATGTCAGCAGGAGGCGAGTTCGAGGATGAAGGAGAAACATCCCACATCCAACTCGGGGATGAAGGAGAAACATCCAACACCCAACATCCAACACCCAACATCCAATGAGGAGCAGCGGAAGCGCCGATTTGATTTGGAAGAGCGGATGCTCGCACACGCGGCCAGGATAGTCGGTCTCTACGATTCACTGCCTGCTGGGAGCGGAGCACGGCAGATTGGCGACCAGCTCGTTCGCTCGGGAACCTCGCCCTACTTGCATCACGGCGAAGTCGAAGCCGCCGAATCGATCGACGACTTTATCCGCAAACTAAAAGTGTGCTTAAAGGAATTGCGCGAAACATGGCGGGCGCTCCGACTTCTTCAACGGACCTTACAGATTTCCAATACAGGTGAAATCGACTCTCTCGTCGAAGAAACCCAGCAATTGATTCGCGTTTTCTACACGAGCATCCGAACCGCCCAAAAGCGTGCCTCTGACAAATCTCGGATTCGGGAAGACGCTCTCGAACCGGACAATTGGATGTTGGGTGTTGGATGTTGGATGTTGGATGTTAATCCGGAATTTCCACCGGACGCCCCATGAGCTTCCTAAACGCAGCGCTCCTCGGCGGCGTCCTCGCCCTGTCGATCCCCATCATCATTCATCTCTTCCACAAGAGCCGTTTCCAGATCGTCAAATGGGGCGCGATGCATTTGCTCGAAGCCGTCATTCGCAAGAACCAGCGCCGCATCAAAATCGAGCAGATCATTCTCCTCATCATCCGCGCTTCGATCCCGGCCATTCTCGCGTTATGCATGGCCCGGCCGGTGTGGAAAGGCATGCGCAAGCTCGTCGGCGAGTCGCGCACTTCCACCATCATCCTCCTCGATAACAGCTACTCGATGGCCGCCAGCCGCGCGGGCACTTCCAATTTCTCCCTGGCGAAAGACGAAGCCGCGCGCCTGCTCAATGAATTGCCGCGCGGTTCCGACGCCCAGGTCGTGCTCATGGGCGAGGGAGGCGCGCCGCTCCTCGAAGAACCCACTTACGATCTCGCGCGGCTCACCACCGCGCTAAAGGGCCTCGAGGCGACCTACGGCACCGCCACGCTCCCGGCTGGGCTCGATTTCGCCGCCAACGTCTTTGGCCAGATGCACGAGTCGACGCGCAACCTCGTGGTCATGACCGATTTTCAGCGCATCAGTTTCGAGGCCACCGAAGACTCCGAAGTCGGCCAAATGCTCGATCGCCTGCGCAGACTGCCCATCCCTCCCGAGATCACCTTTTTCGATGTCGGCAGCGAGGTGAAGGACAATGTCGCCATCGAATCCCTCGACTTCTCCCGGCTCATGGTCGGCGTCGGGCAGAAGATTCAAATTCGCGCAAACCTTCGCAACTTCGGCGATGCCCCCTATCCGGATTTGCGCGTCTATTTCAAGGCCGACGGCAAGGAGCGCTCGATGGCCCAGATCCGCCTTGCGCCTCATGAGAAAGGCCAGGTCCTTTTCTCCCATGCCTTCGAGACTGCGGGTTCGCATGTCGTGGAAGTCGTCGCCGACGCCGACCCGCTGAAAGCGGACAACAGCTATCTCGCCAGCATTCCCGTCCGCGACAAAATCCCGGTCCTGCTCGTCAACGGCGACCCCAGTCCGGAACCGCTCAAGGGCGAAACCGATTTCGCCGAGATCGCCCTCCAGCCCTACAGCAGCACCGGGCGCGTCGCGCTCGCCGATCTCATTGCCACCAAAGTCGTCCGCACGGAAAACCTCGACGCCGCCGCGATCAACAATGCCGCTGTCGTCCTCTTGGCGAATGTGCGTCAGCTCGACGGCAACCAACTCCACGCCCTCGAGGAATTCGTCCGCAATGGCGGCGGCCTCCTCATCTTCCCCGGAAGCCGCGTCGATGCTGCGTGGTGGAACGGCTCGATGTTCAAGGACGGCAAAGGCCTCTTGCCACTCGCCCTCGGATCGCTCGCCGGAGATTTGAAGGAAAGTGCGCCGTCCGCCGGCATTGTCTCCCAGCGGTTCGATCATCCGGCGCTGGATCTTTTCAACGATCCCCGCAACGGCACCGTCTCCGACGCCGCCATTAAAATGTGGTTCAAGCTCAAGGAGCCGACGACGGCCAGTGCCAATGCGCCTGCGGTCCTCGCGCGGTTGACCAGCGGCGATCCGTTCCTCGCGGAAAAAGTCTTCGGTGAAGGGCGCGTGATCGAATGCGCCACCCCGTGCAATGCCGCCTGGAGCAATCTGCCGATGCGTCCGTTCTACCTGCCGCTCATGCAGCGTCTCTCCATCTATCTCGCCTCCACCGTCTTCCCGCCGCGCAATCTCGAAGTCAGCAAACCACTCGTCGCTTTCCTTCCTCCGGGCGACGCCGGCAAGAAGGCCTCGCTCAATCTGCCCAACGGCAACACCGTCGATGTCTCCATCGTCAAGAAAGGCGAACGGGGAGTGGTGGAATACGCCCGCACCCAGGAGCCCGGCCTCTACACCCTGCGTTCCCCCGGAGGCACGACCACCCACTTCGTCATCAACACCTCGCGGCGCGAATCCGACCTGTCCAAACTCACCGACGCCGAGATCGCCGATTTCGCGAAATCGCACGGCGTCGCCGTCGTCCATTCCGGCGCCGAGTACAAGCAACTCGACCGCACCCGCCGCTTCGGCAGCGAATTCTGGCGCCCGCTCCTCTGGCTCCTCCTGGGATTGCTCTTCGCCGAACTCTTCCTCCAGCAGCGTTTCGCCCGCGTCCGCCGCTCGAGCATCAAGTCCGGAATCCCCGCGACCCAAGGAGTCGCCCGCGTATGAAGCCGAGCTGGCTGCTGATGGCGAGATATTCGACGGACCCCGAGGGGAAACATCCAACACCCCACATCCAACACCCAACATCCAATGGGGCTCCGCACCGCTCTTGCGC
Organism: Chthoniobacter sp.; assembly: GCA_036501065.1. Classification (GTDB taxonomy): domain Bacteria; phylum Verrucomicrobiota; class Verrucomicrobiia; order Chthoniobacterales; family Chthoniobacteraceae; genus Chthoniobacter. The sequence continues at coordinate 12,633 of DASYAY010000024.1, read as the reverse complement.
CGAGCGTCAGTCAGTCGCCTGCGTTTTGGAGTGCGGCGGTGCTCTGCCGCTTTCGGATGGTCTCCCAAAGCGGTGCAGCAGCACCGCACTCCAAAACGCAAGCGCCGTAGGAAGGCGCTCCGCCCAAACGGGGTGCGGAGCCCATTGGATGTTGGGTGTTGGATGTTGGATGTGGGATGTTTCTCCGGCCCTTAGTGACCTCGCTGTCGGGAGCAGGCTCCGATGAACCCCGAAAGCGTCCACACTTCACTCCGCTTCATCGGCGACTGGCCCTGGTGGCTCGCCCTCTCCGTAGCGCTCCTCGCCGGCGCCGCCGCCTGGTATCTGTATCGCCGCGAAATCCAGGCCCAGCGTTGGTGGCTGCGCTGGCTCCTCCCGTTGCTCCGCGCACTCGCCGTGGCCATGATCGTCCTCATGCTCTGCGGGCCGATCCTGCACCATCGGAAAATCATCGGGCAACTCTCGCGCCTCGTCCTCTTCATCGATGGTTCCAAAAGCATGGGCCTGACCGATGCCTCCATGAGCACCGGACGCAAAATCCTCATTCTGCAACGGCTCGGCCTCTGGCGCTCCGAAGCCGTGAAGATGGATTTGCCCGAGGCCGGCGAAGCCCTCGCCGAAGCGCAATCGCTCGCCGCCCGTTCCGAAGCAGCTTCCACCGCCAGCACCGAAGCCTGGCGCACGCTCGCCCGGAATTTCGAAAGCAAAATCAACGACGCTCGCGAAGCTCTCACCCGCGCCGGGTTCGAACCCGACCGCCTCGACGCCTTCGTTCGCGAAGTGAGCGTCTCCGCGCGTGAACTCGCCAGCCGGGAAGTGCGCCAACTGGACGATCGCAACCGCGCCGCCCAGGACCTCGCACGTCTCGGCGGAGCCGCCGCCCGCTGGCAGAAGGAAGTCAACGCCCGCTTCGACCGCATCGTCCAGGCGATGTCGCCGGGGGAAAACTCCCCCTTGAAAACCGCCCTCGCGAAATTCGACGCCTTGCCCCGCTGGCAACGCCTCCAGGCCCTCCTGCTCGAAGGCGAGAAGGACAAACTGCTCGGCCGCCTCAGCCAGAAATTCGACGTCCGCCTCGTCGAAATGGAAAACGCCGAATCGCACAAGCTCTGGCAACCCACCAGCAAGGACTCGACCCTGCCTACCGTTCTCCCGAAACCCGACGGCGAAATCACCAATCTCTCCACCGCCTTGAAGAGCGCCGGCGCCGATGAAAAACAGCAGCGCGGCGCCGTCGTCCTCTTCAGCGACGGCCAGCACAACGAAGGCGAATCACCCATCGAAGTGGCCAAGATTCTCGCCGGTCGCGGCCTGCCGATTTATACCGTTGGCTTCGGCAGCGACATTCGGCCACGCGACCTCGCCGTCGTCAAAATCGAAGCGCCCGATTCCGCCTTCTTTGAGGATCGCGTCGCCGGGCAGATCACCCTCAAGGATGATCTTCCCCCCGGCCTTCCCTTCACCGTCATGGTCCAGGACGGGGACAAGGTCCTTTGGCAGCAGAAGCTCGTCTCCGAAGGCAGCAATTTGCGCAAGGTTCCATTCTCCTTCCCGCTCAGTGATACCGTCGCCGAACGTTTGAAGAACAAAGGCGCCGATACCCAGCTCACCGCCGTGCCGCTGGAGTTGAAAGTCAGCGTTTCCAATGTCGAAGGCGACAGCCAGCCCGATAACAACTCCCTCATCATGCGCGTCCGGGCGCTCACCCAAAAGCGGCGGATCATGATCATCGATGGCCGGCCGCGATGGGAGACGCGCTATCTGCGCAACATGTTCGAGCGCGACGAACAGTGGCAGGTCAATAGCATTATCGCTGGCGCCACCGCCGGCGAGCCAGGCTTTCCCCGCGGCGAGGCCGATGGACAATTTCCCAACGATCCCGCGCTCCTCCAGCCCTACGATCTCATCATCTTCGGCGAAGTCCCTCGCGCGCTTTTCAAGGACAACGAATTGACGTGGCTGCGCGATTTCGTCGCCAATCGCGGCGGGGCCATCGTCTTCATCGACGGGCCGCGCCAGCGGCTGAAAGAATATGCCGGCACCGCCCTCGCCCCACTCTTCCCCGTGGAATGGAAAGGGCCGCCGGCGCGTGAGCCGGGCATGAAGCTCTCCCTCACGGAGCGCGCCTCGACCATGGCGCCGTTCGCCCTTTCCCCGGAGAAATCGCAGAACGCCGAAGTTTGGGCAAATCTGCCCGCGCCGCACTGGGTTTCCGGCGTCACGGCCCTCCCCGGAGCGGAGACCTTCGTCGAGGCCACCGTCGGCGGCAAAAAGATGCCGGTCGTCGTGGCGCGTCCCTTTGGCGCCGGCAAAGTTCTCTATCAGGCCTTCGACGATTCCTGGCGCTGGCGTTACGAGGTCGCCGACCAGTATCACGTCCGCTATTGGGACCAGATCGCCGACTGGCTCGCCGAACTGCCTTTCGCCGTGCGCGACAAGCTCATCTCGCTCGACGCCGGCGCGCTCGTCTATCGCCCCGGCGATTCCGCCGATATTCGGGTCCGCGTGCGCGATGGCCAGGGCCGGCCGGTCACCAATGCCATGGTCGATGCCGTCCTCTTCCGCGACGGCCAGCGCGTGGCCACCATCCGGCTCACCCCCGACGAAAATACCGGCGGCCTTTTCCGCGGCCGAACCGCCGCACTCGAACCGGGCAGCTACGAAGTGGGCATCGAGTCTGCCGCCATTGCCGAGCGCGACGCCCGCGCCCGCACCGGTTTCAAAGTCGAACCCCTGGAAACCGGCGAACTCACCCAACTCAGCCTCAACGAGGAACTCCTTCGCCAGATGTCCGCCCTCACCGGCGGCGAATATCTCCGGGAAGAAAACATCGACCGCCTCGTCGACCTCCTCGCCCCGATGAGCCAGGGCCGCGTCGTCGAGAGCGACACCGTCCTCTGGCAGAGCTACTGGTGGTTCGTCCCCATCGTCCTCCTCCTCACCGCCGAATGGATCATCCGCAAAAGGGTAGGGATGCTCTAGCTCAGCGGCAGCTTCTTACTCTTACTCGTAATCTTAATCTTAATCCCAGAAATCGCAGACTTAGACCTCTGCCCAGCCAAGCGCATTTAATTTGAACCGCAGTCACGTTCCAAGGTGCTGATCGAGGCAATGACACGAAATTTGGGGCATAGGTCTTATAGGTCCTACCCGTTCTATTTCTTCCAAAGAAGCACGTCCGTGTAGAGCCCGAGACTCACTTGCTGGATTTCAACTGCCGAATGCGCCGTTGCAGAGACGACTCCCCGAGTTCTGTCTTCCAGGAGGCGGCTTCCTTTTCCCGACGAAGCATCTCACCTTCGAATTCGGCGATATGGTCGTAAAAGAATGCCAGCGCGGCGTGGATTTGAGCGAGGTTTAGGTGCGGAAACTGTTCGTGGATTGCCTCGGCGCTCCATCCGTACGCCAGATGGTCGAGGGCAATCTCGACAACTTTAACGTTCGTGTCATCTACCCACGCGATACCCTCGCTATCGCGGACGATGTGAGGAGCAGCTTCAGTCGTGGTCGGCATGGTCGGTGCGCAACTTTGGATTTTGCGCGATGCTCGGGGGAAGATATCGCTAAATTAGCTCGATTGCACGCTTATAGCACTCGGCTAACGGCCGCCATTCACTCGGCGGATGCAGTCTTGAATCGCTGTCGAAAAAGCCTCGACGAGCGAAGCGCGAAATCGGCGAAGATTCTCCTTGCTATTCGCCTCCCAAGTCCCAACGACGCTAGTCATGAACTTCCACTACTTTCCCAGCGCCGATTCCGCCAAATGGCCGGCCCGCCCTCGCTAAGGATCTCATGTTTGCCACGGCCAAGTTCCACCAAGACCGGTCAGCATCCATTCCGTTCTTCCAGAGTAAACGGACGGAAATTCCGAAAAAAGTCATCATTTATCAACACCCTCCCGAAGTCTCTGGCTGACGGGGAAACCTCAGCCGCTCATTCGTCCTACGCCCTGGCAAAGAATTCCATTGGAGAAGAGTTAAACCTCTGGGAACCTCCTGTTGTTCCCGCGCCATGCCTGAACTCCTGACTCCCGCGAGCACCAAGATCGACCCGCTCATCCTGCAGAAACTGCAGGCCTTCGCCGACCGGCGGCGCAGCCTCATCATCCGTCGCGGCATTTATGCCGCTGTCGCGACGCTGCTCGTAGCCATGATGATCGTAGCGTTCCTCGATTGGATTTTCATCCTCCCGGATCCGGTCCGCTGGGGGCTCAGCGGCGCCGCCTATCTCGCCATCATCGTCGTCGAATGGCGCTCCTGCTGGCGCCTGCTCATTCACGCCCCCGGTTCGCGGCAATTGGCCCGGCTCTTCGAGCATGCCGAACCTCGCTTGCGCGAAGATCTCCTTTCCGCCGTCGAACTAGGCGACGGGGCGGGGGAGGAGGAAATCTTCGACTCCGAGGAATTCCGCGCCCTCGTCCAGTCCGACGTCGCCGCACGCGTGGAGAAACTCGACGTCGAGCAATTGCTGCCCGCCCGCCTGCTTCGCCGCTACACCATCATCGCCATCGGCGTCGGCGTCGCCTGCATCGTGGCCTTCGCCCTTACCGGTTTTCAATTCGGCACCTTGATGATGCGCGCGCTCCTGCCCATGGCCAATTTCGCGCGCGTCTCCAAGGTCAAGGTCCACATCGTCGAGCCTTCGCCCGCGGAAATGCGCGTCGCCCAGGGCGACACCTTGCCGTTGATCATCGAGCTTTCCGGCCAATCGGTAAACAAGGCGACGCTGGAGACTTTCACCCCCAGCGGCGGCCGCGAAGTCATTCCCATGACCCCGCTCGCCCGCGATCGCTTTTCCGCCACCATTCAGGTCGGCCGCGAGAACGTTTACTATCGTGTCCGCGCAGGCGACGCCCTCACCCGCAAATATCTCCTCGAAGCCGTCGCCCGGCCCGCGGTCGTGATGTTCGAAAAGTCCTACACCTATCCGACATATTCCCGGCTCAAACCGAAAACGGTCAGCGAGGAAAATGGCGACCTCTCCGCCTTGGAAGGTTCGCAGGTGGAACTGAAGCTCACCACCAATCAAAAAGTCCGCGACGCCGAACTACGGATCGAGCAGGGCAAAAAGAACACCGTGCTGCCGTTGACTTTCAAGGACAACGCCCTCGTGGCGAAGATTCCGATCGATGTCTCCGGGATCTATCGTGTCCATCTCATCGGCGCGGACAGCGGTTTCGAAAACAAATTCAGCCCTGAATACGAACTCCGCGCCGAACCCGACCTCGTTCCGCAGATCGAACTGGAATCACCGAAACAGGATCTCATTCTGCCTTCCAAAGAGATCGTCGACATCCAGGGTTCGGCCTCGGACGACTTTGCCCTCGCGAAGGTCTCGCAGTGGGTCAAGATCAACGATGGCGGCTGGAAAGAAACACTGCTCGCCAACTACGCCGGCGAACAGGATTTGGTCGCGAAGGCGAAAGTCGAGCGGCGCTGGGACCTTTTCGATCAGGGTGTGAAGCCCGGCGATCTCATCACCACGAAACTGGTCGCCACCGACCTCAAAGGAAACCGCGCCGAATCGCGTCCGCTGCAAGTCACGATCACGGCCGCTGGTTTCGAATCGAACCGGCTGCAATCCCTCGGGTCGTATCGCCAGTTGTTTGATGCCCTCAAAGCCGAACAGGCCTCCGCCGCCGCGCTCGTCAAAGTGGCCTATGCGGCGAAACAACAATTCGACCGGCTCACCGATGGCGACCCTCAGCAAAGCCAGTTGCTCACCCCGGCCCTGGCCAGCATGGAAGACCTCGCTCAGAAGAATGGCGACACCTTCAAGCAGCTTTCCACGACCATCCGCGACGCCGCGCCGGGCCACGTCAGCGGGGATTTGGACCTGATCGGCCGGGCGCTGGTCCATGCTCAGCGCGACGGCACCGACCATGCCCGTCACATTCTCGACGCGCTCCAGGCCAATCCCGCTCTGCAGGGGTCACGGGATCAATTCGGTGAAGCCATGAACTCCATCGTGCGTACGGAGCAAATCCTCAGGCAGACCGTCGAGAGCTGCCGTTCGCTGCTCACTTCCGAGGAGGTCGACGTCCTGAACGAAAATCTCCAGGTCGTTTCGCACGAGCAGGAACGCATTCTGACCCTCGCCAATCACAGCGGCACCGATACCGAAAAGTGGGTGCCGGTCGCCAACCGGTTGCGCGTCGTTCTTTCCGAAGTGCGCAGCCTCGAGGAACTCGCCGGGTCTGTCATCGAGCATGGCACACACGGTGTCCCCGACCGGATGCGCAATTTGCAGAAGCTCATCAACAAGCGGCGCACCGGCCTCGAGGAAAAGCTCACCGCCAAACCCAGCGCGGAACTGCTCGCGCCCACCATGGACTTGTCGCAGGCCATTACCGACGCTTCGCATCAGGCGCTCGACATCGGCCGCGATTACCGTCCCCACACCGTCGAAGTCCTGCGGAATCTCATGAACGAGGCCAAGCCTTCCTGGATGAGCTTCGAGCAGCTTCGGGAGGATCAACAGCGGCTCGTCCGCAACACCCGATTGCCCGTCGAAGTGGACAATGCCTTGATCGAGGCGCGCTGGGCGGCGTATCTCGATGCTTGGAAAACCCGGGGAGACGTTGAGGAATGGCGGCCCGATTCCGATAGCTTTTTCGTCAGCGATCTCCGGCTCACCACCCGCATCCTGCAATCGTTGCACGACCGGGTGGCCGGTGACCGGACCGAGGCGTGGAGCAAGGACTTGCAAGCCATCGATCAAAATTTCCGCGTTCTCGAATGCGGCCATTTGCTTTCCGAATTGGTCGATGGCGCCACCCACCTCGCCACCGGCGAGCGTTGGGAGTTGTACAATCCCAAGGCGCGCACTAGCAATCCGCACGATTGGGCCTGGCTCAGCGAAAGGCTCCGCACCTTGCCGGAGGAAATCGGCCACCCGCTAGATACCAACGAACACCGGGCCCTCGCCCAAGCCGCGGTGAAGATCCTCCATGAAGCGGCCAACCAGGATTTCACTCGCGCCCTCCAGCGCGAAATGGATGATCGTTTCACCTTCGGCCGCGAGCCGGTCAGTGCCCGCGATTCCGCCGAACAATTGGCCTCCTGGCTGAAACAGGCGCTCGATCTTTTCCGCGAGCCCATGGAAGAAGCCCGCAAAAACCTCGCGCAAATGACCCCGACGCTGGCCGACGCCATGAAGCAGCTCGCCAAGAAGACCGACGATCTCAAGGACAAGACGACCAACCAGGCGCAGCAGGTGCAGGATCGTTTGCCCGAGGAAGCCAAGACCGATGCGCAGAAAGTGCTCGCCGAGCAACGCCAGCTCAACCAGCAGATCGAAGCCTTGAAGGATTCCTTGCGCGCCGATGCCAACCAGCAAAACGTCCTCACCCAGGAAGGACGCGAACGCGCCCGCGACGCCGATGATGCGCTCGCCATGCTCAAGGAACCGCCGCAGCGAGCCGAAGAGAACCTGGAGATGGCGACGAAGAGCGACAAGCCGGCCACGCAGGAGCAGGCCCTCAACCAGGCCTCCGAGCAGCAGGGAAAACTCAGCCAGGCGCTCCAGCAAATGGCCGATCACTATGCGGCGCTCGACAAAGGCAAGCCGGAGGATACCCGCGCCGCCATGCGGGCCACTGAGCAGCAAAATGGCGTGAAAGATCAGCTCGACCAGCAATACGCCAAGATGGAGCAGATGGCGAAGATGGCCCAGTCCACGCCGGAGGAAATGCTCGCCCAGCTCGAGAAAGCCCTGCCGCAAAACCCGCACATGCAGAAGGAACTGAGCGCCATCTCCCAGGACATCCTCCAGGGCGCCGCCAATCAGTTGAAGCAGGCCAGCGCGCAGGAGAACAACGTCGCCCAGAACGTCCAGAAAATGACCGCGGAGGAACAGGCTGCGGCCGCCGCCCAGCAAAATCATACGGCCACCCCCGCCGAACCGAATCAGCCCAACGCCGCCAACGCCAACGCCAACGCCCAGCAGCCAAATGGGGCCCAGCCCCACGCGGCGCAAGCCAACGGGCAGCCCGCTAACACGCCGCAACCCAACGCGCAGCAGCCCGCGGCCGCACAGAATCCGGCCGGCCAGCCGCAGCCGCAGCAACCCGGCCAGCCGCAGGCGCAAGCCCACAACCCCGCTCTCGCCCAATCCGCCCAGCAACAGACACCCATCGGCAAAACCGCCGCTCAGGTTGCGGATGACGTCATGCGCGCCGGCCGGCACGAAACCCGGCTGGATAATAAGGTCGCCGGGGAGCAACTGGCGCAATTGGGAGAGCAAGTGCAAGCCAGCGCCCAGCAGCACGTCCCCAACGCCCAGCAAGCATTGCAACAAGCGCAACAAGCCGCCCAGGCGCAACCCGCCGTCAACGCAGCCAACGCCGCTTTGCAAAAATCGGCCGATCAGCTCGCCGCCATGGCGAATCCAGCGCAGACTGCCGCCGAAGCTCAAGCGCAAGGGAAAGGTCAGCCCACGCCGCCAGAGTCAGCTCAAGCCAATGCCCAAGCTCAAGCCAATGCCCAAGCACAGGCAAACGCCGCAGGGCAGCACCCGCAGCCTGCCGAAGCAAACGGCCAGAAAGGTCAGGCAGCCCAGTCTCCCCAAGGCTCTCACGCGGCTCAAGCTGCCCAAAATGCGCAAGCCGCCCAAAACGCACAAGCCGCACAAGCTGCCCAAACCGCACAAGGGATGAAGAGCGGGCAGCAAGCCCAAGCCGGTCAGTCCGCGCAGGCGGCGCAAAACTCCCCCGCCGGACAATCCGCACAGTCTGCCTCGCAAGGATCTGGCAAAGCAGGCCAGGCCGCATCCGCCCAAAGCGGCCAGGTCGGGCAACAAGCACCGGCGGAACAAGCGCCGCCACAAAACGGCGAAGAGAGCGCCATCACCGCCGCGCCGGCTTCACCGCAGGAACAAGTTTGGATGGCCCGGACGCTTGACGCCCTCGACGCCGCTTTGCATTCCCATGCGGAAGGCGATCAAGAGCAGCAAGCCGCCCAGAACGGCGCGCAGCAGGCCCAGAACGGCGCGCAAAAAGCCCAAGGCAACGCCCAAGCCTCGCAGCGCACGTCGCAGGCTGCACAGACTTCCGCGGCCAATTCGGCCGGCCAAAAGCCGGCTCCGCAATCCGCCATGGCCCAGGCGCAATCCGCCATGCAGCAAGCCGCCGCCCAAGCCGCCCGCCAGTCCCGTCAGGATGCCGGTTCACCCGACCAGGCCGGCCAGCAACGACAGGGTTCCATGCAGGCAAAATCCCAAGGTGGCAGCCAGTCCGACGGTGGCACTCATAACCCCCTTGCCGAGGCCAAAAACAAGGCCGGCGACTGGGGCAAACTCCCCAAGCAAATGGCCGAACAACTCACCCAGGGCCAGCAGGAAGGCATCGCCGGCGAGTACCGCAACCAGGTCGAAACCTACTACCGCGCCATCGCCGAGAAATCGAAAAAACCCTGATTCCATTTAGCATTTAGGATGTAGCATTTGGCCTTCGTTCCCGCGGCCGCGCGAGCGATTCAATCATCAATCTAGATTTTTCGATGTCAGACACTGGAAGTTTCTTCTCTTCACCCCAAGCCGCCCGCAAATCCCAAAGCGGCGCGCGGCGGCGACCATTGGATGTTGGATGTTGGATGTTGGATGTTGGATGTTCTCTCCTCCTGTTGGCTGTTGGCTGTTCCCTCCTAATTCTGTCCACCCCTCTCCGCGCCGAGGACAAAGTCGACGAAGCCATGGCCCATGCGACCCAGTACCTCATGGCCACGCAGGACCCCGCAACCGGCGGCATCCACAACAAGATGCGCCACGAGACGGCCATGACTTCGCTGGCTCTCCTCGCCATGGCCGCCTGTGGACACCAGCCGGCCGATACCACTCCGGAAGGGGCGTGCATGCGCAAAGCCCTCGCCTTCGTCCTTCGGCCGGAGGCCCAGGAAAGTGACGGCTATTTTGGCCAGCTCGACGGTTCCCGCATGTACGGCCACGGTATCACCACCCTCATGCTTTCCGAAATGCTCGGCATGGGAGGCGATGCCGCACAGGACGAATTGATCCGCAATAAATGCCGCCTCGCGGTCGACCTCATCCTTCGCTCGCAAAAGGTATCCAAGAACGAAAGCAACCGTGGCGGCTGGCGGTACTCACCGGATTCCGGCGACTCCGACATGTCCGTGACCGTCTGGCAGACCATGGCCCTGCGCGCCGCGAAAAATGCCGGGCTCGACGTCCCCCGGCAGGCCATCGACGACGCTGTCACCTACATCCGCCGCCTTTACCAACCCGATTCGGAAAACCGCAACGGCCCGAAGCTCGGTGGTTTTGGCTACCAAACCAAGGGCCGCGAGATTTCCACCACCGCCGAGGGCCTGCTCGCCATGCAGGTCTGCGGGCAATACAACGCCGACGAAGTGATCGGTTCCTCCGACCGCTTGCTCAAGGACGGCATCCGCCAGGGCGAACGCTGGTTCTTCTACACCACTTACTATTACGCCCAGGGGATGTATCAACGCGGCGGACGCCACGCCGATGAAGCCAAGCGCGTCGTCGCCGAGCTCTTGCTCCCGCTGCAATCGCGCGAGGGTTGGTGGGAAGGGATTAACGGCGAAGAGCGCCAGGGCGGCCGCGTCTACGCCACCGCCATGGCGGTGCTGAGCCTCTCCGTGAAGAACCACTATCTCCCCATCTACCAACGGTAGGTGAGGTGGATGGGAGCATCGGCGAAGATGTCGCTCATCAATCATGAATCGATTGGGGTGGACGGCGGCAAGTCCGCCTTGTGAGCCGGAGCCGATTGTTTCCAGGCAATCACTTCAAACACCAACAGCAACCAACCCCAAAGGAAGCACCATGAGCAACACGAACTCGAACAAACTGGCGGGCAAAGTCGCCCTCGTCACCGGCGGATCGCGCGGAATCGGTGCGGGCATTGCGAAGCGTCTCGCGGCGGATGGCGCCAATGTCGCCGTCACTTATAGCAAAGGCGCGGACGCCGCCGCGGCGGTCGTGAAAAGTATCGAACAAGCGGGCGGCAAAGGCTTGGCCATCCAGGCTGACGCCGCCGACGCTGCGGCGGCAAAGAACGCGGTGGAGAAAACGGTTTCGACCTTCGGCCGTCTGGACATCCTCGTGAACAATGCCGGCACGGCCATTCCCAAGCCATTCGAGGAGGCGACGCTGGAGGAACTGGATCTGATCATCAACATCAACTTCCGCGGTGTCCTCGTTGCGACACAAGCGGCGCTCAAATATCTCAAGGAAGGCGGTCGCATCATCACGATTGGCTCGTGCGTAGGCGAACGGACGATGACTCCCGGGCTGGCGGCTTACGCAGCGACAAAAGGAGCCGTGAAGATGTTTACTCAAGGTCTAGCCCGAGAGGTGGGGGAGCGTGGCATCACGGTCAATAACGTGCAGCCAGGCCCGATCGATACCGATCTCAATCCCGCGGCGAGCGAATGGGCGAAGCCACAGATCGCCAATACCGCCCTCAAACGTTACGGGCAGGTCGATGACATCGCGGCCATGGTGGCGTTCATCGCTGGTCCGGAAGCGTCTTATGTTACGGGCGCCAACCTGACGGTCGATGGCGGGACTAACGCCTGAATGCCGCTGACCTTTCTGCGGCCGGAGGGCAGAGAGCAACGCAAAGAGCGCAGAGCGGCAACGCCGCAACCAGAGGGGCTGTTCACGAAACACGCAAAAGAACGGACTCCAAAAAATTGGACCACGGATTACACGAATTACACAGATTAAAGCCTCCACGGCGAAATCAATCCGTGAAATTCATGTAATCCGTGGTCCTCTTTTCTCCACCGGAAAATCCTCGCGAACCTGCGCGATTTTTCCATATAGCAGTGCAGAGAAATTGGAGAGGGTCGCAGAGGCGTATATCGTTTCTTCGCGGTCCTTGACGCTTTCCGTTGGTTATCCGCAAAGGCTATTTCTCTGCTTTCACGCTGAGCCAGGCGTCCATTTGGCCGGCTGTGGGGGCGTATTGCCCGTCGGGCAACCGGATCAAGAAAAGGCGGAAGGTCTTTTTCTGTTTCGCGTCGAACTCGAGTAACATCGGGGTATTGGGGACCGATCCTTTATCGAAACGATAGTGGAAGAGGGTAAGTTCTTTTGTCGAACGGTCGCCCTTGAGCACAGTGGCGACGGTGAAACGCGTTTCGACGCCGACGACGGACTGGCCTTTGAAGCCGAAAGCGTCGTTGACATGCTCTGCCGTGTCACGGGTGGCGCTGGGGATCGCGATGACGACCAAGTCCGACTTGGCGAAGAGTTCATCGTCGGACGGTACGCGGATGGCGCGCGCATTGCCTTGAGCTACTGCGGCGAAAAGGAAAAGGAGGATGAAGATAGCGGAACGCAGGGGTCTCATTGTCATCACCATGGAAACGCCTGAGGGGGCGTCTAAAAAGTAAGTGCGCACGGGGCAAGCCGGAGGCTTGCCGGACCGTGAGCCGGGGGTAACACCCCCGGAATGCACCCCCAAAAAATAGCTCACGCACCCCGGCCGGGGTGCCGGAAATTACCGGTATGTTGTCAGAACAAGGGTGACATTTTCTTGTCAGGAGAAGGGTGACAAAGGGTGTGGATGAGCTGGAAAACAACGAATAGTGCCCAAGAGCGAACATCATTCATCACCGAATTTTTGGAGGGAGAGTTGGGGGTCGT
>DASYAY010000023.1:0-34365 GCA_036501065.1 Chthoniobacter sp. | reverse complement strand
AATGAGCGTTCCGCCAAGATTGAAAGAGCCACTGCTCGAAGTAACCACGCCATCGACCGTCCCGGTGCCGCTCCAATTGCCGCCCGTCACCGCCAGCGTTCCGCCAATCGTTCCGCTCGAAAGATTGATCGTCCCGTTGCCTGTCAGCGTTGCTTTGCCATTGATCGTTCCCCCGCCGGTCAGCGTGCCAGCGGTCGTCACTGCGACGGTACTGCCCGCGGCCAGCGACCCGTCGACTTCCAGCGTGCCCCCATTGATATTGGTCGGGCCGGTGTAAGTATCCGCGGTGCCATTGGGAATGATCGTCGTCCCGCCGCCATTTTGATCGAAAATGCCGCTGCCGCTAATCACTCCGGAGAGAGTATTGGTGTTCGAGCCGATCATCTTCAGCGTCGCCCCAGCCGCCCCCAAATTGATATTCGGCGTGAAGCTCGTCTTGTCTGCCAGGTTGATGGACAACACTCCGCTGCCCAGGACCGAAACTCCACTGGTCCCGCTCAGGTTGCCGGAACTGCCGTTGCCGATCTGCAAGGTGCCGGCGCTGATCGTCGTCGCGCCCGAATAGTTGCTCGTGCCGGTCAAGGTGAGGGTCGCCGAAGCGTTGTTCAATGTCAGCGAACTGCTCTTCGCTCCATCGCCGATGGCTCCCGCGAAAAGGCTGCTCGTGCTGCTCGTATAACTAAGGTTTCCATTGAGAGCCCCATTGCCCGTGAGCATGCCTCCGGTGACACTCAATCCCACGGGCGCGGTCAGCGTCCCGGTCAGATTGAAAGCGCCGGTGGTGGAAGTAACCGCACCGTCCACCGTTCCCGTCCCGGTCCAATTGCCGCCGGTGATCGCCAGCGTTCCGCCGATGGTTCCGCCGTTCAGGCCGATCGTTCCGATGCCCGTCAGCGTTGCCTTGCCATTGATCGTTCCGGTGCCGGTGAGCATGCCCGTCGTGGCGACATTGACGGCGCTGCCTGCGGCCAGCGAGCCGTCCACTTCCAAGGTGCCGGCGTTGACGTTCGTCGCACCGGTATAACTATCCACAGTCCCATTGGGAATGACCGTCGTCCCGGTGCCATTCTGATTCAAACTGCCCGCACCGCTGATCACTCCGGAGATCGTCGTCGTCCCGGATTCGAGCGCCTTCACGCTGGTGCCCGTGGCGTTGAGATTGATGTTCGGGCTGAAGCTCGCGGTTCCGGCCAGGTCCAGGACCAGCTTGCCGGTGCCCGATATGGTAATCCCACTCGTGCCCATCAGGTTTCCCGAGTTGCTGTCGCCGATTTGCAAAGTGCCGGCGGTGATCGTCGTCGGACCGGCGTAGGTGCTGGTTCCCGTCAGGGTCAGAGTCGCCGAAGCGTTGTTCAGCGTGAGCGAGCTGCCCGTCGCTCCGCCGGCAATCACTCCCGCGAATGTGCTGCTCGCACTGCTCGTGTAGTTCAGACTGCCGGTCAAAGTGCCGTTACCCGTGAGCATCCCTCCGGTGACATTCACGCCTGCCGCCGCCGTCAAACCGCCGGTGAGATTGAAAACGCCACCGCTCGAAGTGACCAGGCTGTTCACCGTTCCCGTACCCGTCCAATTTCCCCCGGTGATCGCGAGGGTGCCATCGATGCTTCCACCCGAGAGATTGATCGTCCCGTTGCCGGTCAGCGTCGCCTTGCCATTGACCGTTCCGCCGCCGCTGAGCGTCCCGGCCGTGGCGATATTCACGGTGCTGCCCGCCCCCAGCGAGCCCTCCACGTCCAACGTGCCCGCACTGATATTGGTCGCGCCCGTGTAGGTATCTGTGGTTCCGTTGGCAATGATCGTCGTCCCCGCGCCGGTCTGATTGAACGTCCCGCTCCCGCTGATCACCCCGGAAAGGGTCGTCGTGCCCGATGATTCAATCGCCTTCAGTGTCGTGCTCGTGCCCAGGCTGACATTCGAGCTCAGCGTCGTACCATCGGCCATGTCGATGGCCAATGCGCTGCTCCCCAAAACGGTCACGTTGCCGCCACCGAGATTCCCGCTTGTCCCGTTTCCGATCTGCAGCGTCCCGGCATTCACATTCGTCGCGCCGTTGAAAGTATTCGCCCCGGTGAGGATCGTCGTGCCGCTGCCATTCTGATCCAGGATGCCCGAGCCGCTGATCACCCCCGAGAGTGTATTCGTCCCGGCCTGCGTGGCCTTGAGCGTCGCCGTGGCGCTGGTCAGGTCGACACTCGGAGCAAATGTCGCATTCGTCGCCAGGTCCGTGACCAGGATACCGCTGCCGTTGACCATCACCGAGCCGTTCCCGAAATTGCCCGACGTTCCGTTGCCGATCTGTAGCGTGCCGGAATTCACCGTGGATGTGCCGCTCGGCGAATTGGCGCCGGTCAGGGTGAGCGTGCCGGTCCCGCTGTTCAGGGTCACGCCACCGTTATTCCCGGTGATGACACCCCCAAAAGTGGCGCTCGAACTACTGGAGTAAACCAGCAGGCCGGTCAGCGTTCCGGTGCCCGCGAGCGTCCCACCCGTGACCGAAAGCTGCGTGTTCGTCGTCAGATTTCCGTTCAACGTGAAGGTGCCTGAACTGGAGGTCACCGCGCCGTCGACGGTCCCAAAACCATTCCATTTGCCTCCGGTGATGGTGAGTCCGCCGCCGATGACCGCACCGGACCCCAAATTAATCGTCCCGGCTCCCGTCATGGTCACGTCCCCGTTGATTTCTCCCGTGCCGGACAGCGTTCCGGCGGTCGCGATATTCACCGTCGACCCCGCGGCCAGCGAGCCGTTCACCTGCAGCGTTCCGGCATTGACGCTCGTCGTTCCGGAGTAGGTGTTCGTGTTACTCAAAATGGTCGTCCCCGTGCCGCTTTGCGTCAGCGCCAATTGGCCCGCCGCGCCGTCCGAGAGGACACCGGAAAGCGTGTTCGTCGCCGCGGAACTGATGGTCAACGTTCCGACCCCGCTGACTCCATTGGAGACACTGTTCGCAAAGGTATTGCTGGTAATGTTGACCAGCGTGAGGCCACTTCCGGAATTGACGCTCACCGCCCCGGTCCCAAGCGCACCGGCGGTCGTCGACGTGCCCACGAGCACCGTGCCGCCCGTGATGGTGGTCGTGCCGCTGTAGGTATTGAACCCGTTCAACGTCAGGGTGGTGCCCGCGCCGGCTTTCACCAGCGAGATGGCCCCGGTGATGCTTCCACCGTAGCTGCTGTTCGTCGTCGTGCTGCTCACTGTCAGCGTCGATGCTCCACCGGTGGTCGTGATGACGTTCGAGGTGGCTCCAGTATTGCCGGAGGCCAGGGACAGACCGTTGATCGTCTGGCTGGTGCCATCGAGATTGAGCACCCCGGCGATGACCGAACCCGCGGTGCCCATGACCAGGTTGGTCGTGCTCGGCAGGGCGCCGGAAACCGTGGTAAACAGGGTTCCCTGCGCGACCGTCGTCGAGCCCTTGTAATCGTTCGCTTGTTCGAGGGTCAGCGTGCCCGTGCCTGCCTTGATCAACCCATTGTTCCCCCCGATCACCCCGTTGATCACTGCGCCGGCGAAGTTGTTCACCGTGATCGTATTGGAAGAGCCGGCAAACGTCAGGTTGGCATTCAACGTAAACTTCCCCGCGCCACTATTCACGGTGATGCCGGTGCCCGCCGCGCCGGAAATCGTCAGCGTGAAAGCACCTCCGGAATTGATCGTCACGGCCTTGGTGTCGTTGATCGTCAGGCTGTGAATGGTAAAGTTCTGCCCCAGCGTTGTGTTGCCTTCATTCGCTGCGCCGTTCGCCGAGAAAGCGACGTCGGTCTGCGCGTTGGGGGCGCTTGTTGACAAAGTTCCGCCGACATCGGAGGTCCAGTTGCTCCCGGTCCAGGTGCCATCGGTTCCGCCTTTCCAGAACGCCACGGCGTGCACGAGATTGTAGCCGATCACCTGGAAAGCGGTCAGTTCATTGGCACCGAGGTTGGGCGGCGGTGGTGAACCGGTGGGGTCACTGGTGGAAGGCGCTTCGTAGGCCCCTCCAAATGCATCCTGCACCTGCGGTGGAGTGTTTACTTCATTTTCTCCCGATCCATTGCCCCAATCCGCGAAATCACCTTGCCCATTTTTGTTTTGGTTGAAGTAGACCAAATTCGTTTTTCCGCCATCGATGGAAAAATAAACATTCGAATTCGAAGTGGAGTTGGTGAAACTGCGCTGATAAGTGGTGACATTATTGATAGTGGTCGACGTGTAGCGGAAGAGATCCAACGAGCCCACGGTGTCGGGGATGCCGCTGCCTCCGTCGAGGGTCGAGGCATAGCCGCCGATGCCGAGGACTTCATCCATTTCATGTTGTGCCGCTGATTGCAGATCGTAATTGCCGTCGTCCTGGCTGGTCAGGCCGGTCCGGGAAGCGTTCATGATCGAAGTATTCAAATAGACGGTGCCGTTAATCCCTCCATTTCCCTGCACCACTTGGTTGGCCAGTTGCGTTTCCCCGATGGCTGCCAGGTTGGCCGCGGTCAGGGTCATTGTGGTGTCGCCGTTGAAAGCGGCAGAAAAAGCATTGCCGGTGGAGGGCATCGTGCTGATCGCCTGGATCTGGGTCGCTGATTTGAGCGGGTTGGCCTGAAGATCGCTCAGGTATTGCGTGTAGGAGATATTTCCGAGAGCGCTGATGTTCTCGGCCAGCGGGGTGGCTATATTGCTCTGAAAATCGATCTTGACGTTGTCCACGTACGGCGTGGTTATCAGCGATTCCGTTTGCGAGATCGCGGCATCGATCGCCGTTTCCACCGCGGCCGCATTCGAGAGCGACGTGATCGAAGAATCGAACTCCGCGGTGATCGTCAATTGGGCTTTGGAAGACGCCGCGCCGGAGAGCAGGAAAGCCAAACCGGCAACCGTCCTCATCGAGCCTCGGGTCCAACGCGACTTCAAAATAAATGGGGGCCTCATTTTAAGCGGTGCTATAAGAGCACAACGCTCTCCATTGGCGACAGTTTTTACAATTCCTTTACCCGAAATGCCGGCGCCAGGAGAGGGGAGGCTAAGTCGCGGCCCGGCGGAGGGTTGAACTCAGGGAGGCGGTACTACGCGCTCTCGTATATTGCGCCGCCGCTGGTGCATGACAGTATGCGCGGTTTCGCCGCCGCTCCACTTTCGCCACCGAATGAACCGCGTTTTCTCCCTCGCAGCCCTCGCCCTGACCGTTTGCTTGCCCCGTGCGATGGCCGCCGAAAAGGTGGACTTCAACTACGACATCCGTCCGCTCATCTCCAGCAAGTGCTACCATTGCCACGGCCCGGACGAGAAGGCGCGCAAAGCCAAACTCCGGCTCGACATGCGTGACGATGCCATCAAAGAGCACGAAAGCGGCCAGACCATCGTCCCGGGAAACGCCGACAAAAGTGAACTGATCCATCGCGTCACTTCCACGGACCGGGACGAAGTGATGCCGCCGCCGAAGGAAGAGCACACGCTCACTGCCCAGGAAATCGACGTCCTGCGTCGCTGGATCAATGAAGGCGCCGAATACAAACCGCATTGGGCGTTTGTCAAACCAGCGCGACCCGCTGTTCCGAAACTCAGCTCTTCGAACTCCAAACTCGAAAACCCCATCGACGCCTTCGTGGTTCGGCGTCTCGAAAAGGAGGGAATGAACCTCTCGCCCGAGGCCGACCGTTACGCTCTGATTCGTCGTGTCTCACTCGATTTAACAGGTCTTCCACCAACGGCGGAGGAAACCGACGCCTTCGTCAATGACCCCAGCCCTGACGCTTACGAGAAGGTCGTGGATCGCTTGCTCGCTTCAATCGCCTACGGCGAACGCTGGGCGAAGATGTGGCTCGACCTCGCCCGCTACGCGGATTCCAGCGGCTACGGTTCCGACTTCATGCGGCTCAACGTCTGGCCCTATCGCGACTGGGTCATCAACGCCTTCAATCGGAACATGCCGTTCGACCAATTCACCGTCGAACAGATTGCCGGTGACCTCCTGCCTCATCCCACCACCGAACAGTTCGTCGCCACCGAGTTCAATCGCAACACGATGAGCAATTTCGAAGGCGGCACCATCCCCGAAGAGTTTCGCGTGGCCGCGGTGAAAGATCGCGTTTCCACCACCGGGGAAGTGTGGATGGGGCTGACCATCGGCTGCGCCCAGTGCCACTCCCACAAATTCGATCCCATTTCCCAAACCGACTACTACCGCTTTTTCGGCGTCTTCAATCAGAGCGAAGACGCCAATCGCCGGGACGACGAACCGACCATGCCGCTGCCGACCCCGGAAGAGACGGCGAAGAAAGCCGCGCTGAACGAAGAGATCGCCGGCCTGGAAAAGCAATTGAAAGCGGCGACCTCGCCGGAACTCGAAGCAGAGGAAAAGACTTGGGAAGTTCGGGCGCAGAAAGCGATCGATTGGCAGCCGCTCGAGACGGTCGAGATCAAGGCCAAAAGCCAGGCCACCTTTGAAACCCTGCCCGATGGCTCGCTCCTCGCCCACGGCGAAATGCCGGAGACCGACACCTACACGATCCGCGTCCAGACCGCTCTCCAGGGCATCACCGCTTTTCGCCTCGAAGCTCTCCCGGACGATTCGCTCCCATCCCACGGACCCGGACGTTCGGACAATGGCAATGCCGCCTTGACCAATCTTCGCGCCGCGCTCGTCCCGGCGGAAACAAAATCGCCGCGCGGACGTTTCGTGCGCGTCAGTCTGTCGGGCGCGAAGAAACTGCTCGCCCTCGCGGAAGTGCAGGTTTTCAGCGGCGAGGAAAACGTCGCTCTCAGAGGCACCGCCAAACAATCGAGCACGGCCTACGGCGGCGAAGCCCGGCGGGCGATCGATGGCAAGACCGATGGAGATTTTTTTAAGGCCCAATCGGTATCGCACACCGACGCGCAAAAAGACCCGTGGTGGGAAGTCGACCTCGGAAAGCTCGTGGATATCGACCGCATCGCCGTCTGGAATCGCACGGACAGCAACCTCGGCGCGCGGCTCGCAGATTTTCGCGTGAGCATTCTCGACGACGCCCACCAGCCCGTCTGGGAGCAAACCGTTATCCCCCCGCCGAACCCCAGCGTCTCGCTGAATCCCGCGGAAGGGCAGACCATCGCCCTGCGCGACGCCACCGCGGATTTCAGTCAGTCCGGTTGGGACGTCTCCAAGGCGATTGACGGCGACGCCAAGTCCGGCTGGGCGTTTGCCCCGCAGGCCGGCCGGCCCCATGCCGCCGTTTTTCAGACGGAGAAACCGCTGCAAATCAAAAACGAAGCCCTCGTCTTCACCCTCGACCAGCAGTTCGGTCAGCGTTCCACCTTCGGCCGGTTTCGCTTGCTCGCCACCACGCAGAAGGCCCCGGTCCGCGAATTGCCCGGCCAGATCAAAGCCATCCTCGCGATCGCTCCTGGGGCCCGCGACGACGCCCAAAAGGCCCAAGTGATGGCCTATTTCCGGCCGCTCTCCAAAGCCTACGCCGACCTCGGCAAACAACTCGAAGCCAGGCGCGTCCAGTTGGCGGCCATCAAGCCTTTGATGCTCCCGATCATGCGCGATCTGCCCGCCAATCAGCAGCGCGAAACCCATCTTCTCAATAAGGGAAATTATCTCGTGCCCATGGACAAAGTGGAACCGGGCCTGCCCGCCCAATTCTCCGCCTTCATTCCCGCCGATGCGAAGATCGATCGCCTCACGGCGGCCCGCTGGCTGGTCAGCCCGGAAAATCCGCTCACCGCCCGGGTCGCGGTCAACCGCTTTTGGGCGCAGCTCTTCGGCACGGGAATCGTCGAGACCGAAGAGGATTTCGGCTCGCAGGGCAGCCTGCCGAGTCATCCGGATTTGCTCGACTGGCTGGCGGTCACCTTCATGTCCCCTAAGTCAGATGATCCCGCGCAGCTCGGACTCGGCTGGGACGTCAAGGCGATGCTTCGCCTCATCGTCACCAGCGCCACTTACCGGCAATCGTCCAAAGTGACACCGGCGATGCTCGAGAAGGATGGCCGCAATCGTTGGCTTTCCCACGCGCCGCGGCGGCGGCTCGAGGCCGAGGCCGTCCGCGATCAGGCACTCGCCTTGAGCGGCCTGCTCAGCCACAAGATCGGCGGACCGAGCGTCTATCCTCCGCAGCCCGATGGCATTTGGAAGGTGGCTTTTAACGGCGGGCAAAATGCCTATCCCACTTCCAAGGGCGAAGATCGCTATCGGCGCGGCCTCTACACCTTCTGGCGCCGCACCATGCCGCCCCCGGACTTGACGACCTTCGACGCGCCCAGCCGCGAATCCTGCACCCTCCGTCGCATCCCCACCAACACCCCCTTGCAAGCATTCGTCACGATGAACGATCCGGTCTACGTCGAGTGCGCCCAGGCCCTCGCGCGACGCATGATGAGTGAAGGCGGAGAAACCGCCGAGACCCGCGTGCGCTTCGGCCTGCGGCTCTGCCTCGGCCGTCCGCCGACCAACGGGCAGGTCAAGACCCTCGTCTCCCTCTACGAGAAGGAACTTGCGCAATATCAACCCGACACCGCCGCCGCCACGAAGCTCGCCACCGAGCCCCTCGGCCCGTTGCCGGAAAACGCCAATCCCGCCGAAACCGCCGCTTTCACCGTCGTCGCCAACGTGTTGCTGAATCTGGACGCAGTCCTAACCAAGAATTAGACTTTGGGCGTGAGCATCGACATCCCAACTGAGAGGTTGAAAGAACTGGTCGAAGATCCGAGCGAGCTTCAACGCGAGGTGATTATAGCCATGTACCAGGCTCGTGAACTGACCAGCGGCAAAGCCCGTACATTGCTTGGACTGAGCGTTTCGCAATGGGATGGTCTGAAAAAGGAGCGTCAGCTCCGGGGGGCATACAGCGTTGTGAATCTTGAACAAGACGTAGCTACCCTCAAGAGGCTTGGTCTCTGGTGATAGTCGTGAGCGATACCTCTCCACTCAGTTATCTTTCGAGGCTTAATCGGCTGAATCTGCTTCCGCAGCTATTTGAAACCGTCGCTCTGCCACCGGAGGTGCTTCGAGAATGGGAACGTGACGTACCTTCAACTGCCGCGCGACGCCTTGCGCAAAATTCCGGCTGGCTTCGAGTGATTACACCAACCAATCAAGCGGAGGTCATGACTTTGGAAGAGCACGTCGACCGAGGCGAGGCTGAGGCAATCGTCCTCGCGGAAGAATTGAAAGCGGATTTGCTTCTGATTGACGATGAAGACGGACGCGAACTGGCGCAGGGACGGGGGCTGGCGATTACAGGTGTTCTCGGGGTTTTACTTCGCGCCAAGCGAGTTGGGTTGATTCCGGCGATTCGCCCGGAGATCGAAAGGTTGCTCAAGGAAACTACGTTTTTCTGCTCGGAAACTTTATTCCAGAATCTCCTCAACCTTGCTGGCGAATGATATGACGACGAACCTTCGATACGAACACGCCCGCGCCCTCACCCGGCGCGAATTCCTCTCCCGCAGCGGCAAGCTTGGCCTCGGGGCCATCGCCCTGGAAAGCCTGGCGCAAAAGGGCCTCGCCACTACTCAGGTCAATCCACTCGCGCCCAAGGCCCCGCCGCTCCCGGCGAAGATCAAATCCGTCATCTATCTTTCCATGAGCGGCGCGCCGCCGCAGCATGATCTCTTCGACTGGAAACCGGAACTCGTGAAGCACAACATGCAGGACTGCCCCGAGCAGTTCCTCAAGGGGCAGAAATTTGCCTTCATCAAAGGCACGCCGAAGCTTCTCGGGACACATGCAAAATTCGCCCAATACGGCCAGAGCGGCACCTGGGTCAGCGAGCATCTCCCGCACTTCACGAAAATCGTCGACGACGCCGTGGTCATCCGTTCGCTCAACACCACGCAGTTCAATCACGCGCCCGCCGAACTCTTCCTCTACACCGGTAACATGCTCGCCGGTTCAGCCAGCGCCGGCTCCTGGGCCACCTATGGGCTCGGTTCCGTCAACCAGGATTTGCCCGGTTTCGTCGTCTTGCTCAGCGGCGGCACCGACCCGACCGGCGGCAAGGCGCTCTGGAGTTCGGGTTTTTTGCCGAGCGTCTATCAAGGCGTGCAATGCCGCGCCGCCGGTGAACCCATTCTCTACGCCAACAATCCCGACGGCATGAGCCGCGAGACGCGGCGCAATTCGCTCGACGCCCTCAAGGCCTTGAACGAAGCGGAAGAGGCGCAATTCGGCGACCCGGAAACGGTCACCCGCATCGCCCAGTATGAGCTCGCCTATCGCATGCAGATGTCCGTGCCGGAAGTCATGGATATCTCCCGCGAAAAACCGGAAACGATCGAGCTCTACGGCGCCAAACCCGGCGAGGCTTCCTTCGCCAATAACTGCCTCCTCGCCCGGCGTCTCGTCGAGCAAGGGGTGCGCTTTGTCCATCTCTTCGATTGGGGCTGGGACATGCACGGCACCGGCAAAGACAACGATCTCCTCAACGGCCTTCCCAAAAAGTGCGCGCAGATCGACCAGGCCAGCGCCGCCCTCGTCCAGGATTTGAAACAGCGCGGTCTGCTCGACTCCACCCTCGTCGTTTGGGGCGGCGAATTCGGCCGCACCCCGATGAACGAAGCCCGCGGCGGTTCCACCTTCCTCGGCCGCGATCATCACCCGCATTCATTCACCATCTGGATGGCCGGCGGCGGAATCAAGAAAGGCACGAACTTCGGCGAGACCGACGAACTCGGCTACTTCGTCACGCAAGACAAAGTTACCGCACGCGATCTCCAAGCGACCCTCCTGCACATGTTCGGCTTCGATCCCTACAAGTTCAGCTACCGCTATCAAGGCCTGAACAACCGCCTTATCGGCCCGAGCAACGAAGGGCAGATTGTGAAGGGGATTCTGGCGTAGACGTAACGCTCGCTAAGACTTCTTCTTCTTCGGCTTGCCGATGTATTTTCCTTGAAATGATATCGATACCTCTCCGTGTCGATTCACCCTGACATCGATTGCGGCGGTCTCGGAATGGCTTTCGTAGCGCAATGATTTCCACATCATCACTCTGCCCGGCTTGCCATTCTTCTCGGGTTCTTCGCGCGCCAATCCCGGATCAAAAACATGGGTAGGCTCTCCCAATAAAGCCCGAACTTCGTTTTCGGTTTTAAGATCTTTGGTGAGTCGATGAAGCCGAGCACTCTCCTCGGACGAAATCGTCGCGAACATTTTTGAACGTAGAGATTTCGGTGCGCGGCCGGCACAGAAGGGACAGTGGTAGATCAAACTATAGCCACCGCCAGTTGAGTGCACGAGGTGGTATTCATTCATTTCGGCATCAAACTCGATCGGACATTTTGGATCGTGCGCGGCACGTTCCAACCACCTGCAACGGCAAAACGGGAGATCTTCGCGGGGCATGTTTCTACTCATGGGTTTCAGCCGATCCTATCAAACTTTTTACTCCCCGCACGGTTAAGGAGTAGAACCCCATGAAACAAATTCCCTTATTCGCCGCCGTCGCCGCCCTGCTCCTGACGGGCGCCGTCAGCCGAGCCGACGAAAAAGCTCCCGCCTCTCCCTATGCCGGCACTGGCGATCTGAAGATCGACAAGCCCGAAGATAAAGTCGACGTCCCTCCCGTGCCAGCCCCCGAAGGCGCGATCGTGCTTTTTAACGGCAAGGATGTTTCCGACTGGACCAGCAATAAAGGAGGCGGCGAATGCAAATGGGAAGTCGTCGATGGCATCCTCCAGGGCAAGCCGGGCACCGGCGACATTCTCACCAAGCACGAGTTCGAAGGTGCCTACAAGCTGCACGTCGAATTCCGCATTCCTTACGAGCCGAACAATCACAGCCAGGGTCGCGGCAATAGCGGCGTCTATGTGAACAGCCATTGGGAAGTCCAGGTACTCGACAGTTATCACAACGACACCTATGCCGATGGCGCTTGCGGCGCGATTTACAGCATCGAGCCGCCGAAAGTGAACGCCGCCAAGGCCCCGACCGTCTGGCAGGCCTATGACATCGAATTTCATCCAGCCAAGTGCGCGGACGGCAAGGTCGTCGAGCGCCCGACGATGACGGTGATCTGGAACGGTGTGAAGGTTCACGACAACACGAAAATCACCAAAGATTCCACCCCCGCCGGCAACAGCGGCGACATCTGCAAACCCGGCCCGCTCAAGCTCCAGGATCACGGCCACCCCGTTCAGTTCCGCAATATCTGGGCTCTGCCGTTGAAAGAGTAAGTCCGCTCTTCAGTCGCATCGAGGAGAGTCAGAAGAGGGTGAAACCGGCCGCGGCGCACCGCAAGTATCAGCGTCGGTCCAGAGCATTTTCGATCGAGTCCGTCACTCGGTCGGGAGCGCCAGCGCCGAAAACCCCGCCCTGTCATCCTGAGCGGAGCGGGGAAGCATGGGCGGAGTCGAAGGACCTCCAATCCCCGCGGGTTCCCGGGCGGAGCAGCGAATCGCAAAATCGGTGAAGATTATTCTTGCCATTCGCCTCCAAAGTCCCAAGGACGCGAATTGTGAACCACCACTTTTCTCGCTCCGATTCCGCCAGAGGGCGAATTCGCCTTCGCCACGATTTCCGCGTTCAGGTTACCGCCATTGACCCGATCCCGCTCCAGCCGGAAAAGGCCACAAAATCCCCCTCCTTTCGCCATGCGCGCAGAAGGCGGGATCCTGAAACTCTGACGCCTCCGGCCCACTCAACATCCCTCCCATGCCACCAGAGTAAAGGGCCGGAATTCCCGAAAAAAGTCATCATTTGTCACCATCCTTCCGGCGACCCAAAGAGGGCAATTCGGGCCGTTTCTGCGAAGAGAAGCCCTGCCGGCAACAGGTGGTTTGACATTCTCCAGCGGCAATGGCCAATCATGCGTTGATGAAGCGTTTCCTCCCGTTGCTTTTCGTTCCAGTCCTGGCTTGCGCCCAGACGGCGCCGCTGCCGCCATTCAATGCCACGATCGAGCGGTTTGATCCCGCCTTCGATCAACTGATCGCGCCCGATGCGAAGGTCCAGAAAATCGCCGAGGGCTTCACCTGGTCCGAAGGGCCGGTGTGGAAAGATGGCGCGCTCTATTTCTCGGACGTGCCCGAGAACAAAGCCTATCGCTGGGCGCCGGGCGACGCGAAGCCGAAGGTTTTCCTCAAGCCCAGCGGCGGAGTGGAACCGACCCCGCAATACCCCACGCCGGGATCGAACGGCATGACCGTCGATGCGAAAAAGCATCTCATCATTTGCCAGCAAGGTACGCGGCGCGTCATCCGCCTGGAAGACGACGGCAAGCAAACGCCACTGACGGACAAGTGGGAAGGCAAGCACTTCAGCAGTCCGAACGATGTGATCGTGGCGCACAATGGGGACATCTATTTCACCGATCCGCCTTACGGCCTCGCGGGCTTGAACGATGATCCGCTCAAGGAACTGAAATTCAACGGCGTCTTCCGCGTGAAGCCCTCCGGCCAACTGGACCTGACGATCAAGGACCTCACTTATCCAAACGGTCTGGCCTTTTCTCCCGACGAAAAGATTCTCTACATCGCCGTCAGCGATCCCGACCTGCCGGTGATTTTCGCCTACGACGTGCAGCCCGACGGCACGGTGGCCAACCGCCGGCTGTTCTTCGATGCAAAGAAGCTCGTCACCGCCGACCGCGTCGGCCTGCCGGACGGAATCAAGGTCGATGCCAGGGGCAATGTCTGGTGCGCTGCCGCGGGCGGGGTGCTGGTCGTTTCCCCCGAAGGCAAACATCTCGGCACGATCGTCACCAATCAGCAGACCGGCAATTGCAATTGGGGCGACGATGGTTCGACGCTCTACATCTGCGCCAACATGTTCATCTGCCGGGTGAAAACGTTGACGAAGGGCGCGGGTTGGTGATCGCGTAAGTTCGCGGCTGTTTCATGACTAAGAACTCCGCTCCAAATGCGCTCTGGCAAATGGCGCTTTGTTTCTTTGTTGTTGCCGCGAACGCGCTGGCCGGCCCGCTGGCCCTCAAATTTCGCACCGAACGAGTAGGTCAGGTTTCAATCAATATTTACAGTCCCGATGGCCGCCTCGTTCGAGCGTTGCTCAGCAACGAACGGTTACCTGCGGGCGAGCATTCCATTCCATGGGATGGAAAGTCCGCACCGCCGCCGACGGGCAACAGCGAGATTCTTCCACCAGGCGACTATAGCTGGCGCGGCATTTTTCACGAAGAGATCGGTCTGAAGCTGCGAGGCTGGGTGGCCAGTGGTTCGGGTCTGCCCTGGCGAACGCCGGATGGAAAGGAAGGGTGGGGGGGCGACGCAGGCTTTCCCACCGCCGTTGCCGCCGACGATCAAAAAGTCTACCTCGGCTGGAGTCTGGCGAATGAAGGAAAGTCAGTGCTGGCCTGCGCACCGGATGGCCGGGTGCAATGGGCGCATCGCCGCAGCGAAGGACCTTCCGGATGCAAAGCTCTCGCCGTGGACGGAGGCTTGGTCTACGTCCTCGGCGGATTGGAAGGAACCGCGGCCGATGGCGGCGCCATCTACCGCCTCGACGCGAAGGATGGAAAGCCGGCGCCGTGGCCAAGCGGCGCACTCGATCTCAAAATCTCCTCGCTGTGGCCAGCCGACTCCCACGGCAAACCCGAAACCGCCGATGCCATGGCCGTGCGCCACGGCCACATCTATTTGAGCTTCACCAGTTCTCAATTCCTCACGGTGCTCGACGCGAAATCCGGAGAATACTTGCAAACCGTGGTGGGCGCGCCGCCGGGAATGATCGACGTCGCGCCGACCAAATCAGCATTGCCGGACGCTCCCGACAAAATGGTGGATGCGGACTTCGGGGTCATTTCCCTGGGCGGCGGCGTCCTCGGAAGAATTCTTTTTGCCCACGATCCTTTCTGGGTCATCACCAGCGATCTGGCCCCGTTGGATCGCGATGTGAACATCACCGCGCTTACGGTGATTGGCGATGGGGCGAAGTATCACATGCACACGGCCTATGTCGGGTTTGGCGCGCCCTATCATCAGGTGCAAGCGCGACCGTTGCTCGATATGGACAATACCTCCTGGGTTGCCGGTCAGCCCGGTGGACGTCCGCTGCTCGGCCCCTGGCAGCCGGAGGGTTTGCATTCCATTCGTGGCGTCGCCCTGGCCCCGGACGGAAAGCTGTGGGTCGCGGAAGGAGACGCTTTTCCGAAGCGCTTCACGGTCTGGGACACCAGCGGTGAACAGGGAAAACTCGTCCACGAATTTTTCGGTCCGGCGAATACCTCCGCTCGCGATGCGGCGATCAACCCGCTCGACGCCAGTCTGATGTTTGCCCAAGGCTGCGAATGGCGCATCAACCGAAAGACCGGACAAGCCACCTGTCTGGGCGTAGTCACGCGCGAACCCGTGGATACGGCGAGGTACGGAGTGGGAGAGAACGGGCATGCCTACCTGATTACGGCTCGTGCGGAGAATGGGCCGGACCTGAACGTCTACGAGCGGCTCGGCGATGGCCGCTACAGTTTGCGTGCACGCATTTTCTCCGCGGACAAAGACGGAGCGGAAATCAGCGATCTGACCAAAGGGATTCCCACGCAGACCGTGGTGTGGTCGGACGAAAATGGCGATGGCAAGATCGATCCCGCCGAATTGCATCCCTTGGCGGAACTCGTTCACTTTTATCCTGAATGGACCGGGCAGGACTTGAGTCTCCAGGGGAGCAGCATGGCCGAAGGGCATTCGTCGTTGCGCTTCAAAGTGAATGATTGGACGGCCTGCGGTGCCCCGCGTTACGATGGCGGGCGAACGGTTTTGCCCAAAACCAAAGGTGAGCTGAGCGCGGACGGGCGCTTCGTGCTCATGGGTAGTTCTCCTGGCGGTGCGAATGGGTTGGAATGCCATGACGTGGCGGATGATCACGCATTGTGGACACTGCCACTGGCGGCGACTGGGGGAGTCTTATTCGAGTTCGGCAGCGCGTTGCTCCCGGCGCCCGTGGGAAACGTGTGGATGTTCGCCGAAAACCGACAATGGCACTTGGTGAATGCCGACGGCTTCGATCTCGCCCAATTCGGAGAAGCCGATGCCGCGAAAGTCCGCTGGCCCAAGATCGCGGCACCCGACGCCGGTATGACGCATGCGTTCGGATCGATGATCTCCGGTTCCCTGACTCACGCGGTCGACGGCAAACTCTATCTCCAGGCCGGTGATTCCGCTTACTGGAGCCTGGAGGTGACTGGCTTGGAAAAAGTGAAAGCCCTCGCCGGTGGAAAGATTTCCCTGTCACCGCCGAAGTGAAACGGAGTCGCCTGGAAACGCGCTGGCCCTGCGGCGGCGGCTCCGCAATTCTTTACCTGTCATGAAAATCCTCCCGCTTCTCCTTCTCGCGTTCCTCGCCTTTATTTTCCCCGCGTCGATTCGGGCGGATGAATATGAGGCGCGTACGTTTACCGGCCCGGATGGCGCCCAACTGGGCTACCGGCTCCTGACCCCGAAGGACTACGATGCGGCGAAGAAGTATCCGCTGGTGGTCTTCCTGCACGGCGCCGGGGAACGTGGGACGGACAATACCGCCCAGCTCAAATACGGTGCGCCGCTTTTCCTGAAACCGGAGATTCGCACCAAGTTTCCGTGCTTCGTCGTCGCTCCGCAATGTCCCCCGGACCAGACCTGGTCGGCCGTGCCGAACGGCTGGACTGGGCCGAACGCTTTCCAGGAACCGCCGACCGCGCCGATGAAGCTCCTTTTGGGCGCGTTGGAAGCGGTGCGGAAGGAGTTTTCCATCGATCAAGACCGGCTCTATCTCACCGGCCTTTCGATGGGAGGATACGGCACTTGGGATTTGCTCACCCGCCAGCCGGAACGCTGGGCGGCCGTGGCGCCGGTTTGTGGTGGCGGCGATGCCTCGCGTATCGCCCCGGCCAAGGGCGTGGCCATCTGGGCCTTCCACGGTCTGCTCGATCCGACCGTGCCCGTGGTGCGGTCGCGGGAGATGATCGCCGCGCTCGAAGCAGCCGGTGGCAAGCCACTCTTCAGCGAATATCCCTACGTGAAGCACGATTCGTGGAACCTCGCTTACGCCGAGCCGGAATTGTTGCCCTGGATGTTTGCCCAGAAACGCGGCCACGTCGTTGCCTGGAATGAAGTGGCCGGTCCCTTCGCACAACCGCCCTCCAATCTCTGCCCCGGCTCCGGTCCGATGCAGTCGGGCATTTGGTTTCGCACACTCTGGAAAGGGCGCGAGGAGGAGTGGTCGAAAATGAAAACGACCGAGGCGGATTCCGTCGTCTTTTTCGGCGATTCCATCACCCAAGGTTGGAACTCGCTGGCCGGTGATTTTCCGGAATTGAAGGTGGCCAATCGTGGCATCAGTGGCGACACCACTCGCGGGTTGCGTACTCGCATGCAGCGCGACGTCATCGATCTCCATCCCAAAGCCGTCTCGATTCTGATTGGGACGAACGACCTCGACCAAGGGGCGGCTCCGGAGGTCGTGGCTGAAAATCTCAAGGCGATCGTCGCAGCCTTTCACACCGCCAATCCCTCCATGCCCGTGGTGATCAACAAAGTGATGCCGCGCGGCCCCAAGCCGCAGTTCTTCCCGGAAAAAATCCGCCAGCTCAACGCACTTTACGAAGAGGCTTTCCGAAACGATCCCCAAGTGTCCTTCTGCGACACCTGGTCGCTTTTCGATGACGGAACCGGTTCCTGCAAGAAAGAGGAGTTTCCCGACATGCTGCACCCGAACGCCGCCGGCTATGCGAAGTGGGTCGCGGCGCTCAAGCCGATTTTTTCCAAGCTCGGCGTGCAGAAATAACGGCTGCCACTTGCCAGCACGCACGCGCTGCGGGAGATTGGATCGCATGAAACGCGTCATCGGCCTCGAAACGGAATACGGGATCACTGTCGATGGCGTGTCCGATCTGGATGTCGTGCGCGAATCCATCGAGATTGTGCGCAGCTACACCGAGCACGGCGCGTCGATGAAATGGGATTACGAGCTCGAGGATCCGCACCAGGACGCCCGTGGATTTCGCGCGGAGGAACTGCTTCAGGACACCGATGAGGCGGCCTATTTCGAGCTCGATAAAAACCGGCCCCTCAGTTTCCAGGAAATCAAAAGCGACCTGGTGTTGAGCAACGGGGCGCGTTTTTACAACGACCACGCCCATCCGGAATATTCGACGCCGGAATGCACGACGCTGCGCGAGATCGTCGCCCAGGACAAAGCCGGCGAACGAATTCTTTCGGAGTGCGCCAAGCGCCGGAATGCCCATCTCCCGGAAGGCTGCGAGACGCGGCTTTACAAGAACAACACCGATTTCATCGGACACAGCTACGGCTGCCACGACAACTATCTCATGCGCCGCGATGTCCCGTGGGAATGGTTGGTGCGCGATGTCGTTCCTTTCCTCGTGACCCGGCAGGTTTTTGCCGGCGCCGGCAAGATGGGCGTGGAAGGGGAAGACGCCGCCGGACAACCCGGCGTCTTTCAGATCGCCCAGCGCTCCGACTTTTTCAGCGTGCTTTGTTCGATCGACACGATGAATCGCCGTCCGCTCGTCAACACGCGCGACGAACCCCACGCCGACGCGGAAATGTATCGCCGGTTTCACGTTATCATCGGCGATGCCAACATGAGCCACTATGCGACCGCGCTGAAGCTCGGGACGACCGCGCTGGTCCTGGAGTTGATCGAACGCGGACATGCCCCGCACCTCGAGTTTGCCAACCCGATCGAGACCACCAAGCAGATTAGCCGCGACCAAACGTTGCGCTGGCTCATCGAACTACGGGATGGGCGCAAGGTCTCGGCGATTGACGTCCAGCGGCTCTATCTCGCGGCGGCCCGCAAGCATTGCGAGGAGGACGAGGAAACCAACTGGTTGTTGCGGGAATGGGAGTCGGTGCTGGATGATTTAGCGACGGACTACTGGCGCTGCCGGGATCGCGTGGACTGGGTGGCCAAGAAATTCCTGCTCACCACATTCCAGGAAAGCGAAAATCTGGAATGGAGCGACCCGTGGCTTCAATCCATCGACCTGGAATATCACAACGTCTCCCTGGAGGACGGTCTCTACTACGAATTGATGCGCGAAGGCCAGATGCGGCGGCTCGTTTCCGAAGACGAAATCCGCCACGCCATTTTTCAACCGCCTCCCACGACGCGGGCCTTTTTCCGCGGACGTGCCGTGGCCAGGTTCAACCGCGAGATCGAGTCGATCCAATGGGATGAACTCGTCTTTTCCTCCGGCCCGCTCAAGCGCACCGTCGAGTTGGCGCACCCCGGTCACCATCCCAGCCTCGATCAGCTCAATGCCTCGATTCGGGAGGCCAAGAGCTTCGACGAATTGGTGCGCCGCTTGCCCTGAGTCCGCTTCGAGCGGCGGGTGGAATACGCTCTATTTCTTGAGTTCGAAGACGATGCTTTGCTCGACCACGGCGCGGATTTGCCGAACGGCTTCGACGTAGGCGGGATATTGTTCCGCGGGAAATTCGCCGGCCTTCCTCGCGACCTGCGATTCGAAGTGCAACGAATCGTGGTTGAGAGTCGGCTTGAGTGAGGCGTCACCATAAGGGCTCTTGAACGACGAACCTTTGCCGAGGGTCGAATGCCAGCCTGGCGGCGGTGTGAGTTCCAGGGTGCTGGTAATGTGCGTGGGAATCCACAGCTTGAACGGGCTGAAGCGGTTTTCCGTGGCGTCGCCGTTCACGTAAAGCCGTTCCCAAATGGCCGGAACCTGGCCCGCGAGGCGATCGCCCGCACGATGAAAGTCGCCGGCAATCCCGTAGTGAAGCTGGAAGTGGAGCGGCGCCTGCGGGTCGTCCAGTTCTTCGATCTTCGCGTCGCGTAAATTGAGGGAAGCCGCCTCCGCGGCAATCATGCGCTGAAGGTAAAGGGTGCGTTGGGGAGGCTCGACGGCCAGCAGGAGCGCCCGCAGTCCCTGCGCCGGAGTGCCAGTCATGACCACATCGTCCTCCACGACGAGGTCGCTGTCATTGGCAAAGGAAACATGCCGGTGTGTGGTTACCGTCGAAGTGTTCGCGGAGACCGGCGGGACCGTTTGCAAGTGCGCCCCTTTGGGGTCGAGGACCAGGGCCTGCTGGCCGGCATAGTCCATCGGTGGCGCCGTCCGAAAATCTCCCGTCTTGTCCGTCGCGTCGATAAAGGTCCCGCCCTTCTCACCCGGGACATAGGTAATGGCGTGGTCGAATTGGTCGAGCGAAGGCAGGGTCGCGCGCACCGCGCCACTGCTGCGGACGAGTGCCATGCACGCTGGAATGCCGGCAGAATCGAGCAGTTGGGAGAGCAGCAAAGCGTGGTCTTTGCAGTCGCCGTATTTGTTCCGCAAGGTTTGCGACGAAGTATTGGGAATGCGGGCGCGCCGGCCAAACTCGATGGCTTTGTAGGTCAGTCCACGCTGCACGTAACGGGTGAGGGCGGCAATCTTCTCCGCCGGTGTCTCCAATCCCTTCGTCACGTCGGCGGCGGCCTGGCGCACCGGTGCGTCGATGGCCAGACGATCCTTGATTTGCGTCATGTAGTCTTTGGCTTCGCCCACCCACGTGGCTTTGGCGTCGCCCACCCAGACCATCGGAGCGAAAGTGTCCATCGGCGCCTGCAGCGGTTCCCATCGATAGACCGGTGGCCGGCGGATGTTCCAAGTGAGACTCCCATCTTCCTTTTGCGGCGCGGGAATGCCGGGTGAGGCTTCCCACCGAATCTCTTCGTGCCCGGCCTGCACCTGGAGCGTCTCTCGCAGCACGGGCAGGCTCTTGAGCAACGCGCAGGCCTGGAAGGTGAAGGCCTTGATCGGCCCATTTTCCCGACGCGTGACGGTGCATTCCAGAATGTTGCCTGGTTGCAATCCCGGGACCGGAACGTTCAGGATCTTGGCCTGCGACGCGGCTTTGTCGACGCCGTCGTCCACGACATAGGAGTCCTCGACTTTGCCATGAGCGACGACCTTGCCGTCGGCGCCCTTGACCGTGACGTCGTTGACGAATATCTCCTCGCCGAGTGGGTCGTAGGGAAATTCGAGGGTGCTGAACTTTTCCACACCTTGCTGGTCGCGAATTTCAATCACTTCATGCTCGGTGATCTTGAGCTCATTCCCTTTGCGGTAGGAAATGGCTTTGACCGCGCAGCGGTACCAGGCGCTGTAACCGCGGAGATATTCGTCGGACGGATTTGCGCTCTCGGCCTGGAGCAGGGCGGCGGGGATTTTCACCGGCTCAATCGGCGTCTTGACCAGGCTATTGCGGCCTTCTCCGAGGAGGCCCGAGACACCTTCGAGGAGCCGCTGTATTTCGAGATTCGACGGCGCCTTGGCCAGGGCCTTCTCGAAAGTGGCCTTGGCCTCGCGGTAGTGCTTCAAGGAAAATTCCGCCATGCCTTTGCGGCGCAATACTTCCACCGACTCGTGTTGTGCCGCGATCAGGCGCTCGCACTCGGCCAGCGCGTCGGACGGCCGATGAGCGATGAGATAAACATCGACCAGGCCAAGCGCGCTTTCCTGATCATCGGGTGACTTATCGCGCAAGTCGGTCAGCGTCTGGATCGCAGCCGGCAAATCTCCCTTCGCGATCAAGACCTCCGCGCGAAGGCGGCGCATCGCCGCGCTTTCGTGATCGGGATTGTAGTGGTCCAGCGCGGCGAGCGCGGCATCGGCCCGGCCGCGGCTGGCCAGTTCCCGAATGTAACCGGTAAAATGGAGATCGTTTTTCCATCCCGTGTCGAAAAGCGCCGCATAACTCTTCAACGCCCCTTCCACATCGCCGGTTTGTAACTGGGCGACGGCGTGGGACGCACTCAAACTTTGGTTCCCGGGAAAATTGGGTAACTCTTTGTCGAGCACCGCCAGCGCCTCGGCCGCCTGCGACGACTTGAGGCACGTCTCGACGTAATTCAGGAGGACCGTCGGATTGCGATGCGTGGTTTCAAAAGCGCGCTTGAACCAGGCCTTGGCCGCTTCGCTCTGTCCATCGCGATCGAGACCCAGGCCCAATTGATTGTAAACGAGCAGTTGCGATTGGCGCTCGCGATCGTTGGCCGGCGCCGGGTCCGGCGCCGCAGGATCCCTAAACTTCACGTGATCCATGGCTTCATCAAGTTGGTCGGTGAGCGGCGCGCTATTCTTGCGCATCCATGCAGCCAGCAGGTAGGCGACACCATGGCCGCGCAGGACGCGCAACCGGAAGACATGATCCTCGCCGTTGCGGTGAGCTTCATATGCGAGGGCCCGCCCGTGAAGGCCCCCCTGGCTCCAGTCCTTTTCGCCATAAACGCCATCGTCGGGGTAGGGCACTCCGACCTGCGAGGTGAGGGCGGACGTCAGCGTGCTGAAATCCACGTCGGCATCTCCCACCCAGATTGGAATCACACAAAAGCAGGAGGCGGCATTGGCTGTGGTCACGCCAAAATCTGCCGCGGGCACGTAAGTATCGAGTTTTGCAAAGCGGCGCGTCCAGCCGGTGCCGCGAAGATCCACGGAGTAGCCGAAGCGGTCGGAAACAAAATTGCCGAGGGCGACATCGGAAGGGGCCAGCGTGTTCCGGTTCGGGTCGATGAGATGGAAGCCGGTGAAAAGTTTCTCACTCTCCGCACGCACCTGATTCGCTTCCAGCGGATTTCCGCCGGTGACGATTTGATAGAGAGTTCCATTGTTGAGCGTGACCCAGCGAACATAGTAAAAATCGGTCAGGCCGACTTTGGCCTTCGTCTCAATGATCCACCCGGCCATGCCATGGACATTGAACTCCCGTTCGCCCAGCACTTCCAAGGGACCACGCCCTTCCAGTCCGTGCTTGATCAGTTCCGTGGCCGCCTGGGGTGAGAGCTGCGAAGTGGCGGGCAAATTCTCCGTGAGCACCATGGAAAATATTTCCGGCTGATGGCGCGACGCGCCTGCGCGCACGTTCGGCGCAAGGGCCTTTCCGTTCATCTCATTCCAGGACGAAGGGAGGTCGAGCCGGAAATTCCAGGTGTCATTCGTAATCGTCTTTCCCGCCTCGGGAGGCGCGGGTGCGTTCAGGACCAGGTTGCCAATTCGGATTTGGGCCGGCGTGGCACGATTGCTGGCAACCTGCGGCGCCGTCAGACGCTGTCTTTGGTGCATCCCCAGATACGCGGCCCAGATGATGAAGCCGACGGGAAAGGTGCTGAGGATGAGCGCAAAAACGGCACGCTTGCGACCGCGATCATAGCGTTGCCGATGCTGCGCGCACTCCACCAGGCCGACAATCGCCAGGACCGTTCCGGCGCAGATACAAAGCATCGCGAGAAGGGCCAGGGCGCCGCCGAAAACCGGCACGACGATTCCCGATTGTATCAGCGCACCCGCGCCGAAGACCAGCGCCCACCCGGTAAGAACGAGCAGAATGGCGAGAGTACAACGCCGATTCGAGGCGCGCCGCCCCAGGGCCACGGCACTGACCACGACACCAACCAATGGAATGACCACGAAGATCAGGCTCACGAAAGCCATGGCGGCCGTTGCCGCGGACGTCTGATGCATGAAAAGAAAGAGTGGAAAGAGGAAAAAACGCGCCCGCCCGACAAGGCAAAATCCTATCCAGTACGAAGGGCATCAACAACAAGGTTTTTCGCCGAATTCGGGCCTGACGAGAGCCACCTCTGGCAGGAGACCGCAATGAGTCGACAAAGCACTGGCGAACAGTGTTACGTCCGTAAAATATCGCTAAGCTCGCTGCGCAGTGGCTGTTTCCTCATCGGGGTGCAGGGCGCGGTGCAGGATGTTGGTCAGCTTCGCGGAGAGGTACGGCTTGGGCAGGTAATTGCGGCCGTCCTCGAGGTGCACGTCGCTGCCGAAAAGCTCGGCACTGTAACCGCTCGTGTAGATCACCTTGAGGTCGGGCTGTTCGGCCAGCAGTCGTTGCGAAAGTTCCAGTCCATTGACGCTGCCGGGCATGACCATGTCGGTGAGAAGCAGGTCGATTTCGTCGGCGTGCACTTTCCAGATCTCCAGCGCGGCCTCGCCGTGTTCCGCCTCAAGCACGCGATAGCCGTTGTGATCCAGGACCTCCCGCACGAGGCTGCGCACGGCTTCGTCGTCCTCCACGATGAGGATGGTCGATTCGCTTCCTGGCAGCACCGGGTTTTCGTTGGAAATCTTCAAGGGTTCGGCCACCCGGTCGGTCTCCGG
Source organism: Chthoniobacter sp. (assembly GCA_036501065.1). Classification (GTDB taxonomy): domain Bacteria; phylum Verrucomicrobiota; class Verrucomicrobiia; order Chthoniobacterales; family Chthoniobacteraceae; genus Chthoniobacter. The sequence goes on along the minus strand of DASYAY010000023.1, from coordinate 10,354 downwards.
AAAAAAGACCCGGAATTGCGAACCCTTGCCGACTTCCGTCGCCACTTCGATCCAGCCCTCGTGCTGCTTGGTGATGCCGTAGACCGTGGCCAAGCCCATGCCGGTGCCTTTGTGCGTTTCTTTCGTCGTGAAGAAAGGCTCGAAAATCCGGCTGCGCGTGGCGTCGTCCATACCGGTGCCCGTATCGATCACGCTCAGCAGGGCATAATCGCCGGCGCGCGCTTCCGGATTTTTTTCCGCATCGGCGACCGTGAGCTGGGCGGCCGTAGTCAGGATGGTAATGCATCCGCCTTTCGGCATGGCGTCGCGAGCGTTCAGCGTCAGGTTCATGATCACCTGTTCGAGTCCGGTCTGGTCCGCCCAAATGGCGGGGACGCCGTCCCCCAGCTCGCAACGCAGCTCCACCTTTTCACCGATCAACCGGCGCAACATCGAGGCCAGATCGTGGATCATGGTGTTCAGATGCAGCACGCGTGGGCGCATCACCTGGCGGCGGCTGAAGGCAAGCAGTTGCCGCGTCAAGTCGGCGGCGCGCTCCGAGGCGAGGGCAATTTGCTGGAGCGAATCCACCGAATCCTCGTCATGACCGGGGAGGGTGAGCTGGAGACTGGCGTGGCCCTGGATGATCGTGAGGAGGTTGTTGAAATCGTGCGCCACGCCGGCGGCCAGTTGCCCGATGGCCTCCATCTTTTGCGCCTGGCGAAGCTGGGCTTCGAGGTTCAGGCGTTCGGAAATATCCAGCACCATGAGCAGGATGTGCATCTCACCACTGATAAGGATGCGTTCGATCGAGATGAGGGCGTCGCGCAGGTCGCCAGTCTTGGTGCTGACTTGCGCCTCGACGTGCCGTACGGACTTGTCGTCCTTGGGCGTACGCACCGAATAGTCCAGGCAGAAATGCAACTCCAGCGGAGTTCGGCCGATGACTTCCTCCCGTCCGTAACCGGTCATCTCCAGAAAGGCATCGTTCACGTCGACGAAGCGATTTTCGCGCAGCGTCTGGATGACGAATGGAATGGGACTGGCGCGGAAGGCCTTGGCAAATCGTTCCTCGGACCGGCGTAATTCGCCGTTCGCCATTTCCAGTTCCGCGGTTCGCTCCTGGACCATCTTGTCCAGTATTTCCACCCGCAGGTTGGCCTGTTCCGTGACGTGCCATTTCTTGGTCAGGGCATGCGCAAGTTGGAGCACTTCGATGTTGTCGAAGGGCTTTTTCAGGATGACCAGATTATCGTTCACGCCGAGGCGCACCGTCATTTTTTCCCACGAATAATCCGAGTAGGCGGTGCAGACGACGACCTGGAGCGCCGGATCGGCTTTCCATAAGTGCTCGATCGTTTCCACGCCATCCCAGCCCGGTGGCATGCGCACGTCCACGAAAGCCATGGCGTACGGTTTCCCGTTCTTCATCGCCTGTTTGACCTTTTCCAGGGCTTCCTTGCCTTGATACGCCGAGTCCAGCTCGAAGGTGGTGACATTGACCGGAACATGCGGCGTGTCGAAGAGGACGGATTCCATCGCGTCGAGTTCAGTCCGGTTCCTGGACGGGCCGAGCAGGATCTTTCGAAAATCCTCGTGGATGGCGGGATTGTCGTCGACGAGAAGGATGCGACTATTGATGGGGAGATTCATGAAGTGGAAGGAGTGGCCAGGGGCAACTCGAAAACGAAAGTCGCGCCATGGCCCGGGCCCTCGCTCTGGGCGAGCAGACGGCCGCCCATTTGCTGCGCCGCGAGGGCGGCGCTATGCAAGCCAAAGCCGTGCCCATCTTTGCGCGTGGTGAAGCCATGGGAAAAAATCCGCGTCAGATTCTCGGCCGGGATGCCCACTCCGGTATCGCTGATGGCGATGGCCACGGAGTGGTTCTCCTGCTCGCGAATGCGCAAAGTCAGCCGTTTTTCGTCGGACTCGAAATCGTCCATCGCATGTTTGGCATTGCGCAGGATGTTCACGAGGATTTGCAAGGCCTTGTGCTTGTCCACGGTCACTGCGGGCACCGGAACAAAGTCACGCACCACCGTGATCCGATGCCGGGTGAAGCTGTCGATGTTCAGTTGCAGGGCGTCTTCGATGAGCGTTTCGACTGGCAGCACCTCCGAGAGCCCGGAGACACGCGCGTAGGTCTGCTGCATCGCCACGATGTCCTTGATATGCTCGATGTTTCGGGTGAGAAGCTCGATCTCCGCGCGGGCTTCCTGGCGTTCCTCCTCCAAATGTTGCGAAAGGTCGGCCAGATAGTTTGGCAGGAGTTGCCCCTTCGGATCTTGTGTCAGGAATTCGGTCAACTCGCCATTTTTTGCCCGGAGCATGGCGGCGGCGCGGGCGAGGTTGGCGGTACGGGACTGCCCGAGCCGCTCCGCGATGAGCGTGGCCGAGACATTGACGCTGTTCAGGACATTGCCCACGTTGTGCAGCACCCCCGTGGCCACTTCGGCCATGCCCGCCTGGCGCGAAGCATCCATGAGTTGCTGCTGGGTGCGCTGGAGTTCCTCCTCGGCGCGTTTGCGCTCGGCAATCTCGTGCAATAGGGCTGTATCGCGCGTCTGAATCTGATCGAGCATCCCGTTAAATGAATCAGTAAACGTGCCGACTTCGTCGTCGGCCACTTTGGTGGCGCGCACCGAATAGTCATGTCCGGACATGATGTGGCGGGCGGTTTCCGCCAAATTCTGCACCGGATCGAGGATCACGCGTTCCAATTTCCAGGACACAAACACGGCCACCAAAAACGAAATCGAGAGAACCGCCACCAGGATGCTGGCGTAGAGCCGGTGGAGTTTGTTCGCCTGCCGCTGGTAATCCGCCTGCAGGATGAGACTGCCCAATCGCTCGCCATTCAACAAAATGGGTTGGGTGTAGACGATATCGTCGCCAGCTTTGTGAAAACCGACCGCGGGACCGGCCTCACCGGTCGCCGGCACGCTCACCCGCCCGACCTGGGCCAGCACCGTGCCATCCTTGAGAATCAGCGCGGAGCCGGTAATTTGCGGTTTTGCCTTGAGCGAAGCGAGATTTTCCTGGGCGGCTTGTTTGTAGCGAAAGCTCAGGGCGGCCGTGCTGTTGCTCGCCACGATCTCGCCCACTGCCACGAGGTCGCGTCGAAAGTCGCGTTGGAAGAAATAAAACTGCAGGGCAAAGAGCGCCGACGAAGCCACGCACAACGCCGCGGTGCAGGTCGCGAGCACGACCAGCCGAAGCTTGCGCTGGATGGGGAAACTTCGCAGCTGAGTCTTCATCGCATTACCTCACCGCGAACCTTCGCTGAGTTTCATGGCGCCGTCGGGCAGTAAGTTGACGCCCCCGGGAATACCGAGCTGCAGCAATTTCGAACTGAACACCAGCTTCTCTCTGGCCACACTTTCGGAATTGATCTGGAAGCGCACCTGGCCGCCGATCGTCACGAAATTGATCACGCCTCCCTTGTTCAGGAAATTGTCGCATTCGCCCACCGTCAGAACATTCTCCCGGCGCACTTCGCCGAGGATTGGCCCGAGGCGATCGCACTCCGACCGGCTGATGAAAAGCACGTGGCAGGCCCGCAATTCCTGCCGGTTGAGGAGATGCTTGACGAGCGCGGGGCGGCCCTTGATCTGGCGATCCTGAAGCGATTCCTGGAGCAGCGCGGAGATATTGTCCGACCCATAAACGCCAAAGACGAAAGGCGCATTCGGATCGGCAAACTTCCGGGCCGGCCAATCCACGAACCGAGTGAAGCTGTTGATGAATTCGGCCTTCTTCTGAAATTCCCGCGTATCTCCCGGATTCTGGGCGCGCCCGAACGGTGCCGCGAGCAAGAGCCCTGCGAGTGGAAAAACGCAGGGTAACGCTACGCAGCAGCGCAGACTGAAAGCGCGACGGGTGAGCATTAGCCACAGTCTAGGTGGCACGGACCGGCCAAAGCGAGGCTTTTGGTCACGTGTAAATACGGGGTTGCGAGCATGAAAAAGTGGGTTCGGAATAGCTTTGTGCAGCAACACATATGCCCCAGAGCGTTTTCTCTTAAAATTGACAACCCTTGGCCGGCTTTTGGCCGCCGCGACGCTTTTACGCCCTTTCGCCTCCGTTGTCTGCCAATTTTTGCGCAATATTGTCCCTCTTTCCCGGAAAAGAGCGCGATCCCGACGCCCTTCCCAGCGCCAGACCCTGCTACGATTGACCCAAAAATCGTCCTCCGAGGACGAAATCAGCGCGCGAATTGCGCGAAAATGCGATTGGCTTCCTCGAGCGTTTCCTTGCTTCCTACGTCAAACCACGTCCCGGGGACCGTCCAAGTCCCTACCGGCATCCGCTGGTAAAGCCATTGCACGAAGCGCCCCGGTTGGTCCGGGTTATTACCCTCCGCGAGGTAGGTGGCAAACTGCGCCACGGCTTTTGCCGGATAGTAATACAAGGCGATGCCAATGAGCGTGCTCTTCGGCTCGGCCGGCTTCTCTTCGAAGCTCGTGATTTCGCCATTTTCGTTGACCGCGACGACGCCATACTTTTTCGCTTCGGTGAGGCAACCGACGTCGTAAAGCGCCAGGACGGGCTCGTCTTTGCCGTGACAGCAGGTGCCAAATCCCTCCAGGCTTTGGCTGAAGAGGTTGTCTCCCGCGACGACGATCAGATCGCTGCTGGCGAGATTCGCCCGGTTGATCACGAGGTTGATATCGCCGATGGCCCCCAATTTATCCGCGTCGCTCGTCGAGCCGTCGTTGATGATTTCAAAAGCCAGCTTGGCGTGCGTCTGGTTGTAATGATCGGCCCACGCCTGAAAATCGGCGGCGAACTTGCTGTTCGTCACCACGTAGACTTTTTCGATGCCGTGAATCGGTGCGAGGTTGTCGATCACCCACTCCGTCATCGGCTTGCCGGCGACTTCGAGAAGCGGTTTTGCCTTGTTGAGCGTGAGGGGATAGAGACGCGTCGCGTAACCGGCGGCGAGGATCAAAATGTTCATGGCGCGGGCGGTGATGCCTCAACTCGCTGCGCCTGTCCAGAGGAAGTTCAAATCCCTGCTTGCACCCGGCGAAAAAGTGGATGAGTGTTCGTGCGAACATGAACCTTACAGCGCGTCAACAGGAAGTCCTCGACTACATAACGAAGATGCAGGCTACGGCTGGCGTGGTTCCCTCCACTCGCGAAATTCAGGAATTTTTCGGCTTCGCCAGCCAGACCGCCGCCGTCAATCATCTGCGCGCTCTGGAAAAAAAGGGCGTCATTCAGCGGCAGCCCGGCAAAGCCCGTGCGGTGGCCGTCGTTTCGCAATTGCGCCGCGAACCAATCGTCGATGTCCCCATCTATGGCAGCATTGCCGCCGGCTTTGCCGAAACTGCGGAGCAGGAAGAGCAGGGGACCGTATCCGTCGATGCGGAGACGCTCGGCTTGAGCAATAGCCGCCGCGCCTTCGCCTTGAAAGTCCGCGGGGATTCGATGATCGGCGCCGGGATCAACGATGGCGACCTGGTGATCCTGGAGAATCGCGAACCCCAAGCCGGAGCGATCGTCGCGGCGCTCATCGACGGCGAGACGACCCTCAAGCGGCTCGTCCTCCAGCGCGGGCATTACTTCTTGAAGGCGGAGAATCCGGCGTATCCCGACTTCGTTCCCCTGGCCGAATTGCAGGTGCAAGGAGTCATGGTGGCCCTCATCCGCAAATTCCGCAATTAAAGCGGAGGTCGTCGCATGTTGGCGCTGGCGCTGGAAATCACCGTCGTCGTCGTCTGGTTTCTCTGGGCGTATCGCCGGCAGGCGCGTGCCCGGCGCGAGGCGAACCGTCCACCGCCCCGCCAGCTTCGCCTGCCCCTGGAAAAGGAGTGTCCCGGCGAGGCGCGCACTTCCCGTTCCTGCCATTCGCCTTCCTCCAACCGCGCCGCTCCGCCGCGAGTCCGTGAACTTGGGAGTTGAGCCCCGGCGAGTGCGTGGGCCAATCTGCCCGCCCCGACCCAAGTCCCGTGAAACTCCTTCTCATCGACGGCCATTATTACGTTTACCGCTCGTTTTTCGCCATTCGCGAGTTGAGCAATTCCCGCGGCGAACCGACGAACGCGATCTACGGTTTCGTCAAAACGGTCCGCCGCATGGTCAAGGATCTCGCCCCGGATCTTGGCGCGGTCCTTTGGGACATGGGCATGCCGCAGCGCCGCGTCGCCTTGCAACCCGCTTACAAAGAGCAACGGGCTGAGATGCCGGAACTCATGCGCCCGCAACTCACCTTCATTCAGAACCTTTGCCCAATGCTCGGTTTCTCCAGCCTGTGGTTGCCGGACACGGAAGCAGACGACCTAATGGCCACCTACGCCCTGAAGGCGCGCGCTCGCGGTGACGAGGTGGTCCTGGCCACGAATGACAAGGACCTCTTCCAATTGGTCGACGAAAAGGTGAAAGTCTATTCCACGAACAAGACCGACCTCGCCGCGTCGTCCGATGCCTTCGCTTTGTTGGGCGCCGAGGCCGTGCGCAAGAAATGGGCCGTCGAACCGCCGCAGATCGCCGACGTCCTCGCTCTCATCGGCGATACGGTCGACAACATTCCCGGCGTCGACGGCATCGGTCCGAAGAGCGCGGCCACGCTTCTCGCGGCGCATGGTTCGCTCGACGCCTTGCTCGCCGATCTCGACTCCGTCAAAAACGAGCGCCTCCGCGAGAAGCTCAAGGCCTCCCGCGCTCAGATCGAACAAAACCGCGAGATGGTGCGGCTCGATCTCGACCTTCCACTGCCGAAGCCGCTGGAGGGGCTGGGCATTCTGCCCCAGTGGCCGTCGCTCATCGCCGAACTGGAAAAGTGCGAATTCAAATCCTTGCTCGCCGAAGTTCGCGCGGAAGCCGGCATGGCGGCGCCGCCCGCGCCCGTTCCGCCACCCAAAGCCGCTCCGCCAACCCCGGCGGCCGCGGAAGCTCCCAAAGTGCAAGGCGAGTTGTTCTAAGGATCGTTCCACCATTCGATGTCGCCATACCTTCCATTGAGCTGCTCCAATGCAGAGCGCGCCAGAATTTCCCATGAACATCGTTGAAAAGATATTTGCCAATGCCGACCGGCGCGGAATCGCGCTGATCAGCGAGGGCGAGGAAGTCACTTATGGCCGGCTGTTTGAGATGGCCGACGAGGCGGCGAAACGCATTGGCCAGTCGAAGGCGGCGCGTGTCGGGCTCGATTGTCCGAATGGGCTCGCGCACGTGGTGCTCGCCCTGGCGATCGTCCGGGCGGGGAAATGCCTCATTCCGATCGCCAGCGAACTCTCGCCGCGGGAACGCGAGCGGGTGGTCCGGGAGACAGGCGTCGGGGCGATTGTCAATGGGGCGGGGGAAATCCGCGAGGTGCCGGTGGAGGCGGATCTCGGGTTCGACGAGGAGGCCCTGGCGGCGCTCAATCCGGCCTTTATTCGCTTCAGTTCCGGGACCACCGGAACGAGCAAAGGGGTGGTACTTTCCCACGAAAGCCTCCTGGAGCGGGTGACCGCGGCCAATCGCGGCCTGTGCATCGGTCCGGCGGATCGCATCGTCTGGATCCTGCCGATGGCGCATCATTTTGCGGTGTCGATCATGCTCTATCTGCTGAACGGGGCGACGACCGTGATCGAGAACTCCCATCTGGCCGAAGACGTTCTCACGGCGGCGACGAAACACGGGGGCACGGTTCTTTACGGCGCGCCGTTTCATCACGCCCTGCTGGCCGCTGAAGGTTCGGGACGTGCCTGGCCGACATTGCGGCTGGCGGTCTCGACCGCGGCGTCGTTGCCTCTGGTCACGGCCCAGGCTTTCGAACAGCGTTTCGGGCTGCCGCTGGCGCAGGGACTCGGGATCATCGAGGTCGGCCTGCCGTTGCTCAATCTGGAACAGTCGCGCGAGAAGCCCACTTCGGTGGGGCGGTCGTTGCCCGATTACGCCGCCGAGGTGCGAGGGGAGGGGGAACTCTTCCTGCGTGGACCGGGGATGTTCGATGCCTATCTCCATCCCTGGCGTCCGCGGGCGAAGGTGCTGGAGGATGGGTGGTTCCGCACCGGAGACCTCGCCCAAGTGGATGCCGATGGCGATTTTCAACTGCTCGGACGCAGCCATTCCGTGATCAATGTCGCTGGGCTGAAGTGCTTTCCAGAAGAGATCGAGGCGGTCCTGTGTGAGGTGCCCGAAGTGAAACGGGCGCGGGTCGTCGGCAAGCCCAACGCGCGCTTTGGCGCCGTGCCGGTGGCCGAGATCGTGCCGCGTGATCCGGAGAATCCACCCAAGATTTCCGCACTGTCCGCCTATTGCCGGGGAGCCCTGGCGCGCTATAAAGTGCCCATCGAATTCAAGCTGGTCGAGAGCGTGCCGCTCACCCCCAGCGGCAAAATCCAGAGATGAACAAGAAAATCAAAACTGTTGGGATCGTCGGCGGTGGGCCGTCCGGATCGACCCTGGCCTGCCTGTTGGCCACGAAGGGGATCGACGTGACCATCTTCGACGACGGTCGCCGGCCGGATCTGCTCGTCGGCGAATCGTTGATCCCGGCGATTGTTCCCGTGCTGCGGCGGCTGGGACTCGAGGACCGGGCCAAGGAAATCTGCCAGCACAAGCCGGGGGTCGCCTTTACCTTCGGGCTGGGCCAGGAGATCGACTTTTGCTTTGAGTCGGTCGACGGGGTGCTCCCGACCTATGCCTACAATTCACCGCGTCCGGCGCTGGATCAGTTATTCGAAACGCGGGCGGATGAACTCGGCGCCAAGCGGGCGAAAGTGCGGGCGAAGGTCGAACGGGTCGGCGCCGACGGATTGCGGCTGGCCGGCGAGACGTTGGAAGAGGCGCCATGGCTAAAAGGGGCGCAACCGGACCTGCTCGTGGACTCGACCGGGCGCACGAGGCTTTTTGCGAGAACTCTGGAAATTCCTGCGGAACTTGGTCCACGAAAGGATGTTGCGTATTTCGCACATTACGAAGGTTTTATTGAGAGACCGCCCCGCGGGCAGGTCGTGATCGGTCGTCTCGATCACGCCGGTTGGAGTTGGCGCATCCCGTTGCCGGGCCGCCTTTCCGTGGGTGTTGTCCTGAGCAAAGACGATGCGGCCCTGCTTGGCGCCACCCCGGAGGAGCGGTTGGAGGCGGCCATCGCCCGCGATTCCCAACTCGCTGGGGCTGGGAAAGATCGCCGCCGGATTACCGAGGTCGCGGTTTATACCAACTACCAACTCGTGTCCGAGCGCGGCCACGGCGATGGTTGGGTCATGACCGGCGACGCTTTTGGGTTTGTCGATCCGATGCTCTCGCCCGGGATGTGGCTGGCTCTGCGCTCCGCGGAAGTGCTCACTGACAATCTGGATAACCTCCCGGCCTATAGCCGGGAAATGCGCAAGCACGTCAAGGCCTGGATGGAGCTCGTCCATTACTTTTATAACGGAAAAATGTTCGCCATGTATCACACTGGCAATTATTTCGAGAAGAGGTACCCGGGTAAAATCAGCGACGCCATCAAGGGTTACATGAACCGGCTTTTCGCCCTCATGGCCTCCGGCGCGACCACCAGCTCGGGCTATTCCCGGGGCGTCCTCAAGTTCATGTCCCGTTACGGTATCCAAAAGGCCAATCCCGTGGAGCTGGCCATCCGGTAGAGATTGGCCATCTGGTGATTCCGCCTTGTTGACCGCGCCCCAAACCCACTTACCGACTGATGACTGAAGACCAGCACGAACTGAATGAAGATTGGTTCTGGGCAATCGTACAACGCAGCCTGGACGCCTCGGGCGGGGATCGGCAGAAGCAGAACGAGGCCATCGCCGAGGAGCTACGGGGATTATCCGAGGAGGAACTCGCCTTTTTCGTCCGCTTCCATTTCGCCCTTTGCGAGGCCGGCTATAACCTGGATCTATGGGGGGCGCTGTGCTTGATCACGGGAGGCTGTAGTGGGGAACAGTTGTGGTGCTTTCTCGGCTGGCTCATCGGCTGTGGACGGAAATGGTTTAAGTCGGCGCTGCGGCATCCCGATGACCTCGCCGATTACCCCGAAAACCTGAACGGACGCGGCGAGTGGGGCGAAGAGTTCGCCCGGGTGGCCTACGAGATTCACCTCGAGAAATTCGAGTATTACCCCGAAGCCGAGCTCTGGCCGGGAGGAGGCGCGCCTGTCGAAGGGGAGCCGTGGGAATCGAAGGAGGAAGTCTTCCGCGCGCGCTGGCCGAAGCTCTACGCCAGGTATTGGAACCGCTGGCCTGTGGAAGAAGGCGAAGGTGGTGCGGCGGCGGGTGGAAACTGAAAATGCCTCCTCGTGCCCAAATGGAGAGACCGTGTGAAAACCCGGAACTGCAGGAGCGGCGAAATTCGGCGAGGGGAATTTTACGCGGCAAAAGGGAAAAGTGAGCGGACCGCGCCCGAAACGATCGTCCGCGGATCGTGGAGGCGACCAAGG
>DASYAY010000022.1:0-108443 GCA_036501065.1 Chthoniobacter sp. | reverse complement strand
GTGACCAAGGGCATCCTGCAGATCGGCACGACGACTGCCGCGGGCTCGATCGGATCCGGCGCGGTGAGTTTGAGCGCCGGGACCACGCTGTCCTTGATCAATGTCGCCAGTGGAGTGGTGAGCAATAACATCAGCAACGGGTTCACCGGCACCGCGCTGGTCAATGTCAATTCGGCGAAAGGCCTGACCTTGAGCGGAATGCTCAGCAATGGCACCGGGACGCTGGCCCTGACCCAAAGCGGCGCGGGCACGACCGTCCTGACGGGAGCCAATACTTACACGGGCGCGACCACGATCAGCGCGGGGACCTTGCAGATCGGTGATGGCAGCACCACCGGGACGACGTTGGGCACGGCCCCGGTAACCGTTACCGGCTCCGGCAGCCTCGCCCTGGACCTGGCCAGTTCGCTGAGCGTAACCAACACCGTGGCCCTCAACAGCGCCACCACCGCCCTCAAAACGCTCAGCTCCACGGGTACCACCCTCACGCTTTCCGGAGTGATCAGCGGCGCCGGCGCTTTGGACCAAAACGGAACCGGCACGACCGTGCTGAGCAGTGGAGTGACCGAGACTTACACCGGGGCTACGAACATCAACGCCGGTATTCTGGAAGTCGACGGCACCCTCGCCACCGGCAGCACCGTCCATGTCGCTTCAGGCGCCGAACTCACCGGCACTGGAACGATCAAGGGCAACGCCACTTTGACCGGCACCGGCATGATCGCGCTGGGCGGCAGCGGAACCATTGGCGGAACCCTGGCCGTGACCGGCGGTACCTGGAGCCAGGATGGGACGGTGACTGGCCTGATTACTTCCAGTTCCAGCATCTTCACCATTCAAGACAAAGCCGATCTTACCGCCAAGGCGGGGCTGAATGTGACCGGAGGAACTTTGGCCGGCACGGGTGAAGTCGACGGGAAACTAACCGACACGAGCAGCACGAGCTTTACCTTTGGCGGAGTCATCGGCGACGGCACCGTGCCCAAGAGCGGAGCGGTGGTCATGAACAAAGCTTCCACCACGCTCACCCTGACCGGAGAAAGCACCTACACCGGCGGCACCACCATCACCGCCGGCACGCTCCAACTTGGGGACGGCACCACCCCCGGAGCGACGTTGGGCAGCGGAACAGTGACCATCGCCAGCGGAGCGACCCTGGCCGTGAACCTGCCCAGTAACGAGATTCTCTCCAACGCCATCGCCGACAGCGGCCATTTAGTTGTCAACTCGAGCAACACGAATAGCTTCAACATCGCGAGCACGATCAGCAGCAGCGGTAACTTCACCAAGAGCGGGACCAACACCGTGGCCTTGAGCGGGAACAACACCTACAGCGGCGGGACGACGATCAGTGGCGGGAGCTTGCTGGTCAAGAACAGCGCCGGCTCGGCTACGGGGACCGGAGCGGTCGCGGTCAATAGCGGGGGCACGCTCGGTGGCAGCGGCAAAATCACCGGAGCCACGACGCTGAACAATGGCGGGACGATTGCGCCGGGGGCGGGTAACACCTCCGCGAATACGACCCTGCATGGCTCTTCGCTGCTCTGGAATGGCGGGGGCACACTCAGCTTCGAAGCTGGAGCCAGTTCGACCGACGTCCTCTCGCTTTCCGGTGCGCTCACCAAAGGCTCGGCGGGGACGTTCAACATCGACATTGTCGATGTCGGTCTCACGACCACTCCTGAAACTGTCACCCTGATCACCTTCGCCTCGACGACCTTTGCCCAGACGAATTTCAGTCTTCAACTGCCGCAGAACGTCTCCGGCACGTTGCTCGAAACGAGCACCAGTCTGGAGGTGGTCGGCCTCATGGACCCGCCGACGCACGGTGACACCTTTTCGGCGGATACCACAGGCGGCAGCGATTTGACGAATTCCAGTACGCCCAGCACCGGCGGCCTGAGCAATGAGAGCCAATTGATCCCCACCCCCGAACCGGGCAGCGCCATGCTCCTTGGCTTCGGCGGCATTTATCTTCTCGGCTGGCGGAGACGCCGGGCGTAAGTTTCCAGTCGGATTCGGGATAGACGGCGTTCGCGCACGTGGGAACGCACGTGACGGATTGCTGTGGGAAATGAAATGGAAACGACCCGGAAGAAATCTCACCACGCCGTTGATTCGCAGCTGGAACAGTACGGCAACGTTGTGCTAGACAACGAGGCTCCCCCCTATGAACCCAAGAAAAGTCATCCGAAACATGGCGATTGCGGCCTTATTTGGCGCGCTCTTCACCTCCTGCGCCTCGCAGAACCAAGGCGACCTGACCTCCATCCCCTACAAGCCCAAACCCGATAAAGGGTTGGTAGTTATATATCGCGAACATACCGCCTTAATGCGGGAGGGCTGGGTGGGTCGGATTGTGAATTTCCGACACATCTTCGATAACGGACAGGACTTCGGCAAATTGTCGGGCGGCACTTTCATTTTGGATGACGCGGCGCCCGGCCCGCATTCGTTTTGGGCGAAAGACGATGACAAAAAAGTCCCGATCAATGTCCAGGCTGGCCAGACCTACTTCCTCCGCGCAGATCTGCGGACGGGAATGTGGAGCCCATCGGAAGTGCTGGAGATCGTAGATTTCCGCGAAGGCGCGGAGGGCATCAAAGACCTGGAATTGGTGAAACCCGGAGAATAACGGCCGGGCCTTTACCACTTTCCTGGAGAGTGCCCAAGTCGCAGTCTTGACTCGTCCTGCGCGACGTAGCCAAATGCCCGCCCGCGAGCGCACACCGGCGCCCGCCTCGGACCACTTCCACCCCGTAATTCCCATGCCCCACTTCGGCCTCAATACCTTCCTCTACGCCAGCCCCTTCACCAACGACAGCGTGAAGCTCTTTCCCAAGCTCAAGAAGTGGGGCTTCGAGACCGTGGAGATTCCCGTCGAAGCGCTCGAGCACATCGACCCGGTGAAGGTCAGAGCCGCGGCGGACAAGGCCGGGCTGAAGATCGGGAGCGTCTGCGCTTGCATGGGACCGGGCCGCGATTTTCGCGGACCCGAGGTCGATCAAAAGACGGCGACGGAGTATGTCAAAGGATTGATCGACCAGGCCGCGGCGATGGGTTGCCCGTCGGTCATCGGGCCGATTTATTCCGTGGTGGGACTCATCGGGCCGCATGACGACGTCGAGAAAAAGCATCAGTTCGAACTCGTCGTGAAGAATCTCAAGCCGCTTGCCAGGCATGCGGAATCCAAAGGCGTGACCCTTTGCATCGAACCGCTCAATCGTTTCGAGACCGATTTCCTGAATACTTGCGACCAGGGCCTCAAGCTCGTCAAGGCAGTGGGCAGCAAGGCGGTCAAACTGCACCTCGATACCTTCCACATGAACATCGAGGAGAAGAATCAAGCCGCGGCGATTCTGAAAGCGGGCAAACATCTCGGCCATTTCCATGCGTGTGGCAGCGATCGCGGCACGCCCGGCAATGATCACATCGATTGGAAGCCCATCGTCGCGGCGCTGAAGAAGATCAAATACAACGGCGACGTGGTGATCGAATCTTTCACCACCGACGTGAAAGTGATCGCCCGCGCCGCGGCCATTTGGCGGAAGATGGAACCGAAGCGCGACGACATCGCAGTGAAGGGCCTGGCCAACCTGAAGAAGTTCTTCAAGAAGAAGTAAACCTAAGACCGCACCGATTTTCCGATTCTCCCAACACTACTCGATACCATGAAACTCCTCCCTCTCGTCGCCCTCGCCCTCCTCACCGCCGCTGCCAGTTCGCACGCCGGAGAGAAGAACCTCTTCAACGGCAAAGACCTCACCGGCTGGAAAGGCGTGCCGGAATTCTGGAGCGTCGAGGATGGATGCATCACCGGCAAAACCAGCGCCCAGAACATGGTGAAGGAAAACACCTTTCTGGTGTGGCAGGACGGCCAACCTGGCGACTTCGAATTTACCTGCAAATTCAAGCTCACCGACGACGAGGGCACGACGAAGGGCTTCGGCAATTCCGGCGTGCAATATCGGAGCAAAGTGGTGAAGCCGGAGTATTTCGTGGTCGCGGGATACCAAGCCGACATGGACAATCAAAACCACTACACTGGCATGGTCTACGAAGAGAAAGGCCGGGGCATTGTCTGCAAGCCCGGCGAAAAGGTGGTGCTCAGCGCCGCCGAGAAGAACCCGGCTGATCCCAAGTCGAAGGATTTCAAGATCGAAGTCACCGGCAAATCCGCCACGCCCGAGGAAATCCAGGCGGCGATCCACGCCGGCGGCTGGAACGACTACAAAATCATCGCCAAGGGCAACCACCTCCAACAGTTCATCAACGGCGTCCAGACCGCGGACCTGACGGACAATGACGAGAAGCACGCCGCGAAAACCGGCGTCATCGCCCTGCAACTCCACAAGAGCGCCACGGGGATGAAAGTGCAGTTCAAGGACATCGTCCTGAAGACCGAATAAGGGGTACGTTCCCCGCGGTCGATCACCGAACGCGATGAACGAGAGGGAAAAAGTCGTCTTCTGCTGGAGTGGCGGAAAGGATTCCGCACTTTGCCTCCATCACGTTTTGGCGTCGGGGCGCCATGAGGTGCTCTGCCTGCTCACGACGGTGAACGAGGAGTACGAGCGCGTCTCGATGCACGGGGTGCGAACCATTCTCCTGGAGCAACAGGCGGCGGCCATCGGGCTGCCGCTGGAGAAAGTGTTCGTGAGCCGGGGCGGTTCGAACGCGGAGTACGAAGAGAGGATGGGAGCGGCGTTGATCAAATACCGGAATCTCGGAGCCTCGACGGTCATCTTCGGCGATATCTTCCTCGAAGACCTGCGCCGCTGGCGCGAGGGCAACCTCGCGAAGATCGGCATGCATGCTCTCTTTCCATTATGGAAACGCAACACCTGCGAACTGGTCGCGGAATTTCTCGCGCTCGGCTTCCGCTCGATGGTCTGCTGCGTGAACGATGCGTGGCTGGGCGAGGAAGCGGTGGGCTGCGAAATCGACCCGGCATTCATCGGTCGGCTCCCTCCCGAAGTGGATCCCTGCGGTGAGAACGGCGAGTTCCATTCGTTCGCTTTTGCCGGGCCGATCTTCAAAGCCCCGCTCCGAATCAAAGTCGGGGAAAAGGTCTATAAGCCGCTGGAAGTGATCACACCCTCGGGCAATGTCGCCGCGTCGGACGCCGTTTGCCCACCGCCCTCGCAAAGCCGCACGAAAGGCTTTTGGTTTTGCGATCTCCTGCCAGCCGGGGAGCCGGCTTGAATGGACGAAGTCCCCTCCCCTTGCCTTCGAGTATGCCGCATGGACGGCACAACGGGGTTCTGCGTGGGGTGCAAACGCACGCTGTCGGAGATCGCGGCGTGGTCGAACCTCAGCGAACCGGAGAAACGCCGCATCATAGCCAGTCTGCCAGGCCGGGCGGTGTTGCCGTCAGCGCATCTTTTGCCAAACGAGCCAGCGCCCTGAACACGAGGCAAATCGCGAACCGCGCTTGAACGCCAAGGACTAAGAGCCTTTCGCCATGGGCAACGGCGGTGCCGAATTCACACCCGGTCCCATTCCGTTGGCGATAGCTGGTGCTTTATGCTCGTCGTGGTGAATGAGTTTGAATCCGATGGGACCGTTGTCCTGGGCTCCCATGTCCTTCTTGGCCAGGTCAAGGGCCTTGCGCATCACCGACTTGTTCACGCTGTAGACCAGCGCCGTTTCCTCGGTGATCGTTCCTTCCTTGAAGTGCCGGACGAGACACTGTTCGAAGCTACCCCAACCGTTTTGTGTGCTGGATTCGATGATTTCGTGGAAACTGCGAATCTCGCCCTCGCCGAGAAGGATCGCCTCCCGGGTTCGCAAATTCGACCCCATGATTTCGTTCACCATGATCCGGCCACCGCCCACTTTCGGGGCAAGCCGCTGGCTGATCACGTAGCGCAAAGTATCGGCGAGACGCTGGCGAATGACCGGTTCCTCTTCGCTGCTGAACATGCCGATGACGCGGTTGACCGACTGTGCCGCGCTGATGGTGTGCAGGGTGGAAAAGACCACGTGGCCGGTTTCGGCCGCGGTCAACGCGATTTCCATCGTATCGCGGTCGCGAATTTCACCGACGAGAATCACCTTTGGCGCCTGCCGCAGCGCCGCGCGCAAGCCGATGGAGAAGTCGGAGAAATCCTTCCCGAGTTCGCGCTGGCTGAAGGTGGCTTTGAGATGCGGGTGCAGGAACTCGATCGGGTCTTCGAGCGTCACGATGTGCATCTCGGAAGTGAGATTCAGTTCGTTGAGCATCGCCGCCAGGGTGGTGGTCTTGCCGCTCCCGGTGGCTCCGGTGACAAAGATGATGCCGGTCTTTTCCTTGATGATCTCCTTGAAGATCGGCGTCAGGTTCAACCCATCGCAGGTCGGAATCTTGGTGCTGAGCTTCCGCATGACGATCGCGTGATTGCCATTCTGCCGGAAGATATTCACCCGGAAGCGGGCGAGTTCCGGGACAAAGTAGCTGGTGTCGCAAGAGCCAAAGTTTTTCAGATCATTGGTCAGGCGCTCATTGGAACCGATGATTTTGAGAGCGATGGCTTCGACGTGGGCCGGGGTCAGCGATGGCGTCAGGCCTTCAATCTCCACGCCTTGAAGCCTTCCAAACATCTCGACCTGGGGCAACCGGCCAACGACGAAAAGAAGATCGGAAACGCCGTCCCCGAAATTCACCAAAGTGGTGATAATATCATCGAGTGAAAGTGCCTGCGCGGGAGTAGCCGGGCGGGCGGCGCCGCCGATATTGGCGATGTTGGGCCGGATCTGAGCCGGAGCAGCGGAAGACGCGCCATTGATCGGAGGGCGGTTCCCAGGGGTGTGATTGAGCGGAGCGGGTTGGGTTTGCATGCCGTTTTCGTGCTCCTGTGTGAAACAGTTTGCGTGCCATCCATAGTGTGACAAATGCGTATAAATGCGCGCGGCACGTAATTCGGGGCGCAGGGCGGCCTGCGGCGGCAACCCAAAGTAGGAGCGGCATCCTGCCCGCTTCGTTGAATCGGAAGAGGCTGGAAGCCTCTCCTACTTCCATCGCCATCGCGGCGTCTGCTTGGCCATTGAGGGCGTAGCCCCGTCAGTCACACGTGAACCTTATTGCCGAAGCACTTCTGCCAGGAACGGTGCCGTTCGGCTCCGCTTGCTTTTGGCGATGTCCTCCGGCCTTCCGATAGCCACGACTTCGCCGCCGCGGTCGCCCGCTTCCGGGCCGATATCGACAACGTAATCGGCATCCGCAATGAGGCTGAGATTGTGTTCGATGACGATGACGGTGTTGCCGTCGTCGACTAATCGATGCAGGACTTTCAATAGTTCCGCGACATCGGCCATGTGCAGACCGATGGTCGGCTCCTCCAGCAAATAGAGCGTGGATTTCGTCTCGCGGTTTTGCCGCAAACGCGCGTTCTGTGCACGACCGAGGCCGCGGGTGAGTTCACTGACCAATTTCAAGCGTTGCGCCTCGCCGCCGCTGAGCGTGGGGCTGGGCTGGCCGAGCTTCAGATAGCCGAGACCGGTGTCGCAAAGCAAAGCCAGCGGCCGATGAATCTTCGGCAGTGCGGCGAAGAACTCCGCCGACTGCTCCAGAGTCATCTCCATGACATCGCCGATGCTGCGGTCATTGTAGAGCACCTCGAGCGTGGCGGCGTTGTAACGCGACCCGTGGCAGTCGGTGCAGGGCACATAGCTGGTCGGGAGAAAATTCATTTCCACCTTGATCACCCCCTGCCCCTGGCACATCTCGCAGCGTCCGCCTTCGGCATTGAAGGAAAAGCGGCTTGCAGTGTATCCGCGCATCCGGGAGAGCGGCAATTGCGCATAGAGCGCGCGGATTTCATCGAAGACCTTGATGTAGGTGGCGGGCGTCGAACGCGAGGTCTTGCCGATGGGCGATTGATCCACTTCGTAAGCGGCCTCGAAATGCTCCACGCCGCTGATGCTTTTGCATCCCGGCGTCTCGATCTTCCGGTTGCGTTTGAGATTTGCGGTCACGGCCGGCTTGAGCACGCCGCGCATGAGGCTGCTCTTGCCCGAACCGGAGATCCCGGTCACGACCGTCAAACGCGCCACCGGGAAGCGGACATCCACGTCCTTGAGATTGTGCAGATTGGCGCCTTTCACTTCGAGCCAACGGGTGACGTCCTTGATCGTGCGGCGCTCACCGCGCGTCGGATGCTGCAGAGGTTCGCGCAGGAATTTACCCGTGGCCGAACCCGGCACCTTTTTGATTTGCGCGATTGTTCCCTGCGCCACCACCGACCCGCCGCGCGAGCCTGCGCCGGGACCCAGGTCGATGATGGAATCGGCGCGCCGCATGGTGTCTTCATCATGCTCGACGACGACGAGCGAATTGCCTTTGCGCTTCAAGGCTTCGAGCGTGTCGAGCAACCGGGCGTTGTCCCGCGGATGGAGGCCGATCGTCGGCTCGTCGAGGACATAAAGCACTCCCCGGAGATTCGAGCCGAGCTGCGCGGCCAGGCGAATCCGCTGGCTTTCGCCACCGCTGAGCGTCTTGGCCGAGCGGCTCAGGGCGAGATAATCGAGACCGACTTGTCCCATGAATTTGAGCCGCTGCTCGATCTCTGGAATGATGTCCTGGGCGATCGGCTTCTGCTTGGCGTCGAATTTCAATTTTCCCAGCAACTCGAGCGTAGCGTGCACGGGGAGTCCGGTGAACTGATCGATCGTTCGCGAATGCAAACGCACGTGGCGGGCGATTTCGTTGAGCCGCGCACCCTGACAGCTCGGACAGGGCTGGGCTTCGCCTTCCTCGAGCCACTCGTGCTGCCGCTCCTGAGCCATTTCAATATCAATCGCCGACTCCAGTTTGGGGTCGACATACGCCTTCCAGATTTCTCCGAAGCCATGGCATTCCTCGCACCATCCGTGTGGTGAATTGAACGAGAAGAGGCGCGGGTCCAATTCCTCGAACGATTGCCCGCAACTCGGGCAGCTCATCTCCGTGCTCAACACCGTGACGCGCTTGCGCGCGTCGAGCAGCTTGGCCGTGCCTTTGCCAATCTCCAGTGCGCGTAAAACCAGGTCGCGAACCTCCGTGGGAGATTGCGGCTCACCGACAAGCACATCGATGGTGTGTTCCCGGAAACGGTCGAGCTTTTCAAATCCTTCCACGGAGAGAAATCGGCCGTCCACGTAAAGCTCGCTGAACCCCTGGCGCTCGGCCCACTTGGCGACGTCGGTGTGAAAACCTTTCCGCGCCTTGATGAGCGGCGCGAGCACCCGCACCTGGCCTTGGCGGGCGATCGTTTCCGCGTGCCTGGCCACGGCCGCGGAGGTTTGTTTCTCCACGGCTACGTTGCATTGCGGACAGAATTGCGTGCCCAGTTTGGCGAAGAGCAACCGCAGGAAATGATAGACTTCCGTGACCGTGGCCACGGTCGACTTGCCGCCGCCGCGCGTGATCCGCTGTTCGATGGCCACGCTCGGGGGCAGCCCGGAAATCATGTCCACATCGGGCTTTTCGAGCTGTTCGACGAATTGCCGGGCGTACGGCGACATCGAATCGAGGAACCGGCGCTGCCCTTCCGCGAAGAGGATGTCGAAAGCGAGGGTGGATTTTCCGGAACCGCTCAAACCGGTAATCACGACCATCTTATCGCGCGGAATATCCAGCGAGAGATTCTTCAAATTATGCTCGCGAGCCCCGATGACGGAGATGGCCGGGGAAGCTCGCAGGGCCAACCGCGCGCCCGGTTCTTCGGCGACACGGGCGCTCCAGTCCGCATCGTCCATGGAATAGGGCCCATGGCGTGCGTCCTTCGTCTGCAGGGCGCCGCGCAAGTATCGACCGGTGTGCGATTCTTCCACTTTCGCCACCTCCTCCGGCGTGCCTGCCGCCACGACCAACCCCCCGGCATCGCCCGCTTCAGGGCCGAGGTCGATGACCCAATCCGCGCACTTGATCACTTCCAGGTTGTGCTCGATGACGAGCAGCGAATTCCCCTGCTCGACCAAGCGGTCAAAGACGCGGATGAGCAGCGCCACATCGTCGAAATGGAGGCCAGTGGTCGGCTCGTCGAAAATGAGGAGTGCCTTCTCTTCCCGCTGATGCACCAGACGCTCGACCAATTTGAGTCGCTGCGATTCACCACCGCTGAGGACGTTCAGCGGCTGGCCGAGGGTGAGATAACCGAGGCCGACTTCCTCGAGGACTTCCAGCGGCCCAACGATGCGATCGCCGCCCAGCGCGCGGAAGAATGCGATCCCTTCGCTCACCGTCAGCGAAAGCACATCATGGATATTTTTTCCCGCAACCTGGATCGCCAGGATGTGCGGTTGGTAGCGTTTGCCGTCGCATTCCGCGCAACGGATGAACACGTCGCTGAGGAATTGCATTTCGATCTTCTCGAAACCCATGCCACCGCAGCGTTCGCACCGGCCGGCGCCGGAATTGAACGAGAACGCTCCCGCCGTCAGGCCATGCGCCACGGATTCCGGAGTCGAGGCGAACATTTCGCGAACGCCGTCAAAGACGCCGAGGTAAACGGCCGGGGTGGAACGCGGCGTGCGGGAAAGCGGCGACTGGTCGACCATGACCACCTGCTCGACTTTATGTGCGCCGAGCAACTTCTTGAGTGCCCCGGGGGCTTCTTCGGAGGACGCGCCCACCGCGGCCTGGAGGTTTCCGTAAAGGACATCGTGGACCAGCGTGCTTTTGCCAGAACCGGAAACTCCGGTGACACAAGTAAAGACGCCCAGCGGAAATTCCACGTCGATGTCCCGAAGGTTGTGCTCGCTCGCGCCCTTCACGGAAATCCAGCCGCGCGGCGCCCGGCGCCGCTTCGGAATGGGAATCGATTTGCGCCCGCTCAAATAATCCGCCGTGAGCGAACCTCGCCCGCGTTTGTCCAGCGCCGGGATCGAGCCGTTGAAAACCAATTCTCCCCCGGCGACGCCGCGACCCGGCCCCAGTTCGATGAGATTGTCGGCCGCGCGAATGACCGCTTCGTCATGCTCCACGACGAGCAGCGTGTTGCCCTTGTCGCGGAGTTGCTGCATGACGCGAATGAGCCGGCTGGTATCGCGGGCGTGCAACCCGATGCTCGGTTCATCGAGGACGAAAAGCGTGTTCACGAGTGACGCGCCGAGGCACGTCGTGAGATTCACCCGCTCGATTTCACCGCCGCTCAAGGTCCGCGTCGGCCGATCCAGCGAGAGGTAACCGAGACCGACTTCGACGAGAAATCCGAGACGCGAAGTGATGGCGCCGAGGAGCATGGTGGCCGTGCTGTCCAGCTGGGATGACGATTGTCGAATGGGCTTCTTCGTGCTTCGTGCTTTCGACCTTCCTTCGACATTCTCCGCCAGTCCGCCCCGGACCATTCGAGATTCGTCATTGAGGAGAGTCTTGAGGCCCGCCACCGGCATGACCATCAACTCCGGCAGGAGTTTGCCCGCCAGTCGAAAGTTCAGCGTGGCCGGTTGATATCGCCCGCCTCGGCAATCCGGGCACAAGGTGTAGCTGCGATACCGGCTGAGCAACACCCGCACGTGCATCTTGTAGCTCTTGGTTTCGAGCCAAGCGAAGAAACCTTTCACGCCGTACCATTGGCCATTCTGCCACAACTCCTCGCCGGTCACCGCAGACTTCTCTCCGTAGAGAATCCAATTCTGGTCGGACTTGGGCAACTCCTCGAAAGGACAGAGCGTGTCGATCTCCATCTTCGCCGCGCACCGCATCAAGTCGCGCTGGCAATCGCGGCCGCTCTCGGTCTGGAACGGCTTGACGACCCCTTGCGCGATGCTCAGGGAGCGGTCCGGGATGGCACGCGACAGGTCGATAGCGATCGTCCGCCCGAATCCCCGGCACGCCGGGCAGGCCCCGTGGGGATGGTTGAAGCTGAAAAGCCCCGGCGATGGCGGCGTGATCTCCTGATCGCAATGGGCGCAGTGCCAGCCGGTGGAGAATGGCTGGTGCGTGCGCGTGGCCGGATCATGCACGGCGACTTTCCCCTTGCCAAAACGCAGCGCGATCTCGATGGCCTCGGTCAAGCGGGAACGATTCTCCGCGCTGATCGTCACACGATCCTGGATGACCGGCACCACCGCGGGAAGACGCGATGCGCCCACCGGTTCGTCGATGCGCACGATCTCATTACCGAGCCACACCCGCAGGTAACCCTGCTGCCGGAGAAAATCGAAAAAGTCCGCGGACTTTGTCCCCGCCGGCGCGGGCACGCCAAACGTCACGAGCAGTGTCTCACCCGCATGGCCGGCAAAGACCTGGTCGACGATGGACCGGGCGGTTTCCACCCGGATCTCCCGCGAGCAACTCGGGCAGAAAGCCTGGGCCAGACGCGGGAAGAGCAGCTTCAAATAATCGTTGATCTCCGTCATCGTTCCGACCGTGGAACGCGTCGTTTTGACGGGATTGGATTGCTCGATGGCAATGGCCGGAGGGATGCCGCGAATTTCGTCCACTTGCGGCTTGTCCATCCGGTCGAGGAATTGCCGGGTGTACGGGGAGAAAGTCTCTACGTAACGTCGTTGCCCCTCGGCATAAATGGTATCGAAGGCGAGCGACGATTTGCCGCTGCCGCTCGGCCCGGAAACGACGTTGAGCCTTCCGAGCGGCACGTCGAGGTCAAAGCCCTTCAGATTGTTCTGACGCGCACCGCGGATTTCAATGACACCATGGTCCGGAGCAATGGTCAGTGGAGGTCTCTTCATCAAATAAAGGGCGCGAATGCTCGCCCCGCACGCGACCGAATGCAACTGCCCGAACGGATATTTCGCCGAAAAATTCTCCGTCTGCCCGGACAATCCGCAGTTACCCTTCGGCAAAGCGCGGTGAGCACGAAATCACCGGTTGCGGTTTGCTACTCCGGATTCGCCACACTTGACGTGGCGAACCGGAAGTCTCAACGCCACAAATCATGCCACTCTTTTTCGCTCTCCTCGGATTCGGCCTCGCCGTCACCTGTGCCGCCTTGGTGGTTTACCAAATCTCGCGGGCGACCTGAATTGGCGACGACCCCTCGGCCGCAACGGGATGCGGCGAATTCAGCTACCCCAGCTCGGGAATCGCCTTGCGCTATTTCGTCGTGGCGGCTTCGCGCTTGAGTACGGCGGAAAGCTTCGAGACTTTCTGCCGCATGATCTTGCCCGACTTGAATTTGACCGTGGCGCGGGCAGGTATGACGAAGCTGCTGCCCGGTTGGTTCGGGTTGCGGCCAACGCGCGGTTTGGTGAGTTTGACTTCGAGGATGCCGAAGTTACGCAATTCGACAGTGTCGCCCTGCGCTAGTGCATCCGTGATATGATCGAGCGTCCGTTGGACGACTTCGAAGACCTGGTGTTGAACCAAGCCCGTTTCGTTACTGATTTTAACGACGAGTTCCCTTTTCGTTAATGTGCCCATAAAAGTTTGCGGCGGATAATAAGCGCGTCTCATCTCTGGCGGCAAGGGCGCAGTGGCGAAAAATGCACATTTTTTCCTTCTTTTCGCTGAACGCCAGCATTTTGCGGTCATTGGCGACAACGACCGGGCATCTTTGGCACACCTTCCTGCCTCTGAAATCCCCCTGGTTTTTAGCCGCGAGACTTCCGCTGAAACGACGGTCGCTCCTCGCCCGGCGGCGGAGGCGGAAACAACTCCGGCGCCAGTTCGCTGGCGGTTTTGAAATGGGTTTTGGCAATACTCCGGAGGATTTCCGGGCCGTGCTTGGCCATGAGGTCGCGCGCCACCTGCTTGACCAACGCCGAAGCTCCCCGGGGCATTTCCACCTGCAATTCCCGCCCTTTGGCCCGCATCCAGTCGATGAACCGCTCGCGCGCCAGGATGGAAGCCGCGGCCACGGCCACATCGCTTTCCGCTTTCGTCTGCTGGTCGAGTTGAATCTCCAGGCCCTTCTTCTTGAGTTCGCGATTGAGCACGGCCGGATTGGCAAACTGGTCGGAAAGCGCTCGCGGGCAATCGGTCCGGATCTTGGCCAGATTTTCGATCACCGTCGCGTGCCCCCAGGCGAGCAGGCGATTCAGGTTGCCGAACGAACGATGCATGTCGTTGTAGCGCTCCGGACCGATCATCACCACGCTGTGCACGGCACCCTGGGTTTTCTTGATGATGTCCGCCAGGTCGCGGATGCGCTTGTCACTGCCGATCTTCTTGCTGTCTTGAATTCCCGCCTCCTTCAGGATTCGGGTAATGCCTCGATCTGTGTAACAGCCCGCGATCACCAATGGGCCAAAAAAGTCGCCCTTGCCGCTCTCGTCGACGCCGAAGTGCGGCGCAAACATCTGGGGATTGTGCACATCCTCGTAACCAAGTTTGGCTTCACCGAGCACCTCAGGTTCGAGGCGAAAGGTCACGAAATCCTGCGTCCCCTTCCCTTGGAGCACGACCTTCGGCCCCTTTTCGTAAACCGCGACGTTGAGCTTGTCCTTGCTCGCGTAAAAGAGGGTGTACGGCTTCGGCTCGAACTTGTAGCCGTCGGCGAGCAGGATCCCCCGCAATTTCTCCGCCTGTTCGGTGGTCAGCGGCGAGGTGTAGAGGCTGAGCGGTTTTTGGTTTTCGGACATCGGGCTGTGGAGCAGACTGCGCGTCTTGGCTGCGGAAATCCAAAGAAATCAACGTTCGAAATCGTCGCTCGCGAAAGCATCGAGTGACTTGGGCACTGCTGCGGAACATTCCTGTCCTGCGAAGCGGAGCTCACAGTCGGGGAATCTCAAAAGCGTTCCCAAGCTGGAGCTTGGGAGCAAGCTGGGATTGAAGGCATTGCGTCAGCAACTTGCGCGCTGGTTTCAGCGCCACGGGCGCGACCTTCCCTGGCGGCGCACCACCGATCCCTACGCGATCATGGTCTCGGAGTTCATGCTCCAGCAGACGCAGGTGACCACGGTGATCGATTACTACCACCGCTGGCTGAAGCGCTTCCCGGATTTCAAGGCACTGGCGGCGGCGAGCGAAGCTGAGGTGCTGCACGTGTGGCAGGGGCTCGGATATTATGCACGCGCGCGAAATCTCCACCGCGCGGCGCGGACCGTGACGGAGCAATATGGCGGAGCGCTGCCAAACGACCTCGCCGCGATTGCCGCGCTTCCGGGCATCGGGCGATACACCGCCGGGGCGGTGGCCACCTTCGCTTTCGATCGGGCAACACCGATCGTCGATGCCAACATCGCTCGCGTCCTCGCGCGTCTGGTCAATCTTCAGGAACCGGTAGATACGACCCGCGGCGCGGGTATCCTCTGGCAGACCGCAGAGGCACTCCTGCCAAAACAAAGTGGCCGCATCCACAATTCGGCGCTCATGGAACTTGGCGCGCTCCTTTGCACGCCCCGCACACCGCAGTGTTTGCTTTGTCCCATTCGCGAACATTGCCGCGCCGAAACTCCGGAATCCCTGCCCCGCAAAAAGCCGCGCGCGAAAACCATCGCGCTCACCGAGAATTGCGCATGGTGCGTGCGCGACGGGAAACTGCTGCTCGAGCAGCAGACCGGTCCGCGCTGGCGCGGACTGTGGAAGCTTCCGCAGATGCCAGAGGTGACGCCGGCTTCACGCCTGCTCCTCGCCTTTGAATACCCGTTTACCAATCACCGGGTGACCCTCAGCGTCTACCGAACCGCAGGCGCGGAAAAGCTATCGGCGGATCAGCGATGGATCCCATTGGCTGATATCGATGCAATCGCGCTCGCGGCGCCCCATCGAAGAGCAATCAACCGCATCCACGGGCAAGAGCTTCATCCTGAGAGATAGAGCGTTGTCTGGTAAGTTCTGCCGTCCCTCCGGGACTAATTGGTTTTTGGGGTGAGAATCCCAGCGCTAAAGCGCTGGGCTATTTTCGGGAAGTCCCTTCGGGACTATACCTTCGGGACTATATCATCCACGGGCGCGAAGCCTTGCCTCCTCCGGGGACCACGGCTCACCCGATGAGCTATCGGAGTCGCAGTTCGACTGTGCTTCATCGAGCAGCGTTTTCTCGCGGTCAGTCGGTCCGGATGCCCCTGCCAGGCTCCAAAGCTGCTCGAGAATCTCCGCACGATCTTCTTCAGAAAGGTGAGGCAATTCCGCCAGGATTTCGCTCTTGCTCACGCCCTGAAGCTAGCGCAGGGACCCTGCTTTCAAGCCGGAAGCAACCGCCCTCTTATGCCAAGGCGTCGCGGCAGTACTGGATCGTCTTGGCCAGTTCCGTCATCAGATCCGAACCGGCAGGAATCTTGTATTCAAACTCGATCGTGGCCTGGATGGGCCACTTGTTGTCGCGGATCAGGTGCAACACGTCCTTGATCGGCGTATCGCCTTCACCGAACGGAACCGCCGGTCCATTGTGGAACTTGCGATCCTTCACGTGGATGTGCGTGACGCGGTCATGATACTGGGTAATGAACGGTCCGGGAGAAGTATTGTTGCCCGCCACGAAATGGCCGAGGTCCACATTCGCGCCGTTGAATTTCGCCACGGCGAATGCGGCTTCCCAATTCGCCGGTGTGGTTTCGGTGTGGCCATGATAGCCAATCATGAACTGATGTTTGTCCGCGAACGAGCCAACCCGTTTCAAATCATCGAGCCGCTTCGCTTCGTCTTTCTCGTGGGAGATTTCCGTCGACAGCGCACGGGCTCCCAACGCCTTGCCCAGGTTAAAGGCGTAATCGACCTCCTCGTCGGACATTTTGAAGATGCCGTCGACCTTGACGATCTCGATGAGCACGCCGGCGTCCTCGTACTTCTTGCGGAAGTCCTTCACGCGATCCATCGACACGTTCTTGCGCCATTCGCGCACTTCCTGGGCGTTATTCTGTTTGCTCTTGGCGCTCTCAATCGGCGGCAGCCCGAGGAACGCTTCCACCGGCTGGGTGCGCAATTCCACTCCGCTGAGGCCGAGCTGGAGGCAATTTTTCAGAACGTCGTCACCGCTCATCAGCGCATTGTGGAAGCTGTAGGGCACATTGAGGCCGATCTGCACGCCGTTCACCTTGGAATTCGGCTTGGCATCGGCGGCGAGGAGCCGATTGACGGAGGACAACAAGGCGGCGCCCGGGAGCGCAGATAGAGCGAGCTTGGTGAATTGGCGGCGGGTTTGCGAGGGGATCATAAAGTGGAATGGGGGGGCTGGCGTTCAGCAGAGAGATGAGAACCTGCGCGGAAAAGACGCAAGCGGAATTGCGTCGGAATCTGAAAACTCCATTAAAGGCATTGCGGGCTCGTGGGTTGCCGCCATAGGAAATCACTCTTCCCCATGAAACGCTTCGCCTTCGTTCTCCTCGCCCTCGCGGCCTTGCCGGTCCTCACGCGCGCCGCCGATTCCCGCCCGAACGTCCTCTTCATCCTCTGCGACGACATTCGCTGGAACGCGATGAGTTGCGCCGGCCATCCCACGCTGAAGACGCCGAACATCGACCGCATCGCCAATGAAGGCGTGCGCTTCGCGAATATGTTCTGCACCACTTCGCTGTGCTCACCGAGCCGGGCGTCGATCCTCACCGGCCTCTACGCCCACACTCACGGAGTGACGAATAATTTCACCGAGCTGCCGGCGAATCTCGTGCACTGGCCGATGCGACTGCGCGAATCCGGTTACGAGACCGCCTACATGGGCAAGTGGCACATGGGCGAGGACAACGATTCCCCGCGGCCGGGCTTCGACTTCTTCGCCACGCACAAAGGCCAGGGCAAATACTTCGACACCGAATGGAACATCAACGGTGCGGGCACGAAGATGATCAAGGGCTACTACACAACCATCGTCACCGACATGGCGCTGGATTGGCTGAAACGCGATCACGGCGGCAAACCGTGGGCGTTGTGCATCGGCCACAAGGCCCCGCACAGCTTCTACACGCCGGAAGATAAATACGCCCACGTCTTCGACAACGTCCGCGTGCCCTATCCCGACACCGCCTTCCATCTCTACGACAAGCCGAGCTGGATTCGCGAACGCCTCTACACCTGGCACGGCATCTATGGTCCCCTCTTCGACTGGCGGAAGAAATTCCCCGACGACAGCCCGGAAGGCGTCAAGGCCTTCGAGAACATGGTGCACGGCTATTGGGGCACCATCCTCAGCGTCGACGACAGCGTCGGACGACTCCTGAAATATCTCGAAGATACCAAGCAGCTCGACAACACCATCATCGTTTTCATGGGAGATAACGGCTTGCTCGAAGGCGAGCACGGCATGGTCGACAAACGCACGGCTCATGAACCGAGCTTGCGCATCCCGTTGCTCGTGCGTTATCCCGGTCTGGCCAAGGGCAAGGTCGTCCCCGCACAGGTCCTCACCGAGGATGTCGCGCCGAGCCTGCTCGACCTCTGCGGAGCGAAACCGTTGGAAAACATCCACGGGAAATCCTGGGTCAAGATGGTGAAAGAAGGCGACCCGAACTGGCGCAAGGCCTGGTTCTACGAATACAATTACGAAAAACAATTCCCCTACACGCCGAACGTCCGCGCCATCCGCACCGATGAATGGAAATACATCCACTACCCGCACGGCGACGGCGGCCCCGACCGTTACATCGCGGAACTCTACAACATCAAGCAGGACCCCGATGAGGAATACAATCTCATCGACGATCCGAACAAAGCGGCGCTCATCGAGCAATTGAAGGCCCAACTGCTCCAATCGATGAAGGAAACAGGATTGACGCCCGAGAACGACAAGATGCCGATCGAGGAGTTCAAGACGGATTTGCCGGACATGAAGATCCGGTAAGCGGCCTTAACGATCGATCGTCATCCACGGGGTCCGTCACTGCCGGACCGTTACCTATTTCTGCGGCAGGGATTTTTCGCGCATGCGATCCAGCCCTATCCATTCATCATCGCCCGCGGGATAACCGTCGTAGTGAATGAAGTGCAAACCCACTTTGGGGTTCCAAGAGGAGTCATCGATCACGCTAGAATTGACTTCGCAATGAATCCCACGCCGCTGGACGCAAACGAAGCCGCTGCGGCCGCTTCGCCCAAGCATCCCGAACCGCCGAAGTCTCCCACGCAGTACTGGCTCACGCGTTTCGTGCTGCTGCGCTTGCTGGGTTTCATTTACTTCATCGCGTTTCTCGTAGCGGTGAAACAAATCGTCCCGCTCGTCGGACACGACGGCCTGCTGCCGGCGGATGCCTACTTGCAGCACGTGGCCGAGCCCTTGGGATCCCGGATCGCTGGCTTTGCGGAAAAGCCCACGCTCTTTTGGATGAACGATTCCGATACCGCTCTGCGCACCGTGGCGTGGATCGGCCTCGCGTTGTCCGCCGTAGTCGTCGCCGGCTACGCCAATTCGCTGATCATGCTGGCCCTTTGGGGGCTCTACATGTCGATCGTCAATGTCGGCCAGCTTTGGTACGGTTACGGTTGGGAGACGCAATTGCTCGAAACCGGGTTTCTCGGAGTCTTCATCTGCCCTCTGCTCGACCCGCGGCCCTTTCCGCGCAGGGCTCCGCCGATCGTCGTTTTCTGGCTCTACCGCTGGCTCATCTTCCGCATCATGTTGGGCGCCGGTCTGATCAAGCTCCGCGGCGATTCCTGCTGGTGGCCCGATTTGACCTGCCTCTACTATCACTACGAAACCCAGCCCATTCCCAACCCGGTCAGTTGGTGGCTGCATTTCCGGCCGCATTGGTTTCAGCAGTTGGGTGTGCTGTGGAATCATTTCGTCGAAGTGATCGTCCCGTGGTTTTGCTTTTGGCCACGCACCTCCCGCCATATCGCCGGATTCTTGATGGCGAGCTTCCAGGTCTTTCTCATCATCAGCGGCAATCTCTCCTTCCTGAATTATCTCACCATCGTTCCGTGCCTCGCCTGTTTCGACGACTCTTTTTGGCGGCGCTTGCTGCCCGGTTTCCTCGTGGAACGCGCGCGTGAAGCGTCCAGACATGCTCGGCCCTCCAAGGGGGTCGAATTCTCCGCCATCGCGCTGGCTCTCGTCGTGGCCATCTTGAGCATCTATCCGGTCATGAATCTCTTCTCCCCGAATCAGACGATGAACACTTCTTTCGATCCTCTGATGCTCGTGAATACCTATGGCGCTTTCGGCACGGTGGGGCGCGAGCGATTCGAAATCATCTTCGAGGGCACGCTGGATTCTTCGCCGGACCACGCCACCTGGCGGGAATACGAATTCGTCGCCAAGCCTGGCGATCCCAATCGCCGTCCGCCGTTCGTTGCGCCCTACCAACCGCGGATCGACTGGCAGATCTGGTTCGCCGCCATGGCTTCCTGGCGGGAATATCCCTGGACCCTTCATTTCGTCTGGAAACTTCTCCACAACGATCCCGGCACGCTCAGCCTCCTCGCCAGCAATCCGTTTCCGGATCAACCGCCGCGCTTCATCCGCGCCGAACTCTATCGCTACCGTTTCACTCCGCCGGGCGAAAAGGACGGTTCGTGGTGGAAACGCGAGCGTGTCGACACGTGGCTTCCTCCTCTCTCCACGGACAATCCCGATCTGCGCAAAATTCTAAAAGCGGAAGGATGGACGGATTACGGCTCTTAGCGCCTGGCAGTCTCCACTCGTTGGCAAGGCCGCAGTCCGTAGCGTCCCACACTACTGCAAATTTTTGGCCCGCAATTTGCAGTTCGCAGTGGTAATAATGGGAAACCCGTCAAGATTAAGAAAACTGACGGAATTCCCCCTTATAAACGGACAACTGCCCTCCATGGAACCCTCCCCTATCGATACAGACAAGGAAGCTCGCTACCTGCGCTGGATCGCCATCTACAATCTCAGCAAAGGTATTCTTCTCTGCCTGCTCGCGATCGGCCTGCTCGGCTTTCTCCATCAAGACCTCGACGAGAAGGTGCGGGAATGGGTGCGCCTCATGCACTTCAACATGGAAGGACGGCACATCGTGCGATTCCTCGCGCACGTCGACCACGTGACGGACCAGCAGCTCAAAGAATGGATTGGGATCACCTTCGCCGTGTCCGGAGTCTTCATTGCCGAAGGCGTTGGATTGCTCCTCCGCCAGCAATGGGCCAAGTATCTCGTCATTGCCGCGACCTCCTCGTTCGTTCCGATCGAAATCTACGAAACCCACCGAAATTTTAGCTGGATGAAACTCGCGGTGCTCTTCGTCAACATCGCCATCGTCGCTTTCCTCGGCATCATTCTCGCCCACGAGAAAAAACGCGCGCAGCAGCTTGCGGCCAGCACCGTTGCGACGCAACCGCGCGCGACTCCGATCAGCGCTTAGCCAGTCTCGAGCGGTCAACTGCGGCACGTAGCACCTACTCGAGGAAGCGCCGCGGCGCACATTGGCTCATGGTGAAATCCGCGTCCACTGCCGCCAGGGCCTCGTCGATCCGCCAACGGTCGGGCGACAAGGTGCACACCGGGTCCGTCTTCGTCGCGTCTCCGGCAATCATCGCCGCCTGACACCGGCACCCGCCAAAATCGATCTCGCGCTGGGGACACGACCGGCACGGCTCGGCCATCCAGGCGGTCCCGCGAAACCGATTGAAACTCTCGGACTCGTGCCAGATCCAGGCGAGCGATCGCTCACGCACATTTTCAAAGCGCAACCCTGGAATGCACGTCGCCGTCGGACACGGCAGGACCTCGCCGGCCGGATTCACAGTGAGATACCGCTGCCCCCAGCCATTCATGCAAGGCTTCGGTCTTTCCTCGTAGTAATCCGGAAGCACATAAAAGATCTCCATTTTCCCGGCGAGACGCGCCTTCTCTTCAGCCGCCACACGTGCGGCTTCCTCGATCTGGTTCCGCGTCGGAAGCAATTGCCGTCGGTTCAAATACGCCCAGCCATAGTACTGGGTATTCGCCAGTTCCAAACGCTTCGCTCCCAAGCCATGGACAAACGCGATGATCTCCCGCAGACGGTTGAGGTTACCTCGGTGCAGGACGACATTTGCGCTGAAGGCGATTCCCTGGTCACGGATGGCAGCCGCCGCGGCGAGCTTGAGTCCATGGGTGCGGGTGCCGGCAATCGCATCCGCCAACTCCGCGTCGTCCGCCTGGAAACTCAATTGTGCCGAGTCCAAACCCGCTTCGCACAACTCCGTGGCACGCGCTTCATCCAGCCCGATTCCGCTGGTAATCAAGTTTGTGTAGATGCCGGCCTTGCGGGCCGCGGCAATCATCCGCGCCAGATTCGCGCGCTGCAGCGGTTCACCTCCCGAAAATCCCACCTGCAAAACACCCAGCTTCGCCGCCTCGTCGAGCACTCCAATCCATTTCTCCGTGGCAAGTTCGTCGCCCCTCGATTGGTGCGTCGGATTCGAACAATACGGGCAGTGCAACGGACAGCGGTAGGTCACCTCCGCCAGGAGTGCATAGGGACGATATTTCACGGGGCGAGAACCAATAACTCTCGCGCGTGAAGCTGAGCTACGCAATCGAGCACGTCCCCGCGCAATTCCTCCGGTGTCGCCTCATATTCCCTGGCCAGCACCTCCACCAATTCCGAGAGTGTCGTCCTGCCGTCGCAACGGCTCAGCACGGCATGGGCAGTAGCGTTGAGTTCGATGATTCCTTCGGGATAGAGCAAGACCGGTTCGCCCGTGACGCTATCGATCTGCAAGCGAACATGCCTGGCTAGCGCCGGCCGGCTTTCGAGAGCGACTTTGCTCATGGCGTCGTGGAAGGGGCCGCGTATTTCCAATGGATCGCATCGAGCATCGACCACAACACGTCGCACTTGAATCGCAGCGCGCGCACGGCGCATTCCTGAAGATCCGCCGTGTCGCAATGCTGCAAGGTGAGCCGCAAACCTTCATCCGAATCGCGCCGCGCCTGCGTCAAACGACGCCGGAAATAATCCAGTCCCGCCGAATCGATCCAGGTGTAATGCCTCTCAAACGCCGCCAACCGCGCAGCCATCAAATCGGGAGCAAAGAGTTCCGTCAGCGATGAGGCCACGGCAATCGGCCACGGCTGCGTCCGCGCAAATTGCACATAGGCGTCGACCGCAAATCGAACTCCCGGCAAGAGATGTCTCCCGTCCAGCAGTTCCTCCGCTGACAGCCCGCACGCCGCACCCAGGCGGAGCCACGCCTCGATTCCGCCCTCGCGGTCGGCGGTGCCGTCGTGATCGAGGATTCGCTGAATCCATCCGCGCCGCACTTCCCGCAACGGGCAGTTTGCGAGAATGGCCGCGTCCTTTTGCGGAATGCACTGCTGGTAGTAAAAGCGGTTCGCCACCCAGCCCCGCACCGCCTCCGGCGCCAATTCGCCGTTGTTCATCAGGCGATGGAAGGGGTGCTTGTCGTGGTAGGTCTGCGCGCCCACCTCGCGCAACTTCGCCGTGAATGTCGGCTCATCCCACATCGCTGCAGCCATCGTCATAGTTCAAACTCCATTCCGTCTTCGCCGATCGCAAGTCCGGCCGCTTCCACCTCGGTGCGTTCCGACGAGCCCGGCGCCAGGATCGGGTTGGTATTGTTAATATGGACGTAGACCTTCCGTCGGGCCTTCCGCAGCGTCAATTGGCGGAAACTCTCCCGCACCGGTAAATGTCCCATCTGGCCGGCTGTGCGCGCCGACGGCTTCACCTGCTGCAACTCATCTTCCGACCAAAACGTGCCGTCGAAGAGCACGGCATCCGCTTGCCCCAACGCTCCGTCCAGCTCCTTGGTAATCGCGGCCACGTGCGGGGCGACCAATACCCGGCGCCCGCTGGCTTCATCGACAATCTCCCAGGCAACGCTATGCCCTTCGTCACTCGACTTTCGCTCGCCCGCAAATCGCGGCGCTGCGCCGGACAACGGGATCATTCGGGCGGACAATCCGCTGGCCATCCCGTTACGAAGCGGCAGCGCGCGCAGTTCCGTCGACGGCTCGCACCAGGTGAGCCCGCAGAAGGTATTCAGCACCTGCTCGAGCCGCAGGCCGGCCCCGAGCGTCGCGCGCACCGCTCCCGTCGCGTGGACCGTCAACCGTTCCCCTTCCCGCAAAAGCATCAGCCCGAGCACGTGATCCAGGTCCGCATTGGTCAAAAGCACTGCTTCGATCGGGTTGCGGCGCACCGTTCCACTGTCCGGCGCCGCTCTCCAAAGCCCCGCCAGTTGCACCCGCAAATCCGGAGAAGCGTTAATCAGAAACCAACGTTCCCCATCCGCGGAAATGGCGACCGATGATTGCGTTCGCGCCGGGATTCGCCCCGCGCGCGCCGCCTCGCAATTTGCGCAGGCACAGTTCCATTGCGGCAATCCGCCGCCGGCGCTGGAACCAAGAATTCGGACGCGAATAAAGTCGACGCTGTTACTTCGCCGCCGCGTACGAAGTGCACTCGAAGAAAATCGGAACATCCCGCAGCGCTGGCTTCACCCATTTCTTTTTGGTCGCGTCGGTATTCATAAGACGTGGTGACCCTACGCAGCGATCCACAAAAAGCGAGAGCAAATCCGCGACTATTCGTAGCTGTATCCGAGGTAAAACGTGATTCGTCCATCAGGCAACCGCCGGATATTGGTGATGTAGATCGGTTTCCCGCCACCCAATTGCGACCGGCTCGAGGGGACGGTGTAGGGCGTGAAGGAATCATTCGCATCACTCGGGTAAGGCACGTTCTTCAAATAAACCAACGGTCCCGCCGGACCTTCGATCCCGTGCGATTCCTCGAGCATGGGATGCTTGCCGATGACGTGCCAGATCATCAGCCCTTCGCCCGGCAGGTGCGTGTCGAAGCCCTGCCGATGCCGATCCTCGAGCAGCAGATATTCGCTGCCGTCTCCACGCATGGGGATTTTGAAACATTGACTCTTGCTTCCTTCCACGGGGGAAAGGATCAGTTTCTGTTTCACTCCCGGATCGACAATCGCCGGCTTCAACCAGCCCAGCCGTTCCTTGCCCCACGCGCACATGTGTTGCGGCTGTCCCCCACCCAATTGCTGCGACATCAGCGACCAGGCGCCGACGCCTTCCGACCCGGGATTCTCCGGTCGCGCGTAGAGGTCCGGCAGCCCGAGCATGTGGCCGAATTCGTGGCAGAACACGCTGATGTTCGCCATGCGTCTTCCACCCTCCGGGCAGATCACATAAGGCCAGGATTTCCCGTGATACATCACCGAGGCCCGATGGGGCCAGAAGACGCTCCCACGATTCGTCGTTTTGAAGCGGTCGCCGGCGTAAATGAAAATGACGCCGTCCACGCCCGCCAGACACTCGCTCCCTTCGCGATTCAACAAGGCGTCGAGCGCTTCGGTGAGCAACGCCTGCTTTGGATTCGTCGGCAGTTGCGGATACTCCGGCCGCGTCTTGCTCATCGTCAGCCAGTCATAGACGTTTCCAGAAACATCGAGCGCACCGACGGAGACCTCCTGATAGTAGTCGTGCAAGCTGCCGTAGACAGGCTGTCCGGTGGCATTCTTCTTCCCCTCGTAAACGCCACTGCTGAAAAGCATCTCCTCCCATTCGTGCAGGGGAATCGCATCGCTGTGTTTCACGTCGGGAAATTCGATCGGCACGACGGCCAGCCGATAGGTTCCCTTCTTCCACAATGGCAGCGGTGTTGGCGCGTTGTAGCGTGCATCGTCATTGGCGCTGGCTCCGAGCTTCACCTGCGCCTGGGATTCCGCACCATTGCGACGATACGTCAGCGTGATTTGATCGCCCGGCTCTTTGTCCGCCAGCGCGTCAGGCAGCGTGAGGGCTATTCCCAACGCGGCGTCGTTCACTTTCAAGAGCACGTCGCCCGGATGCAATCCTGCCGTCTCCGCCGGTGAACCGGTGCCCACGCCGCGGATGACTACGCCTTCGTCACTGTCGGCGGGCCCGACGTTCAAGCCCAGCACCGCCCGATGCTCCGAGAGCTTCTTCGGCCGGCTCGGCGAACCCAGCGTCGCTTCGATCTTCAAAGGTTTGCCATCCCGCTCGCCCTCCAGCGTGACGGTTTCGTCGGGAACATGCGCGAGCAGCGCGGCGTGGAATTCATCCGAGGAGTTCACCGCCGTCTTGTCCACATCACGCAGGCGATCGCCGGTCTTCACGCCCGCCGCCTCGGCTGGCGAACCCTCCGCCACACCCGTCACTACCAGGTGCCCGGCGGAGTCCGATTCCACCTCCACTCCGAGGTACCCCCGTTGTCCCACGGTATTTTCCGACGTTGCCTTGAGGGTCGTCGTTTGCGCGCTCTCCACGGTCTTGAACTCGGATAAATCCGGCAGCGATTCTGTCTCCGCCGCATTCGAAAATCGGAGGAAACAAACCAGGCAGGCGATCGCTGCAATGAACGCGTGGGGAACAAACGTGCGGGGTCCGGGGGAGGAACTTTGCATTTCGTCACAAAATACATTTCTGCGTGTCTCGTCGAGCATGCGCTGGACCCTTGAAAAAGCTCCCATCGGCGGCGTCAGCCAGCATGCGGTTCCTTTCTTCCTCCAAGGCCATTGTTGCGATAGAAAGGCTCCCCACCCCATGAACTCCCCCATTCGACTGGCCAATCCGATGCGGATTCCGCGCAAGCTGCCGCACCTCGCCGCCTTGTGTCTCCTTCCCGCTGTGTTCCATGGAGCCGAGCTCCCAACGGTCACCGGCATCGAAACCCAGCCGTTGGCCGCGCAAGTGCGCCGGCTCGGCGAAGCCTTGGATCTCGCCGGTGCCCCGTTGAATGCCGACGAAAAATCGGCGCTCGATTCCGCCGCCAAACTCGCCGATGCCGATGCCGCCAGCGCAAAAATCCAACGGGTGCTCGATCGCCGCTGTCTCGTCGGCATTGCCATCAATCCGGAGATGCGCGTGAAGGTCGTGCCGGGGCCGGCGGAGGACGCATTGGTCGAGCAGGGCTGGACCACTTTCTTGATCAAAGTCGCCAACCAAGCGGGAACGACTGCTCCGCTCAATGTCTTCAGTCCCCAAGCCGAGTCCGTTTCCAGCGTTGGCGGCTGGCCACGCAATCCTTCCGATGCACGTTTCCGCCAGAAAAAAAACGGCACGAATGAACCGATCGACCCCACCGATCTCTGGCTCGATCTACAGACTTTCGACAAGGCGCCGCTCCAGCCTGCATTGAGTGGCTTGGGTCTCGAATACCGGGTGCTTTCACTTTACTCGCGCGATGCCGGGAAACGTGAGGCCACGCTCTCTTTCGATGTCGGCCAGGGTACTCAAGACCTCGGCTTTCGCAGTGACACCCCGATCCTCTTCACGGCGGCGCCAGCTCGTGAGATTACTTTGCGGGTGCGCGACGAACTGGGTGCGCCGACGACGGCTAGCTTCATCATTCGTGATGCGGAGCAACGGGTTTATCCCTCCACCGCGAAACGGCTCGCTCCGGATTTCGGCTTTCAGCCGCAAATCTACCGCGCCGACGGCGAAAAGCTGCGGCTCCCGGACGGTGATTACACCATCGAGTTTTCCCGCGGGCCGGAATCGATTCCTTCGAAGCGCGCGCTCCAGGTAAACGCCGACACCCACGAACTCGCCTTCCAGGTCGAACGCTGGATCGATCCGGCGAAGCTCGGCTGGTGGTCAGGCGACCATCACATTCACGCGGCCGGTTGCGCCCATTACACCAACCCCACCGAAGGCGTGCTCCCGCAGGACATGATGCGCCATTGCCTCGGCGAAGACTTGAAAGTCGGCGCCAATCTCACCTGGGGACCTTGCTTCGATTATCAAAAGCAATTCTTCACCGGACACGAGGACAAGGTTTCCCGATTTCCCTACATCCTTCGTTACGACATCGAAGTCAGTGGCTTTGGCTCGCACCAATCCGGGCATCTCTGCCTGCTTCGCTTGCGCGACCAGATTTATCCCGGTGGCGAGTCCGACAAACATTGGCCGACGCTGGGCCTGAGCACATTGCGCTGGGCCAAGGCCCAAGGCGCCCTGGTCGGTCCCGCGCATTCCGGCTGGGGCCTGCAACCCGTGGCCGAAAACGACCCGCGACGCAACGAGCCCGGCTGGCGCACCGTTCACACATCCACCGATCAGCTCCCCAATTACATCATCCCACCTTTCAATGGCATCGGCGCGAACGAATATATCGTGGATGTGACGCACGAGCTGCCCGGCCCCGACGGCAAACCCATGCCCGCCGTGGATTTCATGTCGATGGTCGACACGCCTTATCCCTGGGAATTGAACATCTGGTACCACACCCTCAACGTCGGCTTCCGCACGCGCATCAGCGGTGAAACGGATTTCCCCTGCATCTACCAGGAGCGCGTCGGCCTGGGCCGTTCCTACGTGAAGCTCCCGGAAAAGTGGACTTACGAAGATTGGTGCGAAGGCATCCGTGCAGGGCGCAACTATGTCAGCGACGGCTACAGTCATCTCCTCGATTTTCAAGTCGACGACGTCAAAGTCGGCGAGAATGGCAGCGAGTTACGCCTCGAGAAGCCCGGCACTGTGCACATCGCGGCGCGGGTGGCGGCGCGCCTCCAGGAAACTCCCAATGACGCCATTCGCCACGCGCCCACTTTCCAGGCACCCTATTGGAACATCGAGCGAGCCCGTATCGGCGACACTCGCGAAGTTCCCGTCGAAGTGATCGTCAACGGGCAATCGGTGGCGACGAAACGCGTCGCCGCCGACGGCAAGCTTCAGGATATTTCGTTCGATACGCCGATCGACCACAGCAGTTGGGTCGCCTTGCGAATCCTCGCCTCGTCGCACACCAATCCGGTCTTCGTCCTCGTCGGCGGAAGCCCCATTCGCGCTTCGAAACGCAGCGCCGAGTGGTGCCGCAAAAGCGTCGATCAATGCTGGTCGCAGAAGCAACGCACCTACGCGGAAGCGGAGCAAGCGGACGCGGAAAAGGCCTACGATCACGCCCGACAAACTTACGACCGGTTGATTACGGAATGTCTTTCTGATTGATGAGCGGCGCATGAAACGCGCTTCGCCGTATCTCGCCCTCCTGCGCCCAACGCAATGGGTGAAGAACTTCTTCTGTTTCGGCGGTTTGGTTTTTGCCGGCAAAGCCCGTGAGCCGCATGCCCTGGCCGAAGCCCTCGAAGCCTTCGTGGCCTTCTGCGCTGCGGCCAGCGCGGTCTACGTTTTCAACGACCTCCGCGACCGGATCGCCGATTCCCGGCACCCGCAGAAAAGATTGCGGCCGCTGGCCAGCGGCGCTGTCTCCCCCATCAGCGCCACCGGCCTCTCCGTCGCATGCGCCGTTCTCGCCTTGGTCCTATCCTTCCCACTCGGCCTATCCGTTATCGGCATCATTGCCGGCTATATCGGGCTCAACGCGGCCTATTCCTGTTGGCTGAAGCAATACGCCTTGATCGACGTGATGATCATCGCCGCCGGATTCATTTTGCGCATCTTCGCCGGCACCGAGGCCGTGCATGTCCCGGCCAGTTCCTGGATTCTCCTCTGCACCTTTTTCCTTTCCATGTTTCTCGGCTTCGCCAAACGCCGCGCGGAAATGACCACGACCGCGGCCACTCAATCGCGAGGAGTCCTCGCCCACTATTCCACCCATCTCCTCGACCGCTATTGCCTGATCTTCGCCGCGCTCTCGATCGCCGCCTACGCCCTTTTCACGACCTCGCTGCCCAGCCATCGGGCGCTCATTCTCACCTGTCCGCCGGTGGTCTACGGAATTCTTCGCTACCTTTGGCTGGTCGAACACCATCAGGAACATGAGCAAATCGAAGTGGTGCTCTACCGCGACCGGCCCCTGCAGACAGCGATCCTCCTTTGGGGCGCCCTCTACGCGGCCATTCTTTATGGCGGCTGGCAACTGAACGTGCAGTGAGTTCGCTCCTCTTTTTGTAAACGTTTGTTCATCGGACGATCAGGCAGCATTCACCGCCGGATTTCCTCCTGATTCATGAATCAGGCAGAATCCCGACATTCACACGTCCAATTCTGACTATCAGTGACGAATCCCCATTGCATGAAGCTTGGAATCCCCGCCAGACCTCGCATCTCTCTCCAGTGCAAGGACGGGCGATGGCTGCTTCTCGTCAATCGAGAACCGGTGATCAGCGCGACGGATCGCGACTGGCTGCAAAAAATCGCCACGAAACTCCGGCAATCCCTCGCCGGAAAATAACCTATGAATCTACTGTCCGACGACTGCCTGGATGAGGGGGCGTCTATATTCTACCGGGAGTTTCTCGCCGAGCGGGATGAGATCCTCCGGCACAAATGGTTCGAGAGTGAAAGGGCCGGCCACGACATTGGATTCGAACATGCACTCCTGGACTGGGTGGCCCGCCACCGTCCCACTTGGCGGGAACGGCGACGACTGGAGCACTCCAGCAGCGATTCGTAGGTTTCGTCCTTCCCCGTTCTCCCGTTTTCTCAGCCGGCTGAAGCGCCGGGCATCGGTATCACCCTGAAGGTTTTCCCGGCGGGACGCTGAGGGAATGGTCGCGGGCTGTTCTTGCCAATCGCCGGAGTCTCCGCTGTTCTCCACGAACGCCATATGTCGAATCTCTTTGATCTCTCCCAGGAAGTCGCGGTTGTCATCGGCGCCACGGGAGTACTCGGTGGTGCCTTGGCCGAAGGCCTTGCCGCCGCCGGCGCCAAAGTGGCGGTGCTTGGCAGAAATGCCGAGCGCGGCGAGGCCCGCGCCGAAGCCATCCGCAAGGCCGGCGGGACTGCCCAATATTTTTCCGCAGACGCCATCGATCGCGCGTCACTGGCCGCGGCGCATCAAAGCGTCGCCAGTGCGCTCGGCGCTCCGACTGTGCTGGTCAACGCCGCCGGAGGAAATGATCCGAAAGTGACAGTCACGGCGGAACGGACATTTCAGAGCATTTCGCTGGAGGACTGGCGCGCGAACTTTGAGATGAACCTCGTCGGCGGAGTTCTCTTGCCTTGCCAGGAATTCGGTCCGGCGATGGCTGAACGCGGCCAGGGAAGCATCATCAATATCGCCAGCGTGTCCGCGCATCTGCCGCTTTCGCGCGTCGTCGCCTATTCGTCGAGCAAAGCGGCGGTCATCAGCCTCACCCAGTTTCTCGCCCGCGAGTGGGCGACCAAAGGCGTGCGAGTGAATACCATCACCCCCGGCTTTTTCCCGGCGGAACAGAATCGCAAACTGCTCTTCAACGACGACGGCTCGCCGACCGCCCGGACCAAGTCGATCCTCGGACACACACCGATGAACCGCTTCGGCGAATCCCAGGAACTCGTCGGCGCCGCCGTCTTCCTGGCCGCGCCGAAGGCCAGCAGCTTCGTCACCGGCACGGATATTCGCGTCGATGGCGGCTTTTTGAGTCAGACAATTTAGAACGGGGGCGCTCCCGAGGCGCGGCTTACTCGTGGTTCGTCAGAGAAATCTGAAAGGATTCCGAGGGCCATTGCGTTTCAGAGTGAAATGAATGGTTTTTGGCTTCGGCTCCGTGCTGTCGAGAATCGAGGTAGCGTTGTGCTTTTGGCGCTTTTCTTCGTCTTAGCGGCGCACACGCATTCGGCTGAAATCTATGAGGACCCACCGGTGGTTTCACCCGACGAATCGAAGAAAGTCGGCATCCGATTCTGGACGGCGGACATGGGCACGGAATGGAGTATCACCCTCTCGCAAAGCCACCGAGTTCTTTACCGGCGACATTTGCCGGACAAGCTCGACGTGCGCTACGTGAAGGTCTCCTGGGCGCCTTCCTCCCAAGCTCTCTTGTTAGGGGAGAACTACAAGGACGGCATGGATCTTACCTTGCTCCGGATTCGGCATCGGCACGTAAGGGTCACCCATTTCGACCTGGCCGATCGCATGGTAGACAAAGAAGCGAGAGAACTGCCGATTCAGGCGGCTCTCCAAAGCGACGCTCCCGTGGAGCGAGTGATGTGGTCTTCGCTGAAATGGCTCTCCTCCACCCGATGCACGATGCTCTACATCATGCACGGGCTCGGATACGAAGGAGAAGGCAACGTCACCATTGATTTTCATGGCAAACGCCCAGTGATGAAGACATCCCACCTCCGTCCACTGTCCAATCCGGATTCCTTCAACGCCGGGGATTAACGGCGCGAAACGCGGGCTGTCCTTAGCCATTACACTTCAAGCGTCCCATGGGCGAATGTCCCGAAGTCGCCAGCCACGTTGCACACCCCAAGCGGCTATCAACAATCAACTATCAACAATCAACCGGGGTTGGCGGTCTTCGGCTCGGCTCTGCCGGACTGGACGTTGGGTGTTGGATGTTGGATGTTCTGCCCTTAGCATATCCCTAAATGTCCACCCTCTCCCAAATCGCCTCCCCTGGGACCTTTCTTTCGGCAACCCAGGCCCGTGAACTGATCGCCCAAGCCTGTCCCGCCAAGGACTACCGGGACAAGAAGGTCTTGCTGGTTGTCCCCGATGCCACCCGCACCTGCCCGCTCGGAATCCTCTTCGCCGGGCTGTTCGACCAGATCGGCGCGGCCACAAAACATTTCGACGTGATGATTGCGCTCGGCACGCATCAGCCGATGAGCGAGGAGGCCATTTGCCAGCGCCTGGAAATCTCGCTCGATGAGCGCCGGGCCAAATACGCCGGCGTCCGTTTCTTCAACCACGAGTGGGACAACGACGCGGCACTGCGAAAGATCGGCGAACTGACGCTCGAGGATACTCGCGAACTTACGGACGGACTTTTCGAGGAGGAGGTTCCGGTGAAGGTCAATGCCCGGCTCTTTGACTACGATCAGATCATCATTTGCGGACCCGTCTTCCCGCACGAAGTGGTCGGTTTCAGCGGCGGAAACAAATATCTCTTTCCCGGAGTCAGCGGCCCGGAAGTGCTCCATTTTTTTCATTGGCTCGGCGCGGTCATCACCAACCCGATGACCATCGGGAACAAATGGACGCCGGTGCGCAAAGTCGTCGACCGGATCGGCGCGATGGTCCCAGTGCCCAAGCTCTGCCTCTGCATGGTGGTCGATCATGCCCAACTCGCCGGACTCTTCATCGGCACCCCGGAAGGCGCCT
Organism: Chthoniobacter sp.; assembly: GCA_036501065.1. Classification (GTDB taxonomy): domain Bacteria; phylum Verrucomicrobiota; class Verrucomicrobiia; order Chthoniobacterales; family Chthoniobacteraceae; genus Chthoniobacter. Next base: position 75,695 of record DASYAY010000022.1, on the reverse strand, counting down.
GGGACCAAGCCTCCGAGCTCTCGAAGAAATTGCACATCGAGTACAAAGATCATCCCTTTCACACCGTGCTGAGCTGCGCACCAAAGATGTACGACGAAATCTGGGTCGCGGGGAAGTGCATGTACAAGCTCGAACCTGTCGTCGCCGACGGCGGCGAATTGATCATCTACGCGCCGCACGTTCATGAGATCAGCCTCACCCATGGTGAATCCATCCGAAGCGTGGGCTATCACTGCCGGGATTATTTTTTGAAGCAGTGGGACAAATTCAAAGATGTTCCGCGGACCACGATGGCCCACAGCACGCACGTCCGCGGTATTGGGACATTCGAAAACGGTGTCGAAAAATGCCGCGTCCAGGTGACTCTGGCCACGAGCATTCCGGAGAAGGCGTGCCGCGAGGTGAACCTCGGCTACCGCGATCCGGCCACGATCAATCCCGCCGATTACGCCAATCGCGAAGACGAAGGCATCCTGCTCGTCCCGAAAGCCGGCGAAATGCTCTACCATCTGAAAAAGCGGCCGGAATGGGCTCGGGAGATGTAACACTTGGCGGAGTGATTCCCTTAGCTTAGAGTGGGGTCATGACCGCGATTCTTGATCTGCCGGACGTGCTCCAAAGGATGTCGCGTCTCTCCGTCAAGGAGTACCACCGTTTGGACGAATACAACGAGAATGGAAAACGAACGGAACTCATTCGTGGCTTCGTCATCGAAAAAATGGGCAAGTCCCCTCGGCACCGGAAATGCACGGTCAAGCTCTACAAAATGATCCTCGCGCAAGTTCCGGTCGGCTACACCGCCTGGCAGGAAGAACCGTTGACGCTACGGGATTCTGAACCCGAACCCGACATCACCATCGTACGCGGCAGCGACGACGACTACGATGATGGTCATCCCAGTACGGCTTGTTTGGTAGTGGAAATTGCCGTGAGCAGCGTAGGACTCGACCGGGCTCTCGCTTCCGTCTACGCCGAAGCGGGCGTCGAAGAATATTGGATAGTTCTCGTCGAAGAACGTGCGGTAGAAGTGTATCGTCGCCCTGTTGGCGGCACGTATCAGGATAAGACGACGTTGGGAGCCGACGCCGTACTGGCTTGCGAGAGTGTCCCGGGTATCACCGTTTCTCTTGGAGCGCTTTTCGCCGGGCCCAAGCGAAACCGGTAATTGGTCCGCCGAAAATCTTCTGGCACGGCACGCAGCGTCTAGTATCGTCGACCCCCTTTCTTTAATTACGTACATATGGAACCTACAGCTGATATTGCCGTCATTGGCCTCGCGGTCATGGGCCAGAACCTGATCATGAACATGAACGACCACGGATTCACCGTGGTCGCTTACAACCGCACCACTTCCAAGGTGGACGAATTCCTGGCCAACGAGGCCAAGGGCAGCAAGGTCATCGGCGTCCACTCCGTCGAGGAGCTGGTCAAGAATCTCAAGCGCCCGCGCCGGGTGATGCTCATGGTCAAAGCCGGCAAGCCGGTGGACGAATTCATCGAGCACATCCTCCCGCACCTCGAAGCCGGCGACATCATCATCGACGGCGGCAATTCGCTCTACGAAGACACCGCCCGCCGTGTGAAATACGTCGAGAGCAAAGGCTTGCTCTACATCGGCACCGGCGTCTCCGGTGGTGAAGAAGGCGCCCGGCACGGTCCCTCGATCATGCCTGGCGGTTCCCCGGCTGCGTGGCCGCACGTGAAAGACATTTTCCAGGGCATTGCCGCCAAGGTGGCCGACGGTTCGCCGTGCTGCGATTGGGTCGGTGAAGGCGGCGCCGGCCACTACGTGAAGATGGTCCACAACGGCATCGAGTACGGCGATATGCAGCTCATCTGCGAAGCCTACCAGCTCATGAAGGACGGGCTCGGCATGACGCCGGATGAAATGAGCGCGGAATTCACCGAGTGGAACAAAGGGGAACTCGATTCCTACCTCATCGAAATCACCCGCGACATCCTCGCCAAAAAAGACGAGGACGGCGCTCCGCTGGTCGACAAAATTCTCGATACCGCGGGCCAGAAAGGCACCGGCAAATGGACGGTCATTTCCTCGGCCGATCTCGGTATTCCGATCACGCTCATGGCGGAAGCCGTTTACAGCCGCTGCGTCTCTGCCATGAAGGACCTTCGAGTCGAAGCCTCAAAGTCGTACAAACCCGGCAACGCCAAGATTTCCGGCGACCGCAAGGATTTCGTCCATGCGATCAGCCAGGCGCTCTATGCCTCGAAGATCGTCAGCTACGCGCAGGGCTACATGCTCATGCAGGCGGCCGCGAAGGAACACGGCTGGCACCTGAACTACGGCGGCATCGCCCTCATGTGGCGTGGCGGCTGCATCATCCGCAGCGCCTTCCTTGGCGACATCAAAGCGGCCTTCGACAAGAACGCGAAGCTGAACAACCTCCTCCTCGCCCCCTTCTTCAAGAAGGCGATCAAGAGTTGCCAGCGCAACTGGCGCAAGGTGGTCAGCACCGCGGTCAAGAAGGGCATCCCGGTGCCCGCCTTCAGCACCGCGCTGGCTTTCTTCGATGGCTTCCGCACCGAACGTTTGCCCGCCAACCTGCTCCAGGCGCAGCGCGATTACTTCGGCGCGCACACCTACGAGCGGATCGACAAGGCTCGCGGCGAGTTCTTCCACACCAACTGGACCGGCCGCGGCGGCACTACCGCCTCGAGCACTTACACGGTGTAAGCCACGACATTCCAAACGAATCACCAAAGGGCGCGGAGAAATCCGCGCCCTTTTTTCTTTTTGATTCGATGGCTGGGGATCATTCCCGTGAAATCGTTGCTCGACCCCTCGCCCATGAAAATTCCTCTCGCCTTCGCTGGACTCGTCCTCGTCCTCGCCGCCGGACTTCGCGCGGATGACACCGCAAAGATCGCGGCCCTCTTTGCCCCAGCCGCCGAGCACGGCGGCACGGTCACGATTCCGCCAGGTGATTACACACTCGAGGGCAAACAATCGATTTCACTGTCGTCGCATACGACGGTGTTTGCCTACGGCGCCCGATTCCATCTCCCGCAATCCCTGGGCGACAAGGCGCGGGTGATCTCCTTCACAGGACAAGACGTCAGCGACTTTCAGTGGTTTGGAGGTCGTTTCGTCGGGCATATCTTTGATCCTGCGCGTGAAGAAAACACCTGGGAACCGAATGCGAACACCCGTGCCATCCTGATCACGACGACTGCCGGTGGCACCACTGAGAATCTCACCTTTCGCGACGTCACTTCCAATGATCTCGCCGGCGCGGCAATCAGCGTCTACGGGGCGGAAAAGCATGGGAGCGACCGCGAGATCGAAAGCTACGCCCGCAATGTCACCGTCGAGAATTGCACGCTCGAACGCACCGGAAAGTTCATGTGGGACTACGGGTTGCTTTGGCAGATCACCGTTTGGCCGGAGGACTACACACCGCGCGAGCAAGCGATGGCAGCGAAGTATTTCCGCAACGACCTCATTCGCGGGCCCGTGACCATGGCCGACGGCGACGACCATCTTCGATTCGACAACCACGAGAAGCCGATTCCAGTCAGCGCCAGTGACGAACCGCAATTTGGGCTATGCTTGTTCGGTGGCACGCTGCCACGCAATATCGTCCGCGGCCGGCAGTACTTCGTGGTCGAGAGCAACGCCGACAGCATCAAGATCGCCGAGCGGCCGGGCGGCGCACCGATCAAATTCGAAGGCGCGAGCGGTGATGGCGTGAAGCTCATCCACAAACTCGATGGAGCGTTCTCCGGACTCTTCGCCCCGACGGGGAGCGGTCCCGGAAAAGGGGCACTCGATCTCGTCGGCTGTGAAAAGGTCATCGTCCGCGGCTGCCGGCTCAGTGCCCTCGGCGATACCATGCACATTCAAAAGAGCCGCGGGGTCATCTTCGCCAACAATCACATCACCGGCTCGCGGATGGGTGCGTTCTTTCTCGCCGAATTTTGCCAGAATGCCACGATCACCGGCAACACCGTGGACGGGACCAACGGATCACGCGTCATCAGCGTCGAGAAGTCCTGCGAAGATGTCACCATCACCGGCAATACGTTCCGCAACGGCGGGCGCGGCGCCTGGATCAACCAACCGCGTAATTTCGTCATGACCGGCAACGTCTTCGTGAACAACACGACGAAAAACGAGCACAACCCACATCGCGGCCGGCGCAGCTACATCACCGGCGACTACGAGCAAAAGCCCGAGCTTTATTTCACCCTCTACGAGCGCGACGGCAGTTACGGGCCGGTGATCGTGAAGGACAACATTTTCGTTCTCGGCCCGGAATGCGGTTCACCCGCGGTGACCTTCGCCCCCAACGGAAAACAGCTCATCTTCAAGGACAACGTCTTCCGCAACGGGGACGCGTTGATCCAGGTCGATCCGAGCTGCGCTGACGTCGATATCCGCGACAATGCCGGCGCGTCAGTCAAACGCGAGCCGGTGGATTTCAACCACGGCCGGCGGTGAATTTCATCACGTGCCCGGAGCCAGTTGCTGAGAATAGAAAGTGGCGCCAGTGGCCTCGACGACCGGCTTGAGCTGCGCGGCCTCGCCAGGATCGCCGACGAAGAGCAACCGCAATTGTTGCAGCCCGCTGCGCAGTGCGGGGTCGTGCAGTGCCGCCCAAATCGTCGCCGCCGCGCGCCGTGACGACCGGCAGGAAACGACCAGATCCACCTTGCGGAGTTTCGCAGTTTTCATGTCGGCGATGAGGGCAGCCTGATCAGCGCCCTGGTCGAACGAGTCCGACACGCTGGCGCCCGCGGGTCCGCCGAAGAAGATATTGTGAACCTTCAGGTTCGCATCCGTGCCGAAGGTTTGAATTGCGAGCGCCCGAATCTGGGCATCTCGCGGGGTGCTCATGGCGCACCCCGCGATAACAAGCAGGCAGACCGCCAGCGATGCCCTGAGGATTTGCGCCGCTACAGTCGTCGTCTGGCGTTTTTTCATAGTGTCTCCTAGCGCTGAATGCGGGCGGAGCCGCCTTTGGCAAAGGCTTTGACCTGCTCGACGGTAGCCATGGTCGTGTCGCCCGGGAAGGTGGTGAGCAGCGCGCCGTGCGCCCAGCCCAGCTTTACCGCTTCCTCCTCCGAAGCACCACTCAGCAGGCCGTAGAAGAAGCCCGCGGCATAGCCGTCACCACCACCGACACGGTCGATGACGTCGAGATCGCACATCGGCGATTGATAAGTCTTGCCGTCGATCCAGGCGACCGCACCCCAAGTGTGGCGGCTGGTCGAGTGCACTTCCCGCAACGTCGTGGCGACGACTTTGACCTTCGGGAATTTCTTCACCGCCTTGTCGATGATGGCGAAGAAGGCACTCGGATCGAGTTTCGATTTCGACTCCACGTCCTGTCCTTCGATACCGAGGCCTTTTTGCAAGTCCTCTTCGTTGCCGACGATCACATCGACGTTTTCGACGATGCGGGCGAGCACCTCGACGGCCTTGGCGTGGCCGCCCCAGATGTCCCACAGCTTCTGCCGATAATTGAGGTCGAACGAGGTCACCGCGCCGGCCGCCTTGGCGGCTTTCATCGCTTCGACAATCACTTCGCCGGTCGTTTCCGAGAGCGCGGCAAAGATGCCACCGCTATGGAACCAACGCACGCCTTGGCTGAAGATGGCATTCCAATCGAAATCCCCGGGCTTGAGGAAACTGGCCGCTTCATTGCTCCGGTTGTAAAAGACGACGGGGGCGCGCACCCCATGCCCGCGATCGCTGTAAACGGCAGCCATGTTCGGACCGCGCACGCCATCGTGCTTGAAGTGCTTGTAGAACGGTTTCACCCCCATGGCCTTCACGCGCTCGGCGATCAGCTCACCGATCGGATATTGCGACATGGCGGTCACGACGCCCGTATTCAGGCCGAAGCAGTCGGCCAGGTTCGCGGCACAATTGAACTCGCCACCGCTGACGTGGATGTCGCAGTGCGTCGCTTTGCGGAAAGGGATGATGCCGGGGTCGAGGCGATGGACGAGCGCGCCGAGGGAGAGAAAATCCAGGGCGCCGGATTCACGGATATTGAGACCGTATTTCATTCGGATGGTATTGAGGGATAAGGTTGTGTCGGTTCAATCCGGCGCTGCGGGGAGGCACGTGCCGGTTGAAAACGAGGGACGGGTATCATGGACAAAATCGCCAGCCCTTGTCTTCAAAAAAGAACGCCCGCCACGGAAAGCCGCAAGCCAACCAGTCTATGCCGCAAGCGCCTGCGAGGTATCCCTGAGTCCCAAGCGCCTCTCGCGGTGCCACATCAGCCAGAGGACGATGGCGCCAAACACGATAAACTGCGCGAGCGAGAGCGTTTCCTTGGGCCGATAACCGAAGTAGGAGAACAAATCCAGGAATTGCACGTTACTTCCGAATTGCTGAAGGACGGGAAAGGTGTGCTGAAAATGGGTCGGATAGTCCGGGGTCGTCCAAAGGATGCGAGAGGTGCAGATTTGCCCGGCGGCGAAAAGCGCCGTGACCGGCCACCAAGCCAAAATCCGCCAATGCCGTTCCATGGCCAATCCGAGCAATAGGTAAACGCCAGGCATCGACCAATACTGCAAACGCTCAGTATCGGTGCCGCCGAGAAAACCAAAACCAGCTCCAGTAGCGAGGAGGAGCGCGAGCCACTGCTCTTCGGCGAGAAATTCGACGGCGTTTCTCCAGTCAAAGAGGATGATAAAGAGCACCGGACCGAAAGCGAGAAACCACGCGTGAATGTAAGTGAGGACCGGCTTGTCGTAGAGAAAGCGGTAGACGGTCTGGACGAAGGAATAGTCGTTGGTTTGGTGCGCGACCAAACGGATGGAGAGAAACGCCAGGAACCCACAAGCGAATGGCAGATAGAGCCGCCACGGTGGCAGACGGAATTTCCAGCGGCCGCCTTCCTTCACGATAGGTCGATCCGCCGCCAGGACGCAAAGCGGGACGAACAGGGTGGCTTCCCGGAAGTAGGCGCCAACCGCAGCCAGAACGCAAAGTCCGGCGATGCAGCCCGCCGACGGACGAACGAGATAACGCCGAAGGAGCAGCAGATCCGCGATCACGAAGGCAAACAGCCAGGCGTCGGCATGCACCGGAGAGTGATAAAGGAGACGCGGCGGCGCGTCCCATTGGATGAGGAACAGTGTCACCAGCAGCACCAGAACTCGCCAGTCACTCAAATAACCCCGGAGCCAAAAAAGCAGAAGGACGCTGGCCACGGCACTGCCCGCGATATTGACCAGGTGAAACCCGCGAAACAAATCGTGCGGTGAGATCAGCGCCACGAGCCATGGTGTGGCCAGGCGGTAAACATAGGGCGCGTCCGCGACGAGCGGCTGATGGCTGGCAAACTCCTGGGCGAGCACATAGTAGGCGCCCTCCCAAGCCGTGCCGCCATTGTAAGTATTTTGCTTTTGCCGCAACACCGAGTTGATGTTCGAGGCGACAAAGATCAACGCGATGAGCAGTAATTCGAGTGGCAGCGTGTTCCTCTTCATCGGTTTACAATTCCGTTTTATTGAAGACTCGCGCGGGCAGCAACCGGATGGCGCACATGATGGGACCCCAGAACCACGGGATGCAGGCACTCTGCGCATTCGATTTTAGAAACCGCAGGATCTTGCGCGCCGCGGCGTCGGCGGTCGTGCGCAGTGGCTCAGGAATCGGAACTCCGGCCGACATGCGGCTCTCGACGTAGCCGAGCAGGGCAATCTTCACGCGGACCCCGCTGGGCGAGAGTCGATGCGCGAGACCTTCGAGGAAGACGGTGAGCGCCGCTTTGGATGCACCGTAGAGATAGTTACTTTTGCGCCCACGCACACCGGCGACCGAGGAAAGTGCGAGGATGAACCCGTGCCGCTGCCTTTCGAGAAACTCCGCCGCCGGCTCGAGAAGAGCCACCGCCGCGGCAAAATTGACACAAATGACTCGTTGCGCGCCGGGCCAATCTACCGACACGTCCGCCTGCCGGGGCAGTTCGCCGAAGCAGAGAATCACCCCATCCAAGCCGTGTAACTTGCCAATGGCATTCTCCATCCAAGCCGCATGGGAACTGCACGCCGTCGCTTCCAAAGGTTCAAAGAGAACCTGTGCGCCGGTGCGAATGGCGAGATCGGCAGCCACCGCCTGACCTTCCGAGACATCGCGCGCGCCGAGGAGGAATTCATCGCCCCGCCTGGCCAGTTGCAACACCAGCGAACGCGCAATCGTGGAGGTGGCGCCGAGGACGAGGTACTTCATACGCACAATCCCAAGCGGCGTCCCAACTCGGTTTGAAAACGATTTTCCGGATCGATCTGAGATTTGATCTTCCGCCACTCCTCGAGGCGGGGATACATCGCCGCGAGCACCTCGGCCTTCATGCGGCTGTCCTTTGCCAGATAAACTCGTCCGCCAAGGGATGCCACCCGCTCGTCAAATTCGTCGAGCACCCGGGGCAAATCCGCTGATGTCCGCGGCAGATCGAGCGCCAGCGTAAAACCCGGCTGAGGAAAACTGAGGGGACCGCCGGAGAATTCGCCCAGGCGCTTGAGCACGGCCAGGAACGGCGGCGACGAGATTGCCTGCAAACGTTCGAGAAGATCGCGGAAAAGATCCACGGCGAATCGTTCCGGCAGCGCAATCTGGTACTGGATGAAACCCCGCTCACCATAGAGCCGGTTCCAATGACCGATCGCGTCGAGGGGAAAAAAGCAGGAAGACATGCCCATTTGCAACGTCGGGCGTTGGCGGCTTCGAGCGGCACGATGGACCGCATTGAACGCTTTCAGCGCGCCCATGGGCAGAAGATTCCATCGCATCGGTTTCGGCACATCGACAGCGACCCTGGTTTGCCGGCGCCATGGTTTGCCAGCTTTGTTGGGGGGCACTTCGGAAGCCCGTGCGTGACGCGCGCGCGAAACAATCCCGCGCCCCAATTGCGGCCCTTGCGCAAAACCGTCGATCCAAACCGCCGCGTGTGGATACTCGAGCGGTTTGCTATCGAGAGCGGCCAGCGATTGCTCCAGATCGGCACAGGGTTCGGAGAGCGAAACCAGAAGCGGCGTTTCAATGCGCTGGAGCCGCACCGTAGCCTCGCGCACATAGCCGGTAAGTCCCATCCCTCCACAGGTCGCCCAAAAGATTTTCGGAGAGGACTCGGGAGAAACAGTGCGCTTCTTTCCATCGCCGCCGACCACCGACATGGAGACGAGATGATGAGCGAACGACCCAGAAATGGGATGATTCTTTCCGTGCACGTCCGCGGCAATGCAACCGCCGAGGGTCGCATGGCGCGTCCCCGGCACCACCGGTAAGACCCAGCCGGCGGGAACGATGACGTCGAGAATTTCTTCAACAGTAACTCCCGGCTCCGCCCGCAGAAGACCGAGTTCCCGATCAAATTCAAGGAAGCGGTTTTGCGGGAGAGTCGAGAAGGTCCGCCCACCGGCCAGCACCGCGGCGTCACCATAAGCGCGGCCATTTCCCCGGATGGCTCGCGGCCCGGGCGTGGAGCGCAATGCTTCGACGCGATGCAGCGGAACGAGGCATGTCTCAACCTGCGGATAACCTGCCCAGCCGGAGAGGACTTCGAGCGTTGGTTGCGCAGGGGCATGCATGATTTAGTCAGTGAAGCCGGAACCGTTCCTGCCAAAGATAGCAAAGTCCTGCCACGTAGAGAGAGGAAACGACGTCGTCGAACATGATGCCCCAACCTCCCGGCAGTTTTTCCATCCGCCGGGCGGGAAACGGCTTCACGATATCGGCGATGCGGTAGACGGCAAAGACCATCACCCATTCCCACCAGCGCAATGACGTGCCGAAGATCGGCAGGAGGGCAATGGGAGCACAGGCAATCTCGTCGAGCACGACACAGCCTGGGTCCGGATCACGCAGCCAGCGTGCGCATTTTCCGCAGATCGGGACGGAAAGGAACACGCCCAGAATCGTCACCGCAAGATAGGCGGAGAGACTTGGCATTTGCAGCAGCAGCCAGGCGTAGGCAAAGCCGACCACAGAACCCCAGGTCCCGGGAGCCGGTCGAAAGAAGCCGCTGCCAAAACCGGTGCCGAGAGCCAGGGTTACCCGTTCGGAGATCGAGAGCGGTGGCAGCGGTGGTATCGACCATCCGGGACGAGCGGAGCGAATTTTTTTGGAGGACATGGATATGGATCTGCGACTGATTCTGCGCTACGGCGTGTCGCTTTTCACGCGATCGCCGGTGCCGGAAGGTCTCGCCAGCGATTCGGTGATTCGTCCGTCGGCGAGTCGGAACATGAGGTCGGCCAGTTGCAATGCTTCGGCACGGCTGTGTGTGATGTGCAACGCGGTGATGCCGTGCTCGCGCTGGATGCGCCGGAGCAGGACTGCGAGGTCGTCGCGTAAATCCTCGTCGAGGGCGCTCAGCGGTTCATCGAGGACGAGCACCTTTGGTTGCGCGGCCAAGGCCCGCCCGAGGGCAACGCGCTGGCGTTCGCCACCGGAGAGACCCTGTGGCTTGCGATCGAGCAATGCGGCAATGCCGAGTTCTTCGGCAAGCTGGCCGACCCGGCGGGCGATCTCGTCGGCCGGCCGCCGCCGCAGGCGGAGCGCAAAGCCCAGGTGTTCGCGAACGGTCATTGTTGGGAACATCGCGCCGTCTTGCGGCACGTAACCGACACCCCGTTCTCCCGGCGGCTCGTGCGTGACGTCGCGATCCGCGATGAGCACCCTTCCGCCCTGCGGCCGACGCAGGCCGCAGAGGATTTCGACCAGCGTCGTCTTGCCACAACCCGTCCGTCCCATGAGCACGGCGTAACGCCCGGTGGGAACAGACAACGTGAGATTCTCCAAGCGAAAGGCGCCCGCTTGCCAGGTGATGGAATCGAGATGGATCACGGGGTGCTCAGTGCTCAGTGCTCAGTGCTTAGTGCTTAGTAAAGAAGATGCGGCGGTGGATACTAAGAACTAAGCACTCAGAACTTTTCACACTTTCTCCCCCGCGGTGCGCACGGCCACGAGGACGAGCATGGCCAACGCCACCATGAGCAAGCTCACGGCTACTGCGGCTTCCAAGTGGCCGGAGGTATATTCGAGATAGATGCTGGTGGAGAGCACTTCCGTCTTCCTGCGGATAATGCCGGCAAAGACTAGAACCGGACCGAACTCCCCCAGGCTGCGTCCCCAGGCGAGACTGAAGGCGGCGAAGATACCGCGTTTCGCCGCCGGCAATGTGACCAGCCATACCGCCCGGCCGCGCGAGCAGCCGAGGGTCATGGCGACTTCCTCCGGCCGCGCAGAGAGATGATCGAAGACGCCGTGCATCACTCGCACGGCAAAGGCGGCGCTGACGACAAATTGAGCAAGGACGACGCCGGCCGCAGTGTAGGTAAAGGAAATGAAGCGTTCGATCATCTGCCCCGCGGGCGTCTGAAAAAAAACGAGCAGGCACAAGCCGACCACCGTCGGCGGGAGGACGATCGGAATATCGAGCATCGCTTCCAGCCAGGTCTTGCCCGGAAAACGGGTGCGGGAGAGAAGGTAACCGGCGGGCACCGCCAGGAATAATGCGAGCAAGGCGGAAGTCGTGGCCGAGACGAGGCTCAATCCGATGGAGAAACGGATATTTCCCGAACGCAATTCAGCCCACAAATGGCCCGCCGTGGTATAAGTCGCCGTCGAAACAATCAACGCCAGGAGAAAGGCCAGATAGAGGCCCGTGACGAGGACGATGCCGCACCAGAACCAGGAAAATCGCGCGGACAGCGCCATCATCCATCCTTCCGCACAGTCGTCGCCATGCCTCGGGTCGTGGATGCCGCTTCGAGGCGATGGACCATCGTGGCCGTCGAGAAGCTCCTTGGAAGAGCTCCACCTTCTGCTGGTCCGAGCCCTGCGCTGGCGGTCCATTTTTCACCGCCCGCAGGGGTGAATCCGCTCTCCCGGAAGATGGCGCCGCCTTTGTCCGGCGCCGTGAGGTAATGCGCGAACCGCACGGCCATCGCCGACTGCTCTGAAAAGGAGAGGACACAGGCCGAGGCATTTTCTTTATGGTCCGCCAACTGCGGCACCTCGACGGCTTGCAGGTCTTTGAATTGCGCCACGACGGCGTCCCAAATGATACCGGCATCCGTCGTGCCGAGATTCACGTCGGCGGCGACTTCCGTGACTGTCGGTTTGGTCACCGTGGCGTGCGCCGCGAGCTTTTTCCAGGTGTCCCCCAGAGCGGCGCGGCTGACTCGCGAAATGCTGGCGGCCTCGGGATTGGCGAGGGCGAGTTTGACATCGGGCCGCAGCAGGTCTTCCAAGGTTTTGATGTTCTTCGGATTATTTTTGCGCACCGCAACCACGGGATGTTGCACGGCAACAGCGAAAACATCCCCGATGAGATCCGCCTTGCGCGCATCTCCCACCGCGCCTTCGTCCGCAGCAATAAAGAGGTCGCCCTTGTGGACTGCCCGGAGCTGGCTGAGCAAGGAACCGGTGCCGCCAAATTGCAAGTTCACCTCCCCACCGGTTTCGTAACGGTACTGCTCGGCGACGGCTTCGACCGGGGTCTTCAAACCGGCGGCGCAATAGACCATCAATGATGCATGGCCCGGACGCGGCGCACTTTGATGTTGGTAAATGGCCAAGCCGGCCACCAAGGCAGCGAGCACGAGAACAATGGCGACGAACTTTTTCATGGCGATATCTCAAGGTTGAGGGAACGCGGCGCCTGAATGTCGAGGAAAGAACGGAGCGGCACCAGCCCAAGTTTTCAACCCGGTGGAGCCTACCGCGGTTGAGAGTTGATAGTTGATGGTTGAGAGCCACTGCTGGTTTGCGGTGGGAGTGTCCGATGCCGCATTTGGGAAGCCACAGCCGCGAAGCTTTGCTTCGCGTGGCGGCGGGAGGCGGGTGGTCACTTGGTTTCTTTGAGGAGATCACTGAGGTCCTTGCGCATTTCCGTGAGTGTGGATTGGGCGCTGGCTTCGTTGGCGAGGTTCTTGATTTCCTTGGGATCGGATTGCAAATCGTAGAGTTCGTCCATGCTGTCGGACTCCTGGTAGTAATGGATGTATTTCCAGCGATTTGTCCGGACGGCTTCCCAGGCCGGCACCGAGGGGACGACTTTTTCCAGATAGTACTCGGCGAGGAATTTGTCGCGCCACGGGGCCTTGGGATCGCCGAGCAACGGCACGAAGGAATGGCCTTGCATCGGGACCATGGATTTCACTCCTGCGAGATCGAGCAATGTGGGAGCCATGTCCACGTTCAAAACCATGGAATCGATGATGGTTCCGGCGGCGACCTTCTTCGGGTAACGCACTAACATCGGAACGCGGAGCGCTTCTTCGTACGGCCAGCGTTTGTCGTCCACTTTTCCGTGTTCGCCCATGAGATAGCCATTATCGCTGGTATAGACGATGACGGTGTTGTCGAGTTCTCCGGTCTGTTGGAGCGCAGCGAAGATCTGACCGACGCCTTCGTCCACGGAAGCGAGACAGCGCAATTGATCGCGCACGATGTCGGCCGGGGTGTGACCGCGGCCCCGACGTGGTTCGCCGGGCTCAGCCGAGATACCCTCCAGATCGAGGACATTGAGAGGAGGCAGATGCCGCTGCATGACGGGCTTTCCGGCGAGATCATCGGGGCTGGTGGGCGGCACCTTGAAATCGTAATCGGCATACAAATCCTGATATTTCGGCGAGGGTAGATAGGGGTTATGAACGGCCTTGTGCGCCAGATAGAGGCAGAAGGGTTTGGTGTGCGGTTGCTTGATAAAAGCAATGGCCTGCGCATTGAGGTGGTCGGTCATGTAGCCATCGAGCTGGCGTTCGAGGCCGTTGTCATTCACCACGCCGTCGATGTAGACCCCCTGCCCTTTGAAGCTGAACCATTTGTCGAAACCCGGCCGGCGCGAATCGTCGAGCCCCATGTGCCATTTGCCGATGAAGGCGGTCTCGTAACCGGCTTCGCGGAGCTGGCGTGGAAAAGTCATGAGCGTGTGGCTGAGGCCATCGAGACCGAGCTTGTCGTTGTTGATGACGTGATGGGTATGCGGATAGAGACCGGTGAGATAGGTGGCGCGGCTCGGCGAGCAGAGCGGTGTGCAGACGAAGAAATTGGTGAACTTCGCGCCTTCTTTTGCGATGCGGTCGATGTTAGGCGTCTTCAGGACGGGATGCCCGGTGCAGCCGAGATAGTCCCAGCGCTGGTCGTCGGTGATGATAAAGACGATGTTGGGGCGGGAGGCGGGCGCCGGGTCGGCGGCGCGGAGGGGAAGGCAGATGAGGGCGAGGATGAAAACTGCGAGGGCTCGAGCGGAGATTCGGAGTAAGGTTGGGCGATGGGATGAAGGCATGGGCAGATAGGCGGAAGGGCGGCGTTGGGGATGTTGATAATTGTTGACTTTTTAGCGAAAGGCCGGGCTTTTACTCTGGACGTCGCGGGGCACTGATGACTGGGCGGGGGCAATTAAACGGCGCGCCTGGGGCCTGAGATCGCGGGGTAAAGAGCAATTTTGGAAGGATAGGAAGAATGGGAAGGATGGGGCGACGGAAGGAAAGTGTCCGGGCCGGCGGATGTCCCCTGCGGCAGGAGTAAGATAAGTAGAGGGCGTTGGCTTCAACCCTCGAACTCGTGGAATGGCAACTGATAGTACATAGCATCGCCGTCGTTGGGACTTGCAGGACCAATTGCAAGCATAAATTTGCGCGAGGACCACGCAAAGTGCAGGGGCTTCCTCTCCCGGTTGCTCCGTTCTGCTTCGGCGGAACGAAGCCGGAGGTAAACTCACGGAGTTAGCTGCGCGTTTTGCGGCTTGGGATCCTTGCCTTTGAAGTTCGGGTTGACGGTCGGGAGGGCGGCGCCGACGGAATCGCGCCAGGCGTGCAGCTTGTCGCGGAGAGCGGCGGCTCTTTCGGGCATTTCCGCGGCGAGGTTGTGCTTCTCGGAGAGGTCGTCTTTGAGATTGTAGAGTTCGAGGTGGTTGTCCTCGAAGAACTCGAGCAACTTCCAGTCGCGGGCACGGATGGCGCTGACCGGAGTGGTGGTGTGGTAGTAGTGCGGGTAGTGGAAATAGAGCGCGTCGCGGTCGAGTTTGGCGGATGGGTCTTTGAGCAGCGGGGCGAGATCCATGCCATCGTGAACGTCGGCGGGCTGGGGCAAGCCGGCGATACCAAGCAGGGTATTGAACATATCGGTCATGATTACTGGCTCATCACAAGTGGCGCCGGCCGGCGTGACACCGGGGTAATGAATGATGAGCGGGACGCGGATGCCGCCTTCGTAGAGCGCGCCTTTGCCAGAGCGCAACGGGGCATTGTTGGTCACGGGCATATCTTTTCCACTCCCCAATTTGTCGATGCCGATATAGCCGCCGTTGTCGCTGGCGAAAATGATTACGGTGTTCTTGTCGAGACCGCGCTCTTTGACATGGGCGAGGATGCGGCCAACGGCGTCGTCCAAATCCTTGTTCATGGCCGCATAGGTGGTGTGACGATGGTTCATGCCAGGCCGGTACTTGGCGTCGAAATATTTGATGTCATCGGCCTTGGCCTCGATGGGGGTGTGGACGGCGTGATGCGCGAGATAGACGAAGAAGGGTTTATCACCCGCCTGGTCGATGACTTTCATGGCTTCGTCGGTGAGGCGGTCGGTGAGATATTCACCCGGTTTGCCAAACTCGAGGTGGGGAATGTAACGATACTCGGAGCCGTAGTAGCCAGCCCCGCGATAGGGCCACCAATAGGTTTCCGGCGCACCCCAGTTGGTGCCGCCGATGTTAATATCAAACCCATGTGTCTCGGGGTAATACTGCCAGTCGCCGAGATGCCATTTGCCGACGAGCGCGGTGAGGTATCCGGCGTCCTGGAGATGTTTGGCGATGGTGGTTTCGCTGTGGGGCAAATTCCAAATGGAAGGGGCTTCGAGGAGCTTGCGGTTTTTCGGGCCGCCTTCCTGCGCGCCTTCGGCCCAGATGGTGAAATGGAGCCGGGCGGCGTGCTTGCCGGTCATCAAAGTGGCGCGTGTGGGCGAACAGACTGACATGGCGTAGGCGTTGGTGAAGCGCACCGACTGCGACGCGAAGCGATCGATGTTCGGAGTTTCGTGCAGATCCGCGCCGTAGCAGCCGAGGTCGGACCAGCCCATGTCGTCGGCGAGAATAAAAAGAATGTTCGGCCTGGCCGGCGTCACGGGGGCCGGGTCAGCGAAGGCGAGGCTCGAGAGAAGAAGAGAATAGGCGAGGAGATGGAGGAAGCGGTTCATGGGAACGAAGGGGCTGGGCGAGAGTTCGACACGAAGTAGACCGTGGATCAAGCCTGCGGCTTGGAGGATTTTACCGACCTGTGCCAGATCACTCCATGGCTTCGTGGCCGGAATACGCGTTGTTGCGCAGAGTACCGCTGTGCAACGACATCAGGCTTTTCCCGTTGGGCAGGCAAAGGCGGTGACGCTCTCTCTTCGGCGGACCTGACGCGAACTTGAGTACGTCGCGTTGAACCCTGCGGAGGCCGCAGATTGTGCCTAGTTTATGGCGAAGCTTGGGATTCAAAATGATGCCCCTTAGCCCGACATGAATCCGCCGTCTTCCCCGCCGCCACACCCGAATACCGGGCATGCGGAGGAAAGCCCCAGAGTGCCGCCGCCGCAACCTCTGATTGCCCCGTGGCCATCGATGGGGCTGGCGATGTGCATCGAGACGCACGCTCTTTTTCCGGCGGCTCTGCCGGATAACTCGAAGGAAGGCGCCTATCTCGGTTTCGTTGAGCCCGGAGAAGATCCCGTCAAGGAGCAGTACGAACGGTGGCCATATCCGCCCGAGAGCGACAATCCGGGGGTGTTTGCGAGGTACCTGAAGCTTTACGAGGTCCTGGGCAATTTCACGCATCGCTTCTGGCCGGCTGGAAAGCCTCGTGAAAACCTGCAAATCCTGGTGGCCGGTTGCGGGACGCTGGCGGCGGCGTGCTATGCGTATAACTATCCGCGGTGCCAGGTCGTCGGGATCGATCTCAGCCGCGCTTCGCTCGAACAGGAGCAGAAGCTGAAGGAGCAGCATCGCCTGCAGAATCTCACGCTGGAGCAGTGTTCGATCGAGGACGCGGCGAAGCTCGGAGGATGCTATGATTTCATTTCCTGCCAGGGAGTGTTGCATCACACGGAGAAACCGGCGGAAGCTTTGCGGGTGCTGGGTGGAATGTTGAGCCGGGAGGGCATCATCAGTCTGGCGCTTTACGGGAAATATCCGCGCGGGCCGGTTTATCCGTTCCAGGAATTGTTCCGACTCCTCGGTCTCGATCAGTCGCCGGAAAGCGTGGCGGTGGTCCGCGAGACCCTGGCCGTTCTTCCCGCGGATCATCCGCTGCAATCGTATCTTCGCCACGCAGTGGACCAACAGACGGATGTTGGACTGGTGGATACGTTTCTGCATGCGCGGGACCGGGCCTACTCGGTGTCCGACTGTCTCGCGCTGGTCGCGGAAGCGGGCCTCGTCTTCCAAGGATGGGACATGAATTTCGGCTATCATCCGGATGGATCGCTGTGCGGGAATCCGAGGCTGCGCGAGCGGATCGCTGCGCTCACGGAGGAGCAGACCTGGCAGGCGATGGAAACGGTCTCCGGTTCGATGCGGATGCACGAATTTCATGTCTGCCGGGCGGATCGTGATCCGGCGACTTATCGGGTGCCCTGGGATTCCGAACGATTGCTGGAGTGTGTTCCGGGGCACTGCGTGGATTTGCTGCGCATCGGGGGGACGCCGGAGAATCCACTTTGGGCGATGGGCCGTGGAGCTTTGCGGGCGGTGCCACTCACGCCCACGCAGGCGGTGCTATTCTCGAAGATCGATGGACGGCGAAATGTCCGGGAAGTGTTGGCGGCAGCGGGAGCGACCGGCCCGGATGAAGCGCTGCTCGCGACGGTGCAACCGTTGTTACGGCTGCTTTGGCGGACAGGCTATGGAGTGTTTTGTCTTCCTCGGTGGAGGAGTTAGTAAGTTCCGGCCTGCGGAGGAACACTCTCTTTTTCTGCGGCTTCGGGGGAGTGGCGACGGAGAAACATCCAACACTCAACATCCAATTCTGCCGCGGAGAAGCCGAGCCACAACTCGGCGATTTTCCTTTTTTCCGAAAGTCTTGGCAGGCAGGTCGTTGTTTCCCGGCGGCGCAAAAATGCGGCGAAAAGCAAAATCCATCATGGATGGCGAAGGGATGCCGCGCGATATTCACAGAGTATGGGCAGTGCGTGCGATCTCCAAGATTTTGCTCAAAACATCATGCTCGTCGATGGACCTTCAGTCCGTGCCATCGGCCTGCCTTTCCCAACGCGGATGATCGTGGTGCGGCTCACGGATGGGGCACTCTGGGTGAATTCGCCGGTGCACGTTTCGCCGGAATTGCTGGCGAGCCTTCCGGCGGTGGGGCCGGTGAAATATCTGGTGGCGCCGACCCGGTTGCACGTGTGGCGGCTCGAGGAATGGCACACGCTGTTTCCCGACGCCGAACTTTGGGGGCCGCCGCAGATACCGCGTCAATTTCGACACCTGCCGTTCCGTGGAATGCTGAACGATGAACCGCCGCGCGGCTGGTCGGAGGATCTCGATCAATTGGTCTTCCGCGGCAATCTCTTCGTCGAAGAGGTCCATTTCTTTCATCGGGCGTCGCGCAGTCTCATCGTCGCGGATTTTTTGCAAAATCACCGCCCGGTCGAAGGGAGACCCTTCGTCAATACGCTGTGCCGGCTTTTCGGAGCGGCTTATCCCCGCGGCGGGGTGCCGTACGATATCCGGTGGTCATTCCTTGACCGAAAGCGTGCCCGTCAATCGCTGGAGAAGTTACTCTCTTGGGATTTCGAGAACTTGATCGTGGCTCACGGTGTGTGCATTCGGACGCACGGGCGGGAATTCGTGGAGCGGGCTTTTCGCTGGCTCAAATGATGAAGATGCGGCTGCGAACTTACTTCATTCCAGCCATCTCGCTGTCGGCCATGCCGCTTTTATAGGCGATCGCTTTGAGTTGGATGCCCGGTTGCACGCTGATCCTGCCACAATAGACATAACCTCGGGTGCGGGTGGGTGCGGTGCCGTCGAGGGTGTAGCGAAACCATGCTCCGGGCGTGGAGGAGTGGAGCGTGATGGTGGTGCCATCGTTGGCGAAGTCCGGTTTGCCGCACGATTGTTTGCCTTCTTCGTAGAGGCCGCAATCGGGATAGTTTTTCACGACATCCCACGCGAGTTTTTGGAGCGCGGTGGCCTGCGGGATGGTGAGATTCGTATTGATGGGAAGGACCTGACCTTCGGGAGATTGGCCGTAGAACGCGGCGAACCAGACCATGTCGACAAGATAGGAGCCGATCGGGCCGGGATGGACGCAATCGTGGAACATGATGTCGTCGAAGGCGCTGGCATCGAGTCCGGGTATTTTGCCGTGATCAAGCCAATCCTTCACCCAACCCACGGCCAGGGTGGTGGGCAGAACGCGCGGACGTTTGCCTTCATGATAAGTGGCGAGGACCTGATGCTGGACTTCCTCGACGTAGAGCAGATAGGCGCCGGCGGATTCTTCCCAAGTGCGAGCCGGGAAGAGTTTGGTCTCGCTGCTTTGGAATTCGCCGGAGTCCGTGGTCATGGCGAGGACTTTGCCCGCGCCATAGCGGGGCAGACCTTTGGAGTAGTCGATTTGGGCGCCGGGCGGCTGATAGCGAGCGCGCCGGGTCCATTCGGTATAAAACCACGGCTGCATTTCCGGTGATTTCGCGCGGATGAGGTTGAAGAAAAGAATGTCGTACTTAGCCTCGTTGGCGGCGTCGAAGTCACGGGGTTGGACGGTGAAATGATCGATCTTCGGAATGGCAGCGAGCGCTTGTGTCCATTCCGCCTTTGGCTCCGCGGCAAAGCCTTTCCAAAGTGCCACCGTGGGCACGCCGGGTTTGGTGAAGTTGTAATACTCGTGGGTGTAGCCCGCCATCCGGGCATATACTCCGGTGCGGACCGTTGATTGTGTGAGACTATTGCCGATGCTGAAGGTGCTCAGGCCGGGCTTGGTGCTGCCTTCGATGAGATAAGTCCAGTAAGTCGCCGGGCTTGGTGCGAGGCCTTCCTTGAAGGCCACCGCGACGATAGTGGTGGTATGGTCGATGGTGATGGGCCTTTCGTAAACCGTGCCGTCTTTCGGCCCCGGAGTGATGCCATCGAGCGTGTAGCGGAGCACCGCGCCGGGTGTCGGGCACTTCAAAGTCACCTGGATGGGACCTTTCTCGGGAACCGGGCATCTCTGGTTTACGGGGCTGCCTCCCCGATGTTCGCCCGGCTCGATAATCGGAAAGCGCGCCGTGGCGAAATCCCAAGTGTCCAAGGCGATAAACTGCGGGCCCGGATTGTCGGATTCCCAGACGGACTTGGTATTGCCGTCGAAAGCACGCGGATAAGACGTGCCGGTCTCGCGCTGGGCGATGGAGCCGTACGGACTGCCCGCAAGTTTGCGTTCGCCGGCGTAGAATTCCATTTCTGCGACGTTCCCAAAGGAACCTGCCGGGGCTTCGTAACGAATCCACCGATAAGGCTTGGTATTGGGGAACGACAGTTCGTTCCACTGGCCCGGAGTGGGTGCGGTCTTGATCTCACCGAGGACTTCGAAGCCAGTGTCGGGAGAGACATTCGAACCGCTGAATTTTCCACCAACCATGGCCTGTTCTTTTCCCGGCGCTGGGAAGTACCTTGCCCGGTTGAAGATGGCCAGGGGCGGATCGGCAAAAGCGCTCGATGTTAAGATGGCGATGAAGATCGCGCAAAGCCAGGCGCGGCCTATCGTTTCTAATTTCTGGTTTTTGGTTTCTAGTTTCATTTCACCGTGCGAGAGTTTTGTAAGTCTACAGCCACGACTTCACTTTCTCGTTTTCTGAGCGACGTATTGGTTAATGAGGCTGGTGAGCGTTTTGGGGTCGGTTTCAGGGAGGAGTTTTGATGGCTTGGGAGTCCAGCATTGAATGCAGACGACATCGGGCGTGGGGCGGCCTTGGGATTCGAATTCGGCGGCGTGAGATAGGGCTTGGGCAATCCATTCTTCGTCGGTCGCGGCGCGGCCATTACCATTGTAGATGACTTGCAATGGGATGCCTTCGCGATGCAGCAACTCGACCAGAGCGGGGATGCGTTCGCGCCAGGGCCGATCCCAGGCCATGTCGAGACGGAAAAATGCGAGTTTTTCGCCGGTGGCTTTGTGGTAAGCCTCGAACCATTGCTCCAATTCCGCGAGCCAGGAATCGGATCCGGGGAATGGCTCGACATCTCCTACCTGGGCATTCGGATAGACGGTGCGGATTTGTTGCACCCGAAGTGCAACCTGGCGAGCAATGTCGTCAATCGGAGAATGGCAGGGAGTGAGCTGCTTGGTTCCTTGGAAAGCGTGCCCAAAATGCAGAGGTTCATCGAGGGCGAAGGCGGCGACATCGGCGCCAAGCGCCTGAATGCGTTTGGCATCGTGAAGCGATTGGCCGGGGGCACTGTAGCCTTCGACTCCCTGTCCACAACCATCCGGACCAGCGGAAAGCGGGAGCACGCCAACGCAGAGCCCGATGTGGCGGTCGCGGAGATTGCTGAAGATCTGCCGGAGTTCCGTTTCACTGCCCGCCGCCGCCATACGCTGAGAAAGTTCGAACACTTTGACGTGCGAGGCGGCCTGCGGCCAGGGCGCGTCCGGCTTGAACAGGTCCATGTAGTCGGCGGGCCGTTCGCGTCCGGCCCGTGGGGCGAACCAGATGGATTGGGCGGACGCGGACTGATGGAAGAGCACCAGCCCAAGCAGAAACACGAATGCCTTCTTCATTTGCCCATTTCGGTAACTTCGCTGTCGGCCATTCCGCTCTTGTAGGCAATAGCTTTGGGCTGAATGCCGGGCTGCACGCTGATGACCCCGCAGTAGACATAACCGCGGGTGCGCGTGGGAGTCGTGCCATCGAGGGTGTAGCGGAACCATGCTCCGGGCGTGGAGGACTTGAGGATGATCGTCTTGCCATCGTTGGCAAACTCCGGCTTGCCGCAGGGCTTGGTGCCGTCCTCATAGAGGCCGCAGTCGGGGTAATTCTTGATGACGTTCCAGGCGAGGTATTGCACGGCCTTGACTTGCTCAGGGGTGAAGGTCGTTTCGATGGGCAGCACCTGGCCTTCCGAACGTTGACGGTAGAAGGCCGAGAACCAGGTCATATCCACGAGAAACGCGCCGTTGGCATGGCGATGAATGGGCGCATCCGCGGGATGCACCTGGTCGTTGAAAAGCAGCGGATAGAAGCTGCCGGGTTGGGCGTCGGGAAACACCCCGTGATCGATCTGATTCTTGATCCAGCCCATGGCCAGCGCGGACGGAATGATATGCGCCGGCTTGCCTTCGGGATAGGCGGCGGCGAGCCGATGCTGCAGTTCCTCCACGTAGAGCAGCATCGCCCCCATCGACTCTTCCCACGTGAGCGCGGGGAAAGTCTTCTGCATTTCAAAACTCGGGACGACGCCCTTGTCGCTCGGACGCTGGCGGGCCATTTCCACCCACTCGCAGTAGAGCCAGGGCTGGAGATCGGGCGATTTTTGGCGGAAGAGTTTGATGAAATTGACCTCGGCGGCGATCTCGCGGTCGAGGTCGAAATCGCGCGGCTGCATGGTCATCAAATCCACCTTGCCGACCTTGCTCCAAAAGTCCGCCCACGAAGGGACACCGCGCTTGAGCGCGGCAGTTTCCTTGGCATTGGCGACTTTGTCGGAAGCGTAGGCGCCCGTGGAGACGGCCCAGAGCTCGCTGGTGAGCGCGCCAGGGCGGAGAAAGGCCACCGATTTATGGCCGTAACCCGCGGTGCGAGCGAAACGGAAAAAGCCGCCGGTGGTGCCGGTGAGGCTGTTGCCGACATGGGCGCTGCTCAGGCCCGGCTTCTTCGCGTCGGGAAAAAGATAAGTCGTGGTATTGAGGAGACTCGGAGCGCGGTCGGGCAGGATGGCGACGGCGCTGATGGTCGTGGTTTTGTCCACGTGAATCGGCGCGGTGTAAGTTTCACCGTGTTCCTCGGTCGGCCAGGTGCCATCGAGAGTGTAGCGGATGGTGGCGCCGTGCGTGGATGAAATGGTAACATCCGTGGGAGCATCGAGATCGTTACTGGCCGGCTGAAAAGACGGACGCTGGGCGGTGGCGGCATCGGCCAGATCGTAACCGATGGAGCGTTCGTCCTGCGCATCGGGAAGAAAGAAATGATAAAAGATCGCTTTGCCCGGACCGGCAAGGAGTTGGTCGCCGGAGTAGAACTCGACCTTGCCGATCTTTTCCTTTCCTTCACGAGTCAACTTACAGCGGAGGTAACGGTAGACTTTGTGGTTGTCGAATTTGATTTCCCCCCACCCTTTCGTCGGTGGCGCATCCTTGATTTCCGCGAGGGTGACAAAACCCTCGAAGCGAGAGACGTTCGAGCCTTCGATTTTGGCGCCGACCATGTCCTGCTCGTTGCCGGGGGTGGTCTGATAGCGAACGCGATCGCAATTGGCGGGCGGCTTTTCGGCCCGGGAATTTGGCGGGGCAGCGAGGAACGCGACGGCGAAGAAGAACGCGACCAGGGGAAGGCGGAGAAGGGATTTCATGAATAGGGTGGCGAACGTTCAACCCTGGCGGATGCCGGCTCGTTGAAAGAATCTCGGCTGGGGATTCACGCGAATGCGTAAGATGAGATGCCAGAGAAGTAACCGGGGCGGCGAAGGCGCAACCGAAGGCGACAGGCACGGAAAAACGCAGAGGCGCAGAGGTTCGAGAGAGGGCCGCAGAGGGAATTTTCGGCTCGTAAGGATCGATCTCGTATGGAGGGTGCCTTCGGGGGGGATGAACGTTGACCACCCGAAGACACAGCCGCCATGCGAAATGGAATTTCGCTCCTTATTGCATGCCCAAATGGAGTTTGGGCACGAGGAAAGAAATCCTCGCGATTAGGCGGCGGCTATTTGGTGGCTGCTGAGAGATTCAATTCGGCGACATTGCTATCAGCCATGCCGCTTTTGTATGCGACAGCCTTGGGCTGGATGCCGGGCTGCACGCTGATGGCACCACAATAGACGTAGCCACGGGTGCGCGTCGGGGTGGTGCCGTCGAGGGTGTAGCGGAACCATGCGCCGGGCGTGGAAGATTTGAGCGTGATGGTTTTGCCGTCATTGGCGAACTCCGGTTTGCCGCAAGGCCGAGTGCCTTCCTCGTAGAGGCCGCAATCGGGATAGTTCTTGATGATGTCCCAAGTGAGCCGCTGGATGGCTTGCGTTTGCTCCGGTGTGAAGGTGGTTTCGATCGGCAGCACTTTGCCCTCGGAGGATTCGTGGTAGAAGGTCGAGAACCAAGTCATATCCACGAGGAAGCCGCCGTTGCAGTCGCCATTCGCGGTCGCGGCTTTCGGATGCACTTGATCGTTGAAGAGGAGAGAATAGAAAGTCCCGGGTTTTGCGCCGGGAAACTGGCCGTGATCAATGAGGTTTTTCATCCAGCCCATGGCGAGCGCAGATGGAATGATGTGCGCGGGTTTGCCCTCGAGGTGAGCGGCGGCGAGGCGGTGCTGGAGTTCCTCGACGTAGAGGAGCATGGCGCTCATCGACTCCTCCCAGGTCAACGCGGGGAAAGTCCTGGTCATCTGATAACTCGGGACCTCGCCTTTGTCGCTCGGACGCTGGCGCGCGATCTCCACCCATTCGCAGTAAAGATAGGGCTGAATGTCGGGCGCTTTGGTGCGGAAAAGCTTGATGAAATTGATCTCCGAGGCGATCTCGCGGTCGAGGTCGAAGTCGCGGGGTTGGAGGGTGAGGATGTCGGGCTTGCCGACCTTTTTCCAAAAGTCATCCCAGAGCTGTTGACCTTGTTTGCGGCCGTTCTCTTCCTTGGCCGCGGCCTCCTTGTCATTGGCGAGGTCGTTGGTGGCGATATGCCAGAGCTGGCTGGTCAAGGCGCCTCCCCGGCCCCACATCGACGACTTCTGGGCGATTCCAGCGGTGCGGAAGAACTTCCACCCGCCAATAGTGGTCCCGGTAAGGCTATTGCCCAGGCTCACCGTTTCAAAGCCCGGCTTGGTCGACTGCGGAAACAGGTAGGTCGTGGCCATGGGAATGCTCGGCGCGCGATCGGGGAGCATGGCGGTGGCGACCATGGTGGTGTTTTTGCCGACGTGGATCGGCGCGGTGTAAGTCTCACCGTGCTCGGCGGTCGGCCAGGTGCCATCGAGGGTATAGCGAATCGTGGCGTCGGGCGAGGAGACGATCTTCACCTCTGCGGGCGCCTTGAGATCGTTGACGGGTGGATTGAAATAGGGCCGCTGAGCAGTGGCACGGTCGCCGAGATCGATTCCGATTGCGCGGGTATCCTGCTTGTCGTTCGGAAAGTAACTGAACGGGACACCCTTATGATCGGTGATCGTGCAAATGAGTTGATCGCCCTCGTAAAATTCGAGGGTACCGAGCGAGCCGGGGCCCGGCGGCAGCGCGCAGCGCAGGTAACGGTAGACTTTGCTGTTGTCGAATTTGACATCACCCCAGTCTTTCGCGGGCGGCGCTTCTTTGATCTCGGCCAAAGTGACAAAGCCTTCCGTGCGGGAGGTATTCGATCCCTCAATCTTTCCGCCGACCATGCCCGACGGATCGTTCTTCGCAGGTTGGAAGCGCAGGCGGTTGCAAACCGGCGGCGGCGCTTTCTCGGCGCCGGAAGCCGCAGGGTGAAATGCAACGGAGATGGCCGCGAGAATGGCGATGGATGAAAGCTGACGCAGGAGGGGCATGGGAAAATCGGGCTGGTGAGGGTTCAATCCTTGGGGAAAGGAGTCCTTGGTGAAATTGCGACGGATGAAATGACGAATGTCGAATGACGAACGTCTGGGGAATGCTCGAAGATATATGCCGCACGAGGGGCGAAAGCTGAGGATGACACGAGGAAAGGCGGCGCGCTTAACACTTGTATTTCCCTCTGTAGGCGGCCTTTTCGCGGAGCGATTTGTGACGATTCGGCGCACGTTCCAATTCCCGCTTGGCGCGCCGTTGGAGCTTCGCTAGATGCTGGCCGTTCGGTTCCATTTTTAATCACTGATATGAGTGCTGTTTCCCGGAAAATTCCTGTGGTCCTTTTGATCGTGCTTCTGCCGGTCGCGGGCTATGTTGGATGGTATAATTATAAACGGATGAACGGTGGCGGCGATGCCGATGGGATGCTTCCGATTCCATTTGCCCACCATGAGGAGCAGCCTACCTTTGCGGCGCCTCCGAATACGATCTGGCCGCATTTTCCCTCGGAGGAATGCTGGCTCGTAGACGAAACAGCGCGCGACATTGCGGAACTGCTGAGCTTCGCGAAGAATCCTGCGGGTAAACTCGAATTTTCCGCGGAGCCGACTGGATACCGTCCGCGGAATTACCAATTGAGCGCGACACTTGATGGCGTTCCAGTGAAGCAAACATTTGCGACCAAGGAATACATTTGGTCGCCGGCGGATTATTCGGCGTGGGCGCAGCAACTCCTCGCGGGATGGAAGCTTCAGCCCGCGGCGAAATCAGAGCCGGCACCGGCCGCATTGCTGGCGAACCTGACGGACGCAGCCCCGGAGACGCTGATCAAGGAGAGCCAGCGAGTGTCGGACGCGCTCAACCAGAATCCGCTGGACGCGAGTCTGCACGAACAGGCCGCGCTGCTGACCGCGGCATTTGCGATGCGGGAAGCGGCGGGCGAATTCAACGACACCCGCCGGGAACTCTGCCGGGTGGCCGCGCATCTGGCCATCGCGCGAGCCTTGCAACCAGCATCGGCCGGGGCGATTCGGACGATTGCCGATGCGACGTTGCAAACGCTGGCGGGACGCGAGACCGCCGCGATGGAAAGTTTAAAGACTCCCCTGGAGGCGCCGGGGGCCGTCTCGTGGGTGCGGGCGCTGCGCCTCCGCAACACGGGCGATTGGCACTTGGAGGCCGATGCCACGGTGCCGCTGGAAATGGTGGAGGCATTTCGGGCTCGCGCGCGCAGCGTCAATGCACATTTCGCGATTCTCTGGGCGAAGCAGCAAAAGCCATCGCCGCTGCACGATTTGCGCCGGCTCGTCCTCGAAGACGAAGATCTCGGTGTGGAGGACGGGCATGGCTTCGCCAAGGAAAGCCTGCAACAGGAAGCGGTGTCTCTGGGAGCGGATTGGAAAGCGTACTTCGGCAAGGAATTGCAAAAAGCGGATTTCATCAAGGCGCTCTCGGAGCCCGCTGGGCACGCGGTCTCGCGGAGTGGGGATCAGCCGGCCAGAATCCAGGTGCTCGCCTGGGATTTCTGGAGTGCGCAGCATCAGCGGCACCTTTGTTCCAGCCTGGAGATCACCAATTACTTTCTCCGGGACCTTTGGGGAGTGCCGGAATTTCACAGTTTTCAACAGTTCGCGAACCTGAATTTTCCGACGCTCGCGCTTTATCCGTTGCTCGAGCGTGAACTGCACGAGGACGCGCGGGAAATCCCCGGAATCAGCCAACGTGTTTCCGCGCTGATCAAGAATCACCCGGAGTTGGTGAGTCCGGCGCTGTGGCAGGATTGCTTCAAGCGAAGCGGCAGCAAACTGCCGACGCTGGCTGTCCCTGCACCCATCTGGTTCGATCCGCTGGTGCCCTCGGGGACGACTTATGGCTTTTGGCAGCGATGCTTTGGTTATCCCCTACCCCCGAGCGAAGACCCATTCTGGACCCGGCTGCTTGACATTGCCCCGAGTCAATATCTCCTCCGTTATGGGAAGGTTTGGAAATCGTATGGCGACCATCCTCCGGCGGGGCTGGCCGAGAAGGTTTACGGTCCGATTACCGGATTCAACTTACACGCCCTGAAACACCTCGCGAAGACTGAGAGCGATCAGTCGGCACAATATGGCGAAACCATGCAGCGAGTCTGCGCACTCGACCCGGATCAATACTTCGTCCTGGGTGACTGGTATCTCAAACAGAAGGATGAGACCAACGCCGCGGAAGCTTATCGCAAGGGTGTGGACCTAGGCGAAGACCGAATCCGCGCGGCGAACAGTTGCGGCTGGCTGGTGAACTATCTGGACGATCACGGGCAAGCGGAAAAGGCACTGGCCATCGCCACAGAAGCGGCGGATGTTTACTCTTTCCGCGGTCTCGAAACGATGGCGCGGCTGAAAGAAAAGCATGGAAACCTCAAGGAAGCGGAAGGGTTCTACCAAAAAATCGCCGAACGCTATGACGGGGGCGGTGCGGCCCTGACTTACTTCTATTTACGCAATGCGGACAAAGATCCCGAAATGAAGAAAGCGGTGATGGGCATGGTGAATCAGCTTTTTCCTCAAGGGATGACGAAGGTCACTCTGGCCGATTTCAAGACGCCGCCCGCGGACGGCGCGCAGCTTACTTCCACGTCGCCGGCATCGGCAGCAGCGGGACTCCACTCGGGCGATGTCATCGTCGCGATCGACGGCTATCTGGTGCACAACGACCAACAATATCAGTATGTGCGTGGGTTAACTGCAGACCCGAAGTTGCAGTTGATCGTCTGGAATGCGCAAGGTTATCGGGAGATTGCGGCGAGCGCGCCGGAGCGGCGTTTCAACGTGGGTCTGAAAACTTACAAACACGGAAGCCAGGTTTCGACGAAGTAACGTTTGTTCATCCTCAGGAAGGCGCTCTTTAAAAAGGGAGCGCCCGCGGCTCCGCTCGGGAACCCGCGGAAATTGGAGGTCCTTCGACTCCGCCCGTGCTTCCCCGCTTCGCTCGGGAGGACAGGACGGGGTTTTCGGCGCTGGCGCTCTCGATCGCGCGACGAAGTTACTTTAGACCATCTCTCGAAAGTAATTTCCGTTTTCTTGCCGAGTTGCTTTCGTAGAAGAGCGCGAAGCGAAGTAGGGGCGGCATCTTGCCGCTCTTCGTTTCACGGCAAGTGGCTGGAAGCTGCTTCCACTTCCTCCGGACAGCGGGCCACAAGTCTTGCTTACGTTCTGCCCCCGATCCGGAAATTACTTTTGAGAATCGCTCTAACCCAGCAGGTCGCGGACGAGTTCGCGCTCTTCCTTGAGTTCGGCGACGGTGGCGTTGATTTTCGTGCGGCTGAAATCGCCGACCGGGACCCACTTGGCCACTTCCCAGCCGCCATCGTGGCCGGTGCGAATGGGGAAAGAGGAAACGATGCCTGGTTCCACTTCGTACAGCCCGTCCGAGTGCACCGCGACGCTGTACCAGTCGCCTTCGAGCGTGGGCGTGGTGAGCGAACGCACGGTGTCGACGACGGCGTTGGCGGCGGAAGCGGCCGAGGACAGGCCGCGCGCCTTGATAATGGCCGCGCCACGCTGCTGGACGGTGGTGATGAACTCGCCCTGCAGCCAATGGGTGTCGCTGATGACTTCGGTCGCATGGCGGCCATCGATGCGCGCGTTATAAAAATCGGGATACATCGTCGCCGAGTGGTTGCCCCAGATGGCGAGGTTGCTGACGCTGGTGACATCGACCCCGGCCTTGAGCGCGAGCTGCATTTTAGCGCGGTTTTCGTCGAGACGCGTCATGGCAAACCAACGATTGGCGGGCACGCCGCGGGCGTTGTTCATGGCGATGAGGCAATTGGTGTTGCAGGGATTGCCGACGACGAGGACGCGGACGTTGCTCGCGGCATTCTTCTCGATGGCCTGGCCCTGGCCGATGAAAATCTTGCCGTTGATGCCGAGCAAATCCTTGCGTTCCATGCCGGCCTTCCGGGGAATGGATCCGACGAGCAAGGCCCAGTTCACATCGCGGAAGCCTTCGGCGAGATCGGACGTGGGGACAATGCCCTTGAGCAGCGGGAAGGCGCAGTCCTGCAACTCCATGACCACGCCGCCGAGCGCGGGCAACGCGGGCTCGATTTCGATGAGATGAAGGATGATCGGCTGTTGGGGACCGAACATGGCGCCGGAAGCAATGCGAAAGAGAAGCGAATAGCCGATTTGTCCGGCCGCTCCAGTGACGGCGACGCGAATGGGAGAATTCATGATTTAGAGTTACGAGTTTCGGGTTTCGGGTTTCGGGTTCCGATCTTTCACACGGAGACAGAAGAATCGGGACAAGTGGTGAAATGGATGGAAAAGGAGGGCGAGAGATTCAGCGAATCGCGCGAGTGGAGCAATGATTTTTCGCGGGATGATTTTCGGCCCACAAGACATCGGCCCGATTTTGCGATCCGTGCCGGCTAGACCCGGCCCGTAGCGTGAATGATATCGCGGATCGACTCCATCTTTGAGACCAGCTCGGGGTCCTGCCGCCATTGCGCGATGGGCCGGTAGAGGCGCTGGCTCCAGTTGGAATCGCTGACTGCGCCGGGGACATTGAAGCGTTGCGCGGTTCCGAAAAGATCGGTGATCATGTAAATGGCCATCCAGGATTCGGAAGCGAAGAGGCCGCGCATCAGGGCTTCCTGGACCTTGTCCGTGTACTGCGTAATGCGGGGCACATCGAGACCGACCCAAGCGGCGAGACGGCGCACCTCAATCCAGGCGCGGTCGCGCGAGGCGTGCGTTTCGGGGCCACCGTGCTCGGCGTTTTCGATCTTGGCCATCCAGCCTTCCCACATGGCGCGGATCGGCTCGAAATCGTGCGTGGCGTAAGTCGTGACGGAAAGCCGCTGGTACTCTTTTCCCGGGATCATCCGGCCTTCGGCATCGTTTTCCCAATAGGGAATCTTGAAGCCGGCGATGCCGAGTTCGGTGAGGCAGGGCCGGACGTAATCGGGAACGACTCCGAGGTCTTCGCCGATGAGACGAAACTGGCCACACTCCTCGAGCAGCACTTTGAGCACTTCGCGGCCTTGGGCGCAATTCGCAGCCTTGTGGGCGGGAGTGTCGTCCTCGAAGGGGACGAAGTGCGGCAGATCGCCGGTGCGCTTTTTGGCTTCGGCCTCGGTCAACGGAAGGAATTCGGCGTTGAGCTGCGGCCGCCAGGGAAAGCCGTAGATGCGAAAAAAACCGAGGATGTGATCGATCCGGAAGAGCTGAAAACAGGCGCGCACTTTGCGCACGCGCTGGCGCCACCAGGCGAAATCCTGCTTGCGGTGGACCTCCCAGGGATAGAGCGGGATGCCCCAATTCTGGCCCCATTTGTAGGTGAAAGGATCGGTTTCGAAAACACGCTCGGGCGGGCAACCGCCGCACCACTTGTGATCGAAAAGTTCCGGCCAGGTCCAGACGTCGGCGCTGTAGTAGCTGATGCCAAAGGGGATGTCGCCCATAAGGGCCACGCCGCGTTCACCGGCATAGGCGTGGATGCCGCGCCATTGTTCCCAGGCAATCCATTGCACATAACAGACGAGCCGGATGCGGTGCTCGATGTCGCGGCGCTTCGCGGGTTTCTGCGCGGCCAGCCAGGCCTGGGCCTTGGCGCAGGTCTGGTGTTCCTCGGGCCAGAGGTCCCAGCGTTCGGTATCGCCGTTGAGGTCGATGAGCACGCGAAAGAGGGAATAGCCGTCGAGCCAGGCGGCCTCTTCCTTGATGAAGGTGCGGAAGGCGCGGGCGTGCTTGTCGTTTCGTTTCCAGGAGCGGGCGAGGAATTTTTCGAAACCGTGCTCGAGGAGCTTCCATTTCAAGGCCTTGACCAGCGGATAGGCGACGGAACCTTTGCGCCAGGCGGTGACGCCGATGGTCGAGACGATCTCTTCGATTTCGTGGGCGGTGAGATCCGGAAGCGCTTCGGGGGTGATTTCGATCGTCGTCGGATCCAGCGCCACGGAAGAAATCGCATTGTAGGGCGAATTGTCGTTGCCGGTTTCGTTGACCGGCAGAAGTTGGACGACGCGAAATCCTTGTTCGGCGGACCAGTCGACGAGTTCGCGCAGGGCGCCGACATCGCCCACGCCGAGGTCGTTTTTTCCACGCAGAGCGAAGAGCGGCGCGAGGACGCCGGCGAGTTTGTGATCGGGAGACAATTCCATGAAAATGCGGGCGAGTTTCAAACAGTCATCGTGTCCGCCATCAAGTACAGACGCCGCGGGAGTGCGAATTTTTCGCGGGATTTCGGCGAGAAAATTCTTTCCGGAGTCTGGCTATTTTGAAGGCGAGCCAGTGGCGTGAGAGGCGTGGCCGTCTGCGTTGGAACGGGCCGCAGAAGGCCGGCAGGCCCGAGGTCGAAATCTCGCCGCCCCTATTTTCCCCTCCCCTCACTGGAACTCTGAAACGGGAACGGACGCTACCCGCCAATCGCTAGATCTCAGCCGGCACCAAACCGAGCCGGACCGCATAGCGGGTGAGGTTGGCGACATCGTGGATGCCGAGCTTTTGCATGACCTGGGCGCGATGGTGCTCGACGGTTTTCGGGGCGATGGAAAAGCGGCTGGCCATTTCCTTGTTGCTCAAGCCTTCGGCGATCATTTGGAGCACGGCCCGCTCCCGCTCGGTGAGACGCGCCGAGCTATGCGAGGAGTGGCGTTCGTCGTCGAGGAATTTCGTGGCGAAGGGCGTTAAAAAGCTACAGCCGTTGGCCACCGCGCGCAGGGCTTCGCAAAAGACGGCCAGGCGATCGGTCTTATGGACAAAGCCATGGGGCCGGGCGTGAAGCGCTTCGATGATCAGATGGCGATTGAGTGTTCCCGAGTAGACCAGAAAACGGGTATCCCGCAGTTCCCCACGGAGGGTGCGCAAGACTTCCAGTCCATTTAATTCGGGCAGGACGAGGTCGAGCACGACCATTTGCGGCTGGAGCCTTCGACATTCCTTGAGCGCATCGAAACCGTTTCCTGCTTCGGCAACCATCTCGAAAGGCCCCTCGCGAGCGAGCACGATACCCACCATTTGTCGGATCGAAACGTGATCATCGACCACCACCACTCGATTTTTCATAAGCCATCATCCTCCGGTTGTTGTACTTGAACTGACTTTTCTGGGGTAAATCGCCGAGGGCAGCCTCGGGAGGGACCAACAATCCACGCCCCGCAACTGACACGGTGACATCATGGGTCTAGCCAAACTCGCCACGTGTGGCAAGAGAGAAATACGAGCTTTTACCCATTCGCTGATCGACGACACCTTGCCCTGCCCCCGGTTTCCCTGCGGAAATGAAAGTAATTCTAGCGACGAAAAAGTCCGGCGTATTGCGGGTCTCGATGGGTAATTGTTCCGATGCCCACTGCGGAGGATTCCCGATTTACCGGCCCATGAAATCCGGATAGACCATGGGGACGATGGCCCTGATATTTCGTTCCAAAGCGGCGGCATTCGACGCCGATCATGCGCTCTACCTGGCGCCGGCCTCCGAACTGGTTTACCCGAAGCCGAACCTCAATGCCGACGTGGCCACGGTACTGGGGCTGGAGTCGGCTAACAACGTTGCCGTAACTCTTAGAGACGTCGCCTTTTACATCGCCGAGCTGGCGCTGAATAACCCCTGCGCTGGAATGTTTGCAAATCTTGGCGGCGCATCCACCCCACGGACGACTTTCCAAAGGCCAATGACTGGCCGTGCATAACTTCAACAACGCGCCGACATGCCCGAGTCACCGCAAACATCCCCGAGTAACCCCGCCAGCGAGCAAAAAACCGACCCTGCGAAAAACAAGGAAGGGCCCGATGGTGCAGAAGCCAGCACCACTCAAAGTGCGCCGAAAGATGAGCCAGGAGCCAAGCCGGAGGCCGGAAGCAACACCGACGAAGAGGCGGAAGCAGCCGCGGACATGGTGGTCTTTCCAAAAAGGAGCGAAGTTTTCATGGCGCTGCTCATCACGGCGTCCGGGGCGATCGGCGGATGGTTCGTCGGGGCCGTGCCGCTGACTGGCCTGACGCCGGCCAACCTCTCGTGGTGGCAACGTCTGCTCGTGGGGGGAGTCGCCGCTGGCGTGATGGTCTACTATGTGGCGAAGAGCGATCGGCGCAGATTCTGGCATTGTCTCGTTTTTGCGTTCCTCTGCGGGATGATCGGCCAGCCGCTCATCGTCAACACGCTCAACGGTTTGATGCCCGGAGGTCCCACGGTGGCCAGCACCACGGAGGCGTTGCAGCAAAGCAGTAATGCGGTCGCCGTGGCCGTCGGGCAACAATCGGCGGAACAGACGACAGCCAGCCTGCAAGAAGTAGAGGCGACGGCGCAAAAGCTCGTGGGAGCGGCCAAAACGGCGAAGAATCCAGACGATAAGGCCAAGGCGACGGAGGCCTTGAGTGCGACCGTCACTCAGCTCGGGGATAGCTTGCCGAGCACACCCGAAGAGGCCCGGGTGGATATGATCAAAACGCTGACGAATCTCGCCGCGAACGCCTACACGAACCAGGATCAGAAAGCGGCGCTGCGGGCGTTTGAGGCGATTCGCCCGCTGGCCGATGGTTCGTCGCGAAACACCGAGGTCCAGGCGGCTGCGGAGTCGGCGAAGATCCAACTGGCGCGGATGCTTGGCCTGACTCCCTCAGTGAGCATCGAGGCGCAAACAGGTTCGAATCCCGAAGCACTCGGGAAGATCAAGCAAGCGCTGGTTGAGGCTGGGTACCAGGTGCCGAGCGTTGAAAATGGAGGAACTGCCAGGGACAAGGAAGCGAAGCTCATCTATTACACCAACGGGGACCAGCCAGACGCCGAAAATGTCGTGAATGTCCTTCGGAAATACCTGGGCAGTATTACCGCTGTGCCGAGCATTACGACCACGCCAGCGCGCCCCCGGCAGTATCAATTGCAGATGGGAAGCGAAGCTTTTGCCGCTCCGCAGGCTGCACCAACGCCGACGGACAAATGATTTGTTGGCGTTGCTGGCGGTAATTTGGTGGACCACTGCGGATCTTCTAGTTTCAATTTTGATCACCTACGGCTCCGCACCGCCCGCAGATATCAGAGGTTCTTCGGCTCCGCTCCGCTCCGCTCTCAGAATGACAGGCTTTTTTTCGATCGCTTCGCGGAGGCTCTTCGGCCGAATCGGAAATTACTTTCGAGTGATGCTGTAAGTCCGATATCTCTCCTCCGGGATTGGCGGAGGCTGAGCCTATCGATCACTTGATAACTCTTACCAACTGGCGCCGCCGACCTGCCATTCCTCGAGTAACTCCTTGGGGACTTCGCCGAGAAAGCGGGACGGACGCTGGAGCATTTCACCATACCCGGCGTTGAGGCGGAGATTAGGGTAAGTCAGGTATAACTCATCCTTGGCGCGGGTGACGGCGACGTAGAAGAGCCGGCGTTCTTCCTCGATGGCTTCATCGCTCTCGAGGCTGCGGTTGCTGGGGAACATGCCGTCGCTCATCCAGATGACGAAGACGACCTTCCATTCCAGCCCTTTCGCCTGGTGGACGCTGGAGAGGGTGAGCATCTCGGTGTCTTCGTTGGTCGCGGTGGCTTCCGTGTCCAGGCCGGTCAACAAGGCGAGTTGGTCGAGGAAATCGGCGGCGTTTTCGTACTGCCGCGAGAAATTGGCGAGCGTCCCGAGGTCTTCGCGGCGCTGCTCGTAATTCGGGAACTTGGCCTTGAGATAGTCATCGTAAACGGCCTCGATGACGCTGCGGATCATTTCGGCCGGCGGATTGGGCCGGCCTCCGGGAGCGATTTCTTCCAGGGTATGGGCGAGTTGTTCCCACGCTTTGGCAGCTTTGGCGGGGACCTTGAGCGGGAGGAGAATGTCGCGAAAATTGCAGGCGGGATGTTCCCTGGATTCCCCTGCCCCCTCTTCCGCGGGCCGAATCTCGGATGCGCCGACGATCTGGGTGAAGGCATTTCCGGCGGCGGTCCAGAGTTGCTCGGCACTGCGTGCGCCAATGCCCGGCAAGAGACGCACCATCCGCTTGAAGGCGACTTCGTCCCGCGGGTTGACGACATACTTGAGGAAGGCGGCGACGTCCTTGATATGGGCCTGCTCAAAGAAACGCAGGCCGCTGGTAATGCTGAAGGGAAGGCCGTGCCGGGTGAGTTCCATCTGCACCTCCATGGAGTGAAAGTGCGCCCGGTAGAGAACGGCAATCTCGTGCAGTTCGGTGCCCTCTTCGCGGAGATCGAGGATGCGTTGCGCGACGAAGAGTGCTTGCTGGTTGGAATCTCCGAGCGGCACGAGCGCCGGTTTCATCGCCGCCGCCGGACGGGCGGCGACCAACTCCTTTTTGAATTGATGGACGTTGCCGACGATGGCGGCGTTGGCCACGTCGAGAATGTCGGGTGCGCTGCGGTAATTCGTTTCGATCTTGAAGACTTTCGCGTCGGGATAGCGCTTGGGAAAATCGAGGATGTTTTTGAAATTCGCGCCGCGCCAGGAGTAGATCGACTGAGCGTCGTCGCCGACGACCATGACGTGGCGCTGGAGCTTGGCGAGGATGTCGATGAAATCCGCCTGGATGCGATTGGTGTCCTGATATTCGTCGACGAGGACAAACTGGAACTGCCGCTGGTAGCGCTCGGCGATGGCGGCGTTGCCCTCGAGCATAAGCAGCGTTTTTTCGAGGAGATCGTCGAAATCGAGGGAGTTGGCGGCGCGCTTTTTTTCCTCGTACTTTTTTTGCGCGAGGGCAATGCGATCGCTGAACTCGAGAAAGTGCGGGTACTTTTCGACAAGCACCTGGTCGATGGTGCGGCCGGTGTTGATGGCGTAGCTGAAAACATCGGCGAGCACCTCGCCCTTGGGAAAACGTTTGTCCTTCGGATCCAGGCCGGCGCTGGCGATGACGGAATCAATCAAGTCCTGCTGGTCTTCGCGGTCCATGATGGAGAAGCCCGGCGCGAAGCCCGCCGCTTCGGGATGCCGGCGGAGAATGCGATTGCCGATGGAATGAAAGGTGCCGCCCCACAGGCCGGCGAGATCGTTGGGCAGAAGGCTGGCCACGCGGTCGAGCATCTCGCGGGCGGCCTTGTTGGTGAAAGTCAGCAGGAGAATATTTTGGGGCAGGATGCCGCTCTCGAGAAGAAAGGCGACCCGATAGGTGAGGGTGCGCGTTTTACCACTGCCGGCGCCGGCGATGACCAATGCCGGACCCGGCGGGGCGGTCACCGCGGCGAGCTGCTGGGCATTCAGTTCCGCGGCGAAGTTGATCCGCGAACCGGCAGCGGGAATGGGTCGGGAAAGCGTGTATGGGCGGGGCATAAGACTTTACCGCCGGAAGATGCGGGTGAGTGCGTGCGGGAACGTCGGACAGGTGTTCACTTCGCGCCCGGCTTGAGAAGCCGGAGCTTCATGTCGCGGAACGCACCCTCTGTGCGGAAGGTGGCGATGCCGAAGGGCACCGACAATTCAATCTCCCCGGGGCGCATGTTGATCTTTTTACCTTCGGTCTCCAAGTCGATGATCTTCTCGTCGTCGAGCCAGGCCTCGATTTTATCGGGAGTGACCCGGGCGCGCAGCTTGTACCAATGGCCTTTGTCGAACTTGATGAATTTGGTGGTCTCATTTTCGGAGGCGTCGTCGCCATTGATGCTGGAGAGACCGACGAGCGCTCCTCCCCAACCACCGAGGATGATGGTGAATGCCGATTTGTTGTAGGGCAGCGTCAAGCCGCAGAAGAAATCGGAGCCGTCCAGCCGCGTCGCCTCCAGGGAGACCTCGTAATTGTTCGTCGGGATATCGCCGGCCAGGTTCATCCCGGTGATGTCGCTGCCCATGCCCAGCACCATCGTGCCCTTGTCGATTTCGACCGTGCCCTGGCCGCTGTAGTTGGGGGCTTTCCAACCCTTCAAAGTCTTGCCGTCAAAGAGCGATTTCCATTCCGGCTCGGGTTCCGCGGCGACGCCGGCAGTGAAGGGAATCGATAAAAAGCCGAGGGCACTGAACTGGATGAAGCGGCGGCGGGAGAACGTGATCATGTGAGGATATTGCGAGGGAGATCGGCTTCTTGGGAAGCTGCATTTCGGCAGACTGCGCAACGCTGCAAACCCACGAAAGAGTTTCGGAACTATTGACCACGGATTACACGGATTACACGGATTGATTTCGAAGCGGGGCTGTAATCCGTGTAATCCGTGTAATCCGTGGTCCAATTTTCTCTTTCGGAACGGGCGGCGCAAGATCACCGGGAGTTCGCTTGCAAGGCCTGGCGGGCCTGGTTGGCGGCGGTCCGCAATTTGGAGTCGGTGACCGCGCCCAGTTTCGGCCAGACTGCTTCCAGTGCGGCACGCGCGGGAGCAGCGTCGCGCGCGGCCAGGTTCATGGGCTCGCCGGTGACGTAATCGTTCGCGGGCTGTTTGGGCCATCGCGCGAGTAGATTGAGGGCATCCTGCCGCAACGGCGCTGGCATATCGTCACGCGCGGCGAAATTGGCGAGAGCGGTGGCGTTCGCCGGTTCGCCGACGCGGAAGTTAGCATTGAGAACGCGGCACATGAGCGCGTCGCCGGAAGTCGGATGCTCGATCATCGAAGCCAGTTGCGGCAGGGCGCTGCTGAGATTTTCGTCGTGAATGGCGCGGGCCGCCTCGAGCACCAGGGCGGGCTCGGGATCTTGAAGAAAGCGCGCGACCTCGGCGCGCCGGGATTGCCGCATGGCGAGCAGCGCGCCCATCCGCACCGGCGCGGAGTCGTTGCCGGCGGCGGTCTCGAGCGCGGAAAAATCGCGCAGTCCCAAGAGCGCCTGGACATAGGCGTGCCGGAGATTCGGGTCGTGATCACCGGCATCGCGCAGCATGAGGAGCAATTGGGGCAAGGCATCACGGTTTCCCAATTTCGCGAGAGCCTGAGCGGCAAACATGCTCACCCGCTCATCGGGATTGCGAAGCATTTTGATCAAGCTGTCGTAGGCGGAGGAAACCCGGAGGTCGCCGAGGACGCGCGCGGCCTGCGAGCGCACTTCGAGATCGTCGTCTTCGAGCAGAGGGACGAGCGGTTCGAGCATCTTCGCCCCCGCGCCCGGCGTCTTGTTTTCCGCACGCCGGGCGATGATTCCCAAGGCCCAAATCGCGTGCAGCCGGGCAATGGTCGGCTCCGGTTGACCGGTGGGCGAGAGCGCGACATCGCTGAGGAAATGCCCGGCATGCGGCGAGGTCGACGTGGCGAGACGCCATTCCGCGGCGAGGCGAATGCGCTGATCGGGATGCTTGAGCAAGCCGGCGAAATCGACGTCGGCCTTTTGCTTCAGTTCGCCACCCAGCAAGCGGTCCGCTTCCTGAGCAGCCGCATCGGGGACGAAATTCGCCACGTGCAATTCATAGCAGGCCTCGTGTCCGGCGTCTGCGGTAGTGGTGTCCGAATGGGTGATGAATTGGAGCCGGCCGCCGGGCCGAAACGCCAGTTCCCGCACGGTCGCGCCCCGGCAAGCGGCGTCTTCATCGAGAAAGAGAAAACCCGCACCGTTCGGACGCATGCACCAGAAAAGAAGGGCCTTCCGCGCCGGATTGCTGATGAAGAAATGGTCGTCATAACGCGGGAGGAATCCCGTGCCGGGATAGTGCACGACGTTCCAGGAGCCGACCGGGACATTGGCCACCGGCGGCAGGACGGACGCGGTTTGCCCGTCGAAACGTGTCGCCCAAGGTTTCTCGCCGATCCATGGGACGCGAGCCGGTTCGAGGGCGGAATGAAGCCAGCCCGGCCGCCAGCCATAGTCACCTCCGGGCACGAGGTATAACCACCGTCCTTGACGCTCCTGGCCGGAGCCGGCGTCCGTGGTGAAAAGGTTGCCCAGATTGTCGAAGGCCAGCCCGTGCGGGTCCCGCAGACCGCGGCAAAAGATTTCGCCGTGAGAACCATCGGCATCCACACGAATGACCATGCCATCGCCCGATTGGGCCAGTTGCTGATCTTCCGGCGAAAGAACGCGCTGCCGGGCGGCGTCCAAAAAGGAATACCAATATCCGTCC
Organism: Chthoniobacter sp.; assembly: GCA_036501065.1. Lineage (GTDB taxonomy): Bacteria > Verrucomicrobiota > Verrucomicrobiia > Chthoniobacterales > Chthoniobacteraceae > Chthoniobacter. The sequence continues at coordinate 36,063 of DASYAY010000022.1, read as the reverse complement.
GGACCGGGTGTCCATCCGGCCAGGCGGGCTCGGAGTTCAGGCCCGTAGATGGCGTCGAGTTCGTCCCGATTGGCAGCCTCGAAAGCGGCCGAAGGCTGGACCAACGGTCCACAAGGCTGGACTTCAAAATCGCCGGAAAGCTTGAACGCAGGCGCGGCGACAGCCGGTTCATCGGCCGGTCGCACTGGCAGCGCAAGGACCATTAAAGCTCCCAGCCAGGCGATCATTCGGGTTGCAGACATGGGCGTAAACGCTAGCGGGCGAAAGGAAGCGATCAAGACGGCGATGCGGCAGTTACCGGTCCAGACAAAATAGGTGAAAACCTACTATCCTTTGAACGGGAAACGATGGAGTGTGTCCCACGGCAACAGAGCCACGCACCTTGTGAAGCTCGATACTTAATCATTCATGAAATCCTCCAAACCCCTCTTCTGTTCCATTGCCGCCCTTCTTCTGGGCGCCACCTTTGCCCCATTCGGCTGGGCCGATGACATGCCCACGGTGAAGGTCGATCCCAAGCCCTTGCCGCAAGTGGTCGGGACGCTCACGACTTTCGCCCCCGTGGTGGAAAAAGTGGCGCCGAGCGTCGTCACCATCGCCACTTCGAAGATGATCAGCCAGGCGAAGAATCCCAATTTCAATGACCCGCTGTTCCGCCGGTTTTTCGGCATTCCGGACGACGGCGAGGAGCCGGGCGGCGGTGGCGAGGACGCGCCGAAGGGACGCGGTGGGAAGAAACACCTCGAGCGCTTCGGTCTCGGATCGGGTGTCATCGTGAGCCCCGAAGGCCACATTCTCACGAACAATCACGTCATCGAAGGCGCGGATGAAATCATCGTCACGCTGGGCAACGACAAGCACGAGTACAAGGCGCGGAAGATCGGGACCGACCCGAGCACGGACATCGCGGTGCTGAAGATCGAGCCCAATGCGAAGCTCCATGAGATCACCTTTGCCGATAGCGACAAGCTGCGCGTCGGCGACCTGGCCATCGCGGTGGGTAATCCCTTCGGCCTCACCCAATCGGTGACCATGGGTATCGTCAGCGCATTGGGCCGCAGCGACACCCACATCACCGACTACGAGAATTTCATCCAGACCGATGCCTCGATCAATCCGGGCAACTCTGGCGGCGCGCTGGTGGACGTCGAAGGCCGCTTGATCGGCATCAACACGGCGATTTTCAGCCGCACGGGTGGGAACCAGGGCATCGGCTTTGCGGTGCCCTCGAATCTCGCCCGCACGGTCATGGAGAGCTTGATCAAGAACGGCAAAGTGTCCCGCGGTTTCCTCGGGATCGCCCTGCAGCCGCTGAGCGACGACCTGGCCAAGGCCTTCAAGCTTCCCGGTGACACCGGCGCCCTGGTGGCCGAAGTGACGCCGCGCAGCCCGGCGGAAAAGGCGGGAATCAAAAGCGGCGACGTCGTCGTGGCAGTCAACGGCAAGAAAGTCGAAGGCCCGCGCGAATTGCAACTGCTGGTGGCGGGCATCGCTCCTGGAACCAAGGTGGACGTGAAGCTCGTGCGCGACGGTGCGGAAAAGACCGTGAACGTCGAACTAGCCGAGCGCCCGGGCAACAAGGTTGCGGCCAACGATCAGCCGGAAAAGAACGGCGATCCCGACGTGCTCGACGGTGTTACCGTCGGCGACATCAACGGCGAGACGCGCAAGAAGTTTGACCTGCCGGAAGCCGCCTCGGGAGTGGTAATCACCGAGATCGATCCCGATTCCCCGAGCGCGGAAGCGGGTTTGAAAGCCGGCGACGTCATTCACGAGATCAACCGCGAGCCCATTTCCTCGGCCAAGCAGGCGGTGGAACTGAGCGAGAAGGTGAAGACGGAAAAGAAGGTTCTCCTCCGCGTATCCACCAAGGGCACCAGCCGCTACGTGGTGGTCGAGCGCAAGGACTGAGCTCAAAAAATCATTTCCAATAGGCAGAAAAGCCCCGCCCAAAAGCGGGGCTTTTTCTTTGTCGCGATTTTTTAGAAGCTGTCGCCGATGCGTTCTGCTACGTAGCAGCAAATGTTCTCGTCCTCCTCCCAACGCAAAGTCCTGACACTCTTCGCTGCTCTCCTCGGCTGGCTCTTCGATGGTTTCGAGATGGGTCTCTTTCCGCTCATCGGCCAACCGGCGCTCAAGGACCTGCTCGCCGGGACGCACGCATCGGTCGATGATGCGAACAAATGGTTTGGCGCCATCATCGCCGTTTTTCTCGTCGGCGCAGCAAGCGGCGGAGTTCTTTTTGGCTGGCTGGGCGACAAAATGGGCCGGGTGCGCGCGATGTCTGTGAGCATTCTGACCTATGCCATTTTCACCGGCGCCTGCGGATTTGCCACAGCGGCGTGGCAGGTCGCCGCCCTGCGCTTCGTGGCGTCGCTGGGGATGGGCGGTGAATGGTCGCTGGGGGTCGCCCTGGTCAACGAAATCTGGACGGCCAAATCGCGTTCCGTGACGGCGGGACTGATCGGCGCCGCGGCCAACGTCGGCTATCTTCTGGCCTCCCTCGTCAGCATGGTGGTGCTCGACCACATGGTGGGACTTCACGGATCTTTGGTTCACCTCGGCGTCCCGGATTCGGCCGTTTCCCACATGCTTTCCAATTCGGCGTGGCGATTTCTCATGATCAGCGGAGCGGTCCCGGCCCTGCTCACCTTCGGCGTCATTTTCTTCGTGCCGGAATCCGAGAAATGGAAGGCAGAGTACGCCCGCGGCGCCACCGCCCATTGGTCCCACTGGGACCTTTCGGGCGTGGCCATCGGCAGTGTCGCGGCGCTGGCCATCATTTGGGCGTGGTCGCCGGCGGGAGGGGCGGTCGGGATCCATGCCCCATCGGCAACCGCGATCACCATCGCCGGACTGGCCATCGCAGCGGTTGGCTACCTGCATCCGGTGCGGAAGTATCTGCACCGCGCGCAAATCGCCGGGATGCTGAGCAAAGAGCACGGCTCTGACCTCATCAAGCTGATGCTTTTCGGCGCGGCATTGGCTGCGGTCGCCTTGCTCGGCACCTGGGGCTCGACCCAATGGGCGCCCAAATGGGTCACGCTCCTGGAACCCGACCCGATGAAGCAAGCCAAGGAGTGGACCCTCTTCTGGCTGTCGGTCGGCGCGATTGTCGGGACGATGATCGCCGCCCTGGCCGCGGGCCGATTCGGCCGCCGGATCACCTATGCGGCGCTCTGTGTCGCTTCCATCGGCGGATCGCTGCTCCTCTATAAGTGCAACACCACCTACAACCACTTTTTCCTCTTCTCGACGTTTGTCGCCGGGGCGGTTACGGCTTCTTTCTACGGCTTCTTTCCCCTCTACCTTCCAGAACTGTTTCCCACCGCGGTACGTGCCACCGGGCAAGGATTTGCCTATAATTTTGGCCGGATTGCTGCTGCCGTGGGAGGATTGCAGACGGCCAATCTCATGAGAGTCTTCGACAATAACTTCCCCAAGGCGGCTTCCTGCATGTGCGCCATTTACCTCGTAGGATTGGTCATCATTTGGCTGGGACCGGAAACCAAAGACCAGCCCCTGCCTGAATAGATGAGCGGTCTGGATGCCATCACTCGCGCCGCATGATCCTGGAGAACGTCCAGTTCGCACCGGAGTCGTTCGATCATTGGCCAGCGATGGTCTGGATGCTCGATTCGAGCGGGCAGCCGGTTTACTTCAACGCACTCGCCCGCGCTTTTGCCGGCGGTGAGGAGGTCGCGGGCGAATGGGCGGAACGCGTTTTCCCCGAGGATCGCGAGGCCTTCGAGGGAGCGTTACGGGAAAGCCTCGAACGCCACTGCGACTATTCGGTGGAATATCGCCGGCAGGCGGCCGATGGCGAATATCATCACCTCGTCGAACGCGGCTCGCCGTTGCTCGACGCGGAGGGCGGTTTCCGCGGCATCTTCTGCCTGGTCAGCGATACCAGCGAACGCCGTGATGCGGAAGATGCGCGCTATCTCCGTATCATCGAAGCAATCACCGATTTTGTGGGGATGTCGACGGCCGATGGGCAGCCTTTCTATATCAATGCCGCGGGACGGAAGATGCTCGGAATCGGGCCGGACGAGCCGCTGAATTTCCATTTTTCGACAGCGCACCCCGCGTGGGCGAACGAGATCATTCAAAACGAAGCGGTGCCAGTGGCCATTCGCGACGGATATTGGCGCGGGGAAAACGCCATGCTGCATCGTGACGGGCATGAGTTTCCCGTGTCGCAGGTGATGGTGTCGCATTGGCGTGCGGATGGCACCGTGGAATTTCTCTCGACGATCATTCGCGATCTCAGCAACCGCAAACGGGAGGAAATCGAGCGTATCGAATGGGCGAATCGGTACGATGCCGCCATCCGCGCCAGCGGCCAGATCCTCTTTGACTGGAATTCGAAGAACAACGAGATGACCTATGCCGGCGACGTCGAGCGGATGTTCGGATACACCCTGGCCGAAATGGGGGGCGGCATGGAGCGCTTCCGGCAGTTGATTCACCCGGAGGATCTGGAGCTCTTCAATGAGCGGGTGCTGCAAGTCACGGCCACACGCGACCCGTTTCACGTCCATTTTCGCATCCATCACAAAACCGGGCGGCTGATCCATCTCGAGGCGCGGGGATATTTCTTTCTCGACCGGCGCGGGCAAATTGGGCGGATGGTCGGCTTCTTTGCCGACGTCACCGCCGGGAAGGCTGCGGAGGAAGCGATCGCCCAGGCTCAAGACAGCCTGGAACAGCGTGTCGCCGATCGGACCGCGCAGGTCGCCCAGGCCTCGGCGTTGCTCGAAGACCGCGCCCATCGGCAGGAAGCGATTGCCCAACTCGGCCAGCGGGCGTTGAGCGGAGCGCCGCTGGGCACGCTGATGGATGAGGCCATGCCCGTCATTCAGAAAATCCTCCGCGTGGATCGGTGTGCGTTGCTGGCCTTGACGCATGACAGCAAGGAACTGGTGGTGCGGGCCCACGCCGGCTGGTCCGACGCGGCGATCGACAATCGCGTGCCGGTGGGCCTGGCCTCGCAATCGGGTTACACCCTGCTTCGCGGTGAACCGGTAACCATGGATGATGTCGCCACCGAGCAGCGTTTCACGATTTCGTCCGCGGTGCTCGAGGCGGGGCTGAAGAGCGGGATGAGCATCCCGGTCATGGGACCCGAAGGGCCGCTGGGCGTCCTCGCGGTTTTCACTTTGTCGCCGCGGAAATTTGTCCAGGAAGATGCCTACTTTATTCAGTCGGTGGCGAATCTGCTGACCGCAGCCATCCAGCGTGAGCGAGCCGAGGAAAACATCCGGCAGGCGCGCGAGCAGGCGGAACTGGCCAGCCGCGCGAAGAGCGAATTTCTCTCGCGAGTGAGCCACGAATTGCGCACGCCGCTGAATGCGATTCTCGGCTTTACCCAGCTCCTCGAACTCGAAGACATCGCGCCGAGCCACGCCGAAAGCGTGCAACACATTTCGGAAGCCGGGAGACATCTGCTTTCGCTGATCAATGAGGTTCTCGATGTCGCCCGCATGGATGCCGGACGCTTCGCGCTGACCCCGGAACCGGTCGAAATCCGCAGTTTCCTGAGCGAAGCACTGGAGCGCACCCGGACTCTGGCCCGGCGGCACAATGTCGCGCTCATTCTCGACTCCCGCGACACGAGCAAGCCGCCGCTCCAGGTGCTGGCGGACCGGCAGCGCCTGCATCAAGTGATGTTCAATCTCATCTCCAATGCCGTGAAATTCAATCACGCCGGAGGCCGGGTCACCGTGAGCTATCGCGCCGAGGGCCCGAACGTGCGGATCATGGTCGCGGACACCGGGCGCGGGATCGAGCCGGACAAACTGGCGCGGCTTTTTCTTCCCTTCGAACGGCTCGGCGCGGAATCGACCGATGTCGAAGGTTCCGGCATTGGACTGGCGCTCTCGCGCGGGATCGTCACGGCGTTGCAGGGGGAATTGAACGTGGAAAGCCGGGTGGGCGAAGGCAGCACCTTCTGGGTCAGGCTCCCGCGCCCTGAGGACACGGTGCCGTCCGGCGAAACATCGCCCGCCCCACCCGCTTCCGAGCCATCCAAGTCGGTCGCGTCTGCCCAGCACACACTGCTCTACATCGAAGATCAGGATCTCAACCTGCGCCTGGTCGAGCGCATCTTGAGCGCCCACCCGCAGTACCATTTGCTCACGGCCCAGCAGGGCGGCAAGGGCCTGCAGCTCGCGCACGAGCACCTGCCCGACCTCATTCTCCTCGATCTGAATCTGCCGGATATGACCGGCGACGACGTTCTCCACCGACTCAAGTCCGATTCCACGTTGCGTCACATTCCCGTAGTCATGGTGAGCGCCGATGTCATGGGCGAGCGCATCCAGCACCTGCTGCGGCTCGGGGCCACCGGCTATCTGACGAAGCCTTACAAGCTGGATCAATTTCTGAAAGTCATCGAAGACTCGCTGGTGAAAAGGCAGGGTGCTTAGTTAGGCCAGCGCGGGGTTTGGGAAGTTCCTGATATCAGTTCTGCCGTCCCTTCGGGACTGATTGGTTTTTGGGTGAAAATCCCAGCACTAAAGCGCTGGGCTATTTTCGGGAAGTTCCTTCGGGACTGGAGGCGGGTGGATGGCCGACGCAAACCCGCAGACAATCCGAAAGCGGTGCAGCCCCTCGGCGGGCTCGGGGCCTTGAGCTTGTCGAAACGGCAGCACCGCACTCCAAAACGCTATCGCGCAAACGGAGGCCAAATCAAATTCGTGAACACCACCTTGGCATGAGTCAATCCGGCGCTGCCTTTCGGCTTCCCCTTTCCCTGAGAGCCCGGCAGGTTGAGCGGCGTGAAGCGTGCGATCTACCCGGGCAGTTTTGACCCGATTACCAACGGCCATCTCGATGTCATCCACCGTGCGGCCACCCTCTTCGATGAAGTCATCGTGGCGGTGGCTTACAACGAACAAAAAAGCAGCTTGTTTACGGCGGACGAACGGACCGACCTGATTTTACGGGTCACTGGAGAAGTGCCAAACATCCGCGTGGCACGCTTCGACGGACTCCTCGTCGAGTTTGCCAAGACGCAAAAGGCCACGGCGGTGGTGCGCGGGTTGCGCGCGGTTTCGGATTTCGAATTCGAATTCCAGATGGCCTTGATGAACCGGAAACTGGAGCCGGAAATTGAGACAATATTTCTCATGCCGGCGGAAAAATACACATATCTGAGTTCGCGGATCGTGAAGGAAATTGCGCGGCTGGGTGGCGACATCACCGCCTTTGTGCCAGAATCAGTAGCCAGGATGTTGCGCGAAAAACTCGCCGCGCCTGATGCCAAAGGATCTGACGGAGGTAAAAATCTATGAAAATCCATCTGAGACAAATTCCGACCGAGGGATTGCACATCGAGGGGACCGATCCCCGGAGTATGCTGGATCTGCAGGATCGCGCCGTTCAACCGGTCAGCGATGTCGACTATTCGCTGGATATCGGGCTGAGTGATGGCGGCCTGTTTGCCACCGGTCAGCTCGGGGTCGACCTCGAACTGGAATGCGTCGCTTGCCTGGAGCGTTTCCGCTATCCGCTCCGGGTCCGTGATTTTGCGTGCCAGGTCGAATTGACGAGTTCCGAAACGGTAGACTTGACAGAACCAGTGAGGGAAGACATCTTGCTCGCCCTTCCGCCCCACCCGCACTGCGACTGGAACGGCGAGAGAGTGTGCCAGGGCGTATCCTACCGGGGTAAAACCCAAACCGCCGATGCACCCCTCGCCGCGAAGCCCGAAGCCTGGGGCGCGCTGGATCAGCTTAAACTTAAATAACCTACCGATATGGGAGTTCCAAAACGCAAGATGTCCAAGATGCGGCTGCGCACGCGCAAGGCCGCCAACCGCTTTCACGCCGCGCAGCTCAACAAGTGCGGCCAGTGCGGCAGCTCGATTCCACCGCATCGGGCCTGCCCATCCTGCGGCTACTACAAAGGCCGCCAGGTCCTCACCATCGAGGCCCTTTAACCCGCAGCTTTCGGTGACAGCCGCCCCTCGTTTCCGAGTGGGCGGCTGCTTCTTTTTTACACTTGCACAAAGGTTTTCCCGCGCACGAAATGCGCCCATGAAGATTGCGCTCGATGCCATGGGCCATGATGACGGCCCGGCTCCGCTCATTGAAGGTGCCGTTCTGGCGCTTCGTGAGTTCCCGCAAATCTCGAAGCTTTTGCTCACCGGCGATACCGCCCAACTCGAAAAGCTGCTCAAATCGCACGGTTGCAACGATTCGCGAATCGAGATCGTGCACAGCACCCAGGTCGTGGAAATGCACGACAGCGGCATCGATGCGGTGCGCAAGAAGAAGGATTCTTCGGTCAGCCGGGCCGTTGACCTGATCAAATCCGGCACCGCCGAGGCCGTGGTCAGCGCGGGCAACACCGGCGCCGCGGTCGCCGCCTGCACGATCAAGCTGCGCATGCTTCCGGGGATCGCCCGGCCGGCCATCGCCGCGCGCATGCCCACGGAGACCGGTCATTTCGTCCTCTGCGACGCCGGGGCCAATCCGGACCCGACTCCGCAACAACTCGAGGACAACGCCTTCATGGCGGCCACCTATTGCGAGCACGTCCTCGGGCGGCCGAATCCGAAAGTCGGTCTGCTCTCCAATGGCACCGAGGAATTTAAGGGCGACACCCTTACCCTGGCCACTCATACCCTACTCAAGAACAGCGGGCTGAATTTCCATGGCAATGTCGAAGGCCACGATCTTTTCGAAGGCACGGTGGACGTGGTCGTCGCCGATGGCTTCACCGGCAATGTCGTGCTGAAAACCAGCGAAGCGCTGGCCAAAAGCATTTTCCGGTTGCTGAAGCGCGAATTGCTCTCCAACCCCATTCGCAAGGCCGGCGCTCTTCTTTGCAAACCGGCCTTCCGCGCGGTCGACGCCGTCACGAACGCCGATGAGTACGGCGGCAGCCCCTTGTTGGGAATCGATGGCATCTGCATTATCGCCCACGGCGGAAGTTCGCCGCGGGCAGTGAAAAACGCTCTCCGTGCCGCTTGTTCCTCCATTCAGCACAAACTCAATCCGCATATCGTTGAGGCTGTGCAACGCTCCCATGATTCAACCCCGACCGCACCCTCGTCGTCCAGTTCGTCGTCGTCGAGCGGCTAGTGCAACGCTCCCATGATTCAGCCCCGAACGCGCCCCAGCCAGCCCAAGAGAACCGTTTCCATCATTGGCACCGGGAGTTATCTCCCGGAAAAAGTGCTCTCCAACCAGGAGCTCGAAAAAATGGTCGAGACGAGCGATGAATGGATCGTCACGCGGACGGGCATTAGCGAGCGGCGGATTGCGGGCGACGACGAACACACCAGCGACCTCGCCGCCAAGGCCGCCATGAGCGCGATCGAGAATGCCGGAATCTCCCCGGAAGAAATCGACCTCATTCTCGTGGCCACAGTCACACCGGATATGTTTTTTCCGAGCACCGCGTGTTTCGTGCAGGCGAAGATCGGGGCAAAAAATGCCGCGTGCTTCGATGTCAGCGCAGCCTGTTCGGGGTTTCTTTACGCGATCGAAATTGCCCAGCAATTCATCACCTCGCACACCTACGATACCATCCTGGTCGTCGGAGCCGACAAGCTCAGCTCGATCATCGACTGGACCGATCGCAATACCTGCGTGCTCTTCGGCGATGGCGCCGGGGCGGCGGTCTTGCGGCACCGCGGCGGAGGACACGGCGTGATCAGCACCTTCATGGCGAGCGACGGCGGGCTCAGTGACATTCTCTACATTCCCGGCGGCGGCTCGCGCTTCCCCATGACCAAGGAAAATGCCGATTCCCGTCTCAATTGCATCAAGATGAACGGCAAGGAGACGTACAAACACGCCGTAACTTCGATGCTCGACGCGACCCACAAGGTCCTGGCCGAGGCCAACCTCGATCCGGAGGACCTGGCGTGCGTCATTCCTCACCAGGCGAATCTCCGCATCATCGAAGCGATCGCCGATCGCATGAATCTGCCGATCGAGCGTTTCGTGGTGAATCTCGATCGCTACGGCAATACCAGCGCCGCCGCCGTGGCCATCGCCCTCGACGAAGCCAATCGCACCGGCCGGATGAAAGTCGGCGACTATGTGCTGCTCGTCGTTTTCGGCGGCGGGCTGACCTGGGCGAGTTCGGTGATTCAGTGGTAAGCTCGGGGAATGCTCATCGATACCCACGCGCATCTCGATTTTCCCGATTTCGCCAATGATTTCGACGGGGTGCTCGCGCGGGCGGAAGCAGCCGGCATCCAGCGCATCGTCACGATCGGGACCAGCGTCGAAGGGAGCCGTGAGGCGGTCGCCCTCGCGGAGAAATATCCGCAGGTCTATGCGGTCATCGGGGTTCATCCAAACTCCGCCGTCGAAGCCGCGGACAACTTCATCGACGAATTGCGAACGCTGGCGAAAAGCCCACGGGTCGTGGCCATCGGCGAAGCCGGCCTCGACTATTATCGGCTCCCGAGCAAACAACTCCTCGCCGCCAAGGATGCCGTTCTGTCCGAAATGCCGTGGGCGGATCCCAATGAACCAGCGGCGGCGATTCGCGACGGTGCGATCAAGACTGCCCAAGCGACCGTCTTCGAGCAGCAACTCGACCTCGCCGCGGAACTCGGCCTGAACATCGTCATCCACGAACGGGACGCGTGGGACGACACGGTATCCCTATTGCAGCCATACACCGGCAAACTCCGCGCGGTCTTTCATTGCTTCGGCAAATCGCCGGCGTACGCGAGGGTGCTTTTGGAAATGGGCCACATGGTTTCCTTCACGGGCATCGTCACCTTCAAGAATGCCGCCGAGGCCCAGGAAACCGCGCGAACGATTCCTGACAGTTCGTTCATGTTCGAAACGGATTGTCCGTATCTCGCACCCGTGCCCTTTCGCGGCAAACGCTGCGAACCTGCCTATACCCGAGAGACTGCCAGTCACGTCGCACGCCTGCGTGGGACGACCCTGGAATCGCTCGCCGCGCAGACAACCGCCAATGCCGCGGCGTTTTTCCGATTTCCGGATTGAACAAGGACAGGGAGCTTTCGTCTCTTTGATCAAACACCTGTGCAGAAAAGCCCTCCCGCCACACCAAACACCGGCCGCGATACGCTCATTGAAAGCGTTGGCCGCACGGCGCGTGCGCTGGAATCAGCAACCGCCAGCCGATGAGCGAACTCGACCGGCGGGCTTTCATCTTCCACGACATTCATGGCCGGCGCTGGCCACGGTTGCGGCGGGCGCTGGTCGTGTGGGGGCTGATCATGGCGGTGGGTGTCGTCTGGTTCTTCCGCACGCTGCTCATTCGCCCGGAGTTCAAGCCGCCAGCCGCGGTGGTACTGCAAAAGAAACAGCTCAAGGCGGCGATCAATCGGACCGAGCAGGACGATCCCAACGCCATCAACTGGCAACGTTACTACAGCGAATCGAAGACCGCTCAGGAACGGCTGATCAGTATCCACAAACAAGCCCGCAAGACTCCCGGCACGAAAGGCGAAATCCGTCTGGGCTATTACGTCGAATGGGATCCCAACAGCCTCACCTCCCTCGAAGAACACGGCGAAGCGCTCACCCATCTCGCCCCTGAGTGGTTTTCGCTCCAGGGAACGGACAGCCGGCTCGTCGCCGAGCCCAATCCGCGGCTTGTGACCTTTGCCGCCGCGCACAGCCTGGTCCTCATGCCGCTGCTGCAAAATATCCAGGGCAGCGTCTGGCAACCGGAGGCCGTGGAGAATCTGGCCAACGGCACGGCCGACCGGCGGGCGCGGTTCATTCGCGACTTGCTCAGCCAGTTGCGCGCCATCAAGGCGGGTGGCCTGATCATCGACTGGGAGCAGCTCGATCCCGCCTATCGCGACAACTATTCGGATTTCCTCCAGCAGATTTCCACCGCGCTGAAAGCGGCCGACATGGAGATGTGGTTCACCGTTTCCCCCGGCGAAGATTTCAAGACCTACCACATCTTCAGCGACCCCGACGCGCAACCCACCATCAAATCCAACCACGCCGCACTGGAGGATTTCGTCGACCGTTTCCTCGTCATGCTGCACGACGAAAACTCGGACACCGACGCTCCCGGCCCGATCGCTTCGCAACCCTGGCTGGAAGGCTGGATCAAAGTCGTTGTCCAGTATGCCGACCCCGAGCAGTGGATTGGCATTCTCGGCACCTATGCCTATGACTGGAACACGACGGCGAAAAGGACGGAGATGATCACCTTCAAGGATGCCATGAGCCGCGCCGCCGACGCCGGTGTCGATACCACGGGCATCAAGACCGAAGTCGCTCCGCCGAGTTACAACGGGCAGTACGAATACTGGGACCACGCCGACAAACACACCGTCAGTTTCCTCGACGCGATCTCGTTCTACGACAATCTCCACGCGGTGCGCGCCGCACAGTTCGGAGGCGTAGGCATCATGCGGCTCGGCTCGGAAGATCCGCAGGTCTGGGATGTGCTCGAGCTCAAAGGCCAGCCCAACTCAGCCGCGCTCAAGGCGTTGGGAGCGCTCAAGTCCAGCGATACCGTGACCAATGTCGGCCGCGGGGAAATTGTCACCGTCGATACCACCCGGGATGATGGCGCGCGCATCGTGACCCTCGATTCGAAAGGGCTCCTCCGCGCCGATTACACGGATTTCCCGACTTATCCGATTCTTTACCATCGCGGCGCCGGCGGCGAACACGAGGTCGCGATCACTTTCGACGACGGGCCGAGCCCGGAATGGACTCCCAAGATCCTCGACATTCTGCGGGCGCGCCACGTCAAGGCGGCCTTCTTTCTCCTCGGGAGGAATTGCGAAGATTACCCGGGGTTGGTGCAGCGCATCGTCGCCGAAGGCCACGAAATCGGCAACCACACTTACTCGCACCGCAATCTCGCGGTGATGTCGGAGTGGCAAATGGAACTCGAACTGACCGCGACGCAACGGCTCATCGAAAGTATCACCGGCCGCTCCACCACGCTCTTCCGGCCGCCCTACAATGCGGATTCGAACCCGACGAGCATCGCCGAACTCGCGCCACTGCACATGGCCCAGGAGCAACTCGGCTACACCGTGGTGCTGGAGAAAATCGACCCCCAGGATTGGGCGCGGCCCGGGACGGACGAAATCGTGCAGCGCGTCAAAGATCTGCGCAACGAAGGCAACATCATCCTTCTGCACGACGCCGGCGGCGACCGCTCCGAAACTGTGGCCGCGCTGCCTCGCATCATCGACTATCTGCAAACGCGCGGCGATCGCATCGTCTCGCTTTCGGAACTGCTGGGCATGACCCGCGACGAAGTGATGCCGCCAGTCGACCCCAACCACCAGCCGATCGACCGCTTTGTCGCCGGCACCGGTTTCCGGACCTGGCACGGCATCGTGGAATTCTTTTGGGCATTCATGATTTTCTCCACGGGCGTGGTGGTCGCGCGCACCCTGCTGGTTGCGTGGCTCGCGCACCGGCATCACCGTTCCGATTCTCTTGCCGCCGCCAATTTCCGTCCGCCCGTTTCTGTGGTGATCGCGGCCTTCAACGAAGGCAAAGTGATTCGAAAGACCTTGCACTCCGTCCTCGACACCGACTATCCCGGCGATCTGGAGGTCATCGTGACTGACGACGGCTCGCGCGATGACACCGCCGCCAAAGTCGAGGAAATGGCTGCTGCGGACCCGCGGATTCGCCTCGTGCGCCAACCCAACCGCGGCAAGGCTGCCGCGCTCCGCCACGCCATTTCCCAATCCCAGAGAGAGATCATCGTCTTCCTCGATGCCGACACCCAATTCGAACGGGCGACGATCGGCGCCCTCGTCGAACCGCTCGTCCATCCGCTTGTCGGCGCGGTGAGCGGCAACGCGCGCGTCGGCAATCTGCGCAAATTCATCGCCCGGTGCCAGAGCCTCGAGTACATCTGCGGTTTCAATCTCGACCGGCGTGCGTACACCGAATGGCATTGCATCACCGTGGTGCCCGGCGCGGTCAGCGCCCTGCGGCGCAGCGCCATCAGTGCGGCCAGCGGTTTTTCCGACGACACGCTGGCGGAGGATACCGACCTGACCCTCACCCTCCATCGCTTGGGCTATCGGATCGAATACGCATCTGACGCCATCGCCTGGACGGAAGCGCCGGAGACCTATCGCGGGCTGGCCAAACAACGATTCCGCTGGGCTTTCGGCACCATGCAATGCCTGTGGAAACATCGCGACATGGTCTTCAATCCGCGCTACGGGGCGCTCGGTTGGTTCAGCCTGCCGAATATCTGGTTTCTGCAAATCGGCCTCGTCGCGGTCACTCCGCTGGTCGACGCCATTCTCCTCTATTCCCTGCTCTTCGGACACGCTTGGGGAATTTGGTACTGGTTCGCCGCGGTCCTCGGGATGGATCTCTTTTTGGCCTTGCTCGCTTGCTGGATGGACGGCGAGCGCCTCTACAAATCCCTGCTCATTTTGCCCATGCGCATCGTCTATCGCCCGCTCCTCGCGTGGGTCATCTGGCACTCCATCTTCCGGGCGCTGAAGGGCGCTTTCGTCGTCTGGGGAAAACTGGAGCGCACGGCCAGTGTGCCAAGCCGCGCATGAGGAAGTGCCGGGATTTTCAGTTTTCAGTGCTTAGTGCTCAGTGCTTAGTGCTCAGTGCGCGGCGCGCATTACGGGCCGCCGCTTCCTTTCGTTTAAGGCGGGCGTCTCACCGTCCAGTGACGGCCAACGCGATTCTCACTCTAATCGCTCTCATCGCGGCGCTCCTCTTCTCTTCCTGTGATCGATCCGCTACTTCAGCCGGCGGTAGCGGCACGCCGACGTCTAATCCTCGAACGAGCCCGGCTTCTGCCGATGGCGGAGACGGCCAGACACCACCCGTCCCCGGCTACGGTCAGCGGCTGGCCGTTCCCAAACACGGCATCTACACCGGCGCCTACATCGACTGGGGCGACAAAGAAGATAGCGTCACCCTCGAAGGCATCGAACATTTCGAAACATTGGTCGGGAAACATCAGGCGATCGTCGCGAGTTCGAGCTACTGGGGCGAAGGGACCTTTCCGATGGATAACATGCGCCTGATTGCGCGCCACGGATCGGTGCCCCTGGTCTTTTGGTCGCCGTGGGACAAGCCCTACGAGGAAGGGCGCCCACCAGACAAGTTCTCCCTCACCAGCATCATCGCCGGGGAGCACGATGCCTACATCGACATGTGGGCTGATCAGGCGCGGGAATTTGGCGCCCCGATGATTGTCTCTTTTGCCAACGAAATGAATGGCGAGTGGTTTCCCTGGAGCGGTAAACTTTACGGTGGCCTCGAGCCGGTCCCCGGCACCAATCCGGTTCTATTCAAAGGTCCGGAAACTTTCAAAAAAGCGATGCGCCACGTCGTCGACCGCGTGCGTGCCCGCGGAGCAAACAACGTGCAATGGGTGCTGCACCTCATGAATTACTCCCTGCCCCAGGAAGGCTGGAACCTGGCCGCAGCCTACTATCCCGGCGACGACTACTGCGACTGGGTCGGCATCAGCATCTACGGTTCGCAATTTGCCGATGACGATTGGGCTTCATTCTTCCCATTGCTCGACTGGCCGTACGAGGAATTGCGCCGCATGGCCCCCACCAAGCCGGAAATGATCTGCGAATTTGGAGTGGCGGAATTTCCCTCGAAGGGTAGCAAGCCCGATTGGATTCGGGACGCCTTTCGTCTCTTCAAAGACCCGAGGTATCCAAATATCAAGGCCTGCGTCTTCTGGCATGAGCGCTGGCAGAATGCCGATGGGCGCTACAGCAATCTCCATGTCGACTCGTCCCCCGACTCGCTGAAAGCGTACCGGGAAGGCGTCGCCGATCCGGTCTATCTGGGCTCCCCGATCTTCGAACCAGCCAAGTAGGAGTCGGTCGACGACGTGGAAGTCGCCGCTCCCAGCTTGTGAAAGATTTCACAAATTCCGCTTGCCCGCTTTTTCCCCTCTCCTAGAGTGTTTTTATGCCTGAGACGATGCCGGTCGCTTACGACTCGAAGATCGAAGGAAACGTGATCTTCACCAAGCTCGACGCCGCCATGAACTGGATGCGCAAGAACTCGCTTTGGCCGATGCCCATGGGTCTCGCCTGTTGCGCGATCGAGCTCATGGCCGCCGGTGCCTCGCGCTACGACATCGCGCGCTTTGGCGCCGAAGTGATGCGCTTCTCGCCCCGGCAGAGCGACGTCATGATCGTGGCCGGCACGGTGACTTACAAAATGGCGCTCGCCGTAAAGCGAATTTGGGACCAGATGCCCGAGCCGAAGTGGTGCATCGCCATGGGCGCGTGTGCATCCAGCGGCGGCATGTATCGCAGCTACGCCGTGCTCCAGGGCATCGACCACCTCATTCCCGTGGACGTCTACGTCAGCGGTTGCCCGCCGCGGCCGGAAGCGCTGCTCGAAGGCCTGATGAAGCTCCAGCGGAAGATCGACGCCGAACCCGCTCTGCGCGAGCAGAAACGCGAATTCCTCGCTTCGTTTTCCGGCACCGCTCATTAATCCGTTCCATGGCTGCCGCTTCGATTTCCTCCGCCGTCACCGCCATCTCCGGCAAATTCAAGGTTCTCAAGAAAACCGAGTTTCGCGGGGAGACCACGCTTCAAGTCGAACGCACCGAGATCAAGGAACTCGCTCGCTTTTGCAAAGATGAGCTGGGCTTCACCTACCTGCTCGACGTCAGCGGCGTGGATAACTTCGGCGAGGAGCCGCGCTTCGAAGTCGTCTACGAGCTCTACCATTTCGAAGCGGGCCTGCATCTGCGGCTGAAGATTTCCGTTTCCGAAGACGAACTGGAAGTGCCCACCGTGAGCGACATCTGGGCTACGGCCGACTGGCACGAACGCGAAGCCTACGATATGTACGGCATCAAATTCGCCGGTCATCCCGAGCTGACGCGCATCCTCATGTGGGAAGGCTATCCGTTCCATCCGCTGCGCAAGGATTTCCCGCTCGCCGGTCGTCCCAGCGAAATGCCCGACGTGGCTTTCTCGCAACCCGCCCCGCTCGCTGGCGGTCCATTCGTGACGGTCCCGAGCGCCGCGACCACCAAGGATCGCGAACCGCGCTCACGGGAAATTCCGTAAGGGGAAATTTTCGTTTCGGGTTTCGGGTTTCGAGTTCATCGAATCGAAAGCTTCGACTTTCAGATCACGCGCCCACTCCGGATTTCACTGGCTGTTGGATGTCGGATGTTGGACGTTCACCTTCCATCCCCCGCCTGCAATCCTCGCGTCAAAATCCGCAGCATCTGTTCCGCCGCGCTCTTCCCGACTTCCAGGACCTCTTCATGGTTGAGTGTCAGATCGCTCAGCCCTGCGGCCCAATTCGTCAGGCACGAAAAACCCGCGACTTCCAAGCCCAACGCTCGCGCCTGGATGGCCTCGAGCACCGTCGACATTCCCACGGCATCCGCACCGAGCGTGCGCAGCATCCGCACCTCCGCAGGCGTCTCGTACTGCGGTCCGACCAGCCCGGCATAGACGCCCTCGTGCAAAGTCAGCCCCTCCTCGCGCGCGGCGGCGGCAAAGCGGGTTCGTAGCGCCGGTGTGTAAACCGCGCTCATGTCGACGAAATTTGGCCCTCCGATGAGCGGCGAGGTGCCGGTGAGATTCAAGTGATCGCTGAGCATCATCCACGAGCCTGGGGCGAATTGCGGATTCATTGTGCCCGCGGCATTCGTCAGCAACAGCCGGCGCACCCCGAGATTCTCCATGAACCGGACGGTCGCCGTGACTTCTTCCGCCGTGCACCCTTCGTAGAGATGCACCCGTCCCTGCGCCATCAGCACCCGGCACCCAGCCAGCCGCCCGAAAACAAAACGGCCCGCATGACCTGGCGCCGTCGATACCGGCATCCCCGTGATTTCCTCGTAGGGCAGGCTCAGGATCGCATCGACTTCATGCACCAGCATGCCAAGTCCGGACCCGAGCACGATGCCCCATTCGGGCTGAAAATCGCGCACCGCTTTGGGCAGGATTTCGACATCCATGGAAAGATTCATTCCGCTCATGGGGCTTTGGGAGGCAAGGGTGGTGGTGGAGGTGCTGCTGCTGGTGATTTTGGCAGTGGCGGCCGCAGCCAAAGCCACCACAAAAGCGAGATCGGCCAACTGGCTGCGAACAGGAAAACGAACGCAAGAAAACCGTTCTTCCCCCTCCGCGCCGCATCCGAACAAATCCAAACGATGGACCAAATCGCCAGCCCCATCACCACCAGCACTTCGATCAACTGGAACCACCATGGCCCCACGAGGCTCATCTTCACACCACTAATTGAGAAAGAGGATTGATCGCGCTCATTCATCTTCGAGTGACTTGTCGCAGCAGATTATAGAGCAGTTCCAGCCGCGGCAATGCCGCCCCTGCCGCGTTCCCTTGCCGCCACGGCTCGCCCCAGATCGATTCCACCTCGACGGCCCGCCCGAGCTGCCAGTCGATCATGCTCGACGGCTTGTACGGTCCCATCGCGTAAGTGCGCTCGATCTGGTAATCGGCAAAACTTTCCGGAATCGATTCGCCCAGCGCTTCCGCCGCGGCGATGGTTTCCAACATGAGCGCGCGCAACTGCGCTTTCATCCCGGCGTCCGCCAGCAACAAATCACAAGTCCGTCCACCGGCGGCGATGGAGAGGCCGTTGAACGGAATATTCCAGACCAGCTTCCGCCAGCGCTCCGTAATCAAATTCTCCACCACGTGCGTCTCGACACCCGCGGTGGAAAACATCGCGCCGATCGCCTTTGTCCGCTCCATCGACGCCCGCCGAAATTCACCCAGCGAAAGCGTCCCGTGGCCATAGTGCTCGATCACTCCCGGCGCCACCCGATTCAGGCAGACAAAGCATAGTCCGCCCAGCACTCGTTCCACCCCCCAACGTTCGGCGAGGTACTCCTCATTCCCCAGCCCATTCTGCAAGGTCAACAATAGCGTCCCCTCGTGGAGCAGCGGCGGAATCAACCGGTCCAGATCCTCGTTCGCCGTCGTCTTCAGCCCGATGATCACCAGATCCACCGGCCCGATTTCCTCCGTCGACCCAAAGGCCTGCGCCGGCACCACCCATTCCGTCCCCTGCTCCCGAATTCGCAGCCTAGCACGCCGCACCACCTCCAAATCCGCACGCATCAAAAAGCGCACATCCGCACCCTGACGTGCCAGCTTCGCCCCATAATAACTCCCGAGGGCGCCCGCCCCGATCACGGCCATGCTTTGCGGAACCGCGTTCATGCGAACTCCGGAAAAACGAAGCCGGAAAAAGTGGGCCCGGTGGGATTCGAACCCACAACCAAGGGATTATGAGTCCCCTGCTCTAACCATTGAGCTACAGGCCCCATCACAGAGTAAAATACCAAAAGTTGAAACGGTTTTTGTTTGCTTTTCTACGGTCACTTTCTACGGACACCGAATGGAAGCCTCCGCTCCTACCAAATATTGGAGTGCAACAAGCGTTCAGAATCTCGTCCGGCATAGATCGGGGCGATATTACGCCCGAGTTTTTGTGAACGGCAAGGAGAGTTGGAAAACTCCGAAAACCGACCTCTTAGAGGTCGCAAAAGTGAGGCTGCGGGAAATCTCCGACAACATGGTGAAGGCGGCGAAGGCAAGGCGTTCGGAGGAGCGTGGTGAGCTGACCATGGAAGAATGTGCGGTAATTCTTTCAGATCGACTTGAGAGCGGCTTCGGGCTTCGCGGGCGCGGCAAGAATCTTCGCCGCATTCGTAAATCGACCGTTCACTACCGAAAGCAGACTCTCAGAAGCTCGGATAACTGCTGTCCGATGGTGCAAAGACTACTTGACCGATCCGCCTTGAGCCCACAGCGGTACTTCCATATCACCGCAGTATGAAGCGTTCCTCTGCGACGATTTGGCCTGGCAAGAGGCGGACGGCGGAGAAGCAATCGCGGCCACCCTGGAGGCGTATGATGCGGCTTTATGAGAAGCTCCAGGCCGGATCGTATCCAAATTGCCAAAAGCTGGCCGACGAACTCGAAGTCTCGAGCAAAACCATCCAGCGGGACTTCGACTATATGCGGGACCAGCTCGAACTGCCGATCGAATATAACGAGTCGCAATTCGGCTATTACTTCACCAAACCGGTCGGTAGCTTCCCAGGCCTCCAGGTTACCGAGGGAGAAGTACTCGCGCTCTTTGTCGCGCAAAAGGCTCTCCAGCAGTATCGCGGAACCTCTTTCGAGCGGCCTTTACGAGCAGCCTTCGAGAGAGTCTGCGAACGGTTGGGCGATCAGATCGATTTTCAATGGAACGACGTGAACTCGGCCATTTCCTTTCGGGGCATCGGCGCCACCGTGGCGGATTTGGATTTGTTCGAGAAGGTGAGCCGGGCGGTATTCAATTCGCACGAAATCGAATTTGATTACAAAAAGGTCCCAGCTTCGCGCTACGAAATGAGGCGCGTTCAGCCCTACCATCTCGGTTGCATCGAGAACCAATGGTATGTCTTCGGCCAGGACCTGGTCCGCCGGCAGCTCCGGACCTTCGCCCTGCCGCGTATGCGGAAGCTGCGCGACACCGGTGTCGCGTTCCATCGTCCGGCCGACTTTTCTATCGCCAAGCTTCTCGGCGGAAGTTTCGGAGTCATGAGCGGAAACGGCCGCCACCGGGTGCGGGTGCGTTTCGATGCCTTTGCGGCGCGATTAGTGAGTGAACGGGAGTGGCATGCTTCGCAAAAGATTCGGCGTCTTCCGGAAGACGAAATCGAACTGACCATGACGCTGAGCGGCCTCAAGGAGGTCGAACGCTGGATCCTGAGTTGGGGTCTGCACGCCCGCGTCCTGGAGCCGCCGGAGTTGGTCAGGTGCATTCGAGAGGTGTCAGAGACCCTGGCCGGCCGCTACGGCGAGGGATGAAGGCGCAAGAATAAGGGATGAAGAGAGTGGCCGTTGCGCGGGAAAGGACTCGAATTGACCGCGAAGCTCACTCTTCATCCCTCATCCTTCCGCCTTCATCCTTTATTTTCTGGGTAGGACAGCGGATGTCCGACCACTCTCGTAGAATCGGGGCCATGAACTTGAATGCCCTTTCCGTCCGCGGCCCCGTCCTGCACCAGAATTTGATCACGAACTGAGCCGGGTGGCACTCTCGCCGACCGCCCAGAAAATGAAACTCGACAGCCCCACCGCGCCTGCTTACAAGCACCAGCACCCCAGAGGAATGACTGGTTTCCCCAGATACATTGTGGCTGATCCCGTGTCGTGCGTGCCGGCGGGATGTGGGAGGGGTATGCCCGGATGGCTCGGCCATGGAACTCATCCGTGTCCAACTTGGTTCCAGAGCACCCGCCTGTCCCCGAAGCTGCGGCTTCGCCCGAGGCCGCGAGAATCCACATTGGTCTCAACGAAAGCGGATGTTACTCGGGGAAGGGTCGAGCATGTGGATGCCAAAAGCTTCCAACTCGGCGAGAATCGCCTGAGCCATGGGCCAATCGTCGCCGAATTGCTCTTCGTTCTTCCTGCGCCAGTCGTCCCAAACTTCGTCAGGGAAATACGGTGGAGAGTCGAGCCAGGCGCTCGCAAAATCGAGGACGTGGGGCGGCTGAACGATGGTCATGGAAATCGCAAACGAGTCGTCATCCGAGGAGAGGAATTGCGGGACATTAGAGCCGCAAATTTGAACGGTGCCGTGTTCGCGAAGCCGCAGATAAGCATCGCGCTCCCTCTCATAAGCCGGCTTTTCGCTGAGGAATTTTACCGCCCAGCGACGGGGAGATGCCTTGTCTTTGACGCGATAGACGATACCGTGGATGCCGAAGCCAAGCGGTTGTTGAAGAACAAGCCCGCGCAAGGCGGCAAACGCCCTCGCTTTTTCGACGAGTTCCTCATCCATGCAGAAATCAATCCAGGCGGCATCTCATTCAGCAGAGGTGCAAATGGAACTGTTGCTCCCCAACGGGCAGGTTATTTCGGTTGCGCAACTCGGGCCGGATTTCCTGATTCTCGCCCGTCCGATGAACGTGGAGGCCTGCGTCGGGGAAATGGTCATGCGGGTGGATGGCGTGGAAGATCGATGGAAGGTGAGGTTGCCCAAGGGAGCGCGCGTGGACGAGACGCGGGTGGCGATCGCCGGTGTCTAGGGTGGAAGATTGGCAAGCCGTCCCGGCAACTTCGCAACCGGGCCTCAAAATCAAGCGCCCGACGACAAGAAATTAGAGCCCGACTGCTTCCGTGCTTCAACGGGGCCGCAGTTGCAATAACCGCAGCCCCGCTGAGGCGTAACGGAGCCACAGCGCAAGGCTGTGGAAAAGATGCACCACGATGGATCGTCCCGAATAATGTCTCAGCTTCAACGCGGCGGGGATGTATGCCCCTTCATACATCCCATATTATTTCTCACAAGGGGAATTTCCTTGAAATCTGCGTGTTCGTCATCCAAAGAGGCCGCATGCGTCCACTTCCGCAGTCGCAACTTGAGCAGTTTCGCCGGGAGTTCCGCGCGCTGCAGAACCCGTGGGCTTGGGAATACTATTTCAGCGATGATGACGATGCGGCCGAGTCGATCGCGGTCTCAGAATCCACAGCCTCTCCGGACGCAAACACCCGACCACAAAACACCAATGACCACCTCCAGCCCCTCGAATAAACTCACCCTAGATCAGCTTAGTGCCGCCGTGACAGGCACTGCCGCCGCATTTCGCTCTCGCACCAAACTCCAACCTGCCGGTGGCGAGGGTGATAAGGTCTTCCCGCCAACATATGCCGGCGCTGTCTATGCGAAAGAAGAGCGGCAGATTGACGGTAAAAAGGTGCCTTGCGTGCTGCTCGATTCCGTTCAGGCGCAAGCGAATCGGCTGGAGGAAGCACTTCAGCGTGCGCTAGACGCGGGGACACTCAAAAATGTGCCCGTGCTGAATGTAGACTTCACAGGCCTTGGATTGCTGGATGAGATAGGTCGCGTGAGCAGTCTTGAGGCGCCGCATCGAATTGCGGACGCCATCCTGCGCGACAGTCTTCATGACGGGCAGCCGTTTCGGAAAAGCGAACTCGGGAAATCACTGGATCAAGCGAGCCTCCAAAACGCGACACCTCTCTATAAGCTTTGCCCCACCGCGCTCGTTCTCGGTTTGTGGGATTCGACCGGGCCGAAGGGGGGACTTGGCGCAAAATTTCAACGGGCGCTCGTATCGGAAATCATCGGTGTGAATGCAGAGATTGGAGTGAAGACGAGCAGCCGCATTGATCCTCTCGGGATGCGCGCAGCGGCCAAGGTCATAAAAAAAACAGACGGCAGTTATGAGCTCGCGAATGACAAGGCGAAGGACGGCGTTTCACCATCGGAAGTAAATCACGGCAATATCCCACCGGATATTACCAAACCGGGTGGCGCTGGCGGTGCAACGATGGACTACGCCGAGCAAACGCTCGTGCTCTCGCTGCCAGCGCTCCGCAAGCTACGTTTCCCGGTGGACAGCAAGACCACTCCCGAGCGCGATGCGGCGGCGCGGACCGTTCTCGCAGCATTGGCGCTGACGGCAGCGACGCTGGCGGCAGAAAGCGGGTTCGATCTTCGGTCACGCTGCCTGCTTTGGCCGACGGATGAGATGAAATGGGAGTTGTTGGAGTCGCCTGGGAAAGCGCCCACGACGTTTACCCTTACTGCGGAAGACGCGATCAAACTCCTCGAACAAGCGGTCGCGGCAGCGGAAAAACTCGGCCTCGTGTGGCAAAAGGAACCGGTCAAATTGACGCCTTCGCCGAATCTGGTTGCCTTGCTCAAGCGCTCGCAAGAGATCGCTACCAAAACGCCGGCGGATGGTGCCGCAGACTAAGCCACGAGCACGACTATGTTCGCTCTCGAAATCGAGTTCATCACCGGCGTCGCGGTGATGACGGATACGGCCAGCCGGGAAAAGGCGGAATGGCCCCCGCACCCGGCGCGGATTTTTATGGCGCTGGTATCGGCACACTATGAATCGAAACCCTTGTCCGAAGATGGTTTGGAAGCAGAACAAGCCTGGACGGTTGAGCGCGAGACGTTGAAGTGGTTGGAAGGTCAGGGCGCGCCGCAAATGAGTTGGCCAGAAGCCTCTCACCGTGATGTGGTGAAAGTCTACGTGCCGGTGAACGATGTCGGTGTCCCGCCAAATGCGGCGCGGGTCAGGGAAGCGGAGTTACGCAGTGCGCTCGGTGTGATGCCAGATCAGCGTAGCCGGCAGGAACGAACGTTTCCCGCGCTGCATATCGGTGAAGGTCCAGGGAGACGTGTTCATCTCCGCTGGCCCAAGGCCGAACCGACGGAGAAGATTTTAGCTGCGCTTACCAGACTCATGCAAAAGGTGACCCGCATTGGTCATTCGTCATCGCTCGTAGCCCTTTGGGTTTCGCAAGACGAGGACACACCTGTGCCGACATACGAGCCAAACGCCAAGGGCATCAAGACGAGTCGGGGCATGCAACTTCGAATTCCTTCGCCGGGTTTTCTCGCCGAGTTAGACCAATGTTTTAACGCCGACGAAATCGACGCATTTTTTGACCTTTCGGAGGCAGTTGCGACAAGCACGGGAGCGGCAAAAAATCGGGCCAAGACTGCTTTCGAAAAACGCTTCGGTACGGCATGGAATAGGAGCGTCAGTCCACCCGTGCGCCTGCGGCCTTCGCCGGGGCGGACGGCGTATTACTCCCGTGTGGGTGAACCGGTAGCTCGAATCGTTGCGTCGAGTTTCGATTCCGAATTGCTTGTTCTCACGAAGCAAGAAGGCCCAGTCCTCGGTTTGGAGTCGACGGCGGCTCTCACGGCCGCGTTGCGCGGATACTTGTTACGAGACGGCGAAGGCAAACCGGAGTGGTTCACGGGACACGCCGCGCCGGGAGTGCCTTCGACGAGTGGTCATATGGCACTGTTCCCGCTGGCGTATGTCGGTGGAGAGCATGCCGACGGACACATCCTTGGACTGGCGATTGCAATTCCTCGCTCCATTCCCGCGGCTGAACGCGCGACATGTTTCCGCGGTCGGCTCTTTGATGGGTCCGGCGAAGACCCCGAACCGGAACTCAAGATGGGCAATCTGGGGACGTGGACGCTTCGACGCGAAGAACGCAGCCTGCCGCCATTGGCCTTGCGCTCGGAGACGTGGTGCGGAGCGTCGTCCGTCTGGGCCAGCGTTACGCCCGTGGTTCTCGACCGGCATCCAAAGCACGATCAGCGAACCGAACGCATCCAGTGGCGCGACGAGGTAGTCGCCAGTATCACGCAGAGTTGCGAGCGTCAGGGGCTGCCGAAGCCAGACCTGATCGATGTGGATAAAACGGCGTGGCATCGCGGAGCTCCCCGCTCCCGCCCCGGTCCGGATGGCATGCCATGGCTGCCCGGCAAAGAAGGCGTCGCTCCCCGACAGCAGGTGCATGTGCTCATTCAATTTCCCTGTGAAGTACAGGGCCCGCTGCTTCTTGGCGCCGGTCGCTTCCGTGGCTACGGCCTCTGCAAACCGCTCGGCAACCCTCCCCAATGAATCCGCTGCCGCTAACCGTCGACGACTTCTCCGCATTCTTCCGTGAATTGTGGACGGGGTACGACCCGTTTCCGTGGCAATGCGAATTTGCCCGTCGCATCTGCACTGGGCAGATCCCTGACTATGTGGCCGTGCCCACCGGCAGCGGCAAGACGGCGTGCCTCGATGCCGCCGTCTTCGCGCTCGCCGTGCAAGCCGCCTTGCCGGTGGCGGAACGTAACCAAGGCCGGCGTATCTTCTTCATCGTCAACCGTCGGGTTATTGTGGACGAGGCTTACGAACGTGCGCGAGAGCTCTGCGAGAAACTGCGCGCTGCCGCCCCCGATTCCGTCGTCGGCCGAGTCGCTGCGGCGTTACGTGGCATCTCCGGTGAATCCGAAGCAACCCCCCTCACTTGTGTGCAGCTTCGCGGTGGAATCTATCGTGACCGCAGTTGGGCCCGCTCACTGCTTCAACCGATGATTGTTTGTAGCACCGTCGATCAAGTGGGATCGCGACTGCTCTTCCGTGGCTATGGAGTTAGCCCGCAAGCCCGGCCGATTCACGCTGCGCTTGTCTCGCAAGACACCTTATTGATCATCGACGAAGCACACATCAGCCGGCCATTCGTTCAAACGCTGGAATGGGTGAAGAGTTATCGGCGTTATGAAACTGCCGACGCCGAGACGGTGCAACTACCGTTTGAGATCATTCAGATGACGGCGACACCTCCCGCGGCGACGCGCGACGAGCAGAAAATCGTTCTCTCACCCGCGGACCACGAACATCCCGTTTTGCAGCCGCGATTGTGTCGCGCGAAAGCTACGCGACTCGTTACTGAGCCAAAAGCGAAAGGAAAAGGCCAAGAAGAACGCAATAAACAACTGGCGAACCGGCTGGCCGAGGAAGCTGAAAAGATCCTCGCGGAGGATCGTCCCCGGTCCATTGCCGTCATGGTTAATCGCGTGGCGACTGCCCGTTTCGTTATGTCTAGACTGGAGAAGGTGTATAAAGGGCAGGTAACGCTTTTGATCGGTCGAATGCGACCATTCGATCGGGAAGCGACGACGCGGGAAATTCAGAAACGCCTCAAGACGGGAGCAACCGCTAGTGACCCCGGCAATGGGCCGAGTATCGTGGTCGCGACGCAATGTCTGGAGGTTGGAGCCGACTTGGATTTCGACGCCCTCGTAACGGAGGCCGCCAGCCTCGACGCACTTCGCCAGCGGTTCGGGCGTCTCAATCGAGGCGGTCGCGAGATCACTGCCCAAGCGGTCATTGTCCTGCCGGGCGATCTAGATTTGCCCGTAGATAAACTCGACGAGGCTGCGCCATGCGACCCGATCTATGCAAATGCTATCCCGCACACTTGGCGCTGGTTGAATGGTCTGACCCAAGATGGAGTTGTCGATTTCGGCATCAACGCAATGACCGCTGCGGTCGACGCGCTCAGTGTCGCCGTAACGGACAGCAAAGAGGCGCTCGCCACTATGCTTTCACCCACTGGTGATGCTCCTGTCCTCCTCCCGGCTTATTTGGACTGCTGGGCGCAGACAAATCCCACACCCGCTGCCGATCCTGATGTGGCGCTCTTCCTCCATGGTCCGCGGCGCGAGACGGCCGACGTACAAGTGTGCTGGCGTGGTGATTTGCCCGACACGGAGAACGAAGACGAATGGGCGGACATCCTCAGCCTTTGCCCGCCGAATGCGGTGGAAGGTCTGCCAGTACCGTTGCACGTCTTCCGCGATTGGCTTGGTTCGCGGGGTAAGTTCGAGGACTTTTCTAGCGATGTAGGCGAAAGCCAGGAAGCACCCGATAAGAAAAAGAAGGAGGAAATACGTGATGTGCGGGCGCTCGTTTGGCGTGGTCCCGACGACCGATTTTTCGCTCGTCATGCCGTCGGCTTGCGCCCCGGCGACACGATCGTTCTTCGTGTCCAGGACGGGGGCTGGAAGTCGCTCGGACACCTTCCGGAAGCACCTGACGATCCTCAAATTACTCCAGGCACACGGTTGTCTCCCGAGGACGTCTGCCTGGTGGATGTCGCTGAACGGGCGTCTGCTTCGGCCCGGCGGCGCGCCGTCATGCGCATTCACCCTGCGCTGTGGCCGTCACCGAAAACAGGAACTGTCGCGGCAGCTCTCAGTGAAATGGCCCGCGATCCCGAAAAGGATTGGCGCGTCGCGGATATAAAAGAATTGCTGCGGCGGCTTTTGGACGAAGAAGAACCGGGCTGGGTTCTCACTATCGAGCAACGCAAAGTGCTCAAGCATCTCGTCGTGCACCTTTCTCCACCGGAGCCGTATCCGGAGGATCGAGGCTTTGTTCTCACTTCTCATGATCTCCTACCCGATGGCGATGCTGAAGAAACCGGCGAGGCCGACGCTGACGCCCTCTTGGAAGCGGCCCAACTGCAAGAACTTTGCGACCACACTCAAGCTGTCCTCGACCGACTGGAAAGTACCCTCGCTGTGCTGCCGCTTACGTCATGGCGTGAGGCGCTGATTTCGGCGGCAGCAGCGCACGACTGGGGCAAGATCGATCCGCGATTCCAAGCCCTTTTGCGTGGCACGACACCTTTCGCCGCGATGGCCAGTGCAGTCAATCTGGCGAAATCCGGCTCTATTCCTACGTCCTCTGCGGCTCGTCGCGCGGCGCGTGAACGGGCCGAGTTGCCGATAGGCTTTCGCCACGAAATGCTTTCCGTCCAAATGGCGGTAAATGA
This sequence comes from Chthoniobacter sp., assembly GCA_036501065.1. GTDB lineage: Bacteria > Verrucomicrobiota > Verrucomicrobiia > Chthoniobacterales > Chthoniobacteraceae > Chthoniobacter. The sequence goes on along the minus strand of DASYAY010000022.1, from coordinate 7,955 downwards.
CGTAGGAGTGGCTGCGTTCCCTGCTGTCCCGAAGCTCCGCGCACTGGCGCTCCATCTCATTGCGACACATCACGGATATGCGCGTCCTTTTGCGCCCGTGGTTAGCGACGAAGTTCTACCTGACGTGAGTCTGCCAATGAATGGGGAAACCATTGCCGTTACCGGAGCATGGCGAGTCGAACATCCCCCGCATGCACTGGATTCTGGTGTGGCGGAACGGTTCTGGCAAATGCACCGCCGCTACGGCTGGTGGGGTGTCGCTTTTCTCGAATCCGTCCTTCGCCTGGCCGATCAAGCCGCCAGCGCTCAACCGTTGGCTCCCTCAAAATCATGAGCACCACCGAACTTCCCCTTCCCGCCTTGCAAGGTTCGAACTTGCTGGGGTTTCTCGCCGCACTCGGTGCTTTCCGCACGCTCGCCGTGCTGCCGGAGATGAGCGACGTGCGAATGCGGTGGATTCCCGGCGGAGGCTCGTATTGCCCTGTTCTCCGACTCCCCGCCCCTGCCGAAAAAGATTCGGTCGTCGAAAAGCTCCATACTTCTCTATGCGGACTTGCCGGCCATTACGTCGTCACCGCAAACAAGGATTTGAAGATTTCCGGCCCTAACTTCCGTAAGCTCGCCACCCACGCCGTTCAAGACTTCCTCGGCTACCAAGGAACGACCGCCGCGAGCATGGTCGCGGCATTTGGCTGCGATGCTGTGTGCAACGACGAAGGTCTGATCGAGGATACAGGGTTCCGCACGATGAGCGGGGCGGGACATCAGCATTTCCTTGAATTCATGAACGTGCTGGCAAAAGAGACCACTGTTGAGCAATTGCATGAGGCTCTCTTCGGCCCGTGGCATTATCGCGACTCCAGCCCCACCATGCGCTGGGACGCGGAAGACGATCGCCGTTACGCGTTGCGCTGGGATGAACCATCGAAAGACCCCGTGCGCACAGTGCGGGGAGCAAATCTGCTCGCCATCGCCGCGTTACCTCTTTTCCCCACAGTTCCTTTTTCGACTCATCAACTTGGCACTACTGCTTTCAAGGGAAAAGGCAGCCGAGACACATTTGTCACATGGCCGATCTGGAACGGTTATCTGTCTCCTGACGTAGTCTGCTCGGTCTTGGAACTACAAGAATTGCAAGACGACAACGTCACCGCCGCATCGTTGGTTCTTCGCGGGATAGATGCGGTCTACCGTAGCCAGCGAATTACTTTGGGAAAATATCGGAACTTCACACCAAGCCGTTCACTTTAGGACCCATTCGTTGCGGCGATAACAACTGGCGACATTCGAAGATGACCATTGGCGGCGAGCCTAAACAAAACGATGGACGCGATTCGGCCCGGAGGCCAGATAGGATCGGTATGGTTGAACCCACCATCTAATTATGGGGGCAAAGATTTGGCTAGCCGACCGTGTGGTTAGCCACTAACAATAGAGCTCTGTTTATGCGCGCGAGGCGTCAGTCGAAACGCGGTCGTTCGGCCCGGTCCGGTGGGGATACGGGTGAGGATCTCTTTTCCCAAACGCTGGCTGGGGCGGTTAAAACGGCTTTCGAGGCGGGCACGCAGCAGGCGGGAAGCGCTGGAAGCCCGCAACATAGTGATCCTCCGGGTGTGGTGGATAAGAATGTTGCGGCCGCGGAGACTTTGGCGCACGAGGGGAAGGAGGTTAGTGAGACGGTTGGTGCGGAGGTCGTGACTGCGGGGGATGGCGGTGACGGGCATCCGAATACATTGGCGGTAGAAGGGAAAGAGGGTGATGAAGTGAAGGAGCAGCGCGGATGGAAGGACAGCGGTGGTCAGGAAAGTCCGCTCTCCGTTACTGAAGGGGGCGCGGTGGACCCGATCCCGGCGCGGATGCTCAATGAATTCGTCTATTGCCGCCGGCTTTTTTATTACGAGTATGTGGAAGGGGTGTTCGTGGAGAGTGCGGATACGGTGCGCGGGGCGGTGATCCATCGGCGGGTGGATAAAGGACGCGGGAATCTGCCGCCGGGCGAGGATGGGAAAGTGAAAAAAGGGAAAGTGAAATCGCCGAACGATGGGAATCTGTCGGCGGCAGAGGTGAGTGGGAAGGAGGTGGATGGCAAGGGTGCGAGCGAAGGGGAGATGATCCATTCGAAATCCGTGATGCTCGGGTCGGAACGGCTCGGGGTCGTGGCGAAAATGGATCTCGTGGAAGTGACTTTGGACCGTGAAGGCGGGGTGTCGAAGGTATGTCCGGTGGATTACAAGGTGGGTTCGCCGCGCGAAGGTGCGAATGAGGAGAGCGAGTTGTGGGATACGGACCGGATGCAACTCGGGCTGCAATGTCTCGTGTTGCGTGACAATGGGTATGCGTGCGATGCGGGGATCATTTACTATCGTGGCACGAAGCAACGGGTGCCGCTCGAGATCACGCCGGAGCTGGAGGCCTGGGTTATCGCGCAGATCGCGGCCGCGCGCACGTGTGCTGCGGGAACGATTCCGCCGCCTTTGTGCGATTCGCCGAAATGCGCGCGCTGTTCGCTGGCGCCGGTTTGTCTGCCGGATGAGACGCGAATGTTATCGATCCCGACGATCGAGAAGCATCCGCTCGAGGACATCGGCGTGGGGACAAGCTTGTCTCCGGATGTTACTTTTGCTCCCAGTGAAGAGCACTCGCTCGACGAGGGCGGTGGCGCGCGTGTCTCCAGGGGCCATGCCGAGGCAGACTCGAGGCGTGGAGGGGCGCAGGTCGAGCGCGAGCCGCGCCGCTTGATGGCGCCGCGGGATGAGAAGCGGGCGCTCTATCTCACGACGCAGGGGCATCGGGTGAGTTGCAACGATGCGGTGCTCAAGGTGAAGGAGAAGGATCGGGTGGTGCAGGAGTTTCGCCTCATGGATCTCTGCCACGTGGCGCTCTTTGGGAATATCCAGGTCTCCACGCAGGCGGTGCAGCGCTTGTGCGATCAAGATATCCCGGTGACGTATTTTTCGATGGGCGGCTGGTTTTATGGCATCACCCGCGGCCATTCGCTGAAGAATGTGTTGCTGCGGGTGGCGCAATTTCGGACGGCGGCGGACCCGGCGGCCTGTCTCAAGCTGGCGCAACAATTTGTGCGCGGGAAGATTCATAACCAACGGGTCATGTTCATGCGCAATCACGAGGCGCCGCCCGAGCGGACGAAGCTGCGGCTCGGCCAGGCGCGCGAGGATGCGCTGGCGACGAAGGCGATCGACGGATTGCTCGGAGTAGAAGGAGCCGCGGCGCGCGAATATTTTGCGCAATTTGGCGGGATGTTGCGGCAGCGGGAGGACGAGGATTACCTGGAAGGGCTGACGCCGGCGGCCCCGACGAATGCGGACACACTCGCGCAGTTCCGTTTCGAGTTTGCCAAGCGCAATCGGCGTCCACCGACGGACCCGGTGAATGCGCTGCTTTCGCTGGCTTATAGCATGCTGGCGAAGGAATGCACGCTGGCGGCCTACGCCGTGGGGCTCGATCCCTACGTGGGCTTTTATCATCAGCCGCGGCACGGGCGGCCGGCGCTGGCGCTCGACTTGATGGAGGAGTTTCGGCCGTTGATCGCGGAATCGGCGGTCATTACGGCAATCAATAATCGGTTTGTGACGTCCACGGATTTTGTCAGTGCGGGAGAGGCCGTGAATCTGAGCGCCACGGGCCGGAAGCAGTTTTTTCAATGCTTCGAACAGCGGATCAATGGGCTGATCACGCACCCGGTCTTTGATTACAAGGTGAGTTATCGGCGAGCGCTGGAGTTGCAATTTCGGATCTTAGCGAGGGTGCTGACGGGGGAGATCCCCGAGTACGTGCCGTTCCTGACGAGATGACGCAGCGACTGGGTGTGAACCGATCGAATCAAACCCATGCGCGTCACTTATCTCGTTTGTTACGATATCTGCGAGGACAAGCGACGGGATCAGGTGTTCAGGGTGTGCAAAAACCACGGGGTGCATCTGCAGTTTTCGGTGTTTGAATGCGACCTAAACACCGCGGAGTTGACGGTGCTGCAACGCGAATTGTCGGACGTGATTTCGGTGACGGATGACCAGGTGCTTTTCGTGAGTCTCGGGCCAGCTGAGGGCCGGGGTGAACGGGTGATCTCGGCCTTGGGGAAGCCTTATACCAAATTGGATAGCCCATGCTACGTGGTCTGAAGCTGCACAGCGCCTCGGCCACCGGGGTGCGGTTCTTTGACAACTTAAAAGGGGCCGGGATTTGGACTGGCACCGCGTGCGAGCGGTGGGATGGTGCGGCAGGTCAACGCTCCCGCTCGGGATCATGTATTGATGCGGGTTTGCGGGCCTTGAAGCACTTCTCCTGGCTTGGGGGACTGGGGAAAATGATCCCCGACCAAGAACCTCTCGCGATAGTCGAGCTTGCTAACGACGCCACAGCGAGTTACACATCAGCTCTCTCCACCGTTGAAGGACGGTGGCTCCGTTGAAGCCGGGAGGCCAATCTTCGCCCCTCACCGTGGGCACCTTCTCTCCACCGTTGAAGGACGGTGGCTCCGTTGAAGCAAGCCCGGCGTGACTTTCTCGCTGCAGGAAATCACGCTCTCCACCGTTGAAGGACGGTGGCTCCGTTGAAGCTGCGGCACCCGCTTGTGCGGAGTCGCAAAGAGTGCCTCTCCACCGTTGAAGGACGGTGGCTCCGTTGAAGCGAGGCGGATCGGATTGAGCATCGCGGAGCTTCGCGGCACTCTCCACCGTTGAAGGACGGTGGCTCCGTTGAAGCGCCGGATGTGACGTGTCGGGTGATGGGGAAGAATACGGCTCTCCACCGTTGAAGGACGGTGGCTCCGTTGAAGCGACGGAATATATGGCTTGTAGGTCCGGCGGGCACTGGTACTCTCCACCGTTGAAGGACGGTGGCTCCGTTGAAGCAAGTATTTCCGTGACTGTAGTTGCGTCTACAGGGACTCTCCACCGTTGAAGGACGGTGGCTCCGTTGAAGCCTGTAAGTGAAAAAAGTTCTTGATTAATGATATGATCCTCTCCACCGTTGAAGGACGGTGGCTCCGTTGAAGCGACACTCCGCCGCGCGGTGAATGCCCGCGCCGATCCCAGCTCTCCACCGTTGAAGGACGGTGGCTCCGTTGAAGCAATGTCCCGTCATCAGTATTCCAATCAGCAGTCAGCGGCTCTCCACCGTTGAAGGACGGTGGCTCCGTTGAAGCTTCACCCGCTCGCCGAAGAGCACCCGGTCCGCACTCTTCTCTCCACCGTTGAAGGACGGTGGCTCCGTTGAAGCGCCGCCAATGTCTGCCGAGCTCGCTTCGCATCCATGATCTCTCCACCGTTGAAGGACGGTGGCTCCGTTGAAGCATTTCGATGGAGGCTGTGTTTGGTTGGTGGATGACCTCTCCACCGTTGAAGGACGGTGGCTCCGTTGAAGCACAAATATACTGGCGCGATCGTCTGGTACGAATTGGATCTCTCCACCGTTGAAGGACGGTGGCTCCGTTGAAGCATGTTTTAGGATATGTTAAAGGTTGTCTGACGGCGAACTCTCCACCGTTGAAGGACGGTGGCTCCGTTGAAGCACCTTCAGCATTCCGAGGAAGCTCGCCTGCCGCGCTTCTCTCCACCGTTGAAGGACGGTGGCTCCGTTGAAGCGCTTCAGTAACTCGCGGGCCTGCTTGATCTCAGCACTGCTCTCCACCGTTGAAGGACGGTGGCTCCGTTGAAGCTTTTTGAGGCGCGATCGTGGATATGAACGGTTCCACGTCTCTCCACCGTTGAAGGACGGTGGCTCCGTTGAAGCGGCGTAGATAGCTTGGCGGCTATTGGAGGTGGCGGTAACTCTCCACCGTTGAAGGACGGTGGCTCCGTTGAAGCTCGCGGTCGCGCACGGGAAATACAACGCGTTGCTCTTCTCTCCACCGTTGAAGGACGGTGGCTCCGTTGAAGCCGGCGAGCAGGAAGGATTCAAGCCGAGGGTTGATTCGGAACTCTCCACCGTTGAAGGACGGTGGCTCCGTTGAAGCCCGTCGCTTCCATCGTTCGTGTCGGGGTCTGCCACCTCTCCACCGTTGAAGGACGGTGGCTCCGTTGAAGCCTGCCGGTCCTCACACGGCACGCGAGGAGGGAAATAAACTCTCCACCGTTGAAGGACGGTGGCTCCGTTGAAGCAAGGGGATGCCGGAAGACATGCAGACGATGCGCGATGCGGCTCTCCACCGTTGAAGGACGGTGGCTCCGTTGAAGCCGGTCTTAGCCAAGGCAGGAATTCAGACGCAGCCGACTCTCCACCGTTGAAGGACGGTGGCTCCGTTGAAGCCTCCGCGAGAAGTGCGGCCTCACCGCTGGCACGATCACTCTCCACCGTTGAAGGACGGTGGCTCCGTTGAAGCGACGCATCCGGGTGCCGCTCCTTGCCATTCGTGCGGGAGCTCTCCACCGTTGAAGGACGGTGGCTCCGTTGAAGCGGCTCCAGTGAGGGGGGCGTGAGCGTGTGGTTTGAATTCTCTCCACCGTTGAAGGACGGTGGCTCCGTTGAAGCGACCAAATCCACTTCCACCCCTCTCCATGGACCCAAGCTCTCCACCGTTGAAGGACGGTGGCTCCGTTGAAGCTGTAGTCACGATCATTGGTGGCGAAAATTGAGGCATACTCTCCACCGTTGAAGGACGGTGGCTCCGTTGAAGCTTATCATCACATGACATGAGCGGGAAAATCTCGCTCCACTCTCCACCGTTGAAGGACGGTGGCTCCGTTGAAGCCGTCAGCGCGAGTCTCCCGAGCGACAGCGCCATTGAGCTCTCCACCGTTGAAGGACGGTGGCTCCGTTGAAGCGCACAGACTTCCAGTCAGATCGCATCGAGGTTGAGTCTCTCCACCGTTGAAGGACGGTGGCTCCGTTGAAGCGCGCCTGGACGATGGACAAAAGCGCGGCCAAGGTTACGCCTCTCCACCGTTGAAGGACGGTGGCTCCGTTGAAGCCTCGGTGACAGCATCGAGGGAGGTGAACGTCTCCGCACTCTCCACCGTTGAAGGACGGTGGCTCCGTTGAAGCGTAGACGACGTAGTAACCACCGACGTGGGGACTGAATTCTCTCCACCGTTGAAGGACGGTGGCTCCGTTGAAGCGCCGGGAGTTGCGCGGAATCAGCAATGACTAGCTGTGCTCTCCACCGTTGAAGGACGGTGGCTCCGTTGAAGCGACTACGGCTCCGATGATAGCCCTCCCTACGCCGGGAGCTCTCCACCGTTGAAGGACGGTGGCTCCGTTGAAGCCGCGAGGCGGTGCGCGATGCGGTGGCGATCGCGTTGGCTCTCCACCGTTGAAGGACGGTGGCTCCGTTGAAGCCAGATCGCCCAGGCGTTCGCCCGCGAGTGCGAGAAACCTCTCCACCGTTGAAGGACGGTGGCTCCGTTGAAGCGTCGATGGCGACATATCCAGTGCTGATTCCGGTGAGACTCTCCACCGTTGAAGGACGGTGGCTCCGTTGAAGCTCCGATGTGGCTGCTGGCAAGACCACCTTGAGCAAGGACTCTCCACCGTTGAAGGACGGTGGCTCCGTTGAAGCGCCAAATCCTCAATGCCAACGCCCCGGTAGCATCCCTCTCCACCGTTGAAGGACGGTGGCTCCGTTGAAGCAAGGTGGTCCCCCTAAGTTCAGAGCAACGTGTGAGAAGTCTCTCCACCGTTGAAGGACGGTGGCTCCGTTGAAGCCCTTGATTGGCTTGCCCTCCCCGTCCAGGTCGCATGCTCTCCACCGTTGAAGGACGGTGGCTCCGTTGAAGCCCGGCCAGGGCGATCCCGACGCCAAGCGTCTCACCGCCTCTCCACCGTTGAAGGACGGTGGCTCCGTTGAAGCTACTCACTTTCCGGGGCGCTCGATTCGATGTTCATCGCGCTCTCCACCGTTGAAGGACGGTGGCTCCGTTGAAGCTAGTCTTTCGAGAGCCTATGGGCCAAAGACTGAAAGAGCTCTCCACCGTTGAAGGACGGTGGCTCCGTTGAAG
>DASYAY010000021.1:0-50882 GCA_036501065.1 Chthoniobacter sp. | reverse complement strand
CTTTGGCTGGCTTTCCAACTATCGCCGCTTCGCCAAAGATTATGAATATCATCCCGCCAACAGCGAGGCGCTCATCCTCATCGCCGCCTCTCGTTTGATGCTCCGCCGCCTCGCATAGTTATTTTTTAGACGCCCTCTTAGTCGGGCAGAGCAACTATCGAAATATGACGCGCGCGCGCCCTTAAGGCGAGGTCGATCAATCGATCAATCAGCGCCGCCTCTGTCACAGTAGCTTTTGATGTTTTGATCACTTCAAGATCAGATATAAGGCTAGGAATCTCGGCAGCGGAAAACTCTACCTCAGAATAGTAGTCAGAAAGTCTTTGGGCCGAGGTGAGTTTATTATCCAATTCACCGAAAAGCGACCAATGTTCATCGACTGTCAATCGAACGACTTCGGACGGCCTCCCGTTGCTATCAAGAATGGATATGTCGAGCGCCATGATTAAGGATTTCCGGGGAATGCCGTGACCAGGTCTCCATTCGGTTTGGTAATGACTGTCACTACGGAGGTACTTTGCCCGGTCGTTCTGTCCACACCAATCTGCCTTCCGGCGTCGAACGTTCGCTGTAAGTTACCGTTTCTTTGGACGACGGGTTCAACATTCTCGGCCGATTGAATGAGTTCCGGAACGTCGACCTCGTCGGCGAATTTGCTTTTGCCTAAATACTTCACCGGCCCCGCGTTGGTATGCCGTTCGATCACGTGTTGGAGACCGTCATCGGCGATGTTGATGGCTTGGGTGGCTTCCGCGGCTTCAGCCGTAGTGTCCAAAACCTCGCTGGTTTCGGCTATTTTGGCCGCAACATTCGCGCCCTCTCCCGCCTTGCCGACTACCCCCGCTCCAGCGAGAAAGAAAGACCCGACAGCAACCACCCCGCGGCCGATCGCCTGCATGGGATGCCCGCTGGCGATCGCGTCCTTGTATGGTTTGCTCAGAGCGTCCCAGACCTGCATGGGATGCTCCACCGCGTACTCCAGGTTTCTCAGGACCGCACCTGGGTCGTGGATAAGTTCCTTAGCCAAACTGACGATGCCAGTGACCATGCCACGCCCCTCGTCCCAAGCGCCTTCAAAAAAGTCTTCGACCTGACCAAAAAAGCCCTCTCCTCTCGCCGCCACGGCGGGACCACCAACAATCACGGTCGAAGATCCGGTGAGGATGATCCCTGAGTGCTCGGTTCGATCCCCCATTCGCGCGGCGGGCCGGTTGTTGATCAAGACCGTCGACGACCCCGTAGCAATGCTGTCAATCGGCCCAATGCAAATGCAGCGATCGCCGACGCGCGCCGCCGGGCGGTACTCGATGATGACGTTGGCGGAACCCGCAGGGATGATTGGGCCCCCAATGTGGGGCACTGTCCCTGTCGTCATCGGGCACCCATGAATGTCACTGACTCGGGCGGCGGGTTCTCCCATACAGAAGGTGTTTTTAATCAGTCAAACGAACGCTGTAAAGTGCCGAAGCGGCGTCGCGAGCATAAACGGATACGACCTCCAGGGAGAAAAAAATTTTGGACCGAAATGGCGGCACCAAACCGTATAGCATTGTTCACCTTGGATTGTTAGAGCGTGGGGTTTTGCAGCCTCGCTGAAGGTTACCCGCCCACTTATGCAAGAGTAAATCCTTGTTGTTTGCCTGTGTAGTGATCCTCCACATAGCCAAGGATCTTCTCGAGATTATCTTCTACGAGAAAATAGAAGTATTTTGTGTCATTCAATATCCGCACCGCCAGTACCGGGTCTGGCGCTCGACGGGAAATCGCCAACAGTTGTCGCCATACGTGAGGATAGTCATCCTCCAGCTTCTGCGCACCCTTGATTGATTCGGTGATTTTGGCCAGTGGCTCGGCGACCAATTTTGCCGCCGCATAAAGCGGCATGATATCTTTTCCCAATGCACCGGCGACTTTCTTTTGAAATTGCGCCTTGCCCCCTCTGAGCACGGTTTCAATGATGAATTTCACCACCTTCGCCTTTCCTTCCGGCAATAACGCAGCCAGTTGCAAGGCGACTCTCGCGTAGCGAAGGATTTCCTCTTTCAAAAGGTCTTGGAGCCGGGCCTCGACTTTCGCTTTTATCCTATCCTCGATCTCACTTTCAATTTTCTGCACCGCCACTTTTTCGATCTTTTGTTCGACGCTTTGAGCCAGAGGTTCCACCTGGGCAATGACCCATTGTTTCTCCTGGTCATTGAGGATTTCATACCACGCCAGAAATATGGCCATGACGAGTTCCATCACAATCTCGAGAAACTTAGCCGTATGGTCGGCCACCTGCATCGCCATGTCCACCACATCGACAAGCGCATCCACGAATTCCGTGATAAGAGTTTCCGCCGCATCGTCACCCGCCAGTTTTCCGTCGATGGCAATATAGGCGGTAGCTATGCCATAGACGAAAGTGGTGGCATCCTGTTCGACCCAAGTGCCGCGGTACCACGGCAGGTCTTCTTTCTGGAAAAGGTCTTCCAACCTCTTGATGGTGTCCATTTAGCTTGGGCGTTCAGCAATAGGGTTTTGCCATTTCACGGTCAAGCCGATGCTCCTTGAACTCGGCCAACCGCTTCGAGCGACTGTGCTGCCCTCCGCGGGTCGCCTTCCAATCACTTGGGGCATTCTGCAGTTTTTTAATTCTGCCACCTTTCCCGGGCGAGCGAACCTCCGGGGCCCCTGAAGCCGCTTTGGAAGTCAGGTTTCATCCATAAACTTGCCTAACCACAGGGAGGCGATTCGCGGCGAAGAAATTTTGTGATTGCGGAGCGAAGACCTCTCCGCCATCCACTAAAGAGGATTCTCCATGGCTGAGCCGACCCAAAAGCACCGATTCGCATCGATCGAAACGCCCTTGGGCGAGGACCGACTATTGCTGCGTAATTTGACTGGGCGCGAGGAAATGGGAAGACCCTTTGATTACAGCCTGACGCTGCTCGATCCCCAGGGAGATTTGGATCCGAATCACTTGATCGGTCTCAATTCCACGGTCCGCATCCAAGTGGAAACCGGTGAGGCCGACCAGACCCGCTACATCAATGGTTTCATCACGTCGCTTTCGTTTCTCGGGTACCAATATGGAGCCGGCTTGTTTCACGCACGCCTGGTGCCGTGGCTCGGGTTGCTGACGCGAACTAGCGATTGCCGCAGCTTCCAGGAGCGGACGGTCCCACAGATTTTGGAGGAAGTTTTTACGGATTTCGGATTCAAGGATTTTCGGTTTGATCTCACGGAGAATTACCAACCCAAGCCGTTCTGCGTGCAGTACAACGAAACGGCGTTCAATTTCGTGAGCCGGATCATGGAAAACGAGGGGATGTACTACTGGTGGCAGCACGAGAACGGCAAACACACCATGGTCATTACCGACAGCGCGACCACGCACGGACCGCATCCTTTGCGTTCCCAGATCGAATGGCGTCCTCGCACCGGCGTATTCGAAGACGGCTACCTCTACAACATGCGGCTGCAGAAAACGGTGAGCCCGGGCGCCTATGCGCTGAACGACTACAACTTCAAATCCCCCCAGGATGATCTCCGGGCCAAGCAAGACCGGCCAAAACCGAATGCGGTGGCAAATTTCGCCCATTTTGAGTATCCCGGTTACTATCGCGAACGCGGAAATGGCGAACGCTTGTCATCCGTTCGTTTGCAGGAGGCGCAGGTTAATCACGAAACCATCGATGCAGAGGTGACCGCTCGGGCCATGGCCGCTGGGTACAAATTTCAGCTCACGCGGGCGGAGCGTGCGGACCAGGAACGCGGGTACCTCATCGTCGGCAGTTCCCTCTCTCTCTCCGTCAACGACTATGCCGCACGCGGCACTGGTAGCGGCGACCGTTTCGAGGGACACATCCATGCTCTGCCGGAAGGGGTCATGTTCCGGCCGGCCCGCATCACTCCCAAACCGACCGTCACCGGCCCGCAGCCTGGCCTCGTGGTCGGGCCAGCGGGCGAGGAGATTTATTGCGACGAATATGGGCGGGTGAAGGTGCATTTCTACTGGGATCGGCGCAGCCATGCGAACCAGGAAAGCTCGAAGTGGGTGCGTGTCAGCCAGAGTGCGGCGGGCGGTGGCTATGGCTTCATGAGCCTGCCGCGGGTCGGGCAGGAGGTGCTCGTCGAGTTCATGAACGGTGACCCGGATCAACCGATCATCACCGGCCGGGTTTATAACAAGGCAAACGAACATCCCTACGATCCCAAGGAGTTGAAGACGCGCTCGTCCTGGAAGACGAATACCTATCCGGGTGGCGGCGGATTCAACGAGATGCGCTTCGAGGATTCGAAGGGCAAGGAGCAAATCTTCATCCACGGGCAGAAGGATCTCGATACGCGCATTCTGGAGAAGCACCGGGAATTTACCGGTATCAGCAAGCATGTGACCGTGACCGAGGATCACCGGGTAGCCACGGGCCAGGACAAGCACGAGAATATCAGCCGGCACCACATCGAGAATGTCGATGGCGAGCACTCCTCACGCGTCGGAGGCAATGACGTGGCTTGGAGGGCCAAAGACAGCCAGTTGTTCGTCGGCGCCAATGCGTTGCTCGTGACCCAGGGACAAGTGAACCTGAACTCCGGAGGCGAGGTGAGCGTGACCGCGAGCAAAAAATTGGTGGTCGAGGCGCCATCCATCACGCTGAACGCCGGCAACGGCAACTTCGTCAAGATTGACGCCAGCGGCGTGACCATCGTCGGCACCATGGTGATGATCAATTCCGGCGGCTCTCCCGAGGCGACCACTCCGCAGGCTTATCGCCAGATCGACACACCGGAAGAGCCGGAGAAAGCAGCGGACGCACCCGCGGGAAAGGTGGAGAGTTCCAAAGGCATGGGCCAGCAAACGACCGCAGACGCCTACCCGGCGCAAACGGTCTCGGACTTTTCATCCAGTGAAGGGCAGCCGTTCCAGGAACTGGACCCGGCGACCGGCGGTCCGGCACTGCAGGCGCCTCCAGACGACGGAGATTCGAATGGATTGAACGGACTCACGAGCCTCGCGGGGCCGGCATCCAGTGCTTTGAGTCCGATCAGCAATCCCGCGGATTCGGTGAGCGATTTATTGAAGGAAGCGGTGGATGCCGTGAAAGACGCGACCAATCTGGCCAAGAATGCCGAGCAAAATCTCGCCGAACAAGCGGGCAGTCTGGTCCGTGAGGCAACGGCTCCGATCCAGCAAGCGGCTGATTCTCTGAAGGACGCCGTCAACCAGGTAAAAGGCGCGGTCGTGAGCGCGGAAAACGCCGTGAAGGGGGTGGCGAATACGGTGCGCGATACGGTGAAAGACGCGGCGAATGAGGTCACCCAACCGGTCAAGGAAATGGCGCAAACGGTAAAGGAAGCGTCGACCGCGGTGAAAGACGCGGCCCAGTCGGTTCAAAAGATGGCCCAGGAAGCAAAGACCGCCGCTCAGACCGTGGCGCGGGAAACCACACAAGCGGTGCAAAAGGCCTTGCAGACGGCGGTGGCCCCAGTGAAACAAGCGGCCCAAGCAATTCAGCAGACCGCGAGCGCGCTCCAAGGATTGCAAACGCAGGTGAAGGGTATCGCGAGCAGCGCGGGAGCAGCGGTCAAGGAAGCGCTGGCGCCGTTGAAGGAAGCGAGCGGCGCAGTCAAGGACGCTGAACGAGGAGTGAGTCGGGCGGCCCAGTCCATCAAAGATTCTCTCCATGTTGGCTGAGGCCTCCCGCCAGTGGTGCTGGAAACAGCTCCGTGGAGATGAATCCCATGGGTCGCCGCGCGAAGTTTTCGCCGTGCTGGATGGAGCGCGTGCCCGTAAACTGCCCGGTTTCCTCGTGGCCGAAGATGTCGAATTTGCCTGCCTTTTGCAGAATGTCTCTGAACCGGTAGCGATGACTCGGGCGCCCTACGTGACCCGCGTCCCGGGTGATTCCAATCTGTGGCGATGGCTGGTGGAGGAGGGCTGGGGGCAGAGCTGGGGGATATTCGCATTGGCCCAACCGGGCGCGGATCTGGATACGGTGGTGCGCGACTTGCGGGAGAATTTGCACGCCCGGCTGCCGGATGGACGGGTGGTATTCTTCCGATTCTTCGATCCACGGGTCTGGCGCCCGTTCTTTCCCACCTGCGATACCCGCCAGGCGGACTCGCTTTTCGGCCGGGCGATTCGGGCCTTTGGGTGTGAAGGGGAAGATGGCCATTCGTTGTTGCTCGACTCGTTTCAAGACGAGGAACCGCACCGGCAGAGACTCCCGTTGACGGATGATTGAGATTCGTGCCGATCAAATGAGCCTGTTCGCCGCCCGGGAGCGCGAGACTTTCGTCCGGCGCGTAATGACCTACCTGCGAACGCAGCACGAGGAGCGGCTGCGGGAATTCGACGACGCGCAATTGCAAGCCCTCGTGGGCCGGCAAATCTCCGCCGCCGCCACTTACGGGATCGGCGCCGAGGCCGATGTCGTGCTCTTCATCGAGATGTCGCTGGCCTTTGGCAACGATTTTCACTGCTCCTGGAGATATCCCGCAGCGGAGCGCATTTTGAATTCGAGCGGCGATGGAACTTCGAAAATGCAGGCCCTACTGACGGCCGCGCAGTCCGGATTTGAAGCACAGCCATGAGTGAGGCGAAGCCCATCTCTTTCGATCCGGCGGCGATCGCGCGACGTTTCAACGCGTTTCAGGCGGTGGACGATCCCGTGCAATCGGCCAAGTCGGCTTTGCCAGGCGGATGTCTCCAGACCCGGCTGCAAATCCGCGCAGGTTCATCCCCCGCGAGAACCCATGTCCTGGCTCTGCCGCCGTCCGACCGGGCCGCGAGCCTGGCGATGCCTTTGCGCCTCGAGTTGGCCGACATGCCTGCCGGCATCTTGCAAGTCCTTGCCGGGCCGATTCGAGGTGAGGTCTCTCCCGCTCGATTGATCATCTCCGCAGAAGGTCTGGGTGAATGCCCGCCCGGAAGCGCCCAAATGGTGCGGGTGGCGGCTGGGGGAGGGACCCAGATCACGCGGCAGATTCCGTTTGAGAATTGGGAATTGCCTTTGCACTCCACGCTCGATTTTTCATCGCTGGCGGCGAACGCTGCGGAGTTTCTCGCGCGCCTGCATCCGTTTGCCTTGGGAAATTTGGCGCCGGAGATGGTGGTGGTGTCCGTTCCGCAGTGTCAGGGGGTCGGTTTGGAAGCGGCCGTGGCGATCTTCCCGGAGTTGCGTTGGGAGGGCGAGATCACCGCTCGCGCCGAGCCCGATGCGAAATCGCAAAAAGGCTTTCGCATCCAGTGGGAAAGCAGTGTGGTGTGCCATTGCGGCGAAGACGAATGGCGCCCCCGGAATTGGCAGGAAGCCGTCATTTGGTGCCCGTGGTTGGGGATGATCGAGGCTTTGGCGCGCTGTGTCATCGCCGTGATGTCCCTGCGCGAGCGCTCACGGGCGCAGGGGTTGGACAATTCACGCTTGATCAAGGCGGGCGACCTGGAGTGGAACTGGCCGGCCATGCGCGTCCGCATGGCGGCATCCCTGGAAGAGCGGGAGCGCGAGAGCACGCTGCACCATCGCCTGGAGTTGCAGGGCGAGGCGGCTCCGCTGGTGGAAGCGCGAGGCGAATTGAGCCTCCTCGGGCATTGGGTGGAAAGCGGTCGATGGAATGGACTACTGGCGCCTTTGTTCGTTGGCGTGGCCTCGATGCACGTCACGGAAATCGCCCACGAGATCGGGCTGTGGTTGGTGGCGGCGGGGGAAATCCAGTGGCGCATGACCCATGGCGGAGCGCCACCCGGGACGGCGCTAGAGAATTCCGCGCGGAGCCGGGGCGGTATCGCGCTGCGGCTGGAAGGGCGCAGCCGGCGGGATTACGAGTCGATCGTGGTCCGAGCCGGCAGTGCGGATACAGCCCAAGGGCCGAGCGGGATCAGCCTCGCGTGCCAGTGGGCGGAGGCCACTGGCGAAGCCGCATCGGGTGGCCCTGTCGGTGAAGCGCGTATGGCCTTCTCCGGCCTGGCCCTTTGGTCCCTGGAAAAGCGCCGGCCAGGAATCGCGATTCGCCGTTCAGCGGCGACCGCTGGCCCCACGGAAAACGCCGCTCCGCTGGCCCGGTTGTTGCCGAAGCGCCATTGGCCGCCACAAGCGACGGAGCAGCCCGTCAAGATTCCCTGGACGCCGGCATGATTCAGCGATTGGAACTTCATCCGGCGGACCAACCGCTGTTCAGCCTCGCGCTCCAAACCTCGGCCTGCGCCGTGGAACTCTGGGTCAACGACGTGCCGATCTATCGCGAGCAGACGGGGAGCGCCACCGATTGCACTCTGCCAATCAACGAGTGGCTTTTCCAAGGGCCCAACGAAATTCGCTGCCGCGCGAAAGCGCTCACGCCGGAAGGGGCGCGGGCTCGAGTCGAATTGCAATTCCGGCGGCTTCGCCAACCGTTAAAGCAAGCAATTCCCCTGGCCGTCCTCGATTGGTCCCCGCCAGCGGGAACGGAAACGATCGGCGAAGCGGAAGGACCAATGCGACCGGAAGCCGAGCCGCAGATCCCGCCGGCGGTGGCTCCCGGATCATGGACGGAGTTTTCCTGGATTCGCCATCCTCGTCGCCGAAGCCCGGGCGGTTACGTGGAATTGTCCGGCCAATTTACCCTCCCGGCGCCGTGGCCACGCTGCCCCTGGGGCGAGGCGACGGTGCTGCGCAGCCAGCCGAATTTGCCATTTTCAATCTGGCAGTTGACCGAGGAGTTTCGCGGCGTGCTCGCCCGGCGGGATGTGGCGATGCTGGCCCGGATCACGAGCGAACCAAGACAGGCGTTGGAAGCGGTCTACCATCTCGCCGCGGGCGAGGTGGAAGAGGTATTACTCTACCCCAAGCTCTTGCAAAACCCCGCCTGGCGCGTGGCGAACCTGCCCGAAGAAGGATGGTCGGTGGAATGGGGTGGCCAGGGGAGAATCGTCCGCGTCATTGACGCGGCCCGAGGGGAAAGCGTGCTCCGATTGATCAACGAAAGCGAGGGGCTGGAAGCGATCGTCGACGTCTGGTGGGCTCTCAACAACCGCTGGGTGGTGATTCGCTAGCCACAATCCGAACAAGCACGATGGCCGGCGAAACATGCACCAGCGAATTTGGCGAATCGCCGGATCCCAGAAGGCGCTATGTCTGGCTGGCTTCGCCCGACCGATCGCGAGCGGAACCCAATCGTGCCTGGGACCAGATTTTTCTCCGGGTCATCGCGGTGAAAAAATTTCCCGCCAGTCTTTCCGCCGCGGGCTCCGGAGCGAGGCTCTTTGGCGCATGGGAAAGATGGATGACCCAGCCACATCCTTTTTTCCTGCGGCCCGGTACGCTGGAGTTCAAATCGGGATGGCTGACCCGGGAATGGGTCAATGGATTCACGTTGCTGGAGCTTTTGCGCCAGCGCCGGAAGCTTTCCGGGACCGAGTGCCTTCGCCTGCTGGAGCCGGTGCCCGCGGTGCTCGACCACGCCGCGCAGCACGACATGCTTACCGAAATCGATCTCGACAAAATCTTCGTGCAATTTCCTTCCGCGACTGAAGCCGAGTGGCGCGATTGTCTCCGCCGTCCGATGGAAGCCTGGCCCGCATGGACGATTCGTGTCGAGCCCCTGCGGCTGGCGAATTATGTCCCACTCGAGGAAGGGATGACGGAAGACTTTGTCCGCCGAAACCAGCCCGCGGAATTTTCGGCGGCGCAGCGGACGCACGGCTTCGTCCGCGAATTGGCCGGCGGCGTCGCCTCCCGTCCGGAATCCGCCTTGCCGGCCTTCGGCGACGCGGCCAATCAATTGCTCTGTCATCTCCCGACGGACGAAGAATATGCCACCGCCAGTGAGTTCTTTCAGGCGCTTCTGCGGGCGAGTCGGGAATCGAAGGAGGTGCCGCTCCCTCCGGTGGAGTCGCAACCCGTGCGCACTTTCTCGGTGCGGGCCGCGGCGGCCAACGAGGGCTCCTTGGGAGACAACCTTTACCTCGACCCGATCAACAACGCCGCCCGCATCATCCGCTTGAGCGCCGGTCCCCAGTTCCTCTTCGGACGCGCCATCGACCAAGTCGACGTCGCCACCTTTTTCCATGGAGCAGACGAAATGTTGGAAGATCGCACCAAGGGGGTGAGCCGAATCCATGCGCGAGCCCGTCTGCTCGGAGAAGAAATCCGTCTTTTCGACGGAAGTGAAACCGCACCCAGCCGAAACGGGACATTCAGTGGCGCGGGCCGCGTCTCGCACACCGAGGGACAGCTTTTGGCGGGTTGCGCCTCGCTGCAACTGGGGGCGCAATGGCGTGCCATGCTGCTCCCCGTGCCGGGGCCTGCGGAGAAAGTTGTGTTCGAATGCCCACTGGCGGGAGTCGAGGAAACTTCGCCGAACTCCCGGTGGGGGGTGCTGCACGTTTCGCCATGGCCGGGCAGCCGTGTGCTCATCGAAACGGTCTGGCTCATCCAGGAAGCGGGCTTCGGCGTGGATTCGGGCGGTCATTTGATGTGGGACACCGAAGCCCTGCGACCGGGACCGGCGGCATTTCATCGGCGGGGGAGGCGGTTTTTCTTCCTCAATCGGCAAATCGAAAATGTCGAAATGACGGTCGCCTCACAGCCCGTTCCGCCCCGCTGCGGGGTGATGTTGAACGACGGAGCTCGACTGCAAATCGGCGCCGCCGAGTGGCTTTTGCGTGTTGTTTAATTCCCGAGATTTTTGATTGGGAAAAGCCGCGTCATCTGCTATATCCGGGGCCTGCCGAGACGCACGGGAGAATACGTATGAGCCAATCAATCAACGATTTTGCTGCGGGAACGACGCGCACCTTCAATGGTGGCGAGAAAGTCATGGGCCGTTTCAAACTGGTGAAGGTCCTGGGCCAGGGTGGCATGGGAGTGGTTTGGCTGGCGCGCGATGAAGAACTCGACCGGGACGTTGCGCTGAAGTTCCTTCCGGCCATCCTCGTGAAGGACCGGGCCAGTCTCGACGACCTGAAGCGGGAGACGCGGCGGAGCCTCGACCTGACCCATGCGCACATTGTGCGGACCTACGATTTTGTCCAGGATGAGGAAGTCGCCGGCATCTCCATGGAGTATGTCGACGGAGACACCTTGCGGAGCCAACGGATCGACCAGGCAAACGGGGTTTTTGAACCGGAAGCCATGGCAGAGTGGATCAAGCAACTTTGTGCCGCTCTCGACTATGCGCACGAGCAGAACATCGTTCACCGGGATCTGAAACCGGCAAATCTGATGGTCAATGGCCGCAAACAAATCAAAATCGCCGACTTTGGCATCTCGCGAAGCCTCACGGAATCGGTCACCCAGGTGACAGGGAATGGCGTCAGCGGAACATTGGTTTACATGAGCCCGCAGCAGCTTGCGGGAGATGAGCCCACACGGTTGGACGATGTGTATGGGATCGGAGCGACGCTTTATGAACTGTTCACCACGCGCCCGCCGTTTTACTCGGGGGATATCGCCGGGCAGGTGACGAGGAAAATCCCACCGTCGGTGGGAGAACGGCGGCAGGCGTTGGGAGTTGCGTCCGGTGCGTTGCCGGCCCAGTGGGAATCGGCCATCGCGGCCTGTCTTTCGAAGCATCCCGCCCAGCGCCCTCAATCGGCTGGAGAGATAGCCGTGCGCCTGGGCTTGATCGAAGCCGCTTCCCTCGGATCATTGAAGCCGGTCCCACCCGTGCAGCCTTCCGGAATCCGCCGCGTGGCGCCTCAGCCCACACCCGCGCCATCCCTGGCCGCCGCGCCGGTGATGCCACCGGTTCCACTCATGGCGGCGCCGGGTTTTTCTGTTTCACAGCCCGCGCCGAGAAGCAAACTCATGCCGATTTTGACGAGCTTTCTGGTGGCGATCGCGGCCGCGGGCGCCGCTGTTTGGTACATGACGAACCATTCCGGATCGTCGACGTCCACCGCGAAGGCGCCGGAGGCGAGCAGCAGCACCGTGGCCCCGGCGACGCCCGCGGCAGCACCCTCCGTAGCGGCACAAAACCAGCCTGAGACGCCGCCGGTTGCCGCTACGCCCGCACCCACAGGGCCGGCTGCGACTGGCAAAGCCACTATCGTCGTAAACACGGACCCACCTGGCGCCGAGGTCAAAATCGGCGATGCTCCGCCGAAGAAGACACCGGCAGTGTTATCGGACGTCAAGGCTGGCAACGAAACGGTGGTGATTACCCTGGATGGTTATGACACCGTGATTCAGAATGAGGTGGTGCAGGACGGGCAGGCGCTCGAATTGCCACCGATCAAGCTCGTCCGTAGCACCGGCACCGTAAACATCGAGAGCAATCCTCCACAAATGGTCGTGCGGGTGGAATCCAAAACGGATCCAAAGTTCACCCCGTTATCGCTGGTGACGCCGACGCTGACGCCTCAACTGCCGACGGGCACCTACACTGTGACTGTAACGCGGGATGGATGGAGCCCTCACTCCGAAGATGTGGTCGTTACCAAAGACAGCAGCGCCGAAGTCAATGCGCGATTCGTCGGGGGAACTGTGAAGATTGAGAGTGATCCGAAAGGCGCAAAAGTTTTCTTGAAGGATACCCTTATCGTCGACTCAACCAAGGATGCCAAAACCAAGTCCATCACGCCCCTGACGTTAACCGAAGTGCCGACAGGCGACGTGACCTACACGCTGAAGAAGGATGGATACGACGATCAGCAGGTCCACGCGACGGTGACCGATAGTCAGGAAACGCAAGTGACTGTGACCTTGCAGAAAAGCAAGGAAGTTGCCCACCATAGATCCACCAGTGATGGAAGCGGACGCACGGCTTCCAAGCAGCAGAAGGGCGGCGACGACGACAACAAGCCGAGTTTTTGGCAGAAACATGGCGCGGAAATCATGGGCGGAGCGGGTTGGATGCACGGCATGGGAGGGCCATAGACTGACCGTGATAAGTTCACGTTTCTGACCTGCTCTATCGGGGTCGCACTTGAAAGAAATCCTTATCGCCCGTCAGCCGGCCGGGCGCACGCAAGGTCAGGCCTTCTTCAGCAGTCGCCAAGCAGCGAGAGATAAGGCAACAAACTCCGCGCCGAGGACTTCGAGGCAAACCCAGATCCGACGCCACCGGTCGCGCGCGACCAGTCGGCCCGATTTCGAACTCGAAAATTCGACGAAAGCTTTCATCCCGGTTCTGTCTTCCCGTTCGTAAGTGCGTTCGTGATGCTGGAGTTTCTCCAGTTCGACCAACCCTTGATAACCCCACCGCGTCGGCATGACCTCGCTGAGGATTTGAATCGGCTTCGGCATGTTATCATAAGGCGCCAGATAGCCACCGAAGAGAATCAGCGGGACGAGCACGAGCGGGGTGGCCACCGTGGCGGCGATCTCCGTGCGGGCGAGTGCGCTGATGAAAAATCCAAGGGCGACGCCGCACATTCCACAGCACCAAAGCAACCCGATCACCCAGACGAAAGT
Source organism: Chthoniobacter sp. (assembly GCA_036501065.1). Taxonomy (GTDB): domain Bacteria; phylum Verrucomicrobiota; class Verrucomicrobiia; order Chthoniobacterales; family Chthoniobacteraceae; genus Chthoniobacter. Next base: position 37,506 of record DASYAY010000021.1, on the reverse strand, counting down.
AGCGTCGAATCCGATGATCGCATGTGCGCTGAAGAACAGCAGCGCGGATTGCACGAGAAGAATGAGGGCGTGGTGGGTGAGTTTGGCCGCGAGTGTCGACACCGAAGATACGCCCCCGCGCTTTTCGCGTCGGAAGATGTGCCGTTCGCTGACTAACTCCCGCGCGGTGGCATTGGCGCCGAACCAGATGGCGATAAACCCCAGGAGAAAGAGAGGGCTGTTCATGCGATCCCGGTGGAAGGCAAAACCCACCATCGCCCCGAGCAGCGGCGCCTGGCCGATCTGGATGATCAGTGATCCCAAATCCCGGATCCGCCGTCGCCACTGGCGTTGCAAAAGGTAGAGCCACTGGCCGGGAGGATGCAGTGGATGCAACACCGTCGGATGGACGAGATCACCGGAGCGGCTCAGCGAGGCAATCAAGTCGCCACGCGCCTGGACCATCTTCTGCGCGTAACGGCTCAGATCGTACTGTTTCTGGAGTTGCTCGGCGTCCGCGCTATCCACGAATTCCATGATTTCATCCGGCCCGGCGGACTTGTCGCCGCCCCGGAAAAAGTAATCCACGGAATCCGGGTGTGCGGGACCAAACCAAGCCAGGCGACCGGTCTTCAAAAACAGCGTGTGATCAAAAAGCTCGTAAACCCGAAGCGACGGCTGGTGGATGGTGATGATGATGGGAAGCCCCTTTTCGTCCGCCAACCGGCGCAAGCTTTCCATGACGACGCGGGTATCCCTGCTGGAAAGTCCGGAAGTGGGCTCATCGAGAAAGAGCACGAGCGGATCGGTGAGTAACTCGAGGGCGAGATTGACGCGCTTTTTCTGGCCGCCGGAAAGTGTCTTGCGTTCCGGCGAACCGATCCGCGTATGCCGGAGATCGAGCCCGGCGCGAGTATCCACCAGACCGAGCATGGCACAGACTTCGTCGATCTTGGCGAGGATGCGCGCGTCGGAGGTGCGCGCCCCAAGGCGAACCCGGGCAGAAAAGAAAAGGGTCTCGAGCACCGTGAGTTCGGGAAAGAGGATATCATCCTGCGGGACATACCCGATGACATTGGCATGGGAGGTGGCGGTTGCTTCCAGGGATTTGCCATTGTAGAGCACGCCATCCATCCGATGAATGCCGGCGAGACAGGTCAGGAGGGTGGTCTTGCCGCAGCCGGACGGCCCGAGCAGGCCGATCAGTTCACCGGGCATCACCGAGAAGCTCACCCGGTCCAATAAGTTACGCGATCCTTGAGCTGCGGGAATGGAATAAGTGATGCGGCGCGCCGTGACATAGAAGCCACGCCGCTCGGCGCCGACGGTAATGACCGAGCCCGCAGGATCGAAGCTCGTGGAAATCGTGACCCCGCCGACCTCGATGGTGCTGGTGGGCTGCAACGCAATGGCGGCACTGACGATGGGTTGTCCATCCACGCGGCAGCCACCCCCAAAATCCTGCAAGACATAGCCACCGTGCGGTTGGCGATGGATCGCGGCGTGCTGCGGCCAGACTTCGAGATAAGCGAGAGGCAATTCGTTGGCCGAGTCGCTGCCGATGCGAATGATTTCCTCGGTAAAACGTCGCACCTGCCCCATGGCCAGGACTCCGCGCACCTCTCCCCCGCTCCGCTCCCAAGCCAGATATCTCAGGCTGAGCAAGCTGGCCGGCACGCTGTATTCCGGCGAAAAGAAAATCAAGTCATCCTCCCGCAGGTCGGTTTCCTTGGCTCTATTTACGACTTGGTTGACGAAAGTGCCGTTGGAGCTGGATTCGTCCTTCAACCGGAGGATTCCGCGGGTGTCCCGCGTGATCGAAGCATGTCGCGATGAAACACTCGCGTGATTGAGCACCAAGTCGCAATCTGGGGACCTTCCGATAATGAACTTCACTCGGGCGATGCTAGCGAGCCGGGCTGAAGTTCGGCAAGAGCGGGCCGGCGATTCTTCGCGGATCGGCGGGCAGATTCGATCCTCCGTTGCCAGCCCAAAAGGGAGGCGCTATAACGGCCCGGCATCGTCTCGCGCCCCCACCATGAAAACGAGAATCGTCCGTCCTTACCAACCGCCCCCCTCGGAGATGCCGGCAAACGAGCCGGAAATCGACCCTGCCGCCACGATCGTTCCGATCGAATCGCCGATCGAGTCACCGCAACCTTTCGCCGAGCCAGCTCCCGCGATGGATTCGGATCCTGGTGCGGAAGCGGCAGCGCTCGACCACCCCACGGAGGTTTTCGACTGGAGCGAATGCGGGTTTCCCCCCGGGAGTCCCGAACCGGTGGCCGGCTGGCTGGTCGTGGTGCGTGGCTCCGGCCGCGGTCGCTTTCTCGCTTTGGGATACGGAATCCACGAATTGGGCAGAGGCGAAGATCAGCGTATTCGGCTGAATTTTGGGGATCGCAGCATCTCGCGCCAAGGCCACCTGAAGATCACTTACGATGGAGAGGGGCGGAATTTTTACGTCTCGCCCGGCCAATCCATGAAGATCGCCTATCTCAACGGTAAACCGGTGCTGCACATGTTTTCCCTGAAGACCGGCGATGTCATCCGCTTGGGAGATACGGAACTGGCCTTTGTGTCGTTTTGCGGGGAGAACTTCGATTGGAAGCAGCGTAGCTAAAGAGTAAAAATTCACTTTCCGTTTCCGTTTCATCAAAAAAAGAGGCCAGCCGCAGGGGCAGGCGGGGATTGTCACGAAGCGCCTCTTGACTCTCACGCGGCAACCCGTTTAATCGCACCGTTTTTCTACGAAGCTGTATGTCCATTGAGATAAGGTCCAGCAAAGGAGCGTTCATTGCGGCGATTGCCGGGATATTGGATGAGACGGAGGGGGACAAATTGGTCACGGAAGTGACCGAGAAGGTGCCCAAGGGCAGTAAATTGGTCATCGACGGATCGGGGCTCGCCGGATTGGACCAGCATGGGGTGCTCAATTTGATGACGATCCAGCGGCGGGCCGTTTCCCCGGAGCGCAAAAGGCTCCTCCTCGCAGGATTGAGCCCCGCAGTTTGGCAAACGATTTTGAACAATGGGGGTGACGTGCTTTTTGAAGCAAAACCGACCCTGGCCGAGGCTTTGCAAACCTTGGGAGTGCCACCGGAAGCGGCTGCGATCCCACCTCCACCGCCGCCTGCCGCTCCATCCGCAGTGGCTACCGGGATGTCGGCTGCCGTTCCTGAACGCGCTCCATCGCAAGAACCGGATCCGTGGCAGCGCCGGGAAGAACCCCGTCCATCGGGAGTTTCCAGCGCTTCCTCTTCCGCCTCGGTGGACAATGATGCGGCGTGGAGCAATTACCGGCCGGCTACGGCGGTTGCCAGCCCCCGTTCAAAGACCGGTGGAAAAGCCCTTTGGCTGGCCGCAGCGGGCGCAGCGGTCATTTTACTGGTGATTGGCGTTTGGTGGATGCTGGGGCGCAGGTCGCCGGAATTGACAATTTCGACCGCGGAAATCACCGCCGAAGCCGGGGGCAAGGAAGTGGATGAAGTCACGGTGGATGTCCAACGCGGCACGCTCGTGGAGAGCAGTTGGAACGATTTGCCGGCCGGTCTCTACTTTGAAGCACCCAGCGACGAAGATTCGAGCTCGCACAAGACCTACACCTTGCGCGGCAAGGTCGACGAAGCCGGCAAAGGCGGACAGGTGCAATTAGTCGCGGAAAACAAAGACCGCGGCCAGAAATCGAATCCCGTGACCTTTACCGTGAAGGTCACCGAGAAGCCGCTCTCCTGGCAACTGACGACGTTGCAATCCCTGCACCTCACCGCAGGCCAGGCCATCTCCGGACAAGCCAAATTCCTCGCGGGCACGACGAAAACGCCCACGGCGACCGGCCTTCCGCCCGGCGTGACGGTCGAAAAAGCGCCGGGGACGAGTGGCGACTGGCGACTGGGCGGAACTCCGGCGAGTGCCGGAAAGTTCGACGTGCAATTCGTCGTCGCGGGCGAGCCCCGACAGGAAAAATCCTGCACGGTGGAAGTGGCTCCGGCCGTCGAAACGCCGGCGGTCAACCCGCCGGCCTCGGCGGATGCCACGTCGCCCGCGCCATCTCCGGTGGCGCCGCCGGCCACGGGTGCGACCGCAAGTACCGGGCAGCCGCAGGCTGGCATTGATGATGGAATGCGGAGCTTTTTGCTCGAGCGCATCGAGCACCTCCCGTCGCGCTACACCGACACCGACCGCGAGAACCTGCGAATGGTGGTCAATGGCTTGAAGGCGGCGCGTTTGATCCAGAGGATCGAATTCGAACGCGAGGGCCAGCGTGAGGTTTCCGCCAGCGAGATCGCGAAGCTCAAAGCTGCTCTTCAGGCGCCGGAAAATGCCGCTTTGCTCAAGACCCCCGATTGCCAGATCGTCGTCGTCGGCTACGCCTCGAAAAGTGGCAGCCTGGCAAGCAACGTCCGGCTGAGCAAGGAGCGTGCGCTCACGGTGGATACGTTCCTGCGGCAGGAATTGGGTCGAAATGCCGACCTTTGTGGTGACTACGGCCCGACGGATATCATGAGCCACGGCGGGGACGACGGCGGTCCAACGAACCGCGTCGTGGAAATCTACGCGGGGATCATCGACGTGCCGCCCTATCTGCGACCCAAGGCGGAAAGTTTCAAGGAGGATTTCAACCGCCGGCACGGGGCACATTAGCGACCCAGTTCGGCACCGTTTCTTTCCTCATCTCCCATGCCCGCTCTACCTCCCGAACTCGACCTCGCTGCGGAAGAAATTCCCGCTTTGCGGATCAAAGCCCGCCTGTTGCGCGCCCGGTTGGAAAGCGACGATGAAACGACGGAATCGCCGTTGTCCCTGGCTCGCCTGGTCACATTGCTCGACACGATGGTCAACCACAGCCTCGAGATGGAAAAGCTTTTGCAGGGAGTCTGGCAGGCTTGGTCGCAAATCTCGCGCAAAGGCCTGCGCGCTGAATCGACCGTCACCGGCAATTCTCTGGCGACAGAAATGTGGGCGGCGCTTGCCGGCCCCGGCGGCCAAGGTCTGGAGGCCATTTTGAAACGGCAACGCAGCGCCACCCAACTGTGCCTGATTTTCCAAGGGCTCATGAAAGTGGCCGGCACCGAACTGGCGCGGGAGATCGCGGCAAAGCTCGACCCCGCGGCAGTCGTCGCGGCGGTTCGTTCGACAAAACCACAAGCCCGGGCGGAGGATTTCTGGCGCCATTATGAAAGCCAGGCCGACCATCTCACACCGGGAGAACTCGAGCGCTGCTTCCACCAGAGCATTGCTTCCGCCGCCCACCAGTTTCTTTCCCAAGCGATTCCTCTCTCGTCCTGATCCATGTCATCGCCCATCCACTGGTACGAAGGTCTTTTCGTACAGCCACACCATTTCCAAGCCTTTCAGCGCACGTTGTTGCACCACATCTGGAGCGGGCCGCTTCAGCACATGCCGTTTCCTTATGGCGTGCTCCACGCCGAATTTGCGGCCGATAAACTGGACGAGGGTTATGTCCAGTTTCGGGCGCTGCACGCGGTGTTTCCCAGCGGGACCGTGTTCCGCTTTCCAGAGGATGCGGAATTGACGACGTTGGATATCAAGGCGGGTTTTCAAAAGTATCCGGCCGGATTCATCGTTGGTCTGGCTTTGCCACTGTGGAGGCGCAACCGGCCGAATACGATCCCGTACAATCCCTCGCCAACCGGGCCGTTCCCGGATCTGCGTTTCGTCGCGAAGGAATTAGCCGTCGGCGACGAAAACAAGGGTTTCGACCAGGAGGACGTGCCCCTGCAGGTGCTGCAATTGAATGGGCAACTCGTCTTTCAGAATGACCCGCGGGATCACATGGAATTCCTCCCCTTGGTGCGCATCCTGCCCAAGTCCGCGGAGAGCCGCGTGACCACGCGCGCGGCGGACCCGACCTTTGTCCCGCCAACGCTGCTTCTCTCCGGATCGGACGAGTTATTCAAACTGGTGACGGACCTCGCGGCTGCGGTCTCGGGAGCACGCAATTTTCTGGCCGAGCAGCTCGCAGCCAGTCCGCTCGATTTGCGGGCCTTGCAAGGGGCCCAATTCGAACAGATGTGCCGGCTCCGCTGCCTGGCGCGAGGCGGCGCGTTGCTCAGCTCCATGACCGATACGGACGACAAACGCAAAGGCTGCGGCGGCCGGCTCCCGCCCTATGATGCCTACCTCGCGATGCAGGATTTACTCGCCGAGCTTTCTTCGCTCTACCCGGCCAAGAGGATCGTCACCTGGGCGCCCTACAACCACGACAACCCGTATCCGTGCTTCGCCGATCTCGACGAAAAAATCCGGATGTTTCTCAAACATAGCGGGACGAACTTTCGGCGATTCAAGTTCACGCTCGAACGCATCCACTTCTTCGGCGACGTGCCGGAAAACTTCTTCCAGAATATCACTGGCTGTTACCTTTCCATCGAAACGGACGACAGCCCCACAGCGCTCGCCCGGCTCGTCGAGGACCGCAATCATTTCAAACTGCTACCCGCGAGCTTTGTCGAGGAACTGGCCATCGCCGGACTGTGGTTGAGGGAAGCGCGGGACCTCCCCGCCGATCTACCTTTGCGCGCCGGCCAGTATTACTACCGAGTGGATACGGAGGCCAGCCCACCGCACATTTGGGAGCGCTTCAAGATGGAACCTCGCGCCGCCGTCCATTTCCAGGCGCCGGACCTCTCCCGCTACCGCCTTTCCCTTTACGTGACGTTGCCCGCACCCACGCGAGACCAAGGATGAAGGCCCTGCTCCTCTACGAGCCTCTCTTCCAGTATCTCTGCAAGCTCAACCGCTTGGTGCGGGGCGGTTACGCGCCGGTCTATGCGGATGTCCGTCGGGAAACGATGGGAATCCTCGCCCAGATCAGCATGGATGCCGAGGAAGATCCCGCGCTGCGCGACCACCTGCGCAGTTTAAAGGCGCCGATGAATTACGTGATCGATGGGCTCATCGTGCAGAACAAGCGGATTTCTTTTCGGACACGCTGGCATGAGGAGCGACTCGGTTTTCGCAAGGACGGCCTGGCCGGCGACGAGGTTTTTTTCACCGAGAACCTCGATCCCTTGCTCAACGAGCCGCCCAGCGCCATCGGAGCCGAACGGCTGCTGGTCTACTACGTGGCCCTCGGCTTGGGTTTCCAGGGTTACTATTTTCAGTCGCCGGACAAGTTGCGCGATTACATGAAGAGAATTCATCCGGCAGTGCAGCATTGGCTGGTGGAGACTCGGGTCGACCGGCTGGTGCCCCAAGCCTATGACTTCACCGATCAACGGGATCTGACACGACCACCGAAGTTGAAGTGGATGGTATTGCTCGCCGGCCTGGTTGCGTTGATCCTCTCGGCCGTGCCCCTTTACTGGTGGCTGGCGCGCAGCGTCGTCCAGCACGCGGATGAGCAAATCCATTTGCGCGAGATTCACGAGTCCCATCAAGGCGACCCCTGGCCGGTCGCGCCGCTCCACTAGACACCACCGTGCCGAATATTCCCGAATCCCTGCGCGACCGGCTGCCGAAGCCGCAGATGGAAACGTTTTCCACCAGCAACGCCAAGAGTTGGATCTGGCAGATATTGCCGGCGCCTTTGACCACGCTCTTCTGCCTCGTGACCGCTGGTTCCATTACCGGGCTCGCCGTCTACCTTGGTGACCGCTTCGACGACGGCAAAGGCTATCAATGGTCGATGATCGCGATTGGCGTGATGACGGTCATCGGCCTTGGCGTGGCCGCTTTTGCCAAAAGGCGGCAAAGCGCTGCGCAACGCCAGCACGCCGCGGGTTTTGAGGCGGCGATCAAGAGTTCAGCCACCGGTTGGGATACCGCGGAAGGTGACCCCGGAGAAATGGCCCGTCTGGACGAGCTTCGGACGAAATTCCAACAAGGCCTTCAGGTCTTTCACGAACGCGGAAAAGACCTCTACGAATTCCCCTGGTACCTCATGGTCGGCGAATCCGGGAGCGGCAAGACGGAAGCCATTCGCCATAGTGAACTGCGTTTCCCCCAAGGTCTGCAGGACCGTTTCCAAGGCGTCGGCGGGACCTATTCGATGCATTGGTGGTTTACGAACCAAGCCATCCTCCTCGACACCGCGGGGGCCATGCTCACCGATTCCGAGGCGGTCGGCCGATTCACCGAGTTCCTTCGGCTGCTCCGCGAGTATCGCATGGATTTTCCCATCAATGGCCTTCTCCTCACCCTGCCGGTGGACAAGCTCTTGAGCGACCCACCTCACGTCGCGGAGGAAAAAGCCCAGACCATTGCGCGACAGTTATCCGTCATTCAAAAAGCCTTGGAAGTGCGATTCCCGCTCTATCTGCTCGTGACGAAGAGCGATCGTCTCACCGGATTTCGAGAGTTTTTCGATGCCGAGGGTCAGGACAAATTCGAACTGCAAATGGTCGGCTGGTCCAACCCCGACCCGGTCGGCGCTCCTTTCGAGCCGGGCCGCATTCAAGAAGCGCTGGAAGCGGTGGCCGGCCGGCTGCACGCGAGAGCGCTCACCTTGCTCGCCGATCCGGTCGCACGGACCGATGGGCGCCGGCGGATGGACGAAGTGGACAGCATCTACTCGTTTCCGGAAATGATCCGGTCTCTGCGGTCCCGCCTGCAGTGCTATCTCGACGCGATTTTTCAGACGGGCGCATGGGAGGGGATGACACCCTTTTTCCGGGGGATCTATTTCACCAGCGCGTTGCGGGAAGGTGCGGAATTGGACGAAGCTCTGGCCGCGGCGCTGAACACCAACATCCAGCAACTCCCCGCGGCCGGCATCTTCACCAAGGACAAGGCCGTTTTTTTGCGGGATGTCTTTCTGAACAAGATTTTCCTCGAGCACGGACTGGTCACGCGCTTGCGAAACGTCGCCGGTTTGTTGCGGCGACGCCTTCTCCTCTACTACGGCGCTGTTCTGCTCTTTCTTGCCGTGGCGTTGCTCGGAGCGTTGCTCGTCCGCAAGTCCTTGACCGTGCAACTTGCGGGCGAACAGGCGGCCTGGCTGCAAGCCAATGCCACATGGAATAATGGCGCGCTGCTTTCTCCTTTGACACGGCAGAGTAGCGGCGTGACCACTCCGCCGAATTGGGTTTGGGCCGACCAGAGCGATCCTTTGGCGAAGCTGGACGCCATTCTCGACATGAGCTCGCACCGGCTCCGCTACGCCTGGGTCTTCAGCCCCTTGCCGGAATGGCGCGATTTCGAACAGCGGCGCCACGAGACCGGGTTGAGCTTGTTTGAAGCCAGTGTCCTCAAACCTCTTCTCGACGCTGCCCGTGAACGCATTCGCTGGGATACGGCGGTGAACGCCAGGCCAACGGCCGACACCGGGGCACGCCTGGCCGACGCTTATTGCCAGTTGGCCAGACTCGAAACGTGGACCCACTCGATGGAGGCAGTAGCACCGGCGGATGCAAAAGGTTGGCAGAATTTTTTCGAGCCTTTGCTCGCCTATGTCCTTTCCGAGCAACCGTCGGCCGTTTCGGCGCGCGCGGCGAGATTGGCACAACTCACGGAAAAGGCTTACGGCAGCACCATTCACCTTCCTTCGCGGAATTGGCTGGCGGAAAACGAAGCCGACAAAAATTTCTCCGCCTTGACCTCAGCGGCTTCCTTCCTTTTCGGACAAGTAGCTACCCAGGCTTTGGGAAACGAAGATCGTCATGCCGGGTTCGTGCACGACCAGGAGCGGCTGCTCCACAATTTTCTGGCAGGTGAAACGACGGCTAAAGAATGGTCCCAGCAGCCGAACCGGCACACGCGAGACCAGGTCGAAAACGAATGTCTCAAACCCATGCGCGACGCTGTGGCGGATTACGATGCATTGCTCGCGGCCGAGCGGGGTGGCGGAACTTCCGCCTTGCCTTTCGCCAGCGTCTCCCAAGCGGCGCAAGTGACCGTCGATACGCTCAAAGTCGTGGGCTCCGCTGACGGCTTTCCTTTGCGCACATTCCAATCGCAAGCCGCGCGCCTCGCCGGCACGGCCGGCCACGACGGAGATGCCCCTTCCGACAACGACACCGCGTGGACCGCTGCCCGCCGCCGATTGGACGCTTACGAAAAGCATTTCAGCCCCGTAAAAATGGAAGACACGGGACTCGGGCGGCAGGACATGATCGGTAATCTCCGGGCGAAATTGCAGTCCGCGCTCGATTATGCGGCACGCTTTGCCGCCGCTCCCACGTCTCCGGCTTCGACCAATCCCGGAGCGCCCGCGCAGAACGCCGGTTCCGCACCTTCCGCCGCCGAGGACGAGGCCACGATCGATCGCTTTCTCGAATCCTATCGCGGTGCCACGCTCATAAGCGGGGTGCTCACGGAATATCTCGACCAGTTGCAGCGGGACCTGGCGGTTCACCTCCGATTTCCCTTGGTCGACTCCAAATCATTCGTCCATCGCAGCCTGGCGGAATTTCAGGGAAATTGCGAAATCCTCTCCAAGGTCGAGGGAGATCGTGACGACCTTTCGAAAATGGTGGACCCCAACCTCGGAGTTCCGCAGCGGGATGCTTTGACCGATTACTTCAGCCGCTTGAAGCCGGTTTTCGATATCAAGCGGGCGTTGTCCTCCTCCGGGGTGCCGGGCCAGACCGAAGGATTATTCGTTCGCGTCGATGGCGCGCCTCCGCTGGAAAGAACCCAGGTCCCGACCCTCCAGGTGCAATCCGGCGGCCTCTTCGGCAAATCCACCGTCGTCCAGAGCAACGTGCCGGTCGTGAGCGATGGGGTGAAAGATGTCACCATCAAGATCGGCGGAAGCAGCGTGAAAACGCCGCCCACCGGGCAGTTCATCGATGTCGGTTACAATGGATTCGATCGTTTGGAAATCATCGTCACCAAAGCCCAATCCGGAAGAGAAGATGCCCGGTTCACTTATGGCGCCGGAGACTGGGGCGCCTTGCGCGAAGCGATCGCCGCGCGTGGTGGACGAGTCGGTATCGGCGGATCCGGCTTGGGATGGGTCTTGATTTCCAGACCCGCTCTGCCTTTCGGTCGCTGGCCGAAACGCGCCAATTTTGGATTGCCCGAGTGAAACCATAACTCCATCTCCAGAACCGCCCAGTATGCTTGTGATGGAAAGACCTGTGTATCTCGGAATTTTCGGAAAGCATCCTGCCGCCGCCGATCACCTGGAAGATCTGGGGTTGAAAACGGCCGCCATGGTCGCGTTCAAGCAGCAGTTCTACGTCGCTGGAGTCGGAGATTGCCTGGCCCGATCCGCCTGGGGGGCTGAGCTGACTGCCGGTGGTCCCATCCCTTACGACCACTGTCTGCTGAATGTCGATGCGGAGGGGTGGATCGCTGCCCGGATCGTGAGTTCGCAAGATGCCGCCGGACGGCGGCAATACCCCCTGGTGGTATGTCTCCACGGTACGTCCCACGAATCGCTCCACGCTCATCAAGAGATTTGGGCTTTGCTGAATCGTGAAGTGGCGGCCGCACGTGCCGCCTCCACGGTGGCCCAATTGCGCGAAACCGTGAGCCGCACGGAAGGAATGGATTTCCCCACAACGGCTTCGAGTTTACCGGATCGAAGGCACTGGCTCGACGTTTATGGCCGCTATTTGGATCGAGTGGCCCATTCAATCTCTCCCACGGGTTCGGGTTTGTCGTGCATCCGGGTTCCAGTCGGCGTGCCGCCCGCCACGGACGTCCTGCTATGGATGTCATTTCTCATCCATTTCCGGCGCTGCCAGGCGCTGACCGCCATCTGGAGATCGGCTGCGACTTTCACCGACGTGTTACTGGCTCCGCCGGCCGAACTCTTGCTGCGGCGAATGTTTGCCGACGAATCGAAGATTCCGCTCACCACCCAGGTGCCGTTGAAAATCTCCCCCGAAACCTCCGAACAGGTCGCAGCGACCCTGGCATCGTGGCTCCCGGCTTCTCGCTTGTTTCCCGACGGCCCATCTGCCGAGGACGATTCGTTTCTTACCCGCCTCCGCCGCGACCTATCCGGTTGGTGGCGCTCCTGACTTGCTCGTCGATGAATCTCCTCCATCCTTTTCCACCTGCACCTCCCGCTTTCTTCGCAATCGAAAGCACGAGCGCTCGCCGGGAAGACAAAGCTTCCCTGGCCCCAACCTCATGAGTTTTTCTCCGGAAAGCGAATACCCTTGCCTGCTCGATCGAATCGTTAGCGCCGGGGCCAGTGGCTGGAGGGAACGCAAACCGATCACTTTCGGGGAATATCGCGCTGCCGTCTTTCGGGATCTGAAATGGCTGCTCAACAGCCCGCAATTTCCTCGGCCCAATCGTCTCGACCGGCCTCCCATGGAGACCGGCACGCCACATGACTGCGACGAGCACTTGCGGGCGGAGGGCAATCGCCGCGGATACCGCTACCCGTTCGTCCGGAAATCGGTGCTCAACTACGGGGTTCGCAGCCTCACCGGTATGAATACGCAGGGCATGAATATCGTGGAGTTGGAGAACGAATTGAAGGAAGCCATCATTTACTTTGAACCGCGTCTCGACCCGGCGTCCCTCTCCGTCAAGCTGGTCGAGGATCACGCGCGCCCCGGCACATTGGGTTTTGAAATGAAGGGCTGGCTCAGGGCGTTGCCCCACACGGAAGCTATCTTCCTCCGTTCCGAATTCGATCTCGAATCGGGAAATTGCACGATCAAGGACCTCACATGAACCGCGACTTTCTGGACCTTTACAACGAAGAACTCCGGCACATTCGCGAGGGAGCGGTGGAGTTTGCTGAGGCTTACCCCAAAGTCGCCAAACAACTCGACCTGCAAAAAAATGCCGAGAGCACCTGCCCGGATCCCTTTGTGGAGCGATTGCTCGAGGGATTCGCCTTTCTGACCGCGCGGGTGCGCTTGAAGTTGGAGGCCGAGTACCCTCGGTTCACCCAAGGAATTTTGGACACCGTCTATCCCGACTATGTGGCGCCGTGGCCGTCGGCAGGGATTGTCCAATTCACCCCAAAGTGGAATGACGCTTCACTCCTCAAAGGCACTGCCATCCCGCCTCTGACACCTTTGGAATCGAAGCGGCTGGGGGATAAGTCTTGCACCTTCCGAACGGCCCACCGGGTGGAGCTTTTTCCTCTTCAGGTGCTGGCGTCCGAATATCATTTTGCCGACATCCGCGCACTGGATTTGAATCTCCGCGAGGCACCGGTCGCCGCCTTCCGCATTCGCCTCGGGCTGCGTGGTCTTGAAAGCGCGAAAATGAGCGACTTGGATTGCGACCGGCTCACTTTTTTTCTCCACGGAAAAGGTGACCCTCGGCTCCCGGCCGACCTTCTGGAGAATATCTTCTCCAGCGCTCGCGACGTCATCATTTCCGCTCCACGGGAGAGCAGGGATGCAAGAAGGACCCGACTCGGGCCGGATTGCCTCCGCCACGTCGGATTCGAGGACGACGAGGCCATGCTCCCAGCCAATGCTCGCAGCTTCGAGGGGCACCGCATCCTTCGTGAGCACTTTCTCATGCCCCAGCGCAACAGTTTTTTCGAGATTCGCGGACTTCGTGAGGCCTTCCGCAAAATCCCCGGCCGGGAACTGGATATCTTCATTACTGTCGACCGGCTGAAGCAGTCGTACGAGACCATTCCGCCGCCTGAATTCGTTCAGTTGTTTTGCACGCCCGCGATCAATCTTTTTCCGGTCGACGCGGATCGGACTCCTGTCACCCGCCACACTTCCGAATACCGGGTAATCATTAACCGTACGCGGACATTGGATCACGAAGTGTACGGGATCGAAAGCGTCAACGGTTATCGGCGTTCATCCCCGGAAAAACATCCCTTTCATCCGCTGTATTTGCGTCCGGTCCACGAGGAAAGACTCGGCGGCTATTACACCGTCTTTCGCGAAGCACGCCAGGCCTCCGCGCAAAGCGGTCAGGCAGACTGGCAGAGCGCGCAGTTCAACCGGCAACGTTCTTACACGTCCAAGGATGCCTATGTCGGCAGCGAGGTTTTTCTCTCGATCGTGGACGATACGGCGCAACCGATGCAACCCGGCGTCGAGCAACTGCAGGTCCGCGCGCTGTGCACGAACCGTCATCTGCCGCTCGATCTCGAACCCACTAGGCCTGGCCAGACCGGCGGACCGAGTGACTTCACGGCGCGAGACATGGCTCGAGTGGAAAGTATCCGCATTCTCGTCGGACTGACTCCGCCCCGGCCTTCCTTTGCCGAGAGCGGAACGGCCTGGCGGGCGGTCAATCACCTCTCGCTCAATTACCTTTCCTTGGTCACCGATCCGCGACCGGGTCACCCTAGCGGCGCAGAAGCGTTGCGCTCGCTCTTGCGTCTCTACGCTGCGGATCCCGGTAGCGCCGCAACGAAAGTCTTGATCGATGGCGTGCGCAGCATCACCAGCGGACCCTCGCTCGCCCGCAGCCCCGGTGGAGGCCCAGTCTCTTTCATTCGCGGCATCAATATCGACCTGACGTTGGAAGATAAGAGCTTCAGTGGGATCGGACTGTTCCCTCTCGCGAGCGTCCTCGAGCAATTTTTCGCCCGCCATGTTTCGATCAATCACTTTACTCGCTTGACCCTCCATACGCCCGAGAGAGAGCGCATCATGGAGTGGCCCGCCCGCGTGGGAAGGATACCCGTGTGCTAGACGGCGTGGACAGCAAGACGGAAACCGAGGGGAAAAATTCTTCCACGGCGCACGGCGAAGCGGGCAGTGCCTTGATGGCTGTTTTTGCGGACGGTCCGGCCGATAAGCAAAGGCTCCCGCTTTTCGAAGCGCCGCTCCATTTGCGCGTTACCCAGTTGAATGGCCAGTGGATCATTGTCGATGACTCCCTACCCTTGGTGGAGACGACTGGGACGATCTACGCCTACAAGACCGAAGGAGAGCCCGGATCGAATCGGGTCCGCATTCATCGGGAGCGCAAAACCGGTTCGCTCATCGTTCCCTACCAAGTGCTGAAGGAGCAGCCAGCCCAGGCGGATATGCGGGATTCCGCGCAGTGGCGGTTCTGGCGCTGGCGGCATGACCTTTTGGAGACACCGTGGGCTTGGGATTTTTTTGAGGCCTTGCGCGAAATCGAACGCGCCTTTCCCGACAAGCCGCGCGTCGGAACTTCCAAGATCCTGGCCGACGATCCGGTGCGTTTTGGGCAATTTGTTTCGCTCGCTTTCGCAACGTCCACGCTGGAGCAGGCTCACGCGGAGACCATGCCAGAACGAGAAAGCGACGATCGCCCTCTCCGGCCAACGAAGCTCCCGGTTCGCTTTCTCGGCCTTACCGGCCCCAATGGCCCTCTGCCACTCGTCCTGACCGAGTTCATTCGCAATCGGCTCACCGGCGTGGACGATCCGGACCAGCCGCGGACCTTTTTCGGAGAAGGCGCCGACCAACCGCAAGTGGTACGGCGTGATCCGGCACTCGCCGAGTTCATCGACATCTTTCATCACCGGCTCATTTCTCTTTTTTACCGTGCGTGGGCACTGGCCAATCAGGCGGTGGATTCGGATCGCCATCGTTTCCCGCTCGACGAACTCCATTTCTCGCGCTGGCTGGCCAGCCTTTTCGGCCATGGGCTGAAAGAGTACGAAGGGCTGGACAGCGTTCCCACCTGGCAAAAGATCGCCTTCGCCGGATTTTTCGCCAACGACACACGCCATCTCGCCGGACTTTGTGGCCTGCTCACTGCCGCGTTTCAAACACGCGTTCAAACCACCCCATTGGTCGGTCAGTGGGTGCAGATTCCTCACAAAGAGCGCTGGCGCCTCGGGGAAACTCCGCGCACTGCCACCTTGGGCAATAGCTGCGTCGTCGGATCGTGCTTTTGGGACCGGCAACAAAAATTCTCCGTTCGGCTCGGCCCCATGCCGTTCTCGGAATTCGTTCGTTTTTTTCCGGGAGCGCCGGCACGCCGCTGCCTGGAGGATTGGATCGCGAATTACATGCGGCGTGCTTTTGCCTGGAAAGCGGTCATTGTCCTGCACCGTGAGGAAGTTCCGCCGTTTTGTCTCGGCGTGCCCAACGCGCTCGGACGGACGACCTGGCTCTGCCGGCGGACCAGCGACAACGAGGCAGCGGCACGCCGGGACGGCCACGAGCCCCCGATTCCCCGGCTGTTTCCCCGCGATCCGGAGGATTACCACATCACGAGCCGATAGCCCTTGATCGCCAACCCCCTCTTGATATGACGATGGAGTCCAAGCTTTGACCTAACTTCCCATATCTCCCTCAGTTGGATTTTCGACCTTAACCATGAACGAATTACTAACTCGCCAATGATCGCGTCTTTCAGGAAAGCCCTTGGCACTCTCGTCGTTGGTTTGATCCCCTCATTTCTCCTCGCGCAGAGCAGCGTGCCCACGAAGGATGTCGCCATCCTGCCGGACGTCTCGATTTCCGTGCGCAAGGATTTTCCCAAACATGAGGAAGCCCGCGAGATGATCATCAAGCTGGTTACTGGTCAGCCAATCGATTGGGCGGCTTCCGATTGGGATGCAGAAGTCACCGACGATCCGGAACTCCTCAGCATCTACGGCCGTTATCTCGGTCGACCGCAAGGCACCGTCGAACCGGCGCCGCTTACGGCTCCTGGGCGGAGCGTCCTCACGTTGCCCATGGGCAAGCTGAGTACCGTCAACGAATCCTCCAATCATCGGCAGGTCGGGCGTATGGATCAGCTCGGAGACATCATTCGAGCGGAATACCCGAAAGCCAAAGATATCAAAGATGGTAGCACCTGTTTCTGGTACGCCATGGCGCGGACTGCACAGATGCTGCGCTCGGCCTCTCCGGACGGCTACTATCTCTTCGTCGTCTCCGATGAGATCGACGATCCAGATTATCTCGAGTTTGGCCCACCGGGACACAGCACCACAGACTATCGCAATTACAAAAAGTACCTCGCCGCCCTTTATCCCCTCAGTTGGATACAGGAAGTCATTAATGACCAATTCGAGCCCAATCCAGGCAAGCTGGGCCGTGACGCCTACACCCCACGGCCTGGTTTTCCCATGGTGCCGATCGCCAAATTCTATCAACGCAAGTTCTCCCGAAGCGACGAAACGAAAGTGCGCCTTTCTTGGTATGTCATGGGGCCGAAACCGAAAATCCAGCCACCCCCCGCGCCAGCGCCGGCCCCCGTGGCCACTTTGGTGCCGCCAGCATTCAAACGAAGCATTGCCTTACTCGGTGGCCTGGAGTCGCGATCGGTCAAGACGTTCAATTACGAGAATCCCCTGATCGTTTGGCAGGTTCCTTACGGCGAAATCGACGGACTCAACAGTGCGCGATTTCAAGTGCAGACGGCCGAAGGGAAAGTCGTGCCTCTGGTCCAGGGAACAACGGAATCCACGAGTATTTCCCCACGGCTGAATGGTCCGAAAACAGCAAGACTTCAGCTTGCTCCGGGCACATACACCGTTCAAGTCGTGCAGGAAGATCCCGGCAGTGCGACCCCGATTAAATCGAAAGCCGTATCCATCCACATCAAACATTGGAACAACTGGATCCTGCCCGTCCTGGCTGGAACCGCCGCCTTGGTAGCCATTGCTATTTTCATTTGGACATGGCTGAGCTTCGAAGTTCGAACCGTCTCGGCGCGTCCGCGTTAAGAAACTGCTCAAGACCCCCACGTCCGTTCTGGGACCGCAGGTGGCGCGAAAAATGACGGTGAACTTGCGGGATTATGGCATTCCCTTTAGCCTTCGATCAATGCATTCGAAATGGCTCTTCAGTTTTGGATTGCTCGGTGTCGTTAGCTTCGCAGGATGCGGACGCACTAATGTTCAGGAGAAAGTGTCACCGAACCTAACGACTCCGCCACGACAAGCCGCAAGTACCCCCAAAGTCCTGGCCAACGATTTCCCTGCGCCGGTTTCCACACCGGAAGTCACGCCCGCGCCTATTCAGGCGGCTCTCGCTCGTTTTGGCGAATTCGCCCCTCAGGCTGCGCCGCGCCTTCCTCTGAATCCGCTTCCGCCGGATTGGGAAAAGCCGCTCGCGGAAAAAACCGCAAATCTCAATCCGCCGGATCGAGCCCAGGCGATCTTCCAAGCGCTCCCCAGCTTGCCTCCCGATGCCCTCGGAACGGCAACACACCAAGCCGTGGATAATCTTTCGGACCAGGATTACTCCAGGATCGTGTTACCCGTGATCCTCAATCCAAAAACTCCGGGACAGGTCCTCAGCCCACTCTTTGCCGATTTACTCGATCGTTCCGCCCCGGTAGTTCTTCCCACGCTGACGAACATCGCCGCCACTCCGAATCATCCTTTTGCTCCCGCCGCCCTGGACGACCTCCGTCTCCTCTTGAACGCAGATTACGGAACCGACTGGACGCAATGGGAGCAGGCCGTAAAAGCCAGACTCGCCACAGGTCTGAAGCCACTTCAGAACTAAGTAACATTAGATCCGAGAATAGGCAGAATCTTACCGGGTATCTCCCGATTCCAGCTATCGCGCTTCCCTGGACGGCGTGCTCTTGATGATTGGCGGAGGCAATGCTGCTCCACCGGATTGCGCACTCGGAGGCGAGGATACATTTGTCGACGACCCAGCCTTTTTCGGGGTCAGCGGCTCCGCCACTGGACGTCCGGCCTTCGTTAAAACCTTTTCACCCGAGAGTTGCACATCCTCGACACGCAGAGTCCCACCCGCCTGTTCTTTGAGGAACTGTTGCATCTCATCAATATGAAATGGCCGCGCCCCTCGCCGTCCGAAAACCACAGTTTGATTTCCCGTTTCATCAACCACGCGGTCCCGGTCCAGTCCCCGCGACACCGCCAGCATGGGCTCCGGGGTTGGGTAGGTCGCAATTAGATGCGGCGCCGGCCGCGGAGTGAATCCCGATGCTCCCTCCACAGTATCCGGTGATATCAGTTGGATCACCCGCAAGCCATTGCGACCATCAGCCACCAGCGCATACATCGATGCCGCAACTGAGCCCACTTGCACCGCGCGGGTATCGTTCAAGAGCCCATCCGCCGTGAAGGTCTGGTCCAGTCGCGGACGCTCCGGATTCTCCACATTGACGATCGCCAACCCTTCCGGGCCATTAGCGACATAGGCATAAGTTCGGGCGACATAGAGCTTGGCCGCATGATTCAATTTGACGACCGCATCCGGTACAGCCCGCGGATGTTCGGGATCGGCGATGTTCACTACCTTCAAACCATCGTCGTCAGTGACGAAGGCATAGCGAAATTGGATGGTGATCGCATGAGGATGGCGAAGAAAACCATCGGCCAGTTCTCCCACCAATCGCGGCTGCTCCGGTTTGTCGATATCCACTACGGCCAAACCTCGCGCGGTGCACACATAGACCCGGTGTCCGGCACAAACGGCATGGCTGGCGCCAGCAAGGATCCCCTCTGGATTGAAATGATCGCCGATATCCGCGCCACTCGGGTCCTTCAACCTTGCGCGACGCAAAAAGTTATTCTCGGGATCCCCGTCGAAGAGCACCGCCACGTTGACGATCACCAAACCTTCCTCACGGTCCGCCACGAAAACGTAGCCGTACATGGGATGAATCGGCTGCTCTTCATTGTCTTTCCCTTGCACCCTCCTCGGGTCGATCAATTGCGTATCCGGCATCGCCACTGCCGTCGCATATTTCGTTCGAACGTAGGTCCGCTGTCCGCCCAGCGGCGAAACTGGAGACGTGATGATCCGCTCGCTGAATCCTTTTTGATCGATGTTCGCCACATCGAAAACCTCCAGGCCGCCCGGGCCATTGGCGGTGTAGAGATACTCGCTCCGCAAAGTCAGGTCGTTGATCACCTCCGCCGAGTGACTGTAGCCCGTAGTTAGTATTCGCTTGTGCGCCAGGTGCTCCTGGTAGTTACGTGGATACGCCGTCTTCTGGAAGGAACTGCCAATCACACTCTGCGGCTCATCCGCTTCTGTCCAGACCACGCCGTTCAATTGCCCTTTTCCTCCCAGCCAGGCGTAGCGGCCAAAGAAGTTTGTCGTGCCGGTTCCAAAACCCAGCAACTGCGCCATCCAGGCATTGTTATCATTCGCCTTCGACAGATGGCAGTCCGTGCAATTCTTGGTCGTTCCCCTGGCGCTGGTCGTATGGGCGAAGTGTGGATTGAACGCCTGCCCGCTATAACCATCTCCACTTACCGTCTGCTGTTGGGAATAGACCCACTCACGATTGGCGTTTTGCGAGCCGACGACGACGGCACTGGATGACCGGATCACGGCCATTCGATGGTTTTTTACGGTGCTGTCGAGTCCCAACATAAAGACATCGCTCCGCACCACCTGTGGATTGTAAGTGGTGTAATTCCGATCCACCACCCCTTCGAATTTGTTCAAGGGCACGCGTTGATTGGCTTTCATTGGCAAATGGCACCCGAAGCAACTCGTCGCCCATGCAGTGTGGCAGATCTGACAATCCATCGATTCGTTGCTGTGGGCCAGTTTTCGTCGGCACTGCTTTTCATTCGACGGAACTTCTCCCCACGTCACCCCATCGCGTTGGAGCGTTTTAGCGTAACGCGCCTTCGCATTGTAGTGCGACGATTGCGGGTCAATCACGTCCACCGTTTGCGGCACTTCCCATCGCACATTCGGAGACATCGAAGAGTTCTGATACAACTTGTCGCCGTCCCACTCAAAGCGCGGATGCCACGCCGTCTCCGTCTTCATTAAATCGACGGGTTGGATGTCGCGCCGATTCTTCGGGTCAGTATCCCCACACGGCCCGGATGTCGGCATGGTGATTTGCCCGTTTACGATCTTTCGCGGACGCTCCGTGATCGTTCCGTGGCAATCGATGCACTCAATCGTTACCGCAGCGCGCATTTCGCCGTAAAGATTTCCATTGCCGTGGACGTCCACGTGGAAATGGCAATCTCCGCACTGCATCCCTTTTGCCAGGTGAATATCCTTCAGGTGGACGGCATGTTGGTAATCGGTGTGCGGGATGATCTTGCCATCAAGATCCAGACGATTCCCCTTCCGATCCTCCTTAAAGACCGCCCGAAAGATCCAACCGTGACTATGATAGTCCGCAATCTGCATATCCTTGAGTTGCGGGTTAAGCTCTGCGGCTTTCTCCAGGAAGTCCCGATTTCCCCATAAACCACGCGCGGCCGCGGCTTCCGGGTTGCTCTCCGTCGAGCGAACTAACTCGGCATCCGTCGGGTCATGTTGCACCTTCGGATAGAAGTGTTCAGCGTCGGTCTCCTGATCCCACCAAGTATAGCCCAGGTAAGTATTCACAAACGCGTTCCCTTGATGCATGTGGCAATTCATGCATTGGCTCGAGGGGATGGCGCGCGTGAATTGGTGCAGGATCGGGTGGCCACGTTCCCGAGTGGGGATGGTCGGGTCACTGCTAAAACTAAGTCCCTGGTTGCCGTACTTCGACCACCAACCCGAGTTAGTTGGTGACCGGTCATTCGCGTAAACGACGTGACACGCCGAACATCCACTCGACCGGTAATCGCCGGGATGATCATTGGACCCGAGAAAGCCGAGGAGCGGATCGTGCAATCGGGTCTTCTGTGCGCTCAGAAATACCGGGTCCGTCCGATTCAACGTTCCAAGGCCGCGTTCGGACAACCGCCGCGCCGGCCTGCCCGGCGGCTCGTCCTGGCTGGGAACTCCAAGGGAGAATTGTGGCTGCCCTCCCTTCTCGAAGATTCGAAAGAGATTTCCGGGTTGGCTCACATTAAACCGATGGAGGGGGAGGATGTATTTGAGAATGCCATGATTCCGCGTTTCCTCCGCAGTCGGGGTGAATGGATTGTTCAGCTGCAGCGGCACCCCATCTGCACCATAGGCCTGGCCGATAATCGGATCCTTCACATCAATTGCCCCATTATTGTAGGCGGCTGCGGTCCAGAGCATGGCGCCGTGGTTCATCATGGAGTTACTCACGCGGTCGACGATGTCACCATGACACAGTCCGCAAGCCTGCCGGGCGGCACGCAAGTCTCCTGGATTGATGAACCGAACAAATTCCGCTGATTCGTGATTCAAAGCCACATTGGAATTCACTGGATTCGCGGAATCGACCCACACTTCGGGATGTGCTGGATGGACGTGCGCCTGCTCCAGTTTCAGACCGCGTCGCGGATTACCCCCGTGGCAGTCTGTGCACCCCAGCACGACATTGGGAGAGGTGTGCATGGTATGGGCGTCCGTCGTTTTATGGCACTCCATACAGCCGACGCTCTTCGCGTCCGCCTCCTGTTGTGTCTGGTCGATCCAATTCCGCGGCGGCATAGTCACGACCAATGGGGTGGGCGCCTTGCCCGCTGTCGTCGGACCGAAGCCGCTGCCTTTGCGCTTCGCCGTCCGATGGTCTGTGGGAATGGGCGTGGGCGTCACCAGTGGGCCGTGCTGAGGCGCAGTGCCCGGGCCGATCCCGGTCCCCCCCGGCGATCGCTCGTTCGGCATGGCATTCGACGGGATCAGCGGCAGATTCGGCGATGCTCCTTCGTCCCCAGGCAGCAGTGGCGAAACCGCGGGCCCCGTGCCGCTACCGCTGCGCTGCGGAACATCATTCCGCGATAGCGCCTTCACCGCCAGAGACAATACGCCAGCCGAAAGAACGATACCCGCAAACAATGCTCGAAGTCGTCGCAGCAGCTTCATCTTCACTAGTATTTCAAAGTTAGAGTGACGAAAACGTTGTACAAATACTTATCCACTTTGCCTTGGTTGGCATCAGTGGTGAAGCCAGGCACGGCGACCGTGATGTTGCGATAGATATCACGATAGCCGCCACCAGGGTTGAAGAAGCCGACACCGGCAGACAGAATGATGTTATCCGTCAGCAGGGGCCTGACTTTGAATCCCACGCTGGTGTCCAATCCGAAATCGTTCCGCACCCGGCCAGTCTCCAAGGCCGCGCGAATCGGTTCGGTCGTCGGTAACCAGATATAATTGGCATTGATGAACCCTTTGATGCGCGGCGTGATGTCAACATCGGCCCCGATCCCGGCGATGAGCACACCGGGATTGTCGAAATTCGCCTGCCCCTCCGCCTTGCTCGAGCGAAAATCGGGAACCAGCGAATCGCGTTCCTTGAAGTCCACGCCAGTCCCCGCGAGGTTAAATCCCTCGTGCGTGTACCAACTGAACGGGCCTCCGATGAATTGCGGATTGTCCAGAATGGAGTCGAAGCCAGTAGCTACGTGGTCCGTCGGCTTGCTGTCGCCACTCGCGTAAAATCCGGATAGCTTGATGCGGTACCAGTCGTGATCGTAACTGATTTCGAGGGCCGCCATTTGGGCATTGATGTAGACCTTTTGCCCAGCGAGCTGATTGAAGCTGTCTTCGCCAATTACCTCGTAGAATGCATGGGTGATATTGATCCTGCCGATGTGCCCGTCCCCGGTCCAGCCAAAGTAGTAAGCGTTCACATCGTGGCCGATCGGGGCCCCGGTTTTCGGGTCTGACGGCACGGTACCCAAGGGCTCTGGCCGGACGAGGAATCCGTTGCGATCGTAGTGCGTCCGCCCGTCGTCGAGGTTCATGTGGAAACTCAACTGCGTGGTGTAACCTGGCCAGATGAAGTCCTGCTTGTAGATATTGGCGACGAGGACGTTTTGATCCCGCGAATCGAAGGTATTCAGATCCGAGTTCGTGTCCTTCTCCCGCATGTTGAAAAGCGCGAGGTTGTACTGCTCGCGGTTGTTATCCGCATTGCCGAAGATACGCGCTCCGAAATTGGTGTCCGCAAAAATGAATCCTCGGAAGTCAGAGACAAAGGGCTGAATGCCAAAGCGGCTCGAGATGAAATCGTAGTTATCCGAGATATCGCCGATATGAACTTCTCCGTAGGCTTCTTGCAGTGCGGTATATTGCGTGTCCCGATAGGTAAAATGCGAACCGGCAAAATCGCTCTGCGACCCGCCCTTGGGTGGCGGGAGTTTCTTGGTCGGTTCCTGCGTGGCCGTATTCACTTGCACCAACGGGCGCGCACCAGCGACCGGCTGAAGCTGGGGCGCGATATAATTAAACAGGTCACCGGGATTTACCGTCGACGTAAAGCTTCCGGGGTTACCCCCTTGCACGTTCACGCTATTCCCCCCCGCTGGTGGAATGGCCTGAATCGCGGCCGTATTGGGCGCTGGACCACTCGCCACCTGATTGGCCGGATTACTCCCCCGCGGATCGATATCCGTAAGGTTATCCTCCCTGACCCGCAGCCAGGTCTCGTTCTGCACGACATTGGCATGCAATGACCATGTCACAGGTTTGAATGCGGTCTCTCCCTTGAAGATATCGACGGACACCGAAGTATCATTGGAGCCGAAGACTTGCTGGCCTCTCCCGAAAAACTCCGAACTACTCGGCTGGGCGCTACTCACGCCGCTGGCTACCGGCAGGACGCGGTCTTCGAACATGGCAAAATCCGAAACGGTCAAATTCGTGAAAATGTCCTGCCCGATGATTGGCACGTCGCCCTTGAGGAAGCTTTGCTCGTAGGGATGCCAGAGCCTTGGCGTCTCGTACATGTACGGTGTTTCGTGGGTCGGATCGTGGTACCGTGTCCAGTGTGGGAACGGTAGCGCCCAGCGGATTGGCCAGGGCGTGCTGTAAGGCAAAACACCCAAGCCCTCCCTCCCCAACGGATACTCGCGGTAGGTGAATATCTTTGTCTTCGGGTCGCGGCCGAGGACTGCTCCGCGCGGCAGTCGTAGACTCGGAGGTAGCGACGGTTCGGACCCATAAGTCACCCCAGGCACCTGAAAGAGCGTGTCGCCAGTCCCGGCCTGCGTCGTCGGAGACGGAGGCGGTTGTTCGAGTTTCAATCGCTCCGCGGCGGTGATGTCCCACGCGCCGGGATCGGGATTGAATTCGGCTGGCGATTTCGGCGGTATTTCCTGGACGCTCAACCCGCTTTCGCCGATGCGAAACTGTGGCTTCTTCTTTTCCTTCGTTTTGCTCTTAGCTTCGCTCCGGGCGTCGGGTTGGACGCCACCCGGCGGTGGCGACTCTTCGGCAAAGCTATCCCCCCCTGAAAGGGCCATGGCAAGCTGACAGATCAAGGCCCACCCCAAGCACTGCGAAACATTGAGCCTGGATCTGTTTGTCACGTTCACAGGTGCTATTCAAGAGCCCAGCTGAAAACAATCGAAAAACCCCGCGGTAAACCCGATTTATCTTGACCGTCTACGCGCTGTCCGGCCATCAACTCGCGCGCATGAAAGTGCTTAGGATTCTGCCTCTGTTGTTTTTCGCAGCGATGGCGGCGCAGGCTGGGGAGACGTTATCGCTGGCCGATGTTCAGCAGATATTCTCGCAAGCCATAAGTTATGCAACCAGCACTGATCCCGATGCCGTGATAGCCGTCGTGGATCGCGAGGGATTTGTCCTCGGCGTTTGGAGCGAGGCAGGCGTAAACCCGGTCACCGGTTACCCATCCCAGGGCGAGATCGCCGCCGCGATCGATCGCGCCGGCACCGCCACGTTTCTCAGTAGTAACCAAGACGCGTTTACTTCGCGCACCGCGGGCTACATCCTCCAGCAACATTTCCCACCAGGAGTGAATGACACCCCTCCGGGACCGCTCGTCGGGGTCGGCTTCTCCAATCTTTTCTTTTCAGACGTCAATCGTTTCAAGGGGATTCCCCCAAATTTCAGCGCGCTGAACCTGGCCCCGAACACCGTTCAGGGTGCCCCTGGCGATCCGACGACGCATTTGATTTCGCCAGGCGTAGCTGGCAATCAAGTTCCGTTTTCCTCGTTGGACGACTCCCCAGGTGGTGTTCCACTCTACAAAAATGGGTCCTTGGTCGGCGGGATCGGTGTGACGGGCGATGGCCGGCCGACGAATCTCTGCGCGGCCCTGGCGATTATCGACAACCAGATGCAGCAAAACTCGACCTCCGGGTTTGAGGCAGGCAAGGACAACGACGAAGATGTCGCGCTGGCGGGTCAGACGGGTTACCGCCCCAGCGACGATATCCTCGCCAGCAATGTGCTTATCAACGGCATTCGCATCCCCTACGTCTATCCGACGAGTAACCCGAGTGCCGGCGGCGGGCGGCCGCTTGGATCGGTCGGGAGTGCCGTTCCGGGTTATCCCGTCCAAGGCTCGCCGCTGAGCTATCCGTACCCTTCCGCTTCCTTTGGCGGGTTGGATGGAGAGATTCGGGCGCCGATTCGCGCGGATCCGCTTCCGGGCACCATCAACGGCGTCTATCGGCTCAGCGCCGACGACGTGGAGGGAATCATCTCCCTCGCCGCCAAGCGTTGCAGCGAGACCCAGTCGGGAATCCGCCTGCCGTTGGGAACGCCGGCCCAAGTGTTCATTACTGTTGTCAATAATCCCTTTGAAAACGGGGTTGCACCTGCTGTCCTCGGCACATTTCGCGTGGGCGAGGCTACGATGTTCAGTTGGGATGTTTCCGTCCAAAAGGCGCGCACCGCCGTCTTTTTTTCCAACAACCAACTGGCCCAGAGCTGCCGTACCATCGGGTTTCTGGCCGAGCGCTGGTTTCCGCCGGGCATCGAAGGGCAACCTTGGGGGCCGTATTTTGGCTTTCAGGAGGCGGTTTCCCTCAAGACCAGCGCCAGCGTTCCGCATACTTATCCGGGAGACCCGAACCTCCCAAATGGGATTACCATCTTCCCCGGCGGCTTTCCTCTTTACAACAAGGGCCAGCTCGTTGGAGCCATCGGCGTCTCCGGGGACGGTGTCGATGAGGATGATATCATCTCCGCAAGTGGATGCGCCAACTTCCTGCCCCCACAAACCATCGAAGCTGACTTCTACACTTATCAAGGTGTCCGGCTGCCCTACGCCAAATTTCCTCGCAATCCTTCCCCGACGCATTAAGCGCCAGCCCCGCGCCGCTATTTCTGATCGTTGGCGTCGACGGGAAGCAACTCTTGCAGTTTCTCCAGGTCGACTTTGAAATCGGTCGCGACGAAAAACTTATCCTTCAAGGCATCGAAATTGGCCTGCTTGAGTCTGTCATCAAATTGCTTGGCATCCTCTGGAGTTATCCCTGCCCCCTTTCGGTAAGCAATCCATAGGCGCTGGATCGCCGGCACAAGGATCTCCGCACGGCGGCGCAACTCTTCATTACCTGGCTTGTTGTCGGAGAATTCGGTACCAGTCGCGACAATTCGGTGAAGGAGAGCGCCGACCTGCTGCTTGCTCCAATCGCCACCCGCTGCCTGGCGAGCCAATTGATCGGCCGCTCTTTGCATCGCGTCGAAATCCTCGCCTTGCGGCAATACCTTCTGACCCATGTCCGTCTTTATCAGAAGCCATCGCAATGCTCTCCACCGGGTCATCAGCGCTGCCTGGTCTTCTTTCGCCAATGCCTCACGCTTCCCCGCTCCCTCCCCTTTCCCGCCCTCTTGCGGCTTGCCGGCAAGTTTCCAACTGAATTCGCGCAGGGCGACCGCTTGTCCGGCCAGCCATTGGCGCGCCCCCAGCCAGGGACGTTCATCTCTAAAGTGCGGGGGCTCATCTTCGATTTGCCCATCCAGTTCAAATCGCAATTCCGGGTGGCCCGCTCTACGCAGCGGCTCATCGAGATTGAGATGACACGCCACGCAGGTACTGGCGCGCGCGTAAATATCGTTCATGTTGCGCATGCCCGCGGCGACCTTTTGTTGGAATGTCACGTCGGGCCGTGTGTGGAAGCGCAGCCAATTCTCCGCTGGCCCGTGGCATGACTCGCAACTGACGCTGCTATCGTTCCGGGCATCCGGGGCCAGCCGCTCGACTTCGACTAATTGCAACGGGGCGTGGCACACCGTGCATTCCGCAACCTTTGTGGCGTCGGGAATGCGAAGCGTCTCGGCGATACGCTCGGCAGTGCCGCTGGTGAGGTATCCGTAAGGCGGCGAATGTTTGTCCTGGCTTTTGTAAATGATATATTCGTTGTGGCCCGCTCCGCCACCATGGCAACTGGTCGATGCGCATGACATGGACCCGACAAACCTCGGTTTCTCCACGTTTGTCGCGTCTGCCCCGACAGCGTGTAGCATCAATACGCAGCTAGTGAAAAGGCCGATAGCCGTATGTGAGAATCGAGGAGCAACCACGGTGCGCCGTGTAATCATCGGCTCCCAAAGCGTCAAGATGGAATTCGCCGCGTCGGGAGCATCCGCTCTGGCATTCGACGTGCGACATTGCCTACCATCGGTCGGCGCCCGCCGGCACCTTGTCCATGCGTATTGATCGCTCTCATTCCCTTTGGTTCGTCTTCACCGTCGTGGCGACATTGACCGCTTCTCTCCTCTATGCGGCAAATTTTCGGCCGGACCTGCTCCCGTTCCACGTCTCGTTGCCGGCTTTCTTCGGCGAGGTTCCTCCCATTCGGCGGGCGCGCGGTGCCACTCCGCTCGGGCTCATTTTTGGCATCCTGACGCTGGCCATCTTTCTCTTTGCCTCCGCTCTCGGTATCCGCAAAAAACGCCGGACCTGGCCGCTCGGACATGTCCGCCATTGGCTCATGGCCCATATCTGGCTCACGATCCTCACGATCCCGCTGGTCTTGTTCCATTGCGGCTTTCATGTCGGTGGCCTCCAGGCCCGTTGGCTCATCGTCCTCTACGTTGCCGTCATGATCAGCGGCTTTTTCGGGTTGGCCGTTCAGCAATTCATCCCGCGCATGATGCGAGAGCAACTGTCCCGCGAAATGGTCTTTGACGAGATTCCCTCCCTGCGCGTCAAACTTCAACTCACTGTCGAGGAGATTCGCTCGAGTCTTCGGCTTCATCAGCGCCTGATCGCCGCAGACACCAGGCCGGGCCGAGCCGCCGTGGCGGAGGTAACTTCGGTGCGCGTTTTGGAAAAGTTTCTCGACACCGACTGTCTGCCCTATCTCGCCGCGAAGAATGGCAAACGCCACTCCCTGGGAGACGCTGGCCGGGCTGCACAGATTTTTCACGCCGTGCGTGTGAACGTAGCTCCCGAGTGGCGATCCAAAGTCGACGAAATTGAACGGTGCTGCAACGAACGCCGCTGGACCGACCTGCAAACGAGTTTCCAACATTGGCTGCACGGCTGGCTCCTGATCCACGTGCCATTTTCATTCGCTTTGCTCGTCTTTGCGCTCTGTCACGCCTGGGCCGCTCTGCGGTTTCTCATCATACCGGCATAACGAGCCATGGATGCAAACCAGCCCAACCAAAAGCAGATATCCGATCTCTACCGGGGCGAGGCCGGTTACCCCCGGCGATGGCACTACTTCCGCCGGCTAAGGTTATACTTTTTCGTTGGGATAGCCATCGTCTCAGTGATCACCTCTTTTGTTCTGAGCCGCCGGAGCAAACAAGCTGCCTTCAGCCCGGGAGGCATCTCACAAGATCACGCTTCTTTTGCCAAAGATTGCGCCAAATGCCACGTCGACGGAAGTCTCGGCCCCGTCAAACTCGGCAAGCTGGTGTCGTTGGAACCTTTGAAGTCACCTCTTTCCCTCATGGACGAAGCGTGCATCAAATGCCACCCCTCAAACACACTGCACCTTCCTCAAGCCGTCAGCCTCCACGTGCGTGAATCCTTGAACGTCCGCGAACCGTCCAATCAATTGACGCTCGTCCACGCCACCAGTTGCGCCACCTGTCATCGTGAACATATTGGCCGAGTCCGCATGGCGCTGCCGAGCGAGCAGGCGTGCGTCGCCTGTCACAGCAGTGAAAGCGCGCTGGCTCAAGCACGTGTCATCAAGCAGTTGGCTCCTCCCTCGGAAACCGGCAACGTCGCTTCTACCGTTTGGCCAACGCCCACTGTGCTGACCAAAGCGGGCGTCAACGGCGACCTCGGCGATGGTGTTGTGCGATATCTGACGCCCGAGAGGTCAGCCACCGAAATTGGGACTTTCACCAGCTTCTCCAAAGGTCATCCAAACTTTCCCTGGGAAAGCAAGGCGGACGGCCGCGCGAGTCCCGCCAAAGACCCAACGGCCCTCCAGTTTAGTCACCTCGATCATCTGAGCCCCGATTTCCCGCACATCAATGGTCACCCACTTGGGTGTGGCGACTGCCATCAACCGGGTCCGGACCGGGCCTACATGCAGCCCGTGGAATACGAAAAGCACTGCGCCAAATGCCATACCCTACAGATCCAGACGAGCTTGATGAAGCTGGTGATCCCGCACGGTGACCCCGAGAAAGTGCGCTACTTCCTCGCGAGCATCCCCACTTTGTTCGAACTTGCCTTGCGGGAGAAAAATGTCACCGATGCCAAGGAGCGCGCGAGCAAGATTGAGGCGGAGATCGATGATCTCAGCCAGAGAATCTCGGGGGGGCTCGCCGGACTTCAACAGCGGGTTTTCATGGACGGGGACACCGGTCGCCAGCTGAACCATCGCCCGAGCAATGGCGATCTTACGGCTTGCGCGAGTTGCCACTTGATGAGCGGCGGCGACGAGAATCACGCGCCCAAGATACAGAAACCCGAAATGCCGGAACGCTGGCTGCAACACAGCCCGTTCACCCATCTTCCGCACGAACACATGAAATGCTGGGACTGCCACGCCATGGCGCTGGCGAGCACCAAGGCTACTGACATCCTCCTGCCATCGCGGAAGCTGTGCACCGAATGCCATCGCCCGCCAGTCCAGGATTTGAGTGAGACGGAAAGCGCACTCGCCGGAGACCCGGTGAGCGCCGCCGCTCAGCGTGTTCTCGGGGGGGTCAAATGGGATTGTACCGACTGCCACAAGTTCCATGCTCCTGATGATGCGGAAATCAGAGTCAACCACTTGGTCGCTCCCACGCAGACGTCCGGCCCCACTCCCCCCAGCTCGTAAGGTCGGCTGCGCCAGAGCTACGAGGCACGTCCCTTGGCGGACTTCCGGACGACGCGCTGGAACAAGTCTTCCCCAGTGAGCCGCAACGCCGCGCCGTGCGGACAGGCGGCCACGCATCGCGGATCGGGACTCTCCCGGTTGCCTTCCGCATCGCAAAGGTCGCATGCTGCGGCTTTATTGTGCCCGCGCGCGACGGCGTCACCGCGCTCGTTGGGCACCATAAAGATACTGCCGTAAGGACAATTTGAGGCACATAGCCCGCAGCCGATGCAGTGATCTTCGATAACGATCTGCATGTGCTTGCCTCGATGAATCGCATCCACAGGGCAACCGGCCAGGCAATGGGGAACGGCGCAGGAGCGGCAGGACGTGGCGACAAGAAACTTGTCAAAACGCATCCCATCGCGAAGCAATCGCGTGATGGGCACGCCGTGCGAGGCGTGACCGTGCTGTTCGACGCAACCTTTGGTGCATTCGTCGCACCGGGTACAGAGGTCGAGGTCCAAAACCAGGATACTCCGCCCTTCGTAGAGACCCTGGGCGACAAACTCCGGCTGCATGGTATCCGTATCCGCGTTCTTCTGGAGAATGGTCAACGCCAGTTGCACAAACCCTCGCCGCAGCGCCGGGAACTTGCGCGCCAACGCCAGGAAGTCGCTGCGCTTCAAGCGCGCGAGTTCGACCACACTCAGAGCCGTGCACGTCGCCGCCCGGAAGCCAGCCGCCAACTTATCAATGGGATTTCCCGCCGAATCCACGAGCGCAGCCTCCACCGAACGGTCCACCTCATCGATCGTCATGGACCGATGTTCCGGCGTCAAAGCAAGCATGCCAATTTCCCCGACGGTTTTCCCTGGTCCCATCGAAAGCACTTCAGCCTCCGTTCCAAATGTTCTGACACCCACCCGAAGATATCCCAGTCGGATAAAGTAGAGGTCATTGACCGGTTCACCCTGGCGAAATAAGACTTGCCCCGGACTGAGGCGGACAAATGTCAGCGACTCACCAATGTCATCCACGATTTCCCGGAACTGATTGTCGGGAAGCCCTTTCAGTATTTCGCTGTTCCGCAACACCAGGCCCAACACGCGGTCCCGGTAAGCCTTTTCAAAGCGATCGTGCAAGCTACGAACGCGCATCAACCGGTCGAGCACGTTTCGCCGCAATTCCCATACTTCTCCATCTTCCAACGCCATGATATCCGCCGCCCGCGGCATTCCGGTCAGGCAGGCCATTTCCCCGACGATCACATCGTCCGGTGTCAGTTCGAAACGCACGGTGGGTTTCTCGCGGTTCACTCCGTGGAGAGCCTTTAAACTCATTTTCTCCGAGTCGAGAGGGCCAAATACGGTGACCTCAAACCGCCCCTGCTTGAGGAGAAAAGCGGTGTTTCCAGCATCTCCCTGCCGGCAGAGATATTCCCCGGCTTTCACCTTCTGACGCAAGACAAGCCCCTCCTGCCAGAGGAGGAATTTTGGCGGCACGCTGCAGAACAGCGGATCGGCCATGATCGTCTCCGCGCACAAAACTTCGGCCGATTGATTTCGCTTCGTGATCTTCACGGACGCGACGGGCCGGAAGGTAATGGCCGTAGTCGGACAAGAGATCATGCATTCCCCGCATTGGACACAGCCGGACTTACCCATTTCATCGTTCAAGTCGAAACCAATCGCCGCCGCCGCACCTTTGCCCGTGCGTCCGATCACGTTATTTCCCATCACCTCATCACAAGCGCGGACGCATCGATCGCAGAGAATGCAGGCGTCGTGATCCACGAGAAACACGGGCGAGCTGTCATCGAGAGCGTGCGGGCCGGTCTTCCCCAGCATCGTCGGCTTGCTTTGTTCCATGGCCTCAACGCGAAACCGCGAAACATCCGCCTGAACACGCTCCTTGAGCTTTCCGAGTTCGTTCAGGGGCTCTAACTGGTCTGCACGCGCTGAAGACGGCGCGGGCTTCAAATGTTCGGCAGCGAGTAACTCGGTGAGCAGCTTTACCGCCTTGCGCACGTCGTTACCGTCGTCACCTTCCGCGTTCATCGTGAACACCTCCACGCCTTCGCCAGCCGTCCTCAATTGTGCAATCGCCAACTGACAGGCGGGAAGTAACTTCCGTTCTTTCCGCCCCTTGGTCTTGATCTGCACCACGCATAACCGGCAGACCCCGACGGGCCGCATGTGCGGTTGATGGCAAAGAGTCGGGATCGGTATTTCCGCCGCATCCTCGTAGAGTTGCATAGCCGCATCGTAGACCGTGGTGTAACGCGGGGTCGTGCGGCCTTCGATATCCAACGCGATGTTACCATCGGCATCCTTTAAAGGCTCACTCAACGCCACGGTTACCGGCCGGCCATCGATATGCAAGGTGACGCTCTTCTCGTAGTCGGCCTCGGTCGGTGCATCCAGCCGGACCAATTGGCCATTCATGTCACGACTGAAGAGGCCTTCGTCGTCATCCCGGACGAAGACTGTGGCAAACGGATCGGGATCGTTTGGCATTAGCTCGCTACCTCCGTGTTCGCCAGTGCGGGCAGACGCCGTTTCAGATCTTCGGAAAAATATTCTGCGACCGTGAGCAGCGGGTTCGGAACCGATCGGCCCAAGCCACAAATCGAAGTGAGATTCAACACTCGACCCATGTCTTCGAGCAGAGGCTTCAAGTCCTGCTCCCACTGCCCGGTGGTAATTCGACCTTCCACGAGGTGCTGCGCAAGCGATGCGAGTCGCTGCGAACCCAGCCGGCACGGCACGCATTTTCCGCACGATTCATCGCGGAAAAACTCCGTGGCATTCAGCGCCTCCTCGACCATGTCCCGGCCTTCCGCGTAAATGACAATCCCCCCACCCAGTGCCTGGGTCGGGCTGAATTCACGAAACAAATCCAATTCGAGCTCCAGATTGACCGTCTCCCATTCCGCCGCTTGCGGGTCGAACCCGCGCCGCGCGGCGAACACTTCCCACGATTTCGTGCGCTTGCGGCTTTTCTCACCATCCTCGTAGAGACCAGCGGGCTGCTTGAGCGTGGCCGGAAGGAAGCCGCCCGATGGCCCCGAGGGCGCGATCGCTTTGAGCGACCTGTCGCCAACAACGCCCTGGCAGTATTCCTCACCATGGATGAGATCGCGCAAAGGCAGCCCGGTCGGAACTTCATACACGCCGGGGCGTTTGACATCGCCCGAAACGGAAAACAGCCGGCGACCTTTCCACGGCGCGGCTCCCTCAGCGGCGTACGCATTCCCGCCTCGTCCAACGATCAACGGGACCCAGGCAAACGTTTCCACGTTGCTTACCAGGGTCGGCTGATCTTGCAGACCGTTCGTCTCGAGCTTCGGGGGCATGTTTCGCGGTTCACCGCGCCGATCGGACATGGCCTCAATCAGCGCACTCTGCTCCCCACAAATATAACCACCCGGACTCGGAAAGACGGAAATCGGAAATGGCCGACCGAGCACGGAAGCCACCTCCTGACCACAGAACCCTTGTCGTTCCGCCCATTCGATTTCCGCGCGGCAGGCCTCGATCTGTTCTTCGTATTCGTGCCGAATATAAATGAACCCTTGCGTCGCGTCGGCGATGAGTCCGGCGAGAATCACACTTTCCACGATCAAATGCGCCTTCCGCAGGAGAAGTTCGCGGTCCTTGAAGGTCCCCGGCTCACTCTCGTCCCCGTTGACCACAATGTAGGCGCGGTCGTCCGCTTTCCGGCGCCGGGCCTCTCGCACCGCATTCCGCACGTCACTCCATTTCTGGCTCGCGGCGATGCCCGCGCCTCCCATTCCACGAAGATTAGCGGTCTTTAGCTCGTTCAAGAATTCATCGGTCCAGCCGCCGAGCGTTGGACCCGCCGCCCACGCCGACTCGGTTTGCCACTCCCGCAATGCCTCGCTCACCTCCGGTTCCAGTGCGTAGCCCAACCGTCCTCGTTGGATGGCGGCCAGGCGGAATTGCTCCGCCGTCCCTACGTCCCACTTCTTTTGCGATTTCAGAATGCCGACGGCGGCGTCCAGCGAAGCGTCCCGCGCCGCAATGACTCTACGCGCGGCTTCATAGTCGCGCCCTTCCGTCCCATAGGGATCGATCCGCCAGGATGCCGTGGCATCGAAGTTTGCAGCGTCCGTGTCTTCCTCCGGCGATTCGCCCCGCAAAACGGCGTCCACATTCAATTTCAATTCCTCTCCCGAACGACCCAGAAAATACCGCGCGTGTTCCGAACCCGACCCAACGAGGTACGCGGCGGGCGCGCGATCGCAGCGGCCAAGGCAGGACACGCCTTTCACTGTCACGTCCTTGGCTGCAGTATCGCGCAACTTTTTCAAGAGATCTCCAGATCCGTGCATTCGGCATGCCATGTCGCGGCAAACGCACAGCGTCATTTTGGTCGGCGCCGAAAGTTTGAAATGGGGGAAAAAACTCGCCACCGCCTGCAAGCGGTACAAGGGGATCCCCGCTTCCTTTGAGAATCGCTCCAGCTCTTCCCGCTCGAGATATCCAAAGGCACGCTGAATGCGCTGTAATCTTGGCAGTATCACTGGCTCATAGAAGCCGTGGTCTCGCGACGGAGAAATCATCTCCACTACCTCTACGCCTGCACAGATTCCGAAGGCAAGAGCATCCCCATTCAGCGCCGGCGATCATTCACCTCGCCACCGGTCGAGCATCTCCGGCGCGACGACGACGACCCAGGATGATCCCGCCGGCAAAAAGCAGTAGAACCGCCGCGCTCGGTTCAGGAGTGGCCACGAGGTCCGATCTCGATGATCCCAAGCTCTCCGATTCCGTGTGCATGATCTCTGCGGACGCCGGCGGCAGTAGCGCCAGACTTGACGCGCGCTGACTGACTTCCTGGGACTCCGCGGGGTCTTCCATCAGATTCTGAAGGACCAGGCTGTTACTCATCTCCACGAGCGTCCCCTCATAATTCGCCGGCAATTCCAACGCAAAATTCGACTGTGAAAACGTCGTCGTCGCAAATGTCACCAACGTATACGTGCCGGGTTGGATATTCGCGTCGAGAATGTCGATGGTGAAGATACCGGCCGATCCTTTGGTCAATTTCCCGTTCAAGACCAATTCGTCGGCGACCGATCCGATCTGCAGAGTCAACGTCCCACCGCCGTTCCAGACCAAAGAACTTCCGCTAAAGATGCTTCCGGCAGTCCCCAGGGATCCCGCCCCTGGCTCAAGTATGCCTCCGCTGGTCAGCGTCGTTGTTCCAGTGATCGTTCCGCTCCCCCCGAGAGTGGCTCCCTTGTTCACCGTGACGGCGCCGCTGCCAGTTCCAGTCCCCGTCATATTATTCACCAACAAGGTACCACCATTGATCACCGTTCCACCCGCGTAAGTGTTGCCGCCCGTCAGCACGACCGTGCCGCTTCCCGTTTTTACCAGGCTGCCACTCCCGTTGATCTGGCTGGCGATCGTATAACTCGTCCCCTCGGCAATGACCTGAGCGTTATCAGTCACGGCATTGGAAAAAATTGCCCCGGCTCCTAAGTCCAGGGCCAGCTTTCCACTCCCGCTCACCGTCACTCCACTGGTGTTATCGATCGTTCCACTGCCCCCGTTCCCCACTTGCAATGTTCCCGCACTCACTGTCGTCGTTCCGTTGTAAGTGTTCGTGTTCGTCAAGGTCAGCGTCGCCGCTGCATTGTTCATCGTCAATCGACTGCTTCCCCCAATGACTCCTCCATAGCTGAAGCTCGCGCTGCTCGTGTCTGTGAGATTGCCGAGCAAAGTCCCAGTCCCCAGCAATGTCCCCGCCGTCAAGGCCACCCCGCTATTGGCTGTGAGTATCTCCCCAGCCGCAATCGTCAAACTCGGGCTGCCCGGTCCGCTCACTGTCACCACTCCCAACACCGTTCCCAACCCAGCCCAGGTTCCACTGCTCGCTCCCAAAGTTCCCACGATCTCACCGCCGCTCTCCAGGTCGATCGCGCCGTTACCCGTCAAAGTCACTTTTCCACCGATCGTTCCACTCCCGCTTAACATCCCGCCCGTCCCGATATTCACCGTGCTCCCTGCCGCCAGCCGCCCGTCCACCTCCAACGTCCCAGCGCTGATCGTCGTCAGCCCCGTGTAAGTATTCACCGCACTCAGGATTGTCGTCCCCATTCCGCTTTGCGTCACACCTCCCGTCCCGCTGATCACTCCACTCACCGTCGTCGTCCCGCTCTGCATCGCCTTCAGCGTCGCCCCACTCAAGCTCACCGCCTGCGTGAAACTCGTCCCATCCGCCAGGTCCAAGGCCAGCTTTCCACTCCCGCTCACCGTCACTCCACTGGTGTTACCGATCGTTCCACTGCCCCCATTCCCCACTTGCAATGTTCCCGCACTCACTGTCGTCGTTCCGTTGTAAGTGTTCGTATTCGTCAAGGTCAGCGTCGCCGCCGCATTGTTCATCGTCAGCCGGCTGTTTCCTCCAATGACTCCTCCATAGCTGAAGCTCGCGCTGCTCGTGTCCGTCAGATTCCCGAGCAAAGTCCCGGTCCCCAGCAACGTCCCCGCGGTTAAAGCCACCCCACCATTGGCCGTGAGTGTCTCCCCAGCCGCAATCGTCAAACTCGGGCTGCCCGTTCCGCTCACCGTCACCACTCCCAACACCGTTCCCAACCCAGCCCAGGTTCCACCACTTGCTCCCAAGGTTCCCACGATCTCACCCCCACTCCCCAGCTCGATCGTGCCGTTGCCCGTCAAGGTCACTTTTCCACCGATCGTTCCACTCCCGCTTAACATCCCGCCCGCGCCGATATTCACCGTGCTCCCTGCCGCCAGCCGCCCGTCCACTTCCAACGTCCCCGCGCTGATCGTCGTCGGCCCCGTGTAAGTATTCACCGCGCTCAGGATTGTCGTCCCCATTCCGCTTTGCGTCACACCTCCTGTCCCGCT
>DASYAY010000020.1:0-25668 GCA_036501065.1 Chthoniobacter sp. | reverse complement strand
CGGCACATTCGCGTCCTCGCCCGGCATCTCGTCGTCCTCGACCATCTTGAAGAGATCGGATTTCTCGGGATCGCCGCGCACGATGTAGTCGGTATTGTCAGCGACGCGCTTCAGATCCAGCACGTAGCCAAATTTGCCTTTGGGCCGCGGCAACTCGGGCCCATGGCAATCCAGGCATTTCGCTTCGAAAATCTCGTGGACTTTGCCTGCGAGCTTCACGCCGTCGGCCGCATTTTCATCGGCAGCCGTCACGGTGCCGGCCAGAGCCAGCAGGAGAGCGCCAAGGAGGAGGAAATACTTCATCGTCTATTCGGGTAATGAATGAGGGCGGGCGATTCTTAGTGTGGTTTCCTTTGAGCCGCAACCGCGCCGAAGGGCGTTACGCAAATCCGTAATCTCCGGCAGTCGCCGGCGTTTCTTTCCGCCCGGTGGTCAGCATCTTGCTATTTTCAGTGAACGATGTCCTTTGTTCGCATGCCCCCATTTGCGCCATTTGCGCGCTGTCTGGCGTTGCTCTGCGTCCTCACCCAGTCGGCGGCCGCCTTGCAACTCGGGGAAACTCGCGCGCAATTGGTGGCGCGACACGGTGCGCCGGGGGCGGAGGATCATGCGCGGAATCTGGCCATGTATTTTTGGGAAGGCTGGTCGGCCCAGGTGGAGTTTCAGGATAACATCGTCCGCAGGCTCACGTATCGACGCAACTGGTATTTGCAGGAAGCGGAAATCAATTCGCTGCTTCAGTCCAATGGTGGCAGCGGCCGCTGGCGGGAAGTCTCCGTCGCCGGTAGCGGAAGCCGCCACTGGGTGCGCGACGACCGCGCCGCCGCCACTTGTGCGCGGGAGAAGCCCGTGAGCATCGTCTTTCAAGTGGCCGGTCTGGCAGAACCGACCGTCGTTCTTCCGGCGACACCCAGTCCTGGCTTCGTGAAGGCGCCTACCTTTCCCAAGATGCTGGGCGCGGTGCCCGAACCTGAATTGCCCCTGGCCGATCCGCCTCTCCTATTATCGGAGCCAGCGGCATCGGAACCGCCGGCCCGCCCGCTTCCAAAGTTGCCTGCAGCGGAGATTCAGCCGGAAGCGACGACCCCGGCGCCGGAAGCCGCGCCGGCCGCGGTGCCTACTCCGACCGCTCCGGAACCGAGGACCGAACCTGCCGGCGCCGCTTCGGTCTCGCCGGTGTTATCCTCTGCCTCCGGCGAGACACCATCCCATGGCTTCGCTTACACTCTCGGCGCATTCGCCGTCCTCGCCGCTCTGGCGGGCGGCGGGGTTTACCTGCGCAAACGCCGCCGCACACCCCCCGGTCAGACGCGGTTTTCGGCTCTGCGCGTGGTTGAGGCGTCTCCCGGGTCACCCCGTGCGGCGCCTGGGGTGGACTCGTTGCGAGTCGACCAGTTTGAACTGCTTCTAGGCGAAATCTTCCGCCGCCAGGGCTATACGGTGGAACTCTCCGCCGCGCTGAACGCGGATGATGGCATCGACCTGACCTTGCGCCGTGACTCGGAGACGAGCCTCGTCCAGTGCAAGCACTGGAAGACGGCCCGTGTGACCGAGCGTGAATTGCACGAGTTTTACGGCGCGATGACCGCTTCCGGCGCGCCGCGGGGCATCTTCGTGACCACGGGCGAATTTGCGCCCGACGCGCGGGCCTTCGCGGAAAGCAAAGGAATCGAACTGATCGATGGAAACGTGCTGCGGCTGAGCATCGCGGCCGCGGCCCGCCCGGGCGAGAATCTCTGCCACGTCCCGTCCTGGCTCGATGAGTTTGTCGCTCACGCCCGGATTTTCGATCCCGAATGCCCGGTGTGCCACGGCACCATGGTCATCCGCCACAATCGGGCGAATGGTGTGCCCTCCTGGAATTGCCGCGGCTATCCGCGCTGCCCCGGCCGCCGCGAACCGCGGCTCGATCTTTTGCCTAACGCCGCCGCGCACTAAACACCGCTTTGCACCAGCTTTAACCCCAGAATTCATCAAAAATCGGGCTCCCGAGGGGTCGAAAGCGCTGAATTTGCGTCGCCGATTTCTTGAGAGTTGCACAATTCGCGACGCGCGCTTACATCACTCAGCCGTTCTTGCCGCCTGAACTATGGACACTGCCATAAAAACCAAAGATTACGCCCTCGCGCCCATCAATTCGAAACTCTCCAAAGAGGGGAAGATCGATCTGTTGCGCGGGATGTTGCGTATTCGTCGTTTTGAGCAGGAGGCCCTGAACCGGTATCAAAACGCCGGCACCATGGGGGGCTTTCTCCATCTGTATATCGGGCAGGAATCGGTCGCCGTCGGCGCCTGTTCGTTGATGGGCGATAACGACCACGTCATTACCGCGTATCGCTGCCATGGCCACGCCCTCGCCGTTGGCATGTCCATGAATGAATGCATGGCCGAGCTTTACGGGAAGGTGACGGGTTGCTCGAAGGGCAAGGGTGGCTCGATGCACTTCTTCGCGCCGGACAAGAATTTCTGGGGTGGTCACGGGATCGTCGCCGGCCAGACGCCGCTCGGTTTGGGCCTGGCCTACGGCATTAAATTCAAGGGCCTCAAAGGTGCGGCGCTGTGCTTTCTCGGGGACGGTGCCGTCAACCAGGGCTGCTTTTACGAGTCGCTCAACCTGGCCTCTCTTTTCGAACTCCCCGTAGTATACATTATCGAGAACAACAAATACTCGATGGGGACGAGCCTCGAACGTTCCTCTGTCGTCAAAGATTGCCTCGCCCAACGCGGCGAGGCTTTTCTTGTCGATTGGGCGCAGGCGGGCGGAGAGGACATCTACGAAGTCCGTGCGGCGGTGCAGACGGCGATCGAACGGGCGCACAATAAGTCCAAACCGACCATCCTCGAGCTCGACACTTATCGCTACTACGGCCATTCCGTAGCCGACGCGAAGCACAAAGGCGGCTATCGCTCCGCCGACGAACTCGAAACCTACAAGCGCGATCACGATCCCATTCAACTCTTCAAGCACCGGTTGATCGCCGAAGGCGTCCTCACCGAGGAGGAGTTCGAGCATCTTAGCGAAGCTGCCAAGGAAGAGGCGAAGGCCAGTGTCCAGTTTGCGGACGATAGTCCGCTGCCCGACGACGCGAGCATTTTTGAGGATGTCTATTTCGAGGTCGACCGGCAGACCGAGGCGGGTCGGACGGGCAAACATTTCTTTCACGACTAGTCCATGGCTCTTATTGAATACCGCGAGGCCCTCAACCAGGCTTTCGCCGAGGAAATTGAACGCGACCCGAATGTGGTCCTGATTGGCGAGGAAGTCGCCCAGTACGACGGCGCCTACAAGGTGACCCGAGGCCTGTGGAAAAAGTACGGAGACAAACGGGTCGTAGACACGCCCATTTCCGAGGCCGCTTTCATCGGCATGGGCATTGGGGCGAGCATGCTCGGCCTGCGGCCGGTCATGGAGCTGATGTTCTGGAGCTTTTGCACCGTGGCTTACGACCAAATCGTCAACAACGCCGCCCAGGTTCGTTACATGAGCGGCGGCTTGATCAATTGTCCCATCGTCATCCGCGGCCCGGCCAATGGCGGCACCAATGTCGGCGCCACCCATTCGCACACGCCCGAAAGCTGGTTGGCCAACGTCCCCGGCCTCAAGGTCGTCAGCGCCGCCACGGCGTATGACGCCAAGGGATTGATGAAAAGCGCCATCCGCGATAACGACCCCGTGATGTTCATGGAGAACACGTTGCTTTACGGCGAAAAGGGGGAAGTCCCGGAGGAGGAATATCTCATCCCGCTCGGCAAGGCCGACATCAAGAAAGAAGGCAAGGAAGTGACGATCATCGCCCATGGCCGCGCCGCGCTAACCGCGCTGAAGGCCGGGGAGTTGCTCGCCGCCGAGCACGACGTCGACGCCGAAGTCATCGACCTGCGGAGCATTCGTCCGCTGGACGAAGACACGATCATCGCCAGTGTGCGCAAGACGCACCGCGTGGTGCTGGTCGACGAGAACAAACCTTTCTGTGGCGTGAGCGCGCAGATCGCGGCGATGCTGCAGGAGAAATGTTTCGACGATCTCGACGCCCCGGTGATGCGGGTCACCTCGCTGGATGCGCCGGCGATTTATGCGCCCAAGGTTGAGCCGAAGCAGCTCCCGCGTCCGCAGGACGTCATCGCGAAAGTCCTGAGCATTCGCTGAGCGAGTAGGACAGGTGTTGTGCTGATATTCTCGCCGGACTCGGCTGGCGATGAATGACGAATGTCGAATGACAAATGACGAAGGAAGCTCGAATCGTCGAATGATCGAATTGGCGAGCACGCACATTCGTGCTTCGGCATTCCTTCGACATTCGACATTCGTCATTTCCTAGGACTTGTCTCCCATCCCAAGCGCCGCTTTAGTGGTCGTTCGCAACTTTCCACTCCGATCCAAAATGGCCACCTATATTGAAATGCCCAAGCTGAGCGACACCATGACCGAGGGCACGGTCTTGAAGTGGCGCAAGAACGAAGGCGACAAAGTCGAAACCGGCGACGTGCTCGCCGAAATCGAAACGGACAAGGCCACGATGGAGATGGAGGCCTTTGACGACGGGATCCTGCACAAGCATCTGGTGGAAGCCGGCGGCAAGGCTCCCGTAGGCGCGAAAATCGGATTGCTTTTGCAAAAGGGGGAAGCGCCGCCCGCCGACGGGGCGCCCGCTCCGTCAGCGCCAAAGGCCGCACCTGCCAAGGCCACGCCCGCCAAGGAAGAGAGCGCCGCGCGGGAAGCAAGCACCAGCAGACCCGCCGCCTCGGCGCCGGTGACCAGTGGAGAGCGGATCAAGGCTTCGCCGCTCGCCAAAAAGATTGCCCGGGAAAAAGGCGTGTCCCTTTCCGGGCTTGCCGGCACCGGGCCTGGCGGACGCATCGTGGCCAAAGACGTGGAGTCTGCGCCCGCAGGTGGCGCGCCCGCGAAGTCCACTGGCCCCGTGCCAGTCGCCGCCACTCCGGCAGGAGCGGGCGACCAGAGGATCCCGCTCAGCGGGATGCGCCGGGTCATCGCCGACCGGCTGCTCGTCAGCAAGACGACGATCCCGCATTTCTATTTGAATATCGAAGTGGATGCGGCGCCTTTGATGAAGCTGCGCGGCGAGGCCAACACCGCGAGCGAGGCTGCCGGTGGTCCGAAATTCACGGTGAACGATTTTGTCCTCAAGGCGGTGATCGCCGCGGCGGTGAAAGTGCCGGCGGTGAATGCGAGCTTTGCCGGAGACGCCATCATCCAGTACGGCAGCATCCAGTTGAGCGTGGCCGTGGCTGTGGAAGAAGGGCTGGTCACACCCGTGATTCGCGACGCACAAAAGAAATCGATCCGCGAAATCAGCGAAGCTGTGAAGGACCTCGCCACCCGGGCGCGCAGCAAAAAGCTCAAGCCCGACGAATACGCCGGCGGCACCATTACCGTGTCGAATCTCGGCAGCTACGGGATCGACAGTTTTTCCGCGATCATCAATCCGCCGCAGGCGCTGATCATCAGCGTGGGGGCCATCGTGAAGAAGCCGGTGGTGAATGCGAAAAACGAGATCGTGCCAGGCCAGCGCATGGCCATCGGCTTGAGCGCCGATCACCGCGTCGTGGACGGAGCTGTGGGCGCGCAGTACCTCGCCGAATTACGCAAGCTCATCGAGAACCCGACACTGCTCTTGCTCTAGAAGCGCTTGTCGCGAAAACGCGCGAGCCTTTTGGTGGATCGCGACCTCCGGGCGCGATGAGTAAGCCTGCGCGCAACGCGCCATTCTTCTGGACCGCTAGAGGGACGCCTCCGGCGTGGTTGGTTTCCCATGCCGCTCGGAGATCGGCATCCACCAAAGCGCCGCGCCGCTCGTTTTGTCCATTGTCTTGTTCTACACGCTCTACGCCTCCCTTCGCTGCGCCCATTTCCGGCCGGCGGCGAGTGCCGCGAGCGTTTGGGCGAGCCGTTGCTCGCGCGTTTCCTCGCGCTTCGCGGTCGTCAACCAGACCAGATATTCGCGCTGATACGTGGGCGCG
Organism: Chthoniobacter sp.; assembly: GCA_036501065.1. Taxonomy (GTDB): domain Bacteria; phylum Verrucomicrobiota; class Verrucomicrobiia; order Chthoniobacterales; family Chthoniobacteraceae; genus Chthoniobacter. The sequence continues at coordinate 19,689 of DASYAY010000020.1, read as the reverse complement.
AGCGAGGCGAAGAACGCGGCGGCTTTCTTGTGAGATTTCAGCGCTTCGGAGAAAAAATCCGGCACCGGCCAGGGCTCGCGCTTGCGCGGCGGCAACGGCGGAATATCCACGCAGGCGTCCAGTTCCACCGCCGCGTGGAGCAGGCGTCGCAAGGCAGGCCGATTCAGCCCTTCGAGGGTGGTCAGCCGGACCGTGCGGATATTGGTATTGCCTTCGCCCTGGTAAAATAGCTGGGCCGGATCAGCGAGCTCCGTCCCGCGAAAGAACACGAAGCTGACGTGCTTTTGAAAGGCGCCCAGGGCGCACACCTGTTTGTGGCCGCTGAAGCAGAGCGAACCCCACTTGATCGATTCGGTGAGATCGGGTTCCCAGCGCAAAATCAGCTCGCGGAGCTCTCCGCAGATGGGCTGCGAAAATGCCGGACAGGAGCCGAGCCACGCGTCGGGGGTCTTCCCGCGGGCATTCTTGCTGTTGTCGACCAAACCTCCCATGTCAGTGCCGCGGCTGCTAATCGGTGCCGAGGAACGCACCCTTTTGGCCGACGAGAAAGAAGTACGGTTTCCCGTTGACCACGCTCTCGATTTCAAAGGGAGGACCGCCCTTGCGCTTCTCGTAGATCTGATCGATGCGCACGACTTTGCCCTGGCCCACGGTTCGGTCGATCGTCGTTTGCACCGACGGGGGAAGCTCCTCCATTAAAACCTGCCGGCTGTCCATCTGGCCGTTCTCGGCGACGCTGAAATCCCGCTCCACGCCGTTGCTCACGAAGGTGACGTCGTAGTAGACGCCATCGTCTTCCATCGTCTTGGAAATGGAGATTAGTTGATCCGTTCCGAGTTGGTGTCCGATCGTGCCTTTCACCGTGGGCGGCGTCTCGTCCAGGGACAAGTCCACGCTGTTGAGCTTGCCGTTTTCCAGCACGGAAAACGAATGGTCTTTCCCGTCCTTCGATTTCCAATCCACGTCGTAGCTCACGGCGGCGCCATCGATTGATTTTTCAACGCTCTCGATGGTCCCCTGGGCAGCCTGCGTTTGAATGGTCTTTTGCACTTCCAGCGGTAGTTCCCGGAGTGCCATCTCCAGACCCACCAGCCCGCCGGCTTCGTCGAAAGTATAGTCGCGCGTCTGGGCGCCTTTGGTAATCTCCACCACATAGTTCACGGAGCCATTGTCGTCGTCGCGCGTGATTTCGCCGACCTTGCCGTTGGCGGCTTGCATCTGAACCGCCTTTTGCACCGCCGGCGGGAGCTGGCCAAACTGCAGAGTGCCAATGGGCGGAGCGGCGGCAAAAAGAGCCGCGCCGAGGCCGGCAAGGAACCAACAAGCGAGAAGTTTTCTCATATCCAGGAAGGGCGCAGTGAATGCCCGGGCGATTTCCCTAGATGAGCCGACAATTGTCAAGGTCCACCAAGACGGCGCGTCAGTCGCAGGCAATAGAAGAGCGGCAGCGAGCCGAAGACGCCAAAGCTGCAATCGATGAACCGCCAATAGAGCGGAATGCCGCGAATCGGTCCGCAGATCAGCGCCACGAAAAAGACGCCCGCACAAGCGGCCAAGCCGGTCTTCAGCACCCAGGCGTTCGGCACCGGGTCGCGCCAGGGACCGATGAAAAAGAGGGCGATGGTGATGTGCCCGAAGGCCAGCCAATCGGTGCCGTAAGCCAGCCAGGGATACGCGGCGTGCGTGGCGCGCAAACCATCGCGCACTGTGGCGATCCAGAAGGGCAAGCCGCTCTGCGAATCTGCCGTGGCCTCGCGCGGAACACCCAGCATCCGTGCGAGCAGCTCGAGTTCGTGCAACAACGGGAAGGCCGTGACCCCGCTCAGCACCAGGCCGACGATGAACGCGCCCAGCACCAGGCGGTAACGAAGGAGCAAGGCGTCGCGGGACATAAGGGGATGACGAATGTCTAATGACGAAGGAATGACGAAGCGCCAATGGCTGGCACCGGCCCATGTGTCGTCGGTGGTTTGGTCATTCGCGGATTGGTTATTCCTTCGTCATTAGACCTTCGACCTTCGTCATTTTCCCAACCGTCACTCCCAATTAGCCGAGTAGCGATTTCGCCTGGGCCAGGGCCGCGTCGAGTTTGGACGGATCCTTGCCGCCGCCGCGCGCGCCTTCCGGCTTGCCGCCACCCTTCCCACCGACGACGGGTGCGATGGTCTGGATGATTTTGCCGGCCTGAACCTTGGCGGTGAATTCCGGCGAAACCGCCGCCACCAAAGCCACGGCGCCATTGGCGCTGCCGCCGAGCACCGTCACGCCCTTGAATCCGTGCGACTTCAAAGCGTCGGCGACGGTTTGCAGCGTATCGCCATCGACGGCTCCGAGATTGGCAATGATCGCTGGGATGCCGTTGATCGTTTCCGCGCTGGTGACCAGGTCTTTGGCGCGGCCGGCCGCTTCACGTTGGTGAGCGGCTTTGAGGGCTTTCTCGAGTTCCTTTTGCTGCGCGAGCAGTCCTTCGATGCGCTTTTCGAGCTCAGGCAGCGGCGTGCCCACCTTCGTCGCGAGCGCGTGCAACCGCTGAATGTCCGCGGTGTCGGAATCGTAGGCGAAGAGGCCGGCGGAAGCTTCAATGCGGCGCTGGCCGGCGGCGATGGCACTCTCGGAATGGATGCGGAAAAGTCCGATTTCACCCGTCGCGCGCGTGTGTGTTCCCGCGCAGAGTTCCATGGAATAACCGTCGAGCTGCGCTGCGTGACCGCCGATTTGTACCACGCGGACGATCTCACCGTATTTGTCGCCGAAGAATTGCATGATGTCCCCCCGGCCGCGCACGTCGGCGTAAGGCATTTCCGTCCAGGCGACGCCGGCGTTTTCGACGATGCGCTCATTGACGAGGCGCTCGATGTCCCGCACCTGCGCGGGCGTGAGCGCGCCGCTGTTGAAGTCGAAGGTGAGCTTATCCGGGCCGACGAACGAACCTTTCTGCGTGGCCTCCTTGCTCACAACTTCATGCAAGGCCCAGTGCAGCAAGTGAGTCACGGTGTGATGCCGCTGGATGGCTGCGCGCCGCTCGCGATCGAGCTGGATGGTGACGTGGTCACCGACCGAAGGCCCCTCGTTTTCTTCGAGGAAATGGAGCCAGGTATTTCCGCTCTTTTGCGTGTCGACGATGCGCCAGGCATTGCCGCCGTGGCCCGTCATTTCGCCGGTGTCGCCGACCTGTCCACCCATCGTGGCGTAGCAAACGGAATTGTTGGCGACGACCACGGTATTGCCCTTTACCGACAAGACTTCCTGCACATCGGCCCCGGTGTGATTGTGGTCGTAGCCGATGAAATGGGTGGGAGTTTTCGTTTCGATCTCGGAGAGTGAAATGACGATTCTCTTTCCCTTGTTTACATCGATCGAACGTTGTCGCTGCTGCTCCATCAGCTCCTCGAAACCAGCTACATCGACGGTTAGCCCGCGTTCGCGCGCCATCAACTCGGTAAGGTCGAACGGAAAGCCCTGCTCGTCGTAGAGACGAAAGGCAAATGCGCCGGAAAATACCGCAGACGCCGCTTCGGATAGGAGATGGGGAGCGCGGGCTTCCAGCCCGTCCTGTTCGGCATCCTGCCGGACAGTTTCAGCCGACGGCGCGCGCTGGCTCCAAGTCCACAGCCAGAGGTAACTCTCATTCTGTCCAGTCACCTGGGCCGTCCATGGATTCCGGCAAACGTATTCAAATTTCTCCGCCACCTCTGCGTCTGATCGCATGAGCCGGTCATGGTATTCATTTTCCCAGAGTTGTTCGCCAACGGTGTTTTCCGATTTGTTGATTTTTGTCGCGGTGAACGACTTCAACGAGTGCATCAATTCAGCGAGACTCCAGAACTGGGGCCGGCCTTCTGCGTCGACTTCTCTTGGCAGCGGTTGGAATAGGACGTGAACGTGATCAGGCATCACACACGCCGCGAAGAGGTCGTAGCGCTGCGCATCAAAATGGACCAGTGCGTCCAGCATGATCTGGCGCGCATTGGGGGAGAGAACGCGACGATCCCGAGTGGAAAATGTCACGTGATAGATTCCGTGCGGACGTTCGTAATGAGGCAGGCGGCGTTTCCAATAGTGAGCGGCGTTCTGGTTGTCCGGCAAGATGCCGGACGTTACGGGCTGGAAGCCCGCGCTCCCGGACGCGCTTCGCGCGTTCGCAACTGGCGAAACACCCGTTCCCAACAATCTCGTTGCCTCACGCTCAAAGAGCTCGATGCCTTTATCCAGCGTTTTGTTGAACGCTTCCTCCTCGCGCTTGAGCACTTCCTCGATGTGTTTTTGTTTCCCGCGGATCTCAGGAAAGACGTCTCCCATGGTGCGCGCGAGAACGGCGACGAGCTTGTAGAAGAATGGCTCGGTGAATCCCAACGAGCGCCCGTAGCGTACCGCGCGGCGTAGGATGCGCCGCAAAACGTAGTTCCGGTCGGTGTTGCCGGGTTGGATATTATCCGCGATGGCGAAGCTCAGCGTGCGGATGTGATCGGCGATGACGCGAAAGGCGACGTCGAGTTTTTCCTGTTCGGTCGTCGGGATAATTTGCCCGGCGGTATTGGGCTGCGGGAGCGTGCTCGTATAACGCTTGCCGCAAAGCTTCTCAATCTCATCGAAGATCGGCCGGAAGATATCGGTCTCGTAATTCGAAATCTTCGCATTGGCGAAATCGGAAAAATCCTTGGTGCCTTGAATGATCGATGTCACCCGCTCGAAACCCATGCCGGTATCCACGTGCTTGGCGGGCAGCGGAGAGAAAGTGCCATCCGGGTTCGCGTTGAACTGGATGAACACCAAGTTCCAAATCTCGATGCACTCGGCCGTGCCTTTGTTGACCAGCGCGCCACGAGTGTCACCGGCAGGCGTAAGATCCACGTGTAATTCGCTGCACGGGCCACACGGGCCAGTCTCACCCATCATCCAGAAATTATCCTTCTTATTGCCATTGACGATATGTACCGCCGGGTCGAGACCGACGCTCCGGAATTTCTCTGCCCAGTAATTCCAAGCTTCCTCGTCGCGCTCCGCAGGATCACCTAGGGACTTATCTGGATGGTAGATAGTAGCATACAGCCTTTGGCTCGGGAATTTCCACCTTCCAACTACCAACTCCCACCCCCAGTCGATGGCATCCTTTTTGAAGTAATCGCCAAAACTCCAGTTCCCGAGCATTTCGAAAAAGGTGTGGTGATAAGTGTCCAGGCCGACGTCATCGAGATCGTTGTGCTTACCGCCCGCTCGAATGCACTTCTGGGTATCGGCGGCCCGGGTATCACTGCGAGGAATAGCTCCGCCCCACTTGCTGACATCGGCCTTTTTCTCCCCGAGGAAGATGGGCACAAACTGGTTCATCCCCGCATTCGTGAAAAGCAGGTTAGGCGAGTCGGGCAGGAGCGAAGAACTCGGCACGATGGTATGTTCCTTCTCTTGGAAGAAATCGAGAAAGGACTGGCGGATTTGAGCGCTCGTTAGCATGGAAAATGCGGCAAAAGGAGGGGACGTTACTGCAAGCGGCGAAAAGGTAAAGAGTCGGGAGTTGTGCAAAAAATTGAAATTAACCAATATTGTCACTCATCGTCTGTAGATTAGCAGGTTACACTTCTGTCCCTATAGCGATTCACTCCATGCAAGTTCGAGACCCCAACCTCAAGACCCTCTTCGGGACCACGATTAAAAGCAAACGGTCCGAACTGGGAATGTCCCAGGAGGAACTTGCCGACCGTGCGGGCCTGCATCGTACCTATGTCTCCGACGTGGAGCGAGGCACGCGCAATGTTTCCCTCGGCAGCATCGAAAAACTGGCGCACGCTTTGGGCCTTTCGGTGTGGCGGCTTTTCGAGAAAGCCTCCAATGGCCATTCCACGGATCACCTGGAGATTCTGCTCGTGGAAGACGAACCCTCCGACGTCGACCTGACGATTCGCGCATTCCAACGCGCGCGCATTGCCAACCCCGTGCATGTGGTGACCGATGGGGCCGCCGCGCTGGATTTCGTTTTCGCGCGGGGCGCTTTTGCCGATCGACAGGACAAACCATTTCCGGGAGTGATCCTCCTCGATCTCAAGTTGCCGAAGATCGATGGCATCGAAGTGCTCCGACGAATTCGCGAGGACCCGCGCACCAAGGATATTCCGGTGGTCGTGCTGACCGCTTCCAAGCAGGCCGAGGTGCACGCCGAGTGCCGCCGGCTGGGAATCAATTCCTACATCGTAAAGCCGGTGGATTTTCGGAATTTCAGCGAAGTGACTCCCCAGTTGCACTTCGACTGGAAATTAGTTCGTCCGGACTGAGTCCATGGATACGCCCAGCCCGAAAGCCCGCACGATTTCGCGTGCGCGCAGGGTGGTGTGGCGCAGCTTGTGTTTCTCCGACGGGGTGGCCTACAATCGTGCATCGCCATGGCTTCCCGGGTGAATCGAACCATTCAGGCGACGGGCCTGCTCGTCGCCGCGGGAGGAGCCGCCATGCTCGTGGGAGAGGTGTTCCATTTGCCTGCACTCGCGGTGCTGGCGCCGGGTTGGGCGGCAACGGTCCTGACCGTCGGGCTGCTCATTTGGTCATGGGCGCGGGCCGCTTATTTGTCGGAGCGGCGCATCGCGCATCGGGAACGTCTTTACCAGGTCCTGAGCCAATGCAATCAAAGCATCGTCCACATCACAGAGCGGGAGCCATTGTTTGCCCGCATCTGCGAGATCGCGGTGGAGCTGGGAAAGTTTCGCATGGCCTGGATCGGCCTGGCCGATGACGAAACACAAATGGTGCGACCGGTCTCCCACGCCGGAGCCGGTGAAGGCTTCTTCGAAACGGTCAAGGTCTCCCTGCGCGACGAACCCCTCGGCCACGGGCCCGGCGCCACATCCCTTCGTGAGGGGCGCACCGTTATTTCCAATGACATGCAACACGATGCGCGGATGGCATCGTGGCGGTCGGAAACTGCAAACCGGGGCTTCCGCGCAGCGGCCGGTTTTCCGATTTCTTGTGAAGGAAAAATCGTAGGCTGTTTCGTTCTCTACGCCGGTGAGCCGAATTTTTTCGATGAGGCCGAAGTGAAACTGCTGGAGGAAATGGCCGGCGATATTTCCTTCGCTCTCACGCAAATGGAGCGCGATGCGCAGCGGCGGCGGTTCGAGACAGAGCGCGATCGTCTCGCCGCTGAGCTGCAGATGATCCTCGATACCGTGCCGGCGATGATTTTCTACAAGGATCTTCAGCACCGGGTGGTCCGGGCCAATGCGGCCATGCTCCGTGCGCTCGGCAAGTCGCTGGAGGAAGTGGTCGGCAGGACCGCCGGCGAGCGGGGTTCGCGGTTTGACGACAAGTATACCCGCGATGAAGACGAGATCCTGGCCAGCGGCCAGCCCATGCTCGGTTTCCTCGAACCAGTGGACACACCAAACGGCGTGCGCTGGATGCAAACGGACAAGGTGCCCCAGCGTGATGCCACGGGGAAAATCACCGGCATCATCGGTCTCGGTGTCGATATCACCGAGCGCAAGCTGGCCGAAGAAGCCTTGAAAGCGCGCGAGGCGGATTTCCGCGCGAGCTTCTGTTCCACGGCGGTCGGCCAGGTGCAGGCCGACGCTCTCACCGGCCGGTATTTGCGGGTGAATCCGAGGTTCTGCGAGATCACCGGCTACTCCGAGGAGGAACTGCTCGGCATGACCTTCCGCGACCTGACGCACCCGGACGACCGGGAGAGCGATACCGATGCGCATCAACGGATGCTCGCCGGCGAAATCGACGAACTCAGCCGGGAAAAGCGCTATCGGCGCAAAGATGGCCGGGCGGTATGGGTGAGCATCAATGCCTCGATCATTCGCGATGATGCCGGCCGCCCGCTGCGGACGCTGGCCGTGATCCGCGACATCACCGGGCGCCGCGCCGCCGAGGAGGCGAAACAAGCGGCCGAGGACAAGTATCGGACCCTCGTCGAGCAATCGCTCATGGGAATCTACATCATCCAGGACGACGGCTTTGTTTACGTCAATCCCATGTTCGCCCAGATCATGGGCCGGACCGCCGAAGAGCTGACGGCCGGCCGAATCTTTGATTTCGTGGTCGAAGAAGATCGCGAGATGGTTGCGGCGAATCTGCGCAAACGGCTGGAGTCCAATTTGGACAGCGTTCGCTATGGCCTGCGGATGGTGCGCAAGGACGGGTTCATCGTGCACGTCGAGGTCCAGGGAGCACGGGCCGAGTTCAATGGACGCCCGGCCATTCTCGGCACATTGCTCGACCTGACCGAGCGCAAGAAGATCGAGGCGCAGTTGCTTCAATCCCAGAAGATGGAAGCCGTCGGCCAGCTCGCCGGCGGCATCGCGCACGATTTCAACAATCTCCTCACGGCCATCACGGGGAACACCAAACTGGCGCTGGAGGATCTGGCGCCGGACAGTCCGGTACGGGCTTACCTGGCGGAAATTGGCAAGGCGGGCAGCCGCGCGGTGGATTTGGTCCGGCGCATCCTGACCTTCAGCCGGCAGAAGGCGCCTGAGCGCAAGCTCCTGGAATTGCAGCCCGTGGTGGAGGAAGCGCTGAAGCTGCTCCGGGCGAGCCTGCCGGCGATGATCGAGATTCGCACGACCTATGTGGCCGGCGCCCCGCCGGTCCTGGCCGACGGGACGCAGATTCATCAAGTCCTGATGAATCTCGGAGCGAACGCCACCCACGCCATGGGCGATCGCGGCCTGCTCGAAGTGCGCGAGTCGGTGATCGATGTCGACGCCGACGTGGCCCGCACGTCGCCGGAATTGCGAGTCGGCCGCTATGTCCATCTGGCGGTCAGCGATACGGGTTGCGGCATGGATCGGGAGACGCTCGCGCGGATATTCGACCCCTTCTTCACCACGAAGTCGCAGAGCGAAGGCACGGGCCTCGGTCTCTCGGTGGTGCATGGCATCATGAAGGCCCACGGAGGCGCGATCACGGTCTACAGCGAGCCGGGCCGCGGCACTGTTTTTCATCTCTATTTTCCGGCGATGGAAGGGACGGTCGCGAGCGTTCAGGCGCCGGCCAGGCCGGTGCCCAAAGGCTCGGGAGAACGGATCCTCTACGTGGACGACGAAGAACCCCTCGTCTACCTCACCACGCAGGTGCTCAGCCGGCTGGGCTACAAGGTCACCGGCTTTGTCGAGTCGGAGGCGGCGCTCCGCTGTTTCCTCCAGGATCCTCATCAGTTCGACGCGGTCATTACCGATCTATCGATGCCGCGCCTCAGCGGCCGGGATCTCGCCGCCCGGTTTCTGAAGGTTCGCCCGGATGTGCCGATCATTCTCGCTTCCGGCTACATCCGGCCCGAGGACAGCGAAAGCGCGCGCCAACTCGGTGTCCGGGACCTCATCTTGAAGCCCGATACCGTCGAGGACCTCGGCCGCGTTCTTCACCGGATTCTCAGCGAGCGTCGGATGGCGAAGGTGGACGGTGCGCCGGTCGGGATAGTCGCGCCGCAGGATTCACGGCAATTGGGCGCTCGCGAGTAATCTTCCCGGAGCGTCGGTCTGTGGGCGATGCACGGGACTTCTTCGCGGCTTGTCATTCGGCCCGACCGGAGGAAAATCGACAGCATGTTCTCCCGTCTCTTGCTTCTCCCGGTGGCTGCGTGGTTTTGCAGCGGACCACTGGCCGCCGCCGGCTCTGAAATGCTTCATCTGCCCGCGCGCGAGCGCACGGAAACCGCCGCGGGAAGCGGTGTATTTCAACCGCGGACGCTGACGCTCGACTGGAATCCGCACCAGACGGCGCTGGTCATTTGCGACATGTGGGACGCGCACACCTGCCCGAACGCCGCGGCCCGCGTGGCGGAGATGGCCGGGCACGTCAATGACTTCGCCAAGGCCGCGCGTTCGCAAGGTGTGCTCATCATTCACTGCCCGAGCAACACCATGGACTTCTACAAGGATTATCCGGGCCGCAAGCTGGCGCAGGCCGCGCCACCGGCGACGCCGCTGGTGCCGCTGAAGAATTGGTGTTACATCGATCCCACGCGGGAAGCGCCGCTGCCGATCGATGATTCCGATGGCGGCTGCGACTGTTCGCGGACGTGGAAGAAGGGCGACCCCTATCCGTGGACACGCGAAAATGCGGCGATCGAAATCCAGGATGGCGACGCCATCACCGATAACGCCGAAGCTTACAACCTGATGCAGCAGCGTGGCATTGAGAACGTGCTGGTCTGCGGCGTGCATCTCAATATGTGCGTCCTCGGCCGGCCGTTTGCCATTCGTCAGATGGTCATGCAGGGGAAACATGTCGCTCTCGTCCGTGACCTCACCGATACGATGTACAATCCTGAACGCGCGCCCTACGTCAGTCATTTCGCCGGCACGCGGCTCATGATCGAACACGTGGAGAAGTACTGGTGCCCGAGCATCACGAGCACCGCGCTGCTTGGCGGTGAACCGTTCCGCTTCCACGGCGATACGAAAGACGAAAAGAATTAGACGATGTCAAATAATAGCGCGCCGTAACTGAAGGTGCGCGGAGCAGTGAACTCCGGGGAGCGCGCCTGTCTCGGGCGCTGGTTTCGGCGTCTCGCCGAAACGAACTTTCTGAACCTAATCGCGAATCTTGCGATACCTCATCGGCGTGTAACCATCGGCGACCAAGGCCGCGATGTCGCGCTCGCTGGCCAGCGTTTTACTGAACGGCACGGCCTCGTAAAACAGCGCGCGGTTTTTGGTTTCGTCGAGCCATTTGACGAAAAGGATCACGTGACCGCCTTCGGCGTTCATGATATCGGCCGGGCGCAGCTCCGTGGGTGAAGCAAGCTTCCGGCAGATTTCCGCCAGATTGGATGTGGAGTATTTATGCGGGAGCATCCAACAGCGGGAGATGAAACCCGAGCAATCGATACCCACGGCGTCGCCGCTGACCGCCTCGCCGCCGAGCCGGCGCTTTTCCTGGGTGTAAACGTCGCCGGCCGCTTTGCCCGCGCGCACCCCGGCATCGAACGACTCGGGGGTATCGAAACCGCCCCATTTGTAGGCCACGCCGGAATTGCTCGCTCCTACCTCCCAGCACGCCTCGTCGGGCCAACCATGGCCGGTGGGGCGATCTGGCGTGTGGATTTCGACCCCGCGCGAATCGACCCCGTGACGCTGGTTCTTGCCGGAGGATTGCCAGACGTGGTGGACGTAGCTTTCGGCCACCTGAAGGACTTCGGCACGCGAAACAGAATCGGCGTGTCCCGGCCGGCCGAGCAGCAGGAGAATGGAGAGGACGAAGAGTAAACGGGGCAAGGAGACTTTCATAGTCCGGCGAGTCGTTACCGGGAATACGCCGTTCGCCGTTCGCTCCTTACGAAATTCCTATGGCGCCGCCGGTGCGTGCCAGAGTGCGAAGTCAAATCCCGCCACCTCGACTCGCGTCGTGCCGCCGGGCAGGGCGGCGAGGATTTCCGAGGCGCCGGGCGCACCGAGCCAAATGATGCCGCCCGCCGGATGCTCCGCGGCGATTCCCCAGTGCCAATCGTCGGTGGTGAGGAGATTTGTGAGCATGGGCCGCTGCGCATAGTAGGTGAGCGAACTGCCGTAGGGATCGAAATTGGCGAGGATGGTTCTTCCGGTGGGGAAAGCACGGTCGATGGTCTGCCCGAGCTTGGGGATGAGCTCCGGCGGTTCATGCTGGATTCCATCGAGGATCATAAAAGGCGTGCGCAAAAATTCCGAACGAAGGAAACCAACCACACCCAACGCTACGACCAGCGCGGCAACGCCGATCTGGGTCCCGAGCCGCGGAACCCGCGACAGTTTCTCCCCGGCGCAGCAAATGGCTTCCAACCCCAGACCGCCGAGCAGACCGATCGCTCCGAGCAGATAGAACGGCGCGAAGTCGTGGATGAACGATTCATTGCGCAAGAGCACGACATAGAGCGCGTCGGCGATGAAAAGCTGCCCCGCGGCCCAGCCCAGCCAGCGAATCCCGGCATCCGTGCGCCAGCGGCGAATGACCCAGCAAATTCCCAGGGCCACGAGGAGCCAGGTCAGCACCAGGTAATTGGCACGCAGATCGTCCAGGACCGTGCTCGACCAATCTCCCCACGTGAATCGCTGCGCATCGGCGGCGATGGGGCCGGTGCTCGTCGGGATGGCGTTGCCCAGGCGCATCTGCAGCGCCGACCACAGATCGCTCCAGGCGGCGGCATTGGCCCAACGAATCTGAACGAGAAAAAGCAGCCCGGCCACGCCCACCAACCCGCCTAGCATCCAGCCCATCCAGCGCCTTTCGCGCGCGCGCGCAAAAATGAAGGACGCCGCGACGCTCAGCACCAGCAGGTAACCCGGCCAGTCGGTCCACAAGGCCAGCGCGGCAAAGAGCGCGCTGGCGATCGCCCATCGTCGATTCGCCGTCATTTCCCAGCGTTGAAGACACAGCAGGATGGCAAGCATCCACAAAGTGAGCACCGGTTCGAAATCCACCATGTCGCCGTAGTGCAATTCCATGGGCACCGCGGCGAAGACGAAAGCGGCCAGCGTCCCCGCGCGCGGACCAGCCGCGCCGCGCACCAGGAACCACAGGACGATCACGCTTGCCAGCGACGCCAGAACCGGCACCAGCCGGGCAGACCATTCCGCTTCACCGACGATCGCAAAGGACCCGGTCACGAGCAGCGGCAGCAGCGTCGGATGATGCACGTAATAGGCATCCGGCGGAATCGGCAGCGGCCCGAAGTAGAGCGTCGCCGGCACGCCGGCGGCGTGGAGGCCGGCGCGCAAATTATTGTGCGCAGCTTGCGAATAGACGGCGCCGTACCAGGTGTCATCCTCGACCCAAGGACGCTGCATCCCGCGGTAAAAATGAAAGGCGAGGAGAGCGACAATCGCGATCAGGCAAAGTTTCCACCAATGGTCCCCGGAAGTGGCGGGAGCTGGAGACAGGATATTCGGATCGCTGGGAGGCATAAAGGTGGCGAGAAAAACAGGCACTCCTGCCGGGGAATGCCGCGTATTTCAAGAATTCTTCGAGGTGTGGACAGATCAACGCAGCGGAAGACTGGTGACTGAGAACGGATCACGATTACTGCCCCGACCCGCCGCTCCCTTGCGGCAGCCATCTTCCTTTGCTACATCTTGGGCGGTATGCAGCGCTTGTTCTTCCCCCTCGTGGCCTTTTTTTGTGTGGCGACCTTTGCGGTGGCCCAACTTCCCACAGTCGAGCCGCCGCGAAACTGGAAGACGGTAAAAGGCGCCCCCTTTCAAGCGTCCCTGGTCAGCTACGACGGGATGAATGTCGTCTTCAAAATGCCGAACGGTGCGCGACAGCAGGCACCGGCCAGTTTCCTGAGCTCCGAGGATCAGCAATACCTCATCGACTGGGCGAAGAAGCAGCCGATTAATACCGCCTTGCCGGACGAAATCGGCGTCGAGACTTCCCAAGTCAAAGCCGAGGTCGTCAGCGAAGATCCTGTGGTGGAGAAGTACGTCTACCGCACGCAGCACTTCGAATTTGAATCGCAGGGCAAGTTCAACCAGGTGCTGCTGCGCGACGTGGCCCGCAACTTCGAAGCCACCTATGAATTGCTCAAGGCTCTGCCCTGGCACATCGAGCCGCGGCCGGCGTCGGGCGAATATTTTCGCGCCAAGCTGTTCAAGACGAAGGAGGCCTATTACGCCGCGGGCGGATTGCAAAACAGCAGCGGCATTTACCGCTCCCGGCAGGAGATGTTCATGGTGCCCTTCGAGAGCATCGGCGTAAAGCTGGTCGGCAAGTCTTACGCGAAGGACGAGAACTTCGAGACGCACACCATGGTGCACGAACTCACGCACGAGATGATGCACTTCTGGCTCGGGATCCTGCCGCAATGGGTGATCGAAGGCACCGCGGAATACACCGGCACGCTGCCGCTGCACACCGGCCAGTTCCGTGTTTCGGCGGCGAAGAACGGGCTGCGTGACTACGTAAACTTTTTGAAGACCCGCACGATGAATGGCGTGCCCGAACCGTATCCGCTCGAGGAATTGTTTCCCATCACCAACAAGCAATGGTCCGAAATCCTCGAGCGTGACCCGCGCGCCTCGCACCGGCTCTACTTCACGTCGTTCCTCCTCGTTTACTATTTCATGCACCTCGACGGCAAAGGTGACGGCCAGCTCTTTGCGCACTACTTTCGCGATGTCGGCGAAGAACGGAAAGCCGTGGAGGATTTCTTCGTCGCGCTCGACAATTTCAAGAAGCAGCCGGGTGTCGTGGTGAAGGAAGACGGGTCATTTACTTATCCGGGTGGGCTCACGCCGCCGAAACCGCCGGAGATCCTGACCTCAGACGCGGCCCGCGATGCCTTCCAGAAACGGACTCTCGGAATCCTCCTCGATGGTCGCAGCGAAGCGGAGCTCATGAAGCAAATCCGCACCGGCTACTCGCACCTCGGCATCCGGCTCTAGGGCGCCGCAGCGGCGAGTGGATGGTTGAGAGTTGATAGTTGATAGTCCGCCGCGTTTCCTCATTCTTCCTCGCTCCGCGAGCAGGACATCGACGGACGCTTCAGATCGGTCGTGGCGATTCAGAACGCCGCGGCTCTCAACCATCAACTCTCAACTCTCAACTTTCCCGCATGAAATTTATCTCCTGGAACGTCAATGGCGTGCGCGCCGTTTTGAAAAAGGGATTTGCCGATTTTGTCGCGAGCGAAAAGCCCGACATCATCGCCCTCCAGGAAACCAAAGCCACGCCGGAGGATGTGGTCGTGCCGCAGGTCCTGGCGAAGCACACGGCGTTTTGGAACATGGCCGAGAAGAAAGGCTATTCCGGGACCGCCATTTTCACGAAGACCAAGCCCGAGAAGGTGACCTTCGGCATCGGCACTGCGGAGCACGATCGTGAGGGCCGCGTGATCACCGCGGAATTCGACGACTTCTTTTTCGTCAACGTCTACGTGCCGAATTCGAAGCGCGATCTGTCGCGGCTGCCGTATCGCCAGCAATGGGACCGCGATTTTCTCGCTTACCTCAAAAAGCTCGAGCGGAAGAAGCCGGTCATCTGGTGCGGCGATCTCAATGTCGCCCATACCGAAATCGACCTCGCACGGCCCAAGGACAATGTGAAAAACCACGGCTTCACGCCGGAAGAGCGCGCCGGCTTTGACGCCTTAGTCCGTGCGGGTTTCGTGGACACCTTCCGCGAGTTCGAGAAGGGTGGCGGCCACTATACCTGGTGGAGTCAGTTCTCCGGCGCCCGCGGGCGGAACATTGGCTGGCGGATCGACTATTTTCTTTGTTCCGAGGCGCTGCGCGGCCGCTTGAAGTCCGCGACAATCTATCCACACATCCTGGGCTCCGACCATTGCCCGGTGGGCATTGAGCTGCGCAAGCCCAAGACCGGAAAATAACTGGCGACCGTGGTTCTTGCCGGGGGAGAATTGGACCACGGATTACACGTATTTGCTCCCGTGATGCCTTGGGTGTCTCGCATCGCGTTGGCTACATCGGTGCCCGCGGGTAAAGCTTGGCATTGGTTTCGGTTTGACCACCCGTTTCATCTGGACGTGCTCGCCGTTCAGAGCCCGTATTGAACAAATCAAATCCGTGTAATCCGTGCAATCCGTGGTCCAATTCCCCGGAATTAGGACCAGCGCAGATTTCCGAGGGCCGGAAAAATCAAGTCCCGGCAGGGACGAAAGAATGGCTCTTCCGTCCCCCGGGACTTGTACCCATCCCAGCCCCTGGAATAGAGGAGCTGGAAAAGTGTTGTAGTTTAGTTGTTGTTGTCGCCCTTGTCCGGTTTCGGGCCGCCCTTGCCTTTTTGGCAGCCGCCACCGCCCTTGTGTCCGACGCCGTCGCCGGGACCATCGGGTCCGTCCTGACCCTGCCCTAGTCCTTGTCCGGGGCCGTGATGTTTCTTATGTGGGCCGCCGGGAGCACCGGCGCCTGGGCCGGGGCCGCCATTGCCGCCATCGGGATCGGCCATGAGCGCCATGGGCAGGGTGAGAGCAAAACCAAGGATGAGGATTCTCTTTCTCATAATGGATTCTTTTGGGATTGGAGTTTGAGTTTTAGTGGTGGTGAGGGCGGCCGTACTCCCAGGGCTCAAGCTTGCCGTCGTGGTTCTGGTCGAGCTTCTTCAGGTTCGCGCGAGCGGCGGCGATTTCTTCCGCACTGATGACGCCGTCATGGTTGGTGTCGATCGCGTCCACGAGTGCGGAGCGCTGTTCGTCCTCCTGCGGCGGAGGGGGTGGCGGCGGATTGCCGGCTTGAGGATCGTTGTCGTCTCCGTTCTTGCGCGGTTTCCGGCGGCCGCCTTTGTCACCGTCCGGTTTGGGATTGTTGTCCGCATCACCCGCGGCGGCCTTGTCGTCCTTGTCACCGACGGCGGCATTGGCATTGCCGTCGTTGTTATTGTTCGCATCGGGCTTCTTGCCGTCGTCCGGTTTCGGACCCCTGGGCGGGGGCGGCGGGCCGTCGTGATGGTGGGGCGGAACGAGCTCGTCGTGCTCCAGAATGCCGTCGTTGTTCTTGTCGAGCTTGAGCAAGGATTCCGCCGCGTGGTTCATCTCGCTCATCGAGATGATGCCGTCGCCATCGGTATCGATCGCGCGCAGGAGCGCATGAAACATCGGATTGTGATGCGGATCGTCATGCACCTCGCCGGGGCCGCCGTCGCCGGGGCCGTGAGGACCACCGGGTCCGGGAGGCGGGCCGCCGGGACCATTTCTGCCGCCGCCGGGCGGCTGGGCGTTCACGGCCAAGGCCAGGTAAGTGAGAGCTACACCAAGGGTCACGAGGAGTGTTTTCATAGTGGATTTTTCTGGTTGGTTTGGGACTGGCAGTGCGCAGGACAAATGGCGAAACGCGCTGCTGTTACTGATGATGATGGTGCGCGACTCGGGGCGATCTGTCGTGTTAAGGAGTGTTAAGCGCGGCCCGCGCGGGTTGACCTACCGCCTCTTCCGACGGCATCTTCCGGCACCGCACACCGCTTCGCGCCATGGCCTCGAACCAACGACAAACCCGCACCGAATGGGCTTTTCTCGCCGCCCTCATCGTGCTCTGCGGCGCGCTCACGACGCTGCAGTATCGTTGGACGGGCGAACTGGCCCGCGCCGAGGAGGCGCGGCTGCGCAATAACTTGAGCGAACAGTCCCAGCTCCTGGTGCGGGATTTCGATGACGAACTGACGAGAGCTTGCGCGCAGTTGACGCCGACGGGGAACGAGATCGATGAACTGGGGCGCGATGCTGCTTACGCCGATCGCCTTCGGAAATGGCTGGCGACGAATCCGCGCCCGATGTTCAGCCGCATGGCGGTTTTGTCGCCGACAGACAATGGATCCAATCTCTTTGCGCTCGATCAAAAAACGGGAAAGCTCACCGCCATGGCCTGGCCGGCGTCCTGGAATGAACTGCGCGATCACCTCGGCCACAGGGGCAATGGCATACCGCCGGAACGCGCCAACGGTGCGCGGCTGGAACCGCCGGGTGCGGACCGTCCACCACCGCCGCCCGATCGGCTCGATCGCCCAGGCGAGCAGCCGCCCCGGCGGGACAAGCCGCCACCCCCACCCCCACCACGCGGTGGTGGCGGTGGCAATCCGCCGGTCTATGTGGACCGTAACGGCACGCTTCTGGAATTTCCGATTGCCGGGGGACGCGCGCGCGAGAATGGCGGTGGCGAGTACGGCTGGATCATTCTCGAGCTCGACACCAATTACCTCGGCAAGGAGTGGCTGCCCCAGCTCGTTCATCAGTATCTGGATCGGCTGGGCAGCGGGCTCGACGACGTCACCGTGCAAGCGCCCGGCTCGAATCGCCCGCCGATCCTCTCGCTGCACACCGGAAATGCCAAAAGCGAACCGGATGTGTCGCTCGAGTTCAATCACGAAGGACACGCTGCGGGGAGTCCGCGCGGTCTTTCGCCGAAATCCGCCTGGACCCTGGAAGTCTGGCATCGACCAGGCGCCTTCGAAGCCATGGTCTTGGTTTCACGCCGGCGCAATCTGGCCGTCGCTGCCGGGTTGAATCTGCTCATCATTGCCGCCGGGGTGCTCCTCGTGCGGCACACGCGCCGCTCCCGCCAGCTTGCGGAACTGCAGATGAATTTCGTGGCCAGTGTCTCGCACGAATTGCGCACGCCGCTCACCGTCATCCGCGGCGCGGCGCATAATATCGAGCGCGGCGTGGTGCAGGACCCGGCGCAAGTCGGACGGTATTTGCGGATGATCATTGATTACGGAAATCAGCTCAGCGAAATGGTCGAGCAGGTGCTCGCCTACGCGGGAGCGAAAAGGAATCCAGCGCTCTTGAACCGGCAACCGGTGGTCATCAAGGATTTGCTCGGCGAAGCCATCGCCAATGCGGCGCACGATGTCGGCGGCACTCCCTGCGAAGTGGAATTCACAGTCTCGCACACCTTGCCGGCGGTGACCGGCGACCCCGTGGCTCTCCGGCGCGTCTTTCAAAATCTCATCGCCAATGCGGTGAAGCATGGCGGGGAAGGCGGCTGGATCGGTGTCACCGTGGCCTCGCCGAATGGCGGCATTCCGGCCGCCGTCGAGGTGAAGGTGGCCGACCGAGGTCCCGGGATCCCGGAGGAAGAGCAGAGAGAGATTTTCAAGCCCTTCAAACGCGGCGCCGTAGCGCAAAGCCGGCAGGTGCGCGGCAGCGGCCTCGGTCTGAGCCTCGCGCGGGAGATTGTGGAGGCGCACGGAGGCACCATCGCGGTGAGCAGCCAACCGGGCTCCGGCGCCATTTTTACCGTCCGTCTGCCGGCCCAATGAATTCGCGGATTTTACTCGTCGAGGACGAAGCGGGAGTGGCGCTGATCGTTTCCGATCTCCTCCGGGCCAGCGGTCACCTTGTCGAAATTGCCGGCGACGGTGATCTCGGCTTGCGCCGCGCGACCGAGGAACGCTTCGACCTGCTCATCCTCGATGTGATGCTGCCGGGCAAATCGGGATTCGAGATTTGTCACGCGGTGCGCGAGCGTGGTTTCGACGGGGCCATTCTCATGCTCACCGCGCGTGGCCAGGTGCGCGATCGTGTGGACGGTCTGCGCACCGGCGCGGATGATTATCTCGTCAAGCCGTACGATCCCGATGAGCTGGTCGCCCGCGTCGCCGCGCTCCTGCGCCGGGTGCACAAGCAGGAGCTCACGCCAGTGATGCGCGTCGAGTTCGGCAAGATCGTGGCCGATTTTTCTACGACGGAATTTTTCCGAGGCAAAAAATCGCTGAGCCTCACCGCCAAGGAAGCAGAGCTGCTCCGGCTTTTGATCAATCACCGCGGCCAAGTTCTCTCGCGGGAAAAGATTCTGCAGCAGGTCTGGCGCGAACAGCCATTCATCACCCCGCGCACCGTGGATGTGCACATCGCCTGGCTGCGGCAAAAGATCGAGGATAACCCCGAATCCCCCAGGCACATCATCACCAGCCGGGGCGAGGGCTATCGATTCGAGAAATAGGGGAAACACACGCTGCCTTTGGCCGCAATCAAAGGGGAGGAACCACGAAAAATGCGAAATACACGAAAGACAGGATGGAGGTAGGGACCACGGATTACGCGGATTACACGGATTGATACCATCTTTCTAAATTAAGATGACACGTGCATTTTGGGCGAAGTGTTTAGTTGAAGCTGTAACCAGAGCCGACCGATGAGGCTGAGGACCAGCGGTGGGTGATCCCAAAACCGGTGCAAGGTGGCCTTCATGGCGGAGCGCAGTTTGGCCACGCTGGTGTGGACACGATTGGCGAGGTCATCTTTGAGGATGTCCCAAAGCTGTTCGC
>DASYAY010000019.1:0-10492 GCA_036501065.1 Chthoniobacter sp. | reverse complement strand
GCCTTCCAGGGGTAATTTCCAGCACCCCGGCCGGGGTGCGTGAGTTATTTTTTTGGGGTGCATTCCGGGGGTGTTACCCCCGGCTACAGTCCGGCAAGCCTCCGGCTTGACCCGTGCGCACTTACTTTTTAGACGCCCTCTTAGGCAATTTCAAAGGAATTCGACGAACCGCGTAAACGGAAGTGAGAACCTGTTGTTTACGAACTCGAGAAACGCGAGCACGCACTCCAAAACGCTGTCGCGCAAATGCAGGCCGAATATAATCCGTGAGCAGAACCCAGTGCGGTGTCAGACAAGTTTCTTAACTAACTCCGAGGCTTGCGGCTGCCTTTAGCTCCGAAGGAACGGCAGAACTGATATCAGGAACTTACCAGACACCACACTAGTCGGAAAAATGCCACTTCGCTGGAAATTTTGCTTGCCATTCGAGCCCGAAGTCCCAACGACGCGGACTGTGAATTTGATCGAGTCTCTGCTACAGCTTTGCCCGAAACTTTGCGGACGAATCTTGGCCCGCCTGGTCGCGGGCGTTCGTCCAATCCTGGGTCACGTCCGCGGAACCGAAAAACGGCCCCTGATCAAAGCCGGCCACCGTCCGCCGCCGGGCTTCCTCAGCCGCTTTCCAAGTCAACAGCCCCGATCTTTCCCCAGAGTAACAGCCCGATGTTTTCCGAAAAAGTCATCATTTGTGAACACCCCGCGGGGCCTGTTTCTTCGCCATACCCTCATCTGGCTCGCCTTGCTTTCGGGCGTCCGGGCGATCGCCAAGCCACAAAAGGCGACCGCTTTGAAGGGGCTCCCTGCGCCGGTATTCGATGCCGGAAAAGCCACCGTGCATGTCGTCGAACAGGAAAACTTCGTTGGCCTCGCCAATTCCCGCGTGGCCTTCCTCTTTCGCAGAAATGGAAGTCTCGCCGGAATCTGGCCGGCGGCGCAGGGTAATCTTCTCGCCGCGTCACCGGTAACCCCGCTTTGGTCTTTGGAAGTAGCCGCGCCAGGGCCGGAAAAAACAGCCGCAATCTCCTCCGAAGGTACGGGGGAAGTCTCCTTCGCCACGCACGGCGACGAGAGCGCCATGACGCTCGATGTTACCTACCACAAAAAGGAAGCATTGGTCGTCGTTCATGCCAGCCTCGATGCCGAAGCGTCATTAATCCGATGGCGGATCGAAGTCGGCGTGCAAGGCCCGGAGGCCAGCTTGTGGAGCGTGAACTTCCCGCAGTTCCCCGCCGCGGCCCTCGACACCGAGCCGACCGGTAATGAAATGCTCGTCCCGTATCGGCGTGGTCAGACGCGCGTCTTCGGTCGCGGCGCAGCCCGCGGCGATGCGGACCTGCCCTATCCTGGGCCATCGGCGAAGTTTCAATTTCTCGCCGCCTACGGCCGCGCGGCCGGGCGGGGATTCTATCTTGCCGCGGAAGATGGCGCAGGCTTCACGAAATCGTTTGCCATTCGCAATCGCCCGGAGGCCGGTGCCGCGGTCCTCGCCGTCCAGCATTTTCCGGCAAATCGCGGATTGGGCGTGAAACATTTCGCCATGGAATATGATGTGGTTGCCGGACCCTTCGCGGGCGATTGGTGGGACGCCGCGCGGCTTTATCGGACATGGTGGGTGAAGCAGAAATGGGCCAGCCGTGGGTTATTGGCCGAGCGCAAGGATTTGCCGGCCTGGCTGGTCCGCGCGCCATTCGCAGTGCGTCCGTCCACGACCAAACCCGAGCGCACCGTGGCAAACAACGTGACCGCGCTCCAATCGCTGAGCGCCGCTTTTGAACACCGGCCTTTCTTTGGCGTGTGGTACGGCTGCTTTGAAACGCCGACTGCAAGCACGTCCCTCAACCAATCGGGCCTGGGCCACGATCTGCCGCCGAAAACCGGCCTGGTCGATGCCGTCCGCAGTTTGCGCACCCAGGGCGTCCATCTCCAGGCATACATCCAGTCGATGATTTACGATGCCGGGATCGTCACCCCCGATGCCGATGCGGCCCAGCACGCGGTCATCCGCGATCGCCAGGGCAACGCCGTGCCCTACGGCACCGGTGATCCGCCCCAACTGCTCGCCATGTGCCGCGCGACCGATTGGTGGCAGCGGCGGTTGGTGGAACTCTCGCGGCGGGCCGTCGCCGAGTGGGGCTTTTCCGGAGTCTATCTCGATAGCTTCGGCAAAGGCGCCCCGGAATGCTTTGCCCAGGATCACGGGCACGATGTCGGCGGCGGCAATACCGTCATCGCCGGTCAGCGCGTGCTCGCCCGGCGAGTGCGTGAGGCGATCCGCTCCGTGGATCCCGAGGCCATCCTTTCCGGCGAAGATCCGATCGAGGCCTTTCGCGACCTGCTCGACGTCAATCTCTACTCGGTCAACACGATGCCTGGCTATGTGCCGGTGTATCGCACCGTATGGGGCGACTACAGCCTCGGGCACGGGCGGGTGTTGGGTCCGGGGAAAGCAGGTGGCAGCCTCCTGCCGGAGCTCGCGACCCTCTTTCTCGAGGGAACTATTCCCGGCCGCATTTACGCCGATTCTCCCGATGTCTTCCTCCTGCAACCGGCCCACGCCCGGGAGTTGGCCTTTCTCCGATCCATCGATGCCTACACCCAGCAGGGCTTGGAATGGCTGCGGCTCGGCGAATACCTGCACCCGCTCGTTCTCTCGCCGCCTCCGGCGACGATCGAATTTCGTGAGTCCGTGGAAAACAAACTCGTGCGCGTTCCCTCCATCGCCCACAGCGTCACACGCTCCCACACGGACGGAAGCATCGCCATCGTGCTCATAAATCTCGCCGAGCAGCTGCAGGATATCTCAGTGCCGATCGATCCCAAGTTACGAGGTGAAGGCAAACACGATCCCGAGGCCCGTTTGCAGCGCATGAATGAGCAGGGAGCACTCACCGAGTTATCACGCGGCCACGGCACCTGGAGCCAAAAGCTCACGCTTGCCCCGGGTGAAGTTGCGTTCCTGGTCCTTCGATGAACGCGACGGGTCATAGCGCTCAATTTTCGACCACAACGATCTCGCTGCTCGCTGGTTTATTGTTACGATTGCGTGACAATCCGATGACTTTTTCTCCCGTCGAACCGTTGGATGCGTTGGACGCCCGTTCAGGCTCGCCATGTCCGACGAAGGCCGGCGCCTCCACTTTCTGGCCCGCGCTTTTGTTGGAAATGGTGCTCTTCGGGACCAAGGTGCCGCGCGTCTGGCTTCCCGATTACGTCGATCGCTGGCAATTGAGCCGTTATTTTTCCGAGTTGACCATGGTCACCGCCGCGGACCTCCTCTACGCGCTCGCCTTCGGGTTGCTCGGGCAGGCGCTGCTCCTCGCCGCGGCGAAACGGCCCCGGCTTCAATGGGCCCTTTGGCGCGGCTGGGTGGGTCTGGGAGCGCTCAGCGTTTTGTTCGGAATCCTCAGTGTGCGGATTTACGACGTTTTGCACATGCCGCTCACGTTCACCCTCCTCAAGCTCGGGGCGAATCTGGGAAATATGCGCTCCTCGATGGAGGAATATTTGACGTTCGGATTTCTGCTCACGCTCATCCTCCTGCCTCTCGGTTACCTGGCCGCGGTTGCCTTCTGCGAGCGTTTCCTGCGTTTCCCTCGCCGATGGCCGGTTCGGACCAGCCAGGCCTTTGGACTCGCGGGAATTGCCGCCTACGGCGTCGTCGCTCACGGCTTGGTCGAGAGCGACTGGGGCCGGCTCACCGACATGTCGCGGCTGTGGAGCAATCCGCATTATGTCCTCATCAGCTCCACCGTCCGCGCGCTGCTCCGGCACTCCTCGCCATCGTTCGACGCGAAGGTTCCGCCTGCTTACCTCGCCGACTTCGCGCCTTCCGAGAGTGGGACCGCCATCACTCCCGGGATTCCGCGCGGACCCAGGAACGTCATCGTCATCGTCGGTGAATCGGTGGGCGCGGAATATCTCAGCCTCTACGGCAGCAAGCTCAAGACCTGGCCGCGCATGGAGGCAGAGGCCACCCATTGCCTCCAGTTCCGCAACTTTTACGCCCACATCGCGAACACCGCCAACGCCCTCTTTGCCCTCACGCTTTCCCATTACCCGCCGCTGACCTGGACGGAGGCGACCAGTGAGGCGACGCGCGCCCCCGGAACGACCGTCGCCCAGGTGCTGCGCCGCTGCGACTATCGCACCGCCTTCATTTCCGCCGGCGACAACACCTTTGCCGACCAGGACAAATTCATTCAGGACCGCGGTTACGATACCGTCTGGGATTGCCAGGATGCCGGCGCGCCCATGGCTTTCTCCTGGGGCGTGCAGGACAAAGCCATGATCGACATGGTGCTGCGCTACATCGATCAGGACCGCTCAAAGCCATTCTATATCTTTTCCTGGAACCAGGGGACCCATCATCCCTACTACCTCCCGCCAAATATTCCCCGCACGGATTTTCTCCATGGCGACCGTTCCTACGGCGACATCCCCTGGGAGTTGAACAAGTATCTGAATTCCCTCGTCGAATTCGATCGCCAGCTCGGCCGTTTGTTCGACGCCCTCCGCGAGCGCGGGCTCGACCGGGATACCATGGTGATCGTCACCGGCGACCATGGGCAGGCGTTTGGCGCGCCGCACAAGGGCTACTATCACAGCGGCAATGTTTACCAGGAGGACGTCCACGTGCCGCTGGTGGTCTGGAGTCCGGCACTCTTCCACCAGCCCGCATTCTCCGATGCCATTGGTTCCCAGATCGACCTTTCGCCGATGATTCTCGATCTGCTGGGAATTCCCGCGCCCGCCGGTTGGCAGGGCCGAAGCCCGTTGGACAGCTCGCGAAGCCGGCGCGCCTATTTCTTCGGCATGCGGAACGATTACATTTACGGAGTCCGGGAAGGCGCCTTCAAATACATCCTCAATGCCTCCCAGGGGCGCGGAGAACTTTTCAATGTCCTCGATGATCCGGACGAGCACACCGACCTCTCCGTTTCCCAGCCGGAAATCTCCAAGACCTTGCGTCAGCGGCTGGCGGCCTGGGTCGAGTACGACCAGCGCCATCCGGTCAAGGAATAGGGCCAGGGCAGATGGGGCATCTCCAACTTGCAGTGTGGCGATAACAAATCTGTCATGAGCTCCTGCCTGCCAAATACATACTCCGTTGCCGGAGAAAGGCTTGCGCCGCAGCGTCGTTCGCTCTGAAAATCATCAGCGTGACTTCTTTGCTTTTCGACTCCTTCGACGACGTGCCCGAGGCCTGGCATGAAGTATGGCGGAGCGCTGACATGGGCATGGACCCGCGAGTCCTGCGCGTCTTTCAACAGACGCTGGCCGACGATTTCCGGTGCTGGGGCGTCCTCGTTTTCGATGATTCGGGCACGCCGGTCGGATGCGCGGCGCTGTGCTTGTTCCGGGTCGAAATCGTCGACTCCACCAATGCCCTCGTCGTTCGCCTGCGCGAGAGGCTGCGGCGGCTCTGGCCGAAAGTGGGGACGATGAAGGTGCTCTTCTGCGGGCTGCCCGTGCCGCCAGGCTCCTCGCATCTGCGGGTGCGGCCGGGCGCGTCGGTGGACGAGGTGACCGCGGAAGTGGACCGCGTCATGCGACGTCTCGCGGGCACGGTGAAAGCGCGACTCATGCTCTTCAAGGAACTGGACGAGGAAGAGTCGGGGCTGACTTCTGCGCTGGCCTCGCGCGGCTATCTGCGCGGCGAGATTCTGCCCGTTCACCATTTGCAGGCTGCTTTCTCCAGCTTTGCCGCCTATCGCGACGCGCTGAAAAGCCGCTACCGTTTGCAAATCGTCCGCTCGCAAAAAAAACTGACCGACGCGGGCTTCGAGGTGCTGTCCGGGCGTGGCGGCGCTTTCGTCGCCACGCATTTCGACGGCGAGGTGCATGCCCTCTATGTGGCCGTGCAGCAGCGCGGTGAGCAAAAGCTCGAGCTCATGCCGCAGTCCTTTTTTGTGGAACTCGCCGCAGCGCTCGGCGATGAGGTCTTGCTCACCTTGATCCGGCGCGAGGGGCGGGTGTGCGGCTTTACCTTCGGGGTCACTCGCGGCGACACGCATCACAACCTCTATTCCGGCCTGGACTACAGCGCCAACCATGACGGCGATCTCTATTTCAATTTGTTCTATCTCGATCTCGATGCGGCCTTTCGGGCCGGCGCCACGCTCGTGACCATGGGACAGACCTCGAATTCCTTCAAATCGCGCCTCGGGACGAATGCCCGGAAGCTCTGGTTTTTCGCCCGGGGCCGCCCGGCGATTTTTCACGGGCTCCTGCGGCTCGTCGCGCCGCTCGCCTTCCCCAAGGCACCCGTGGTGGAAGCGAATCATGTTTTTGCTTCGACATCGAAACCGCTGGCCTCCAGTTGAAATATCCTGGGATATCCCTTCGCAGGATTGCCTCCGTCGCGGGCCGCTTTTGAACGGCCATTGACGGCCAGTGGTCGAATAGGCTTACAAATCATCCTTATGTACGTATTTCCCAACCTGCGCACCGTGCTCTTTGCCGCCGCCTCGCTCGTCCTTGGCGCCTCCGTCAGTAGTGCACGGTCCGTTTACATTCAGGACAACGGAGGATTTTTCTCGGACAGCGCCAAGGCGGAAGCCACCCACAGCATCGCCGCGCTCGAGCAAAAGCTGCACAAGGAGGTCGTCGTCGAGACCTTTGCAAGTCTGCCGGCCGATCTGCAAGGTGGCTTGAACCCGGGGGACAAAGCGGCCGTGGACAAGGTGGTGCGGGAGTGGGCCGTGAAGGAGATCAAGGCCCGCGACGTCAACGGCGTTTACATCTTGTTGGTGAAATCGCCCTCCCATCTGCAGATCGAGGTCGGTCCGGATACCCAGAAGCGCGCTTTCACCCTCACGGATCGCGATGCGCTCGCCAAGCTGATGCTCGGCGATCTGCGGGCCAAACAATATGACAGTGCGCTGCTCAACGGCGTGAATTACGTCGCGACCACCATGCTGGCTCATGAGCCGACCAATCTGCGTTCGGGCTATGTGCAGCCGTCCAATCCCTCGAACACAGGCGGGCATTCCTGGGGATTCCTGCCGATCATCCTGTGCCTGATCGTGGTCTGGATCGTCTTCCGGTTGATTGGTGCGCTCTTCCGCGGTGGTGGCGGGGGGATGATGACGGGCACCGGTTACAGCGGCGGTCCGATGATGGGCGGCCCGATGATGGGTGGCGGTGGTGGTGGCGGCTTTTTCAGCTCGATGCTTGGCGGAATCTTTGGCGCGGCTGCCGGCAACTGGATGTACGACCGTTTCTTCGGATCGCGGGACGTTTCGAACTATGGTTCGCAACCCGAAGTCCGCCAGGTCGACGACGGCGGCAGCGGCTATACCGGGAAAGATAACTACGAGAACTTCAACGATACCTCCGGCGGGGGTGGCGGCGATTTCGGAAGTGGCAACTCGGGAGGTGACACCAGCGGCGGTGGTGGGGGTGGCGATTTTGGCAGCAGTGGCGGTGACTCGGGAGGTGGGGACTTTGGCGGCGGTGGAGATTCCGGCGGTGGCGACTCGGGCGGTGGCGGCGGCGGAGACTTTTGACAATTCCGACAATCAAAGTTCGTCCGAGCTGTGCCCCGTGGTGCAGCGATCGCGCAGACGCAAGAGCGGGTTTGGTGCGTATCCTATTGTACCCCTATGAAAGCATCCGCACACGTCGATGAAGTTACGCATGGGCGGCTCTTTGAAGTCGATCTCCACGGAAAACTGACCCGCCGGGATTTTGATAAGGTTGTGCCCGAGACCGAACGACTCATCGAGCGTTACGGCAAAATCCGCTTACTGGTGACGATGCACGACTTTGAAGGGTGGGACGCCGGCGCGCTTTGGGAGGAGATCAAATGGGAAGCAAAACACTTTCACCACATGGAGCGGATCGCTATTGTCGGCGCAGAAAGCTGGCAGAAACGGATGGCCCAAATCTGCAACTCATTCACCACCGCGGATGTTCGCTATTTCTGCTTTGACAAACTCGATGCCGCCTATGCATGGGTGAATGGCTGAATTGGTGTTTGCACGTAAAAAATGATACATCCAGCATGCGTCGTATCGGCGTTAGGTTTTCGCTCCAATGACCATTCCTTACCCCCACGTTTCGGCGGCTGTTGATATGCCGCCAGCACCCGAGTCGAAAACCTGGAAAGTGATGATCGTCGACGATCATCCGGTATTTCGGCATGGGGTAAGTCAACTCATTGGGACATTGCCGGAGATCAACATCTGTGGAGAGGCGGAGAATGCGATGATGGGGCTGGACGCCATGCGCCGGCTGAATCCTGATCTCGTTCTGATGGATGTTTCGATGCCCGGAACCAATGGCATAGAACTGGTGAAACTGATGTTAGCGGAGCGTCCCCGACTGATCATTCTGGTGGTCTCCATGCACGACGAATCGCTCTATGCGCTTCGCGCGCTGCGCGCCGGGGCGAAAGGCTACGTGATGAAGCAGCAGGCCCTGGAAAATATTCTCGATGCGGTCCGCAAAGTCACCAGCGGCGGCATTTACGTGAGCCCGCAATTCAGCGAGCGCCTCGTCTTCAAAGCGGTGCAGAACCATGATACGGATTTGGGGCTGCCGGTGGACAAACTATCCGACCGCGAGTTGGAAGTTTTGCAATTCATGGGAAAAGGCCAAGGGACACGCGAGATCGCCGACAAGCTGCATCTGAGCATCAAAACCATCGAGACACACCGCACCCACATCAAGGAAAAGCTGGGATTCAAGACGGCCGACGAAATGACGAAATTTGCGATGGAGTGGGTGTTACTCTCGGAAGCTTGAAGGGCCGGGGCGGTTGAGAGACAACCGGGAATTCACCCGGCATAGCTGCAAACATCCTCGCGTTGACATCGGTCCCGCGAGCCGGCCGACGAAGTGATGCGAGGTAATCGTGCCGAAAAGCGCAAGGTAGTCGCGCCAATGTCGCGACTACCTCGAATGGTCTTTCCGCAGAACGTGAAAGCGTTCTCTCCGTGGAAGGATGAATGCCTCCGAGTTATTTCACTCTCAGGCTCAGTTCATCGCCCTTGGACGAACTTTCCTTGCCGGGAACGAGAATCTTGTACTCCCCGGGCTTGAGATTAATGTCGAGGGTCTTGGATTCGTCCGGGGCCACGGGGAGTATGAATTCCCGATCAAGGCCCGGTCCTTCAATCTTGAAGTTTTGCCGTTCCTTGCCGTTATTTCGGACCACGAAGGCCGTTTTTCCGGCGGACAATTCGCGAGGCATCTCGATCCGATGTTCGGTGAGAGTGACATCGACCTTGCGGGCATTCGTGTCGGGAAGAATGGTATCTTTGACCGCTCCCGCCGCGTTTTTGGTTTCATTGACTACGGTGCGCCCGGCCGCGACGGTGGTGTCTTTGGCCTTCTCGAGGGTATCTGTGGTTTTCTGTCCCAAGCTCTTCTGGCTTTGTGGAGTTTGATCGTCACCCATGACGGGCCCGCCGCTCAAGGCGGCGGCCAGCAGGGCAGCGCAAAGTAGGGTAGTTTTCATATCTACAATTCGCACCAGCGATCGAAGCGGGTTGGGTCGGTTGTGAGCCGCCGGACAAACGATGCGGGCACCCCGTCAGGATTTCGGGTCGTCGATCAATTCCACCAATGCTTCCGTGTCCACGGGCTTTTCCATGATGTCGATGTGAACCGGCGGCAGTTTTTTGGAGAATTCCTGCGCCGGCACGCCGCTGCACATGATCATGCGCGTTTTGCGGAAGACAGGATCGCTGGCCAGTTGCCAGGCCACGTCTCCGCCGTGCGCCTTGGGCATGAGATAATCCAGGATCACGACATCGGGACGAAAGCGGCGAGCGCTGCAAAGCGCCCTTGTCGAATCATTTTCGATTTGGACAGAAAACCCGCGGGACTCGAGGAGCCCACGAAGCTGCCGGGTGGTTTCCGGATCGTCATCAACGGCAAGAACTCGTTTTCTCATGAATAGAACCCGCTTTTGTTTCGCAGGGGAGTAGCCCCACGGATGGGTCCACACGGTCTCGCCGGCCCAAGCATGTGAGCCACCGGGATGGCGGCTACGCAGATATCGGTATGTGGCTCGTTTTCAGTTAGGATAACAACCGGGACACTTAGTCAGTTTGGAAGAATAGGTTCCGTGAGGCAGGGCTAAACGAAGGTATCGATAATGGCGCGGCCAGTGGCGTCGATGACTGTTAAACGAGTATCTGTGGTGGCGGCGATGGAGCGTGCATATTGAAGAGCCTCGAGGAGACCGGAAAATTCTTTGCTCCAATCCTCGTCGTCACGTTTCAGGGTGAATCGCCCTGTTTCGAATTCCAGAAACAAGAGGAAGCGATTTTGTAAGCTCATGTAAATACCTCCTATTTACAAAATCGATCCATTGTAGGTCTCCGGCTGCCCTTAACTGAGTCCTAAGAGGGCGTCTAAAAAATAACTTCCAAATAGTACTTGTACTTTTTATGGCAATTACAGACAAGGCTGGGGATGCCAACCAAAGAACCATATTCGAGCAGCCTGACGAACAAAGAATGGGCGTTCATCAAGCCGATGT
>DASYAY010000018.1:0-24756 GCA_036501065.1 Chthoniobacter sp. | reverse complement strand
GTGAAGTAGGCTTCCATCTCCGTCTTGTTCTTGAAGGCGGTGCCGCAGATGCGCTGGAGCTGGGGGTTCTTTTCGTCGCCCTTGTAGTAGGCGCTGGCCACGCTGGTGAGCTTGAAGGCGCCGATGTTGCCGGTGCGCATGACGTGCGGGCCGGCGCAGAGGTCGAGGAAATCGCCGTTGCGGTAGAGCGAGATTTCCTCGCCTTCCGGGATGTCGGCGAGGTTGCCGATCTTGAATTTGGAGACGTTGCCCGGGCGTTCTGCGAGGCCGCCGAGGCGGCCGGAATTGGCCAGGGTGATGGCTTCGTCGCGCGAGACGGCGGTGCGCTCGAAGACGTGGTTGGCCTTGATCTCCTTTTTCATCTCCTCCTCGATCTTCGGGAAATCCTCCGGCGAAATGCGGTGCGGCATCTCGAGGTCGTAGTAAAAGCCGTTCTCGACCGGCGGGCCGGCGGCGAACTGGGCATCGGGCCAGATGCGCAGGATGGCGGTGGCCAGCACGTGAGCGGCGCTGTGGCGCAGCCGCTCGATGTCGGACATCTGGTGGCGTTGTTCGAGTGTTTTGCGTTCTTCAGCCATAAAAAAGGGGACGCGAACCTAGTGCGGCCCACGCTCCGGCGCAATGCCGCTGAGGCGGGGGAATTCTGACCACGGATTACACGGATTACACGGATTGAAGGCAGAACCGGATGGCGCTTCCGGATTAATCCGTGAAATCCGCGTAATCCGTGGTCCCTCCTTTCCCCCGCATGGGGAACCGCGTGCTTACTTCACGCTCTCCCACTTCGTGGGGACGAGCTTGAGCTTGGGGTGGGAGACAAAGAGATGCCAGACGATTGCTTGGAAGGCCTCGGAGTGCGGGGTGACGTTGACGGGATTGACGGTCGGGATGATGCAGGCCGCATCGGCCACCTGCGCGGTATAGCCGCCATCCTTCCCGACGATGCCGTAAACGGATGCGCCGATGCTCTTGGCGAGCTTGATGGCTTCGACGAGATTTGGGCTGACGTTCTTTTCGAGGTTGCCACCGCCGACGGAAAAAATGAGCAGACCGTCTTTCGCATTGAGGCGGCTGCCCCGCAGCCATTCGGCGAAGACCGAGTTCCAGCCTTCATCATTGGTGCGGGCGGTGAGTTCAGAAACGTTGTCCGTGGGCGCGTAGGCTTCGAAGCCGCAGATCTTCCGGAAATCGTTGACGGCGTGCGAGGCATTCGCAGCGCTGCCACCGACACCGAGGATGAAAAGGCGTCCACCGCGCTCGCGCACATTGGCGAGGCCGTCGACGATTTTTTCCATGAGTTCGGGATCGAGTTGTTCGGCGATGCTGCGGGTTTCAGCGAGGTGTTGGACGGAGTAGCTCATTTTGGGGATGGGCGGAGGAGGGTTTCGAGTTCGGCGAGACCGGCGTGGGAGCCGGCTTCATAAAAGCGTTGGAAGACTTCATGCCCCGCCAGCGCGCCTTTGGCAACCAGTTCGCGTTGGACATCGGCGAGATCGAACGGCTGGTCCGCGGGACGATCGGCAAACACCGAGGCTTTGAAAACTCCGAGACCGTAATCGATGTGCCGCATTTCCGGGGTGCGCTCGCGCTTGTCGTAGCGAACGATGCGGCCATCGGTGAAATGCACGTTGCTCGAGTCCCAGGCGCCTTCGTTGCGAAAGACGGTCATCAATCCGGGCTGGCCGCTGGTTTGAAATGATTCGTACACCGCCGCGTAGTCGATCGGCAGATAGGAGTCGCCGTAGAGGACGAAAAATTCTTCGCCGAGGACGGGAAGCGCGCGAAGGAGAGCGCCGCCGGTGCCCAGCAGCGTCGGGCCGTCGAACGAGTATCGCAGGCTCATTCCGAAGCCAGAGCCGTCGCCGAATTCACGTTCGATCATTTCCCCGAGATAACCGACACACAGGACCACTTGCCGCAGCCCGCGCGAGTGGAGCAGCCGGAGTTGATGCGCGAGGAAAGGTTCGCCGGCGATGGAGACGAGGGATTTGGGGATCTTCTCGGTGATGGGCCGAAGCCGGGTCGCAAGACCGCCGGCGAGGATGGCCACGGGAGTCGAGGCGATACTCATGGGCGGCTTCGCCGTAACACCCAACATCCAACATCCAACATCCAACATCCAATGTATTCCGCCACGAGAGCCCCATCACTCCACGCGATTCCCTCCCTCTCTGCGCTCCTCTGCGTCCTTTGCGCCTCTGCGGTAAAATCGCCGCGCGGTTCCATCCTCAGTCCTGGGCGACGATTTTCGTGCCTTCGAAGTCGAAGCGGACGCGCACTTCGCGCAGGCCTTGTTCGCGCATGGCGCGGCGCAATTTGGTGGTTTCCTCCGTATAAAACATGAGGAAGCCGCCGCCGCCGGCGCCGATGAGTTTTCCACCAAGAGCACCGTGGGACATGGCGTAGTCGTACCAGGCATTGATTTTCGGATTGCTCATGCCGCCGGAACGCTCCTTCTTCCGTTGCCAGTGGACATCCATGAGCCGCGCGAACTCGCGCAGGTCGCCGGCTTCGAGCGCATCCTTGCTTTTCACGCCAAGCTCTTTGACGAAGTGCAGATTCTCGACCATCGCCTTGTCCAGTCCCTTGGTTTTGTCGTCCTGTTCCTTGAGGATTTTCGAGGCCGAGCGGGTATAGCCGGTGAAGAACATGAGGAGATTATCCTGGAGATTGAAGAGCGTCTCCTCGTCGATTTCCACGGGAAGAATTTCCACGCCACCGCTGGGCAAAAAGTGAAAGGAGGTGATCCCGCCGACGGCGGCGATGTACTGGTCCTGTTTGCCAATCGGTTCGCGGAGTTTCTCGAGCTCGATCTGGCAAGCCTGCGCGGCGATCTCGGCGGGGCGCACGATGTTTTTCCGCAGGGTATGCAGCGCCTTGAGCAAGGCCGTGGTGAAGCTGCCGGAAGAGCCGAGCCCGGTGCCCGCCGGAATATCGGCCACCGCGGTGATTTCCAGATTGGTCTGCTGAATACCGACGAGTTTCAACGCCTCGCGAATGATGGGGTGCTGAATATCGTCGATCCGCGAGACTTCCTCGAGATGCGAGTACTTGAGCACGAATCCATCCATGAAACGCTCATTGATGGTGATGTAAACGTGCTGGTCGATACCGGCAGCAATGAGAAAGCCACCGTGCTCTTCATAGTACGACGGAAGATCAGTGCCCCCGCCGCCCAGGGAGATGCGCAGGGGTGAACGGGTGATGATCATAGGAAAACTTTGTGGACCACACTCCCTAACTGCCAGCCAAATGGCAGATCGAGAAGGCTAAAAAGATCGCCCGGCGAATGGCTGGGACGGCGAGCGGCACCTCGCCCGCAGGAGCGCTCACAATGAGTCGAGACAGCTCTGATACAGGCGCATGGCTTCCAGCGCTTCGGCCGCCGTGCAGGGGTGGGGTTTATCCGGTTCTTCGGCTCCGCGAAAAAGGGCGCGCAATTCATCGCGAAAGCTATCCCGGCAATCCGACACGCAGACTTCCTCCTCCGTCGTCTCCTGTGGAGTGCCATCCAGCCAAGCCCAACGCTGGCCGCGCCGGTAACGTTGCGGACCGTAACAACCGCCACGACCCGTGACGACCCCATAGCCGTCCACGCCATGGGCCTCGAGGAGAAAAGTATTGCGCCAGCGGACCAGGGAGACTTGCAGATTCACGAGAAAAGAACCGGCATCGAGAAGCAATTGGGCCTCCTCGATGATTCCGGTTTTCCAAAAGCCGCTCCATTTCCAACCCCTTCGCACCTCGATTTTTTGCCCGCTGATTTGCCGGCAAAGATCGAACAGATGAATGCCCGGATCGAGAAGACATCCGCCCCCGCGTACCGGGTCGAACTTCCAGCTTTCGTTCATGCCGGGTGCGCCCCCGTGGCCGAGCACCATCTGGATGCTGATGAGCGGGCCGAAGCGCCCGGTGCGAAGATCTTCGAGAAATGCGGCCACCCCGGGCAGAAAGCGGTAGTTCAACCCAACGGTGATTTGGCCGGGAAAACGCATTTGCGCCACGAGGCGTTCGGCTTCCGCCAGGGAGCGCCCAAACGGCTTTTCCATGAGAACTCGGGCCCCGCTCGGAAGCGCTTTTCCAGCCACGGCCACGGCCACGTCGTGCGGTGTCGCTACAATGACCCAATCGGGTGACTGCGAAAGCGCTTCATCCGCTGTCTCGCACCACGTCACGCCACCTTCATTGGTCATTTCTTTTTCGCGGCGGGCACGGGGATCGCAGACCACGATGCGGCCGATCGATTCACCCTCATCACGCAGCTCGCAGAGCGCCCGGACTCGCTCTTTGCCCATGAGCCCGTAACCGATCACAGCGACGTCGGTCATTCGTTCCTCCTCAAGAGCCAAAGCCCATCGGGCGCGGACTTTTTGCCCAGCCAAGCGCGCCAATTGTCGCGCACGTGGACGAAACGGCCGGAAAAGCCGCACGCTTCGGCATGGATGAATTCGCGGATGAATTCGACCGTTTCCGCGATGGGCACGACGGTGCGCACCTCAGCTCCCGTGGCACGCACGGCATCGAGCAGCCGCGTTTCCATGGCGCCGGGGGCGAGACAAACGGTCAGGATATCGCCCTGGCCGCGAAGCTCGGCGTCGAGGTTTTCCGTGGCGCGAACCAGGGCGGTCTTGGACAAGGCGTACCCGGAAAAAACTGGATAGGCGTAAGCGGCCCCACCGCCGGCAACCGTGACAACTCGGCCGAAACCTGCGGCACGCATCGCGGGCAGCAAAGCTTTCACCACCGCGAGATTGCCAATGACATTGGCTTGGAAAGTACGTGACCAGTCGTCGAGGTCGCCGTCGAGCAATCCGCCCGGCGCCCCGAGGGTTCCCGCGGCGAGGACGACTGCGAGGCGGCGGAAGGGTTTGCTGGCAATCCACGCGCCGACCTGGCCGAGGACGCTATTCACCTCGGTGAGATCGACCATCAAAGCTTCAGCATGGCCCCCATGCATCGCGATCTCCGCACGGGTTTCTTCGATGTTATTCGAGCGCCCGATACACAACACCGGAATCCCAAGACGGCCGGCCATGAGGGCCACCGCGCGCCCGAGGCCGCGACCGGCGCCAGTGACGACCACGGCATCCAAAAAGGCCGGGGTCATGTCGAGATGTTAGATTCGGAATGATTGGCCCCTTCCACTGCGAAGGTCGCTTCGTAGAGCGCATTCAACACCAGGCTGAAGGTAAAATAGATAACCGCGGCGAGAATCAAGCCGATGCCAGCCACGGCGCGATAGGACGCTGGCATCAGCGTGGCGGGCAGGAGAAATTTGCCGTGGAAGTATTCGACGATGAGCCCAACCGAACTGGCGGTACCGAGGAGAAAAAGCGCGGCCGACACCATGGTCGAGCGGGTAAAGCTGAAATACTTGAGCCAGCGAGTGGTCCGGCGCTTTTCCGGATCATACAAGACCTTGGCCAACAGTCCGGTGAAGACCAATTGCAAGCCGACCATCGAGCACAGAAGGAAGAGCAGCATCCAGTGCAGCGAAAGTCCAATGCCCGCGACCTGGAGCGGTCCATTGTAGAGCGCGGCCACGCCGATCGTGCCGAGGCCAAAGAGGATCAAGCCCGGCCGGAAGAGAAAGAAATCGGCGCCATAAGTACAGAGCGCCTGAAGAGTTATCCAGCCGGCATGCCACGGGGCGTACCAGCCACGGCGTTTATGATGACTGACGCGACCTTCACGGTCTTTGTGAAAGATGATCGGAACCTCCGCCGTTTTCAATCGCAGGTGCAGCGACTTGATGATCATTTCCGAAGCGTATTGCCAGGATTGCGAGCACATGCGCATGCGCAGAAAGGCCTCGCGCGTGACCCCGCGCATGCCGCAATGGATGTCCGAGAAATGGCTTCCGTAGATGAAATTGAGCATCCAGGTCGTCAGTGGAGTGCCGAAGTAACGATGTAACGGAGGCATTGCCCCGGGCTCGATTCGCCCCTTGAACCGGGAACCCATGATATACTCATAATCTTCCCGGAACTTATCCAGAAAGGGAGTTATCTCGCGAAAGTCGTAAGTCAGGTCGGCATCCCCAAGGAGCATGTATTTGCCCCGGACGTAAGGCATCGCGTCGATGTAGGCACGGCCGAGGCCGAGCTTGGGAACACGCAGGACTTCGGCGCCATGAGCCACGGCGATTTCCGGGGTGCGGTCACGCGAACTGTCCACGATGAGGATTTGCCCCTGGATGCCAGCACGCTCGAGTCCTTCCTTGCACCAGTCCACGAACTCGCCCACGGTGATCTCCTCGTTGAGCGCCGGGATGACGATCGAGAGTTCGACCGGTTGCAACGTGCCACCCGCCGGGAGAAGATGCTGGGGTATCTTCTCGTCGGCCTGCGCTGCGGAAGGAGAGGCCGGAGGCGGCGCGACTTCAGGCATTGGAAATCTCCTCACGCATCGCCGCCACAGAATCGCGCACCGCCTGCGACGAGGTACGTGTGGCCCGCCAGCCGAGCGATTTGATCTTCGACACATCGAACCGCACAATGGGCACGTCGCCTTTCCACCCGCGATCTCCCCCGGTAAACTCATAGCTGACCGAACCGGCAGCCAGGTCGCAGACCCCGACAGCGATATCGGCAATTTCGCGCACGGTGATATAATCATCGGTGGCGACGTTGAAGACATCGAAGCGCGCTTTGGAATTGGCCGCGGCGGTGAAAATCGCGGCGAGCACGTCCTCCACGTGGATGTAAGATTTGCTTTGGGTGCCGTCGCCCAGGATGCGGAGCCGGGTCGGATCATTCTTCAACCGGCGCACGAAATCGTATCCCACCCCGTGCGTCTGCCGCGGCCCGACGACATTTGCGAAACGAAAGGCGCGTCCTTCCATATCAAACATGTGGCAATAGGCGGAGATGAGGCCCTCGCAAGCGAGCTTGCTCGCGCCATAAGTGGAAATGGGAAAACAAGGCCCATAACTCTCGGGAAATGCCACCGCGGCATTCTCGCCATAAATTCCGCTGCCCGAAGTGTAGAGGATGCGCCGCACCCCGTTGATCCGCATCGCTTCGACGACATTTTGCGCGAGGTACGTGCCCTCCCAAAAGTCGATATCGGGCTGCGTCACGGCCTTGGCGATGTCCGGATTGGCCGCCAGATGAAAAACGCTGTCGCAACCTTTCATCGCGGCAGTGACCGTCGCGAGATCTTTTAAATCCCCGCGGGCAATGGTCAGCCGCGGATCACTCAGCAAGCCTTCGAGATAGCTTTCCTGACCGGAACTGAAGTTATCGTAGATGACTACTTTTTGGACTTCCTTGGTCCCCAGAAGACGGCGCACCAGGTGGCTGCCGATGAAACCGGCGCCGCCGGAAACAAAAACATTGAAGAAATCTTTCATGGATTTGGGAGTTATTTGATGACCTGCGCGCCGTTCACCGAGACTGGACGGCCATTGAGACGGCTGGCGATTTCGAGATTCCGGATGAGGATGCCGTCGACGTTTGCATATTCGACAAAGCCAAAACGCCCCGCGAGGTGCAGACCCTGGGTCGGGAACCATTCACGGATCAACTGCGTGTTTGCGGCGTAATTGCGATCGTAAACCACATAGGAATAAGTCTTCCGCTGGACATTGCGGTAAACGACGGAATCCCGATCGGCGATCACTCCACGGCTGAGCAATCCAGAGATGACGTGTTCGAGAATGGCCTCATCCGACATGGCCCAGGTTTCCGAGTTTCTCGTACAGGTTATTTCCGCCTGAACGCTGTAACTGCCACTCGGGGCGTTTTCCGGCGAAAAGGTGGCCGGATAACTCAATCGATTCACGAGAAACTCCGGCTCGGGAAAATAGATGGCTGTATATTGGTCCTTGTCGGCTCCGCGAATGCCGAGCGAGATGATGAACATGGGGTTCACGATGAGACCGTCGATAGCCTCGCGAACGTGGCCGGGAATTTCCAGGTTGGTGATTTTGGCCAGTTGCTGAATGGGCAGCGTGGAAACGAGCTGGCGGTATTCGCGAGTCTGCGTGCCGTCGGTGACAATCCACGAGTCGGCGCGGCGTTCGACCGATTGCACCCGGAAATTGTAAGTGACCGGCGCGCGCTTTGCCCACGCCTCGGAAATCGCCTGATAGCCGCCCCGGCGCGGGTAATGATAGTAAAGCTGGTGGAGATAGCCTTCGGTCTCGTAACCGATGGCCGATTTGAG
Organism: Chthoniobacter sp.; assembly: GCA_036501065.1. Classification (GTDB taxonomy): domain Bacteria; phylum Verrucomicrobiota; class Verrucomicrobiia; order Chthoniobacterales; family Chthoniobacteraceae; genus Chthoniobacter. The sequence goes on along the minus strand of DASYAY010000018.1, from coordinate 16,587 downwards.
GATATCATCGGGATCGGGATTGGGGATGCGATCGGCCCAAAGCATCGAAAGCTCCTCGACCGGGATGTTCCAGACCTTTTCGTTGTAGGGGAAAAGATAGCGCTCGCAAATCCCATCACCAAAGGTGGCGAGTAACCATTCGCGGAGGTTTGCGGGCTTCGGGAATTTGACCTTGTATGGGTTATAAACGTAGCCTTTGAGGCAGGCGAGGTTGTCTTCCAGAGGGAGCGATGCCAGGGCGTTCTCAAAGGGATATTTGACGAGCCGATTGCGGAAGGAGACGACGTTTTTCCGCCGGCACTCGTGGACATTGCCCTCGAGCGAATCGATCATGAACTGTAACACCGGTTTGTTCTTGGAGAACATGATGTGCGGGCCGAAATCGAAGGTGAAGCCCTGGTCGAAAAACGAAGCCGCATGACCGCCGGGATGATCGGCGGCCTCGAGAACTTCGCTCGTGCCGTCGAGAAAGAGCGCCATGGAAAGCCCGGCGGGGCCGGCACCCAGGATACCGTAGTCGATCATGCCGGTTGGGGAGTGGGGTGGCTGCTGCGCCAAACGCGCCAGATGCGCCAGGCTGTCCACTTGCAGGTGTCGATGGGATTCATCGTGGAAGTGCCTACGCGGTCGAAATATTCGATGAAGTGGGTGGTCACCCTGTAGCCCAGCTTGATCGGGAGGAGGAGCAATTCCACGGGCAGCGCGGCGCCCTTGGCTTCGAATTGCAGCGCATCGATCATGGACTTCCGGTAAGCGCGCATCCCGCTGTGCAGATCGGTCACGTAACGGCAAAACAGGATGGACGCAGCCAGCGCGAAAACGCGGTTCCCGAGATAGTTAGTCCACGGCATGGCGGTTGGTTTGGTTCGCAAGCGCGATGCGTCAACGAGATCCCAGCCATCCTCGAGCACCATCCTGGCCAGAACGGGTATCTGATCGGCTGGATAAGTGCTATCGCAATCGAGAGTAATGACCACCTCTCCCTTCGCCGAACGCAGAGCGAGTTCCATGGCTTTGCCATAACCCTGCGGGGGAAACTGGCGAATGACCCGGGCACCGGCCTGCTCGGCAATTTCCGGCGTGCGATCCTTGCTCGAATCGACCAGGAGAATCTCCGCGTCGGGTGCATGTTTCCGGATATCGGCGATGACATCTCCGACCGCCTTTTCCTCATTCATACTGATCATCACGACGCTAATCATTTTCCGGATCTTTTCAGGCTGCACGGCGGCGGGAATAGGCGAGGCCATGTTGCGCGTCCTCCCACATGGTCGCAGGGTCATCGAATCCCGCGGCATTCAATACCGCCCGGCAGTCGGCGATGGAAACCTGCCATTTGTGCCATTCGAAAAGGAGCCGCTGCGAACGCGCGAGCAAGGCCGGAGCGTTGCGAAACAGCTCGAGTTCCATTCCTTCGATGTCGACCTTCAAGAGATCGATCGGCACGTCTCCGAATCGCGATGTCCACGCTTGCTCGACATTGACGCAGGGGACCGTGACCTTCACCGATCGGCCGGCGGAGGGGACATCGGGGTTGAGTTTTCCAGTCGCGGTGGAAGCAATATGGGAAGAGGGGTTGACGAGGAAATCCGCCTCCTTCTTTTCGTCGTCAAAACCGGCCAGGCCAAGAACGACGGCCACATTCTTCAGATCATTCGCGGTCACATGATCCAACGCTTCGTCGAGCACCTGCTGGTTGCCGTCGATCATCAATCCTTGAAGGTCCTTCGAACCGGTAAGGTCCGAAAGCAGGAGCGGAAAGTACCCGACATTGCAGCCCAGATCGACGAAGCTGCGGATCGATTCGCCCTGGAGCGGCCGCCGATACATGGGTGTCTCAAAAATCTCGTTCGCGGCCACGATCGAAGCGACGGAACGGACTTTGTACTCGAGGCCGGCGGGGGTGCGCTTCACGAGCGGCCGAAACCTTAGCAGGACATCCGCCACGCGGTGCAAGCCGAGCTTTTTGACCATCGTATTGACGCGTGGGTCACGCTGAAGCCGCAGCAAAAGCGGCGATGGGTGGTGGGCGGTGTCCGACACCAGCGAAGGGAAACAGTCGTGCCGCCCGTTAGTCAAGGAGTTGGTCATGGGTTGAGTCGCATGGCGGTGAGGTTGCCAACGTGCCCGAGGACAGACTCGGAGGCGGCCAGTTGGTCCACTTTGTCAAAGAAATCGAGAAAGAAAGGGGCCTGGATTTTCCACAGTGGAATGTCGCCAGTCAGATGCTTCTGCCAAACGGGCCGGCTGCAAAGGTTCGGGCTCTTGTTGAAGTCGACGAAAATGACATATTCGACGCCACATTTCCGGAGGTATTCCTTCATTTCCGCGGGCGGCTTTTGATAAGGCAGTCCGGGCGCCGGACTGGTGGCATAGGGCATATCGACGTTCCAAAGCGGATTGCGTTCATGATCGAAAAGGAAGGGGAAATCGACACAGACGAGGACCCGTTTTCCTTCGGGAACGAGCAACTGCGCCTCCCGGTAATCGGCAATCACCCTGCTACCGAATGGCATGAGCATTTTCTCGGCGTGAGAGAGCGCGCGATAGTGATTCCACAATTCATGACAGCGCTCGGGAAACTGCAGGACCAACAACATGCCCGTCATGGCCCAAGTCACAATGCGCCGCCGGGGCGTGAGCGCGGCGGTCATCAAGGCCGCGAGCGCTCCGGCCAGGAGGAGCGGCTGGACGTAGCGCGGGATCGTGGTGTCATCCGGCGCCAAACTGATGCTGTAAGCAAGGACGAGAGAGGTAATGAGTCCAGCGATGGCCGCCGCCCATGCCGCCAGGCCGCGTCGCCATTCCGGCAGGACGATGAGACACAAGATGAGAGGAAAGAGATTTGCCCCCAGGACCATCTCCATCGGCACAGACATGCGGGTGTAGAGCGGACCGGGAACCGATTGCGGGTCGAAGGCGAGATTGTTGCCACCGGGAAAGAGCGGAAACAGGGGGGATTGATTGGACCGCATTTCCATGATCATCCACGGGAGCAAGGACACAAAGAGGCCGCCGCCCCACCAGCACGCTTCAATCATCGTCGCCCGCAAGGAGCGCTTTTCCTTGATCCACGAACCGATCCAGAAAAGACCGAGGGTGAGTCCGGCCGCGGCGATATTCTGGGCGCGTGTCGTGCACAAGGCAGCCGCCACCAACCCGCCAACGAGGAGCAGGCGGAGGCGTTCGGGCCCGGCCTTGTCCGCGAGATCGAGCGTCACGAAGAGCCCAACCAGGAGCATCGTCGCTTCGAGATGGCTGGTGGTATTCACCCGGATGATCGGCGTGGTGAGCGTCATGAGGGCGATCAAAAGCCCGAGAGGCGAACGAGCGAGCGAGCCGCCGCGAAAGCCGACGATCATTCCGAGAATGATGGCCGGGCTGATGCTGCGCTCGAAACCTTGGATATTGGCAAAAGAGGCGTTGGCCAGGACGGTGCATTGGAGGAGCGTGTGCCCACCGAGGGAAGCGAGACGGCGCCAGGAGAAAGGTTCGTCGAAAGAGCCGGTGGCGAGGAGCTTCTCGCAGAAGGTGTAATAGGCCCCGAGATCGTCACACGGATTGACGTTGCCCTGCCAGCAAAGGCCCCCGGCGAAGATCAAGGCGATGACGGCAAACGCCGGCCACATCTGCCAGGGAATGGACGCGAGATCGGCCTTCGTGGGCAGCCCCGCGCGATAGGTCGTCCAGACCAGGGCCGCCACGCCTATCCCAATCAGCAGGGAGACGGCGGGCGAGTTGCAGATTCGCAGCAGCGCCAGGGTGCCGCCGAGGAAAAGATAGAGCGCCGTGCCCCAGGCCGCGTGCACCCCCCAGCCGGCCTTTTTCGCCGATTCGGACCGAAGCGCCAAAGCCACGAGCCGGCCGAGGCCGATCATGCCCAGGAGAACCAGGAGCGCCCACAGCAAGGTGAAGGCGTAATTGGCAGGGAAATAGCGGACTATCGTTGGATCAGAGAGTTTCATGAAAGTTTAGCTTCTGCCGGCGAAGGCGTCGTGGACGCCAAGGGCGCCGGCTCCGACACGCGTGAGCCTTTGAAAAACAGCAGCGCCGTGAGCAGCGTTCCGATGAGTCCCGCGAGGGCCACGCCCAAGCTTGGATTGAACACCTCGGGGCGGTACCCAATCTCGACGGTGTGGTGTCCAGCGTGGCCAATCGCGACGCCGCGAAATGCGTGATCGATGCGCAAAACCGGGACGCTTTGGCCGTCGACGACTGCTTCGAGATCGCCTGGCACCCAGGCCTCGCCGAGAACGGCCACCCCGGCGCCGGGAGTGTCGAGTTCGAACGCGGTCGAGTTTTGGGTGAGATGGTAATGGTGCGCCGGGACGATGGTGCGCTGGGTGACATCGCTCACGGGAAGTGGCAGCCGTGCGCGGTCGGTTGCCAGCATCGCGGCGAAGGGCCGGCCATCGCCCTTTTGGACGAGTTGCGCGAGCTCGGGCAAGTGCTGATAGGTGGCGACGGAATCGGTAAAGAACGCGCGCGGCCAGGCGGTGGGACTTTCGACGACATCGAGGTCGCTGCTGTTGAACAATTTCGTGCCGGGCAAGCCCGAGCCTGCACCAGGATGATCCAGGAGATAACGGACCCCGAGCATGTCGAGGGAGCGATGCAACGCGGCGAAATCCTTGCGCCAGACCATGAGGCGCCAATACCAAATCTGCGGGATGCCAAGCGCGGCGGTGAGATCGCGCATGGCGGGGTTCTCCAGGGCGTCGGGGCCGCTGATCGTCTCGACGCCAAAGACAGTATTGAATCCCGGGGTGAGCAGCCAATCGAAGCCGACGACGCGCGCGGGCTCGGAGGCGACTGCGGACTCGATCTGCAACATGGAAGGCGACTGAAGGTGACGCATGTCGAGCCGCTTCTTCGGATTCATCGTGTAGAGGTCAAAGCGGGTGACCAGATACATGCCGTGGCGGAAATGCAGGGTGGCAAAAGCGCAGATGGCCACGAGGAGCCAGATCCCCGCAGCCGGCTGACGCAAATGGAAGGCGCGCCAGGCCCAGGGCAGGACGGCGAGAGCGAGAACGAGCCCGACCGAATAGGACCACATGAATTCGCTCTTCGGGATCGTCTGCCCCACTTCGAGGAACGTGATGCCGGTGCGATGGGACGCCTGGGTGAGCCCGAGGAAGGCTGCGAACAAAACCCCGACGATCGACAGGACGATGACCCAATCCCCGCGCCATTCGCCCGAGCGCATGCGGCGATGGCAGGCGCGCAGACCGAAACCGGCGAGGACGAAAAGCAGGATGAAAAGGACGCCCGAAAAGGTGTTATCGAAATGGTAGATGTTTTTCAGCATCGGCAACCGCGCGAGGAAATCGGGAGGGACGACGCCGAAAGCGACGGCGGCGGCAAAGGCGGCGACGATCAAAGCCGCGCGGAAGGTGCCGTTGCGGGCGAGGCCCCGTCCACAGGCCACCGCCCAGGCGACACCGAGCAGGACGAAGAAATTGACCGAGGGATTGCTGAGGAACTCCATGTTCACCAACTGCCGATAAAAGATGTCGTCGAACGCGCCGATGAAAAGTCCCGGCTGGATCTGATAGACGCGGGGCGCATCGTAGGTGGTGACGGCCTTGGCGAGCGCATCGAGAAATGGAATCCAGTGCAGCGCACTGAGGAGCACGAAGAGCACACTGGCCCAGGCGAAAAGGCCGAGGCGCCGGAGACGTTCGCCCCAGGAGAGACGCGCCCCGAGCAAGGCAAGAACGCCGGCGGCATTCAGAAGGAGGAGGAAGGCGCTCGCTTCTTTGGCCGTGCCGCTGTTGAGCTGCTCCCAGTCGGCGAGAATCAAGAGGGCCGCCCACCCAGCGACCGAGCGAAACCTGGGCTGCCGAATCGCTTCCAACCACGGCAGGAGAAGCCAGGGCGCGTAACAAAGGGCGAAAAAGCCCGGATGACAAAAGCGATAGGCGAAAAAGCCGATGTAAGGTGCGGACAACGCCAGCAGCAATGCGGCGCGGAGGCTGCGCGAGGAAGCCCAGACGAGAAAACCGATGCCACAGGCGAAGAGGATTTTCGCGATGACGAACTTCATGTCCCACGCCCACGAAGCCCCGCCGGCCGCGACCACCGGCCAGTGCAAGGGATCGCCGAACATCGAGATGCACTGCGCCCAGAGCGGCGTGCCGCCCCAGGTATAGCGATTCCAAAACGGAAATTGGTGGTCCTCGAAAATGGCCCGGTGCTGGATGATCGAGTAGGGCAGCTGCCCATACAGCGTCGCGCCCATGTCGGAACCCGCGGCGTTTTCGACGCGCCCGCCTTGGGCACCCGGCACGCCGGGGAACGTATCATAGAACGTCTGCACGCCGTTATCCGGCGAGATGAAACTCATCCCGCAAAAGACAACGGGGAAGCACGAGAGCACCGCGGAGGCGGCGGCCGCCAGGAAGATGGCGCGCCGCGGATGCAGGCGAATCCAATGCCACACGACGGCCGACCAGGCCCGCCACCGCAGCCGCCCGGCCAGGCGCGAGGCCGCCAGCGCCGCGCACAGGGTGCCGAGAAAAACGAGGACGACCTGCCACATGGGCGGTGGCAGGGTGATCGCCAGATCGATCGGCGGGTTCAGAGTTTTGGTGATGCCGGTGAAAGTGTTCGGACCGACGCGGCCCGGCAGGCGAACGCCGTCTTTCAAGATGTGCGCCTGGGGAAACGCGGCCGCCACCCCCGAGAGCGGCAGCATGGCCACGACCTCCCCGTCGCTGCCGCTGAACCAGCATCGATACACGTCGACCTCGCCGTCGCCGGCCAGCGGCGTGAAGGTGAAAGCACACAGCTTCCCGGCCGTCAAAGTGAAGCGCACATGGTTGAGCTCACCCGCCTTGATCGGTTGATGCATCGTCTTTTCCAGGCGCAGCCCCGTTCCATCCAGATCCGCGAGGAAACCCGTCTCGCCCGAGACACTTGGCTGGAGGATCGCCTCGAAATAGGCGTGCTCCGGCGGCTGCCCAAAGGGATTCCACCAGAAAACGACGGCGGCAAAGCAGGCCAGCAGCAATGCCGGCACCAATTGCTGAAATAGAGATGGAGACCCTCGAGAGGGTCGGGATGAAATCATGGGCGGGGACAGACCATAGAAAGTATTGTGCCAGCGGGTGGAGGGAAAACGGGGAAGAACGAATCGGGAAAACAAGCGACTGGGCCCGAGCCTTGCTAAAGACACACCTTCCATGATTGAAACTGAATCGATGAAACTCGCGCTGGCCCCCGAGCCGGAAGAGCCGAAAGAGCCAAAAGAAGTGGCGCCCCCTCCTCCGCCATCACGCGCCCACTGGTGCTGGTGGCTGGCTGCCGTGGCTCTCGCCGCCGGATTGTTTCTCCGAATCTGGCCTTGGGCAGGATTCACCGGCATCGGGTTCGACGAAGCCATCTACCGCGACGATGTCATCAAACTGGAAGCGGTCGGCCTTTCGGGATACCCAGCCATCTGCCAGCGCTACCTCGAGGATCAGCGCAAACCGGAGGTCATCACCAAACTGCCGCCGACCCGGTTCCTCTACATCTACACGGCGTGGATGTGGAAAGAGTACGAGTTCGGCGATGCCAAACCGGTCAGCCCGAAAGCTCCCAACTTTGCCCAGCTCGATCCGGCGTTGCTTTCACTGCACCACGTGGCCTGCCTTTTTTCCTGCCTTGGGCTAATCGCGAGCGGGCTGGCGGCCTGGCGCATTCTCGGTCTGCGCGCGCTCCCGGGCGTGCTCGCGCTCGTGGCCTTTTCGCCCCTGCAAATTCACCTCGCACAGCACGCCCTCATCGACGGCGTATTCACCTTCTGGGCGATCATGAATCTTTGGCTGCTCTGGGAAAATCTTCGGCGCCCGAACGACCTCCGCCTGCTCGCGGCCTTCGCCGTGACTCTCGCCCTGATGGTGCTCACGAAGGAAAACTCCTTTTTCGTCTACCTGGCGCTCGGCGGGCTCGTCGTCGTGAATCGCTGGGCGAAGTTCGGGACGGTCACGCCTAGCCTGCTCATCGCGGGCATCGCCGGACCCTTGGTCGGAGTGGGCACACTCATTCTGCTGGCGGGCGGCTTCGCGCAATTCAGCGAGATCTACCATCTGCTCGTGAGCAAGGCGGAAACGCTCACCTACGCGATCAAGACTGGCGACGGACCATGGTATCGCTACATCGTTGATTTGCTGTTGATCAGTCCGCTGGTGCTGATTTTGGCGATCGGCGGAATCTTCACCCAGGTGCGAAAACACCCGGCCTATGTCTACCTCGTCGCCTTTGTTGGGTTCAGTTATGCCGTGATGTGCAATATCCGCTACGGCATGAACCTGCGCTACGCCTCGATCTGGGACCTTCCGTTGCGCGCGCTCGCAGCGGCGCAAGTTGCAGCGCTCGCGGGTCGGTTCGGCACCTGGCAACCGTGGGTCACAGGCGTGGCCATCGCCGCCCTCTGTGCCTACGACCTGCGCCAGTATCACCTCTTCTTCGTCCATGGAGGACTTTACGAATTGGTCACCGGCGGCCTGTTGCAGATCCTCAAGATTCTGAAGTAAGCCGGCACGCGACAGCGCCTACCGCGCAGCGGTACTACTGATTACTAACCACTGATTACTGATTACTGATTCGCCGCTCCCACTAAGCGGCGCCAGCCAAAGCGGCCTTCTTCATCTCGTCGCTGCGCTCGATCGTTTCACTGAGCAGGGCGGGAACGGTCGGGAGCGCGCGGGCGCGCATGAAGATCTGGTAACCGAACATACCTTTGCTGATGCCGATGAACGCTTCGTTCAACGAGACGAAAAAGCGGCCGAGCCAGTTGTCGCCCAGAGCTTTCGGGAACGGAGCAGGCACGCCCTTCACCTCGGTAACCTGATAACCGGTCTGGTCGAAAAGTTCCTTCAAGGAATTGAAAGTGAACAGACGGGTATGGGTGCGGTCGAGAATGCCTTTGCGGCCGTAATTGAAATGGCCCAGGAAGAGCATCATGCGGGTGATGAAGAAGCCGATATTGGCCGTGGTCAGCACGATCTCCGGGCGTTTCCGCCCGGTGGCACTGCGCAAGAGCTCCATAAAGGCTTCGGGATCGTGCAGATGCTCAATGACATCGAGCATGAAGATCTGGTCGAACTCGGCAACATCGACCGGGAATTCGCTGACATCGAGGTCCCAGCGTTTGAGTTGCACATTCGGCGCCGGCGGCTCCGCGGGCACGTACTGGTCAATGCCCGTGACCTGGGCGGCCTTCGTGGCCAATTCCTTGGCGACGTAGCCCTGCCCACAACCGATATCGAGGACCTTGGCGCCGGGAGTGACGGCGTCGATGGCAAAGGTGTGCGACGACGGAAAGCCGAGTTTCAGATCGTAGGTCAATTCCACCTGCCCGACATCGAACTTCCGATCGTAGAGCAGATTCTTTTCGTGGAATTTCGCGCGCAGCATCGTGCGGAAGATATCCCAGGCATATTTCATCCCGTTCACGTGGCAGATTTCGTCCCCGTAGAAAGTGGGAATCGGTATCTCCACGATGCGCAGCCCGGCAAAGTGCAACTGCACGATGATATCGGTATCGAAATGGAAATCGTTCGAATTTCGTTCGAAGGGAATGCGCGCCAGGGCCTTGGTCGAGTAGAGCCGATAGCCGCTGTGAAATTCGCTGAGGTGCGAACCGAGGAGGGCGTTTTGGAAATTGGTGAGCACCTGATTCCCGACCCACTTGTAGAGCGGCATTCCCCCTTTGAGCGCATCCTGCTTGTGAATCATGCGCGAGCCGAAGACGGCGTCGGCTTCGCCTTTGTAGAAAGGCTCGAGCAGGACCGGGAGCTTCTCGGGAGCGTACTGCCCGTCGCCATGGATCAAGGCGACAACGTCAAATCCATTGTCGATGGCGTACCGATAACCCAGTTTCTGGTTGCCGCCGTAACCCTGATTCACCGGCGTCCGCAGAATCGTGATCTTGAAATCGCTGGTTTGATCCTCGCGCTTCAGGCCGGTCTGAAAGGTGGCGTCCTTCGAAGAATCGTCGATGACCAGAACTTCCACGTTCCGTGTGCGTAGTTCGGCAGGAATGCGATCCAGGACGCTTTCAATCGTCTTTTCGGCGTTGTACGCGACGACGAAAATCAGTACGCGTTGGCTAGTGGGATCGAGGGACATGGTTAGCTAATAACGGCGACGGCGACGCGATGCAAGAGACATGCCGCAGTGGCTGGCAGCCGGCACGGTAACTCCCCATCTTACAATAAGCCCGCACTGCCGGCCGGTCCGTTGAAAAGGTTAGCGACAACCCATCCCCGGCGCCAGTTCGGGGCGGAGCGGAACCGCCGGGTCACCTCTGTCTGCGCCCTGCTGGACCGCCTTGGGGCTAATTGGAACCGGACTGTCGAGCACGAGCCGGTTCTCGTACCCGAAGGGAAAACGATAGCGGGTATTGGGCATGACCCAGAGATGATACTGGTTGGCCGTATCGACCAGCCGGCTTTCCGCGGGAAAGAGTTCCACTGCTTCGCATTCCGGGCCGACCAGTTCGTTCTTGATCTGTTGAAAGTGCCGCCAATTCGAACAGATATCTCCATCCCGCCGGGTGATATCGAGCTGCACAAAGGGCGCGACGTCGCGGACCTGGACGCGATAAAGATCGTTCAGATACATTTTCGGCGCCGCCATCGAACCGATCAGTTTTTCGACGAGGAAAATCTTTTGCAGCAGGTCCGGGACGAACCCAAAATAGGCTTGGAAGAATTCCGGCGGCTGAGCGAGCAAGGCCTCCCGAAACATCTGCGCCTCCTGGACATTCGGTTGGACTCGTTGAAAGGGAGTCATGGGCACACACGCTGACCGAAGCGGTCGCGCCTCCTGGGGGAAAGCAGCAAAGGCAATGAAGTTGGATTCATGGCTTGCGAAGCGGCCATGATTTCAACTTACCGTCGCGAAGCGGGGCAAGTGTCTTGAAATATAACGGAAATCGCTACATTACATATCATGTCAGCCACGCGATGTAGCGTTATTCCGCGCATTCGCGTAGAAAGAGTTTGTCGGGAATTCGTGCGAAGTCCGAGGGGATACAACGGGCGGAACGGTCCTTGCTGAAATATTTTATTAAATTCAGTCAAACATTCTTGCGCTCGCATATTCACGTGTGGCATGTAGCCATGCGTCGACAGCCCCTCCATGCCCGATCAGCCGAAATCCCCATGGCCAACCACGTATCTCGGACGTCTGCACGCAGTCACGGAAGAGTTGCGCGAAATCGGAGCGCCGACGTCGGTGACGACTCTCGCCCAACGCTTCGCCGGAGTTACGACGGAGGAGGTCGAATCGATCCTCGCCGCGCTGGTCCTTTTCGGACGGGTCGAGAAAGTGGGAGAGAATTTCGAAGCCCTGGACGAGGCGGAGCAGTGAGCTGAGCGGTTTAAATAAAGCCATTTAACCGCAGAGACCTGGTGCGGCGAAGCCGCAACCGAAGGGGTTGTCCGCGAAACACGCGACAGAACAGGCTCGGAAAAATTGGACCACGGATTACACGGTTTACACGGATTAAAGGCTCCGCTGCGAAATCAATCCGTGAAATCTGTGCAATCCGTGGTCCCTTTTTCTTCCCGAAAAATATACGCAGCTTGCGTACACTTTCATGGTTGGCACTGCAGAGGGGATTGGAGAGGGTCGCAAAGGGACGCTTTGCTCCTCTTCCTCTGCACTGCTATCTGGAAAAATCGCGCAGGTTCGCGAGGATTTTCCGGTGGAGAAAAGGGACGGCGGATTACATGGATTGATTTCGCTGTGGAGGCTTCAATCCGTGTAATTCGCGTAATCCGTGGTCCAATTTTTGGAGCCCGTTCTTTCGCGCGTTTCGTGAACAGCCCCTTTGCTTGCGGCTTCGCCGCTCTGCGTCCTCTGTGCCTTTGCGGTCGTTCCTCGCGATGGTCTGGCCTTTCAATCGGGCGCAAGTTAAACGCCCGGCAGCCGGACTGGGTTGAGCAGCCGACTGCCGGGCGCGTTTCCTTGGTTGCAGAATGCGGCCGGAGCCGCAGGAAAATCTAGTCCGCGAGGACTGGCCCGGAATCCGAATCGCGCGGACGCTCCTTCTTTTTGGGTGCGCTCATGGGTTTAGCTGCAGCCCTGGGAAGTCCCGCATTCGGTGCACACGCCGCAGGCGCCGGCGCGGATGACCTTGCTGGAGCCGCAGTTGGAGCACGGCTGTTCCATATACATGTTGCCCAGCGCCTCCTGGACCCGGTCGTAATGAGTGTTGCTCGGTGGCGTGAGATGCGGGCCGCCTTCACTGCCATTCTTCTGCGTGATCACGTCGATGATGTCGGGAATCTCACGGGGCAGTCCGGGCACCGGGCGGTTCGCTGCCGCCTTGTCGATCTGGGCGAGTTCCTTCATGGGCAGATCGGCCTGCGATTTGTTGGGCGAGGTCGCTTCCTTGTAGCCCTTGATGAACTGGCAACCGAGCCAGCGGAAGATGTAGTCGGTGATGGAAGTGGCGTTGCGAATGTCCGGGTTCTTGGTGAAACCGGAGGGTTCGAAGCGTTGGTAGGCGAACTTCTTCACCAGGGACTCCAGCGGTACGCCGTACTGCAGCGAGATGCTGGTGAGCGTGGCCACGGTGTCCATGAGGCCGCCGATCGTGCTGCCTTCCTTGTTCATCTGGATGAACAATTCGCCGGGCTGGCCGTCTTCAAACATGCCCACGGTGAGATAGCCTTTGTGGCCGGCGATCTCGAATGTGTGATTGAGGCCCACGCGGGTCTCGGGCATACGGCGACGAACCGGCTGATCGACCTTAACCCGGAGGACGTTGGTCTCTTGCTCCAGTTCGATGATGCGCGCCTCCAGCGAGCGCTTGGCATTGACCACCGCTTCGAGATCGGCGATGGCCGTGACGGGCTCCCCATCGGAATCCGCGCCTCCCATGTCTTTGGTCTTCTTGACGTTGAGCGGGGCGCTCCGCTTGGAGCCGTCGCGATAAATGGCGATGGCTTTGAGACCGAGTTTCCAGCCTTCGACGTAAGTATTGACGATATCGTCGACGGTGGCGTCCTCGGGCAGATTGACGGTCTTGGAAATGGCGCCACTGAGGAACGGCTGGGCCGCGGCCATCATGCGAATATGGCCCCGGAAGTGGAGGGAGCGCGTGCCGCGATGGGGCTTGAAGGCGCAGTCGAACACCGGCACGTGCTCGGGCTCGAGACCGCTCGGAATGGTCGTGCCGTGCTCGTCGGTGACATCTTCAATGGTGTCGTATTTGTCGATGTGATTGACGACCTGCTCGATCTCTTCGGCCGAGTAACCGAGGTTTTGCAGGGCGGGCTTGACCGTCTGGTTGACGATCTTGAGCATGCCGCCGCCGGCCAGGAGCTTGTATTTCACCAGCGCGATATCGGGCTCGATGCCGGTGGTGTCGCAATCCATGAGGAAACCGATCGTGCCGGTGGGCGCGAGGACGCTGACCTGGGCGTTGCGATAGCCGTACTTCTTGCCGAAGGCCAGGGCGCCGTCCCAGCAGCGTTGCGCTTCGTCCTTGAGGTAGCCGAAGCGGTCGCTGGCCTGGATCTTGGCCACGTGCGAACGGTGCTGTTCGATGACCTCGAGCATGTAGGGCTCATTGGTCGAGTCGACGGTCTGCTTCACGCCGCTGGCGCGGGTGTTCTTGTAGCCGGGAAACGGCCCCATGGATTTGGCCATCTTCGCCGACTGCTCGTAAGCGTGGCCGGTCATGATACTGGTGATGGCGCCGGCGAGCGCGCGGCCTTCGTCGGTATCGTAGCCGAGGCCGTAGCTCATGATGAGCGCGCCGAGGTTGGCAAAGCCAAGGCCCAGCGTACGGAAGATGTGCGAGTTTTCCGCGATCTCCTTGATCGGGTAACTGGCGTTGTCGACGATGATTTCCTGGGCCGTGATGAAGACCCGGACCGCGGCCTTGAAACGCTCGACGTCAAAACTGCCGTCGGCTTTTTTGAACTTCAGCAAATTCAGCGAGGCGAGATTGCAGGCCGTATTGTCGAGGAAGAGATACTCACTGCACGGGTTGGTGGAATTCTGCCGGCCGGTGCCTTTGCAGGTGTGCCATTTGTCGATCGTGGTATCGAACTGGATGCCCGGATCGCCGCAGAGATGGGTGCCTTCGGCGATCTTGCGCAGCAGGGTGCGCGCATCCTTTTTCTCGCAGGGTTTGCCGTCGACCACGCGCTTCGTCCACCACTCCTTGCCTTCGATCGCGGCGTCCATGAACTCGTCGCTCACCCGCACCGAGAGGTTCTCGTTCTGATACATGATCGAGCCGTAGGCGTCGCCGTTGTAGCTGCCGTCGTAACCCTGCTCGATGAGCGCCCAGGCCTTTTTCTCCTCCCGGGTCTTGGCCTCGATGAAGTCCTCGATATCGGGATGCCAATCCTTGAGCGTGTTCATCTTCGCCGCGCGGCGTGTTTTGCCACCGGATTTCACGACGTTCGCGACCTGGTCATAGACCTTGAGGAAGGAGAGCGGACCACTCGGGCGTCCGCCGCCGCTGAGCTTCTCGCGCGTCGAACGGAGCGAGGAGAGATCACTGCCCGTGCCGCTGCCGTACTTGAAGAGCATGGCCTCGGACATGGCCAGACGCATGATGTCCTCCATGTTGTCATCGACGGACTGGATGAAGCAGGCGCTGCCCTGCGGATATTCGTACTGCGTCTTGGCACGTTCGGCGGCACCGGTGCGAGGATTGTAAAAATAGTTCCCCTCGCCGCGGCCTGCACCGGTGCGATACTCGTGCCACAGGCCGACGTTGAACCACACCGGCGAGTTGAACGCGCCGTACTGGTTCACGCACAGCCACGTGAGTTCGTTGTAGAACGTCTCGGCGCTTTCCTTATCGGCGAAATAGCCGTCCTTGATGCCGCAATCGGTGATGGTGCGCGTGACGCGATGCACGAGTTGCTTCACGCTGCGTTCCCGCCCGCCCTCGTAGGGGTTGGAGCCGTTCGCGATATCGCCGTAGAAGTATTTCGACACGGCGATCTTCGTCGCGAGCGCACTCCACGACTTGGGCACCTCGACATTCTCCTGCTTGAAGATCGCCTTGCCGGAGTCATCGGTGATCTCGGCGGTCCGAAGCTCCCATTCGAGTTCATCAAACGGGGAGACGGCTTTTTGACTGAAGACGCGAGCAAACTTCAGTCCCTCCTGCGGGCGCCGACGGGTGTCGGCGACGGTCACGCGGCTGGTCGTGCGGCGGGTCGATTTCAATTTCATGATGAAGATACGCGAATTTTTGTGAATGAGTGGTGAACAACTCCTTGGGGGGTGCCCACAACCTGTGAAAACCGGGCGAATTATCGCCAATAACCACATTATGTAGGGCAAGGGTTATGATCAAACCACAATCGGTAGTGGGTGCCAAGAAAATTAGCCTAAAAGGGAGAAAAATAAAGTGCTGTGAAAAGCCTGTCGACAGTTGACAGCAATCGGCCCGCTTTCCAAAGCCGTTCCCATCAAGCTTTGCGCCCCATCCGGCCCGGCAATGCTCATTCCAAAATGATTCCCAGCCGGTCTGAACCGGGAGCGATGATTTTTCCAGCCGGTTGCGCGCCCGTCCCTTTTCCAAAAATTACGGTAATCAATACGCTCTCGTATTAAATTCCGAAACGAGCCGGCAAAAGGCGGCCGGTAATCGGGAGTCGATAGGCCCCAATTCGCCGGCGGTTGGATGCTCCAATATCTTGCTGTCCCTGCGGCATCCAGAGACCCGTTTAATTCGCCGCGACGCGCCGGCCGGAAGCCAGGTGCTGCGAAGCGTATTCCGCCAGGGCTCGACGCAGCGGAACGTCGACGATTTCAATCTTCGTGCCGACAGGTGCCGCGTCAAAGACGGTGACGACATCGCGGGAACGCATGCGGATGCAGCCGTAGCTCGCCGGATGGCCGATCTTGGATTCCTCGGGGGTCCCATGAATGTAGATGCCGCGCTCGAAGGCCCGGGAATTGCCGGCGTCCAGCCCGCGCAGGTGGAGGATGCGGGTCACGATGGGGTCCCGGCCCGGCGCGTTGGGCGGCAGGATTTCGCCGGTGAAATGCTGGCTCTTGAAGACGGCACCCAAGGGTGCGCCCTCGCCGACTTTACCCGCGACTTCGAGCGCGCCCAGCGGAGTGGCATAGCTGGAGGGTTGATCACCGAGGCCAAACTTCGAGGTGGAAACCGGGAAATGGCCAATCAGCACCCCATTCTCCATGATCACCAAACGCTGGTCGGGAATGCTGATGATGATTTGCGGAGCGGCGGCAGCCGGCAGCCGGCTGAGGCAGAACGCGGCGAACATCGCGAAGAGGTGGATCCAACGGTGAGATTTCATGGCAGCTTTGATTTAGCACCGCTCATGCCATTGGGAACCCGGGGGAATCCTGTAGATTTGCCGGCGGAAACCGCCCATCGAAGCGTCGGGGAAATCAGCGAACTGTCGCCAATGGCGCCCATGGTATATGCCATAAGTCGCTGGCAACTAGATGTATACGAATACCATTACCGGGAAGCCAACAGCTTCCCCTACAGGGCGGCACCCGCCATCCGCGATCTTGCGAAGGCCCCGCTTTAGCGTCTCAAGCTGGCAGCGGCGCCCCGGTATCGCGGCCTGGGAATCGCAG
>DASYAY010000017.1:0-16882 GCA_036501065.1 Chthoniobacter sp. | reverse complement strand
CATCCGTCGCGCTCCCGTGCATGTCTCTGGTCAATACACGCGGCAACTTCAGGCACGCCTAATTTGAGTTTTACTCCAGCCATCGCTCTCTTTTGCCAGCCTCCCTCACATATGTCACGTTATTTATGAAAGATGGTATGATTTCGCAGTGAAGGCTTTAATCTGTGTAATCCGTGTAATCCGTGGTCCATTTTCTTCGCTTGGAGGCAGGCCGCGCAATTGTCCATGCGATCCACCTTTCACGCGGGTCGCTTGAACCCCGCCAGCGTCGCTATTCGTTCTTCTTTTTCTTGCCCTCTTTGGCGCCGCCGATGTCGGGATGATTTTCGGTCGGGAGATACTTGGCGAGTTCGGCTTTCTTGGCGGCGAACTCCGGTTTCATCGCGAGATTGGACCATTCGTTGGGGTCCTCGGAATCGTGGTAAAGTTCCTCGTCGCCATTGGCGTAGCGGATGTAACGCCAGTCTTCGGTACGAACGGCGTGGTTGTTGAATTGATAGGTCGTGACTGCGGGCTGGTCCCAAGCCGCTTTCGGATCGGCGAGCAGAGAGCGGATGCTTTTGCCCTGGACGTGCGATGGCGTCGGGATGCCGGCGACGTCGCAAAGCGTGGGGAAAACGGTCATGAAATCGACGCTGCGCTGACAACTGCCGCCCGCTTTGGTGAGACCCGGGACGATCCAGATGAGCGGGCAATGGGTGGCTTCCTCCCAGAGGGCGAATTTCCTCCAGTGCTGTTTCTCTCCGAGGTGCCAGCCGTTGTCGCACCAAAAGACGATGATGGTATTGTCGCGATAGGCGCTCTTGTCGAAGGCTTCCATGAGGCGCCCGATGTTCATGTCGGTATAAGCGGTCGCGGCGAGGTAGCCCTGGATGGCGTTTTTCCATAGGCCGGCCTTGAGGATGGCGGCGTGATCGCCCCACGGCTTGGCCATCTTGATGCCGGCGGGCGGGATGTTATCGAGTTCGCTCGCGCTGTTCGGCGGCAGTTCGATTTGGTCGACCGGGAACATGTCGTAGTACTTGCGCGGGACGTTCCAGGGCATGTGCGGCTTGTGCAGGCCGCAGGCGAGGAAGAGCGGCTTGTCATGCTTTTTCCCGAGCTCGTTGATGGCGTAGTCGGTGATCTTCCAGTCGGCGAGTTCGTTGTCCGCGCAATCGAGCGGGGCGAAACGAATGCCGTCGGTGCCCATGTTTTGGGCATCGGTTTCCGCGCCGCGCACGCCTTCGTTGGCGAGATAATCGTCCCATTCGCTCCGGCGAGGGAATGCCTCGTGGTAGATCTTGCCGGCCCCGCAGACGTAATACCCAGCCTGGCGGAAGGCATGCGTGAGGGTGAGATCCTCTGGGATGACCGTGCGCCAGTCGTTGGTGTTTTCGTAGACGCCGGTGGTGAACGGGCGCAGGCCGCTCATGAGCGACGCGCGCGAGGGGTTGCAGACCGGCGCCGCGCAATAGCTATGCGTGAATGACAGGCCACGCGCGGCGAGACGGTCGATGTTCGGCGTTTTGGTCTGGGGATTCTTGTGGAGATAGCCGACCCAATCGCGCAAATCGTCGACGACGATGAAGAGGACGTTGGGCTTGGTGGTGTCAGCGGCGGCGGCGCTCGCCGGTGATGGGAGGAATAGTAGCGAGAGAAATGAGAGTGCTACGAGGAAGCGAGCGAGCGCGTGGGGGGAGGCGGCTTTCATGGTGTGGGTGAAACCATGGCCGCGGCGAACGGTTGCGCGCGAGTCGCTTAGGGCGCGGGGTTAAGCATTTCGGTAAGGACCCGGCCCTCGACGTTGGGCAGTGGCAGGCCGAGGAGTTGGGCGATGGTTGGGGCGACGTCGCGGTTTTGGATCTTGCCCAGTTTGGTTCCCGGCTTGATGCCGTAGCCCCAGGCGAGGAAGACACCGTCGAGCTCGGGGTCGCTGGCCAGGTAGCCGTGGGTGCCGTAGTAATTCTTCGGGTCGCCGTTGGTGGCGTCGCCGTCGAGTTTCGCCTGGAAGGCGTACCCGGGTTTGGCCAGGAGGATGAGATCGCCCGTGCCCTGGTTTTCCGCGGGCGTGGGGATGTCGATGCTATGGGCATCGGCGCCGTCGATGACTTTGTCCACGCCTTCCAGGCCCGCACAGATTTCGCGTAATTTCGGCAGGACGGTCTCGCGTTTCGCCGGATCGGTGACGTAGGCAAAGGCGAGGCCGCCTTCGACGACGACATAGGCGTCGCAGCTCTTCACCGCATTGCCTTGCGCCACGATGAGCCCGGCTTTCTTGAGCGCGACATTCGGCCAGATGCCCGTCTTGACCTTCTTGAAACCGTGGTCGGTGGTGATGATGACGGTCGTTTTGTCCTTGAGCCCCGCGGCGTCCAGGCTGGCGAGCAGGTCGCGGATTTGGTAGTCGACGAGGGCATAGCCGGCGTAGCTGGCCATGCTGCCAGGACCATCCATGTGATTGAGCGCGTCTGTGTTCAAATAATGCATGAGCATGAGATTCGGCTTGTGCGTCTTGAGGATGTGGATGGCCGCGCGGTTGTACATCATGTCGCGCCAGGCGGGGCTGGTGCCGTGGAAGAAATTGCGGATGTCGCCCTCGGTGAGGGTCCCATCGGCGACGAGCTCGCGTTCGGTCGCGCCGGTGGGCTTGGGAACCTCGAGGAACTCGTGATCAATCGTACCGGAATTGAGGATGGCGACCCAATCGACCTGTCCCGTCGTCAGGCCGGCCTGATGCGCGATATCGTAAATCGTCGGCACGCGCACCAGCTCGGATTTGTCGTGCCAGGGTTCGATGATCGGCTGAAGCGTGGGGCCCTGGCGGACGAGGAGGCCATTGAACAAAACGCCGTGCTTGATCGGCCCGACACCGGTGACCAGCGTGGTGTGGCAGATCCAGGTGATCGACGGATTGACGACTTCCATGCTGTCGGCTGCGGCGCCTTCCGCGGCCAATCGATGGAGTGTGGGCACGGGCAGATGGGGATCGTGCCAGAGCCAGGCGGGAAAGCCGTCGATGGTGATGAGAATGACGGTGCGATCCTTGGCGAGGGCGGGCGCGGCGAACGATGTGCTGGCAGCGAGTGCCAGGGCGAGACAAGCAGAGAAAAACTTGGGGCTCATCGGTGCTGGGAATTAATGATTGGCGTTGAGATGGGCGGCGAGTTCGGGAGCGACTTTGTGCAATTCGTCGATGACCAGCGGGGCGATCATTTCTCCGCCACGCTCGTTGAGATGGGTGCCGTCATACATCCCGGGTTTTGCCGCGTTTGGGGGTTCCATTTCGATCACGCCCTCAGGCCCGAGTTTTTCCACCAATTCGCGGCTGCGTTCGTGAAGATCGACCAGCGGCACCTGCTTTTCTTCGGCGACCTTTTTCATGGCCGCGACATAGGGTTCGAGGTCGACGCGGAGATGCTTTTTGTCGGGCTGGAAGGTGCGGCGGACCATCGAGGTGACCAGCACGGGCTTAACCCCCGCAGCACGGGCTTCATCGACGAAGCGGATGAGATTGGCGCGATAGGTCGTTTCCGGATCGGTTTCCCGATTGGGTCCTTTGCCGGGCTGATCGTTGTGACCGAACTGGATGAGCACCCAGTCCGGCTTTTGATCGAGCACCTTTTTCCAATAGCCCTGGTCGAGGAAACTCTTCGAGCTCTGGCCGCCACGCGCCGCGTTGATACCCTCGGTATCCGGGGAAAGCCGCTTGATGAAAGCCGTGCCCCAACCGCTCTTCTCGGCGACTGTGGAGTCGCCCACGAGGATGACGCGGAGTTTGTGATCGGTGGCCGCTGGGTCGGCGGCGAGGGAGATTTGGGAGACGCCGGCGAGGAGTAAGAGCGTGAAAAGGAAGAAGCGGATGTTCATGGGAGAAAGGGGCGGATGAAACTCTCGGGCTACTGGGCGGGCGGAGTCCAGCGGCCGGGTTCGCGGTCGCCTGTGCCGACCCGATGGGTGAGCGAGTCGCCCATGTCTTCGCGGGCTTTCTCGGCGAGGGCTTCGAGGCGTTTGACGACATCCGGGTTTTCGGCGGCGACGTCCTTCGTTTCGCCGATGTCGTCACCGAGATTGTAGAGTTCGTGGCCGACGGGGAGCGGGGCGTATTTGCCGGGGATACCATCATGGCCGGGCGTCTGGCCTTTCATCGTGCGCGAGATGTGCGGGAAGAAGAGCTTCCAATCGCCGCTGCGCACTGCCTGCAGCGCGTTGACGTCGTAATAGAAGTAGTAGGCCTCGTGCGGATTCTTGAAACCGGGTGTGCCGGCAAACATCGGCCAGATGTCGAGGCCGTCGATTTTGTGATCGGGCAACTTGGCGCCGATGAGCTTGGCGATGGTCGGGAAGATATCGATGCTCATGGCGACGTCGGGGCAGACGGTGTCAGCCGGGATTTTCCCCGGCCAGCGGACGATGAACGGTTCGCGGTGGCCGCCATCGAACGTGGTCCCCTTGCCTTCGCGCAGCGGTTCGGCGGAGCCGGCGTGGTTGCCGTAGCTGAGCCACGGGCCATTGTCGGAGGTGAACAAGACCATGGTGCGGTCATCGAGGCCGTTTTTCTTGACGGCCGCGAGGATTTCGCCGACGGCCCAATCGATTTCCTCGATGACGTCGCCGTAGAGGCCGCGTGCTGATTTGCCGCGAAACTTGTCGCTCACGTGCAACGGGACGTGCGGCATGTTCGGCGCGACGTAGAGGAGAAACGGCTGGTCCTTGTGTCGCTCGATGAAGCTGACCGCGTGCTCCGCATACCACGTGGTGAGTTGTTCCTGGTCGGCGTGCGTCAGACCGACTTTCGTCGGCGTCTCGTTTTCGTAAATGGGCAACGGCGGATATTTGCCCTGCTGCGCCTCCGGATGATTCGGCCACATGTCGTTCGAGTACGGGATGCCGAAATACTCATCGAAGCCGTGGCGCGTGGGGAGAAACTGCGGGCGATCACCGAGGTGCCACTTGCCGTAGATCGCAGTGGCGTAACCCTTCTGTTTGACGAGTTGTCCGAGGGTCACCTCGCTATCGCTGATCCCGGTTTTCGAAGCGGGTCCGAGGGCGCCATTGATGCCGATGCGATTCGGATAGCAACCCGTGAGCAGCCCGGTGCGGGAAGCCGAGCAGACCGGCTGCGCAGCATGAAAATCCGTGAAGCGCCGCCCCTCATGTGCCATGCGATCAAGGTTCGGCGTGGTGAACCCCTTGGCGCCGAAGACGCCGACATCGGCATAGCCCTGGTCGTCCGTCATGATGATGACGAAATTCGGGAGCTTATTCTCCGCGCGGGCGGATGGGACGATCGCCGCGAGGAGGGCGGCAATGGCGAAGACGAAAGCGAACCGGAGGGAATGCATGGTGAGTGGATAACCCTCGGGGCGCTCGACTCGTGAGTGGGAAATGCGAGCTTCGGTCGACGAGTAGTGGGCGCAAGGCTTGCTTCCGCAGCTTCTGGAGGCTAGTGTGTGCCGGTGAGCTTCGAAGCCATTGAACACGAGATTGGAACTTGGGATGACGCCCAACTGCGCAAGCTACAAGCGTTGGTTGTCACTCTTCGGCTTCGTCAAGATGATCCCGCGTTCGCCCGGAAGATGGCGGACAGGATCGATGACCAATCTCCAGAACGTTGGCTTACATCAGAAGAATTCGGTCGGCAGCTTGGATTATCCGCGGATGAATGAGTTATCGGCTGCTGATCGCCATCGAAGTATTCGATTTCGCTGAAACGCTTCCGGTTCGAGAGCAGAAGGCGCTTTGGAAGCGCTTTCGTGAAATCGCCGACAATCCTCATCGCTTTGTCGATTACTCAGAACGTGACGAAAAGTAGCGGTCGCTCGACGTGCATCCCTATGCTGGTTTCGCCATCTTGTATTGGGAGGATGCCGCGGATCGGCACTTGAAAATCCTCCAGGTTACGCGAGCGGATTCGTGATCTGCGTTGCCGGCTACGCTTTCTGCGCCGCCAGTGCCGCTTGCGCTTTCGCCGCGGCTTCCTCGGCCCGGCGGGCAATTTCCTCGGGGGATGGGAGTGACATGAGTACCTCGGGCGGGATGTCTCCCATACTGGCGAGTTTGACGAGGCACTTCTGCCGTTCGGCGAGGGCTTTGTCGGAGTCGCGTTCCTTGCTGAAACGGCTCTTCGCCTTTTCGCTGCGCAGGCGGAGCATGGAGTAGACATCGCCGCCAAGGAGCGCGCTGATGTCCACTTTCATCTTTTCCTTCGCGAGGTCGGCGTCGCTCACCACGTCGCCATTGATCGGGCCCGCCTTGTATTTCGGAAACATGATCGCGGCCTCGGGGCAGACGCGAGAGCAGGCGGGACAATTGGTTTTGCAATGGTCGTTGTTCTGCACCTGGATGCGTTTTTCCCCATCCACGCCGTAGACCCCGAAGAGGCAAAAGCTGAGGCACTGCATGCAGTTGGTGCAGCGGTCGTAATCGATCACCGGAAACCACGGCTTCCATTCGCCGTGCTTGGGCGCATTGGCCTCGGCGCGCGCGGTCTCGACGAGGTCGGCGATCTGCGTCGTATTGAGAGCGGTAATGTCGTGGGTCTTTGCACCTTCGACCGCCGGAGTCGCACCGGCGAAACGTCCCAGCACCACGGCAGGTGAAGAATCCGCCGGCGCCACGGCGCGTTCGCCGCTGGCACTGGTCACCGAGTAGCCGCGGGAGAGCAGCGAACTGAGCGTGGCAAAGCGATCTTCCGCTCCCAGCGCCTGCGCGCCATTACCTTCATAGAGGACGATGCGGAGGGCGGGAGCGAGGGACATGGATTTCTAGAATGATACAGGCGGGTCGCAGGTGCAAGCGGCGGCACGGGTGCGACGCCCGTTCAGTAGGAATCAATCGCAGACCCGACGGAGCATTAGCAGATCAATCATTCCGTCCCGCGAGGCTTATGTGTCGAAACGACGGTGATGAATGTTCCGACCGTTCTTCCGGTCCAGTTTCTTCTTCAAGCGTTCGATTTCGTCGCGCGACGCAGTCTCGAGGTAAAACTCGATGGCGTCCTTGAGATCGGCAACGGCATCCTCCAGCGTCTTGCCGTAGCTGGTAAGGTCGAGTTCTTCGCAATGCGAGTGAAACCCGTCAGGTTCCCGGGTGACGATGATCTGAAATTTCCATTCGTCCATGGCGTTAGACAGGCGATGAAATGAGGTTGGTAGGGCTGGGATTCGGGGACGGGGCGTCGGCCGCCGTGGATTTCCCCGCGGGCAAATTCGGCTGGATTTCCGAGGAGAGCAAATGGGCGATGATGTCTTCCGCGGGTTGCGTGCGCATGTTCAGCACCTCCGTAGCATCGAGCGCCAGGGGAGCGTTGGCCTGATGAAAGAGCCACTTCACGGCTCTGGGAAAACAGGCGGCCACCTTGAGCGGGCCGCCGCCGGCGAGCCGGGGCAGAGCCGGGTCGCGGCGTGCGGCCATTTCGCAGAGGTCGGCCACCGCCTCGAATGCGACCCCGGATTCGCAGAGTTTTTTCAGGACAGCTTCCTTCACTTCCTTCGGCACGATCTGGGCGTACTGGCAGTGGCAGTAAAGGATGGTCGGCGGGTTTTGGCTCATGCAGGCGACAGTCAATACTAGCCTGAATCGCCGAACCCGAAAATTCTTTGTTCCCCAGTCAGGAAAGAGAGCCGGCCGATTTGATGGGCTCAGCGCATGTCCTGCGGCGTACGGACCACCGCGCGCTCGATGAAGATCAGGCGTTTTCGTCCGACTGCTGCTTCTCCAGGATGCGGTCGATGGTGGTGTCGAGCAGAGAGCGGTAAGCGCCGAGGTCGATGCATTTGGCATCGGGCGTCCCGCGAATTTCGTAGAGCCAGCCGCCGGCGTAAGGTTCCCGGCTCACTAGTTCGATGTCTTGGCGGAGCGCCGGATTGCCGCCGGCGAACGCGCCCGCGGCCACACAGTAGATGTCGCTGATCGCCTTGAATCCCTCGATGGAGCCGATGATTTCCCCACCATTCACCGGAGCGCCGTCGGTCTTTTCCCATTGCACCTCGACCATTTCGCCGAGCATACGGGTGGCGAATTTGGTGAATCCCACCCGCCAGCGACCGGGTTCCATTTCGCGCAGCCAGAAGTGCGACGGGCTGTAGAGGCAGTCCGTGGGAAGATGGGTGACGAACGTGGCGCGTTTGTAGAAAGAGGAGTCGGGCACTGGAGGAGGAGGGAAACATCCAACATCCAACGTCCAACATCCAACATCCAACATCCAATATCGCTGTGCCGTAGATTTGCTACCGTGCGAGGCTTCCAGCCGCAGCGGTAACTCGGAGAGTTGGTCAGGTGGCGCGCCGTCGGGAACGGCATAGGCCGACGAGTCCGAGGCCGGCAAAAGCGAGCAAGCTGGCTGATGGCTCCGGGGCGGCGAAGGCCATGTAAGTGGGATTATTCAGCCCAGAGACATAGACGGATTCGCCAGTGCCATCCAAATTGAAATCGAGCACTTCGCCCTCGGAAGTGTTGTCATCAATTCCGGAAACGTAGAGCTTGCCATCCGGTCCGACGATCATGTCGGAAGGGGCAAAGTTGTCGGCATTCAGATCAACGATCTGACCATCGTAGGTCGTTCCGGTAAACTTCAGGATCGCGGCGGAGGCGCCGGAGTTGTCGAGCACATAGGCGTCGCCCGCGGAGGAAAAGGCCACGGCGCCTGGAACGTTGAGCGTATAGGAGCCGAAGGCGGAAACACTTGGAATATAAGAGACGAACTCGCTTCCATTGTATTGCTCCACGCCGTTGTTATCCACGGCGAATAACTGGCCGGAATGATTGAAGGCGACATTGACCGGCTGGCCCAGGATGGTCCCGCCAATGCTTGCTACGGAGGCGCCAGTATTGCTGAAAAGGTGAACGTTGCTCGCGGTGACGTCGGCGATATAAAGATTGCCGTCGGGCCCCCAGATCATGCCGTCGGGCCCCTGGACACTTCGAGGATCATTCGAGCCGAAGAATGTGACGAAGGGGGTTCCCGGCGTGCCTCCAGTTGTCGGATTGAAACTGTAAACCTGGGCGTCGTCGAGGCTGGCGGCATACAGAGTCCCGTTCGGCCCGAAGGCCAGACCGCTCGCCTGATCCATCGAGGTGATGAAACTGGTGTTCAGGCTGGTGCCGTTGAAAAGATCCACATTATCGCCGTCGCTAATGAACAGGTTCGGCAATGCGGCGTCAGCCCTACGTCCAGCCAGAAAAACGCCGGCTAAAATTAGCAAAGCAAATGTACAACGGGATACTCGCATATTTAGCTTATTGTCCTTTCAAGAGAAAGAGCATCTAGCGGGGAAAGGTTAGGTTAAATTCTGGTGTCGAAGCTGTCGCCGAACGTCGACAGCCGGAGCGAGTAACGGCTCCCGCAATTACCGGACGTGGTCGTAGCGCAAACACAATTGGATGTTGGATGTTGGGCGTTGGATGTTGGATGTTGCGGCGAAGCCGCTGGGATGTTCCGGCGCAGTCGCCGATGCTCTACTTCGATCACAACGCCACTCATCCGTTATCGCCCATCGCGCGACAGGCGTGGCTGGAGGCGACGGAACGGTATATCGGAAATCCGTCCAGTCCGCACCGGCTCGGAGCGCGGGCGGAAGCGGCTCTGACCCAAGCGCGGGAAAAGATTGCGGGCTGGTTGCAATGCGAAGCGGCGGAGATCATTTGGACTTCGGGGGCGACGGAGGCGAATAACGCGGCTGTGCAAAGCGCGGCCGCAGTGGGCACGAACGAGATTTGGTTTTCAGCGATCGAGCATCCCTGCGTGCTCGCTTCCGCGGAGCGCTATTTTGGCAAACGACAGCGCCAGATTCCCGTGACACGCGAAGGGGTGGTGGATTTGGAGTGGCTCGCGAAGGCGCTTAAAACCAGCACTCCCGGGCTGGTTGCGGTGATGGCGGCGAACAATGAAACCGGTGTCCTGCAACCATGGCGGGAAGTGCTGGCCTTGTGCCGCGAACAGGGGGTGCCGTTTTTTTGCGATGCCGCGCAGTGGATCGGGAAGCTGCCGGTGCGAGGTCTGGGCGCCTGCGATTTTGTCAGCGGCTGCGCCCACAAATTCGGCGGACCCCAGGGCGTCGGCTTTCTCAAGGTGCCGGCGAAATTCCGCTCGCTGATCGTGGGAGGCCCGCAGGAGGAGGGGCGTCGAGCGGGAACGGAAAATGTCGCTGGGGTCCTGGCGATGGCGGCCGCTTTGGAAGAGCGCGAAGCGATGCTAAACGCGGACTTTGTGGCGGAGCGAACGAGGTGGCGCGAGGAATTTGAAAGGGAATTGCCGGCATCGCTCCCGGGCGCGGAGATCCTGGGAGCGAAAGCGGACCGGCTCTGGAATACTACCGCGGCGATCATGCCGGAATTGCCCGACTGCCGTCAGCGCTGGGTCGTGAAAGTGGACAAGCTCGGTTTCGCGGTCTCCACCGGCTCGGCCTGCGCCAGCGGCAAGGAGCAAACCTCGCACGTCCTCGCGGCCATGGCGGTCAGCCCGGAAGCGGCCTCACGAGCGCTGCGGTTTAGCAGCGGCTGGGAAACGGCGTCTGCGGATTGGGGACGGCTTTTGGACGGGCTGCGGCGGGTGCAGGCTGAGTTCGCGAGCTGAGGCCGCGTGCAAGGCGGCGACTTCGTCGTGCAACTCGCGGGCCAACGATTTGCGGTCGCCTCTGCGTGGACGGGAAATGCCGCACCGCAAGTGGCTATATATCAGCGGCTTACTCCAGACGTTCAGAAGATGGGGCACGAGCGTCATGTCCCGCCAGTAACAGATTTCGTTGGCTGCGGAGCCTTCATCCAAAGCGTAGCTGATTGCCGCGGCCGTGACGGGGTAACCGAGATGGTGGGCAGGCTCGAGAAGCGAACTCTTGAATGGCAGGACGCTGGCTCCGCCGGAGCTGGTGCCTTCGGGAAAGAGGACTACCAGCACACCATCGTCCAACGCGGCGCGCATCTGCTCGACGACGGCAGAAACATCGCCCCGATGTCTGCGATCGACAAAGATGGTGCCGCCGAGTTGGGCGCAATGGCCGAAGATTGGCCAGTCGCGGACTTCGCGCTTGGAGACGAAGAGGCAGGCCCGCTGCGCCGCTAGCAGGATGATGTCGACGTAGCCGAGATGGTTGGAGACGAGCAGGCCGCTGGTGGGCAGCGGACCATACTGGCTGATCTGCAAATGGAGAATCTGTGCGCAACGGATCGCGACACGCTGCAGCCATTCAGCACGAGCGCGACGGGTGCGCGCCTTGCGGCTCAGCGCAAGGAGGATCAATTGGTTAAGGATGGCGCACGAGATGTAGACGATGAACGACAGTGCGCGACCGTTCGCACGGAGAATTCGTAGAGCTCTCATTTCAGCCGAGGAAGTGGTTGCGGACGGCGTCGGGCAATTGGCGCAGATCCAGCAGAGTGAGAAAGTCGATGGTCTTGAATTCGCGATCAAGTGCCGGCGGCCCACAAATCTTTGCGCCGATGGAAAGATAGGCCCGGAGAAGCTTCGGCACCGAAAGCGCTTCGGAGGTCGGAGGCTCGACGGGCATTCGATAGTCACCAATAGGTTCGGTGCGAAAGCGGTCGTCGACGAGATACTCGGCGCATAGCGTCTCGTACATCGCGGCGCCGGCGCTGATATCCTGGGAGGCAAGGGAGCTGCAACCGATGAGGTAACGGGCTTTGCGCTCCACCGCATAGACGGCGATTCCTCGCCAGAGGAGATTCAAGACCGCCAGCTTGCGATGGTCTTTATGGACACAGGCGCGGCCGAGTTCGACGGTCTCACAGCGGATCGGTTCGAAGGGTTCGAAGTCAAACTCCTGGGCGCTGTAATAGCCATGGTTGGCTGCAGCGAGCTGGCCGGTTTGCAGCCGGTAGGTGCCGACCACCACTCCGGTCCGGCTGTCTTCGACGAGGAGATGATCACAGCACTCGTCGAAATGATCGGCATCGCGGCCGCTGAGGTAGGCAGCGTCGAGACCTTCATTGAGTTCGAGGTTGAAGACTTCGAAACGCAGTCGCTGGGCCGCTTCGATATCGGCGGCATCGCGAGCGAGTCGAAGGGCGTACGAGGCAGCACGGGGAGCATGCGCCGACGGGGATTTGGAAGGCATGTTCATTTCGTGAACGGCAACCGAAGTGACGCGAACGGGGAGCTCGCGATGGGCGCAACCTCGCACCTTAAAATGGCGTTCACGTGACCACCATGTGACCAGCGTGTTAAATCTTGACCCGAACTGTCGGTTTTTGCGGTGTGATGCCGGGCGGTGCCACTGATTCAACAGAGGTTTTGGACCACGGATTGCACGGATTTTCGAAGTGTGCGCGCCCCAAGATTCCGGTACAGCATTCACTTGCGAGGCAACCCATCGGGGGTGGTTTTGCACAAATCCGTGTAATCCGTGTAACCCGTGGTCCCTTTCCGTCGTGTACTAGAATTCCCGGGTCAACTGTCGGGTGCTATTTTTCCAAATAGATCGAGAGCAGCGCCAAGTCGGCTGGCGTGACTCCGCTGATGCGAGCGGCTTGGCCGAAGGTAGCTGGGCGAATGGCGGAAAGCTTTTGCCGGGTTTCAGCTCTTAGCCCGGAGATGGCCTGATAGTCCAAGGAAGCGGGTAGCAGCTTCTCCTCGCTGCGGCGGAGCTTTTCGATGGCGGCTTCCTGCCGGACAATGTAACCGGCATATTTCAATTCGATCTCCACGGCGTCCCAGAGGTCGTCGGCAAAGGGTTGGAGGAGGGCCTCCGGCAGGTGGGTGTGATTCTCCTGGGGCCGGCGGAGCCATTGGGCGATCCGGGTTCCTTCGTAATTGGTAGAATGGACGTAGTCGCGCAATTGTCCGAGCTTCTCTTGCTTTGCTTGAAACTTGTCCCAGCGCAGGCCGGCTACGAGCCCACCGCGATGGGCGATGGGCGTCAGGCGCAGATCGGCGTTGTCCTGGCGAAGATGCAGCCGGTGTTCGGCCCGGCTGGTGAACATCCGGTACGGCTCCGGAGTTCCCTTGGTCACCAAATCATCGATCAGCACGCCAATATAAGCATCCGCTCGGCTGAGAACGAGTTCGGGTTTTCCCAAGAGCTTGAGCGCGGCATTGGCGCCGGCCATCAGGCCCTGAGCTCCGGCTTCTTCGTAGCCGGAGGTCCCGTTGATCTGCCCGGCGAAGTAGAGATGGGGGACGTGTTTGGTCTCGAGCGTGGGATAAAGCTGGGTGGGCGGGCAGAAGTCGTATTCGACGGCATACCCAGGCCGCATGATCTCAGCCTGTCCGAGGCCCGGGATGCTGCGGATGAAGGCGTATTGCACCTCCATAGGGAGGCTGGTTGAGACGCCGTTGACGTAATATTCCTCGGTATGGCGTCCCTCGGGCTCGAGGAAGACTTGGTGCGACTTCTTTTCGGCGAAGCGCACCACCTTATCTTCAATGGAGGGACAGTAGCGTGGGCCGACCCCTTCGATCCGCCCGGCGTAAAGGGGGGACTTGTCCAAGTTTCCGCGGATCAGATCGTGGGTGACGCTGTTCGTGGAGGTGATCCAGCAGGGCAATTGTTCCACGTGGAACATTCCTTGGTCCCAATGATTGAGGGTGAAGATGTCATCCCGGGATTGGGTGAGCGTTTCCGGTAGATAGGAAAAGGGAACCGGCGGCTCGTCGCCGTCCTGCCGTTCGCATTTGGAGAAATCGATGGTGCGGCCATTGAGCCGGCAAGGCGTTCCAGTCTTGAACCTTCCGACCTCGAAACCCAGCTCACGCAAAGAATCGCTCAAGGTGGAGAAGCTGTCGCCCATCCGACCGCCGCTTTGATTTTGCAGGCCGACGTGGAGGAGTCCGCGCATGAAAGTCCCCGTGGTCACGACCACCGCTCTGCCGAGAACCCGCAGCCCGAGATTGGTCTCGATGCCAGATACCCGGCCATCCTCAGTGAGGATTTTGGTGACGTTGCCCTGCTTAAGATCCAGCCGTTCCTGGCGCTCAAGGATTGCCTTGGCCCGGAACTGATAGGCCTTCTTGTCGCATTGGGCGCGAGGGGAGCGGACACTCGGTCCCTTGGTCGAATTCAGCATCCGGAACTGGATGCTGGTGGCGTCGGTATTCAGCCCCATGACCCCACCGAGCGCATCGATCTCCCGAACCATCTGGCCTTTGGCCTGACCGCCAATCGCCGGGTTGCAGGACATCTGCCCGACCGAGTCCAGGTTCTGGGTGAGCATCAGAGTCTCGCACCCGAGGCGCGAAGCGGCCATGGCCGCCTCGATGCCAGCATGGCCGGCACCGATCACAATGACATCATAGATTTTTGGATAAACGAACATGAAGTGTTCCACGTGGAACAATGGGGCGTGGAAATGCACCACGCGGGGTCCACGCAATACATCAAATCCACGAAAAAGAAAGGCCGCTTGGGCAGCGGTCGTCTTGGGGGAGCAAACCACGCTGCACGTTACAGGAACGTTATTTCGCGGCGCTGCATCGCGATCGCGCTGCACGTTACGCGCCCTTATATATAAGGGCGCGAACTGTAACGTGCTTTAGCGTCTCGACAACGTTACACTCCCCGCAACCCCCTCGATACGGCGCGCCGCTAAATGGCGGGCGGCACGTCCTCTACCGTAACCTCGATCCCACCCGTCCAGCGGGCCAGCAAGTTATAGATCGCGCCCATAATCGCCCAGACGATCATTCCCAAGATCCCGTAGATAATCGGCCCACCAATCGCCAGGAACAACCCCTCCAACATTCCGATGCTGTGAGACAGCACCATCGCGACCGCGATGATCGGCATCACGATCAGGGATAACGCAAAATAGACGCCGCCCAGCGTTTTGCCGAGCTGGAGGGGGTTGATATGGGTAACTCGTTTTTTCATATCGCAAGATGGAGCAAATGGACGCTATCGCCCCAGAACAGACCCCACGGCGCGGAGCCCATTGGATGTGGAATGTTCCCTCCGCCCCCTCTACGTCCCAAGTATCCCTTCTTTCGCTCGCGGTAACAACTCCGCAATCGTCGTCTCATATCGCTGCCCCTGAAGATTCTCCGAGCAAATTAGCAGGTTGCCGGAAAATTCCGCGAGCACCTGGCGACAGGCGCCGCAAGGCGTCACCGGTTGTAACGAGTCGGCGACTACGGCGATCGCTTCAAACTCTTTTTCGCCAGCCGCCACCGCCGCGAATACCGCAGCGCGTTCCGCACAGATGGTCAGCCCAAAGGAAAGATTCTCCACGTTGCAGCCGCAATAGACGCGGCCGCTCCGGGTGCGAATCGCCGCGCCCACCGGGAAATGGGAGTAGGGGGCGTAAGCCTTTTCCCGCACCGACCGAGCCAGGGCTACGAGTGCTTCATTGCTCATAAATAGTTCATAATAAGGTATTTAAATCATTATATGCCCATCCGGCCCGGACCTTTTCGATTGCATTTTGCCGCAATTTCCCGGATATCGCATTCTGTGGTATCCCCAAAACGCAACTATTCCGGAAAACTCCTCGCTGTCGAGGGCCTGGATGGTTCGGGCAAATCCACCCAAATCTATCTCGTCAAACGCTGGCTGGAACTCGAAGGCTACCGCGTCTTTTTTACGGAGTGGAATTCTTCGATTTTGGTCAAGAAGTCCACGACGAAAGGCAAAAAGCGCCAGCTTCTCACCCCGACGACTTTTTCACTCATCCACGCCACCGACTTTGCCGACCGTTACGAACGGCAGATTCTGCCGCTGCTGCGCGCTGGCTATCTCGTGCTCTGCGACCGCTATATCTTTACCGCGCTGGCTCGCGATGCGGTGCGCGGAGTGGATCGCGATTGGGTGGAGCAGCTCTACAGCTTCGCGGTGCTGCCCGATATCACCTTCTATTTCCGGGTGCCGCTGGAGTGTTCGCTGAGCCGCATTCTCGAAGGCCGGCCGGCGCTCAAGTATCATGAAGCCGGCCTGGATATGGGCTGGAGCACCGATCCCTACGAAAGCTTCCGCATTTTCCAGGGCAAGGTCTTCGCCGAATACGAATCGATGCGCGAGAAATTCGGCTTTACCGCGATCGACGCCACCGAAGAAATCCACATCCAGCAGGGCAAGGTGCGCGAACTCATCCGCGAGAAGATCGACCTGCCCGCTTATCGCCGCCGCACGAACCCATGAAAGAGAAGATCTTTTTCGGACGTCATCTGCCGGAGGTTCGGGAACCGAAATTTGCGGGAAGGCTTTTTGTCATCGAAGGCACCGACGGTTCGGGACGCTCGACGCAGATCGGCCTGCTCAGCCAATGGCTGGAGGCCAATGGTTACGCCGTGCGGCACATGGGCCTGCGCCGCTCGAATCTCGTGAGTGAAGAACTCGAGGAAGCCAAGCAGGGGAACGTCCTCACCCACACCACGATGTCGCTCTTTTACGCGACCGATTTTTTTGATCAGCTCGTCCACGAGATCGTGCCGGCCTTGCGCGCGGGATTGATCGTCCTCGCCGATCGTTATATCTATACGCTCATGGCGCGTGACCTGGTGCGCGGCGCCGACCGCGCCTGGACGCGCAATCTTTATAGCCCGGCATTGGTGCCCGACGCGGTCTTCTATCTTCAGGTAAGTGCTCCGCGTCTCGTCGAACGCAATTTCCAAAAGAACTCGACGCTCGACTATTGGGAGAGCGGCATGGATCTCGGACTCTCGCGAGATATGTTCTCGAGTTTCATTAAGTTTCAACGGCTGCTGCAAAGCGAGTTTGAGAAGATGCAGAAGGAGTTCGGATTCGAAGTCTTGAACGGTAACTTGCGTGTCGAAACCATTCAGCGGGAGTTACGGAAAAAGATCGGTGGCTTGTTAGAGGGCGTCTAAAAAATAACTATGCGAGGCGGCGGAGCATCAAACGAGAGGCGGCGATGAGGATGAGCGCCTCGCTGTTGGCGGGATGATATTCATAATCTTTGGCGAAGCGGCGATAGTTGGAAAGCCAGCCAAAGG
>DASYAY010000016.1:0-19131 GCA_036501065.1 Chthoniobacter sp. | reverse complement strand
TTGGTCGCCTCCACGATCCGCGGACGATCGTTTCGGGCGCGGTCCGCTCACTTTTCCCTTTTGCCGCGTAAAATTCCCCTCGCCGAATTTCGCCGCTCCTGCAGTTCCGGGTTTTCACACGGTCTCTCTATTTGGGCACGCGATGAGGAGCGAAATTCCATTTCGCATGGCGGGGGTATCTGCGGGTGGGGAAAGGCACTACTCAGAACCGCGCCTATCGACGCAAAAGCCTCCCGCCGAATTCGTTCGACAGCCGGCCTGCCGCTCTCGACATTCCCCAACTTTGCATACTGGTAACTCCATCCAAATTCGCGCCCCGCGCGAGAAGATCTTCAGTGTCGTCAGCGATCTCCCGCGCTGGCCCGAATTGCTTCCGCACTACCGTTACGTCCGAACCGTCGGCACCGGCGAAAAAGGCAGCATCGTGCGAATGGCCGCGACCCGTTCCGGTATCCCCATTTCCTGGACGTCGGAATTCTGGGCCGACGGTCGTGCCCTCGAACTGCATTTCCTCCACCTGCGGAAGTGGACCAAAGGGATGAAGGTCGTCTGGATCCTCACTCCGACTCGTGACGGCACGCGCGTGGAAATCATCCACGACTTGAAATTCCGGGTGCCGTGGCTGGCCTGGCTGACCGAGCCGATCATCAGCGGATTTTTCATCCACAACGTCGCCAACAAGACGCTGGCCACGTTCAAAGCGCATCTCGAACAATGAGGCGCGCCGTCATTACCGGCATCGGGCCGATCACTTGCATCGGGACCGGCCGGGAGGCGTTCTGGCAGGGCATCCGGGCGGGGCGCAGTGGCATCTCGCGCATCACTTGTTTCGACACGACAGACATCAAGGCGCATTGTGGCGGCGAGATTCGCGATTGGGATCCCACGCGCTTTTTTCCTCCGCACCGCCTCAAGCGTCTCGACCGCTACGCCCAATTCTCGGTCGCCAGTGCATTGCTCGCTTTGGAAGATGCCGGCCTTGCCTGGTCGCGCGAACGCCCGACCCACCGTGTGGGCGTGAGCTTCGGCACTGCGCTCGGCGGCATCGCCAATGCCGAGCACGAGCACCAGCACTTCCTCAAAAAAGGCGCTCGCGGCGTCAACCCGACGCTGGCCCTCCAGGTCTTTGGCGGCAGCGCGCATTCGAACATCGCCATCGAATGCGGCTTTCGCGGACCCGGCACCACCAATTCCAATTCCTGTGCCAGCGGTGTGATCTCCGTCGGCGAGGCCATGCGCTACATCCGTGACGGCATGGCCGATGTCATGGTCGCTGGCGGCGCCGAGGCTCCGCTCAGTCCGTTGACTTTCGGGGCGTTCGATTTCATCAAAACGATGAGCCGTTGGACCGGCGATCCGCCGTTCGCCTGCAAGCCCTTCGATCTCGCGCGCGATGGTTTCGTCATGGGCGAAGGCGCCGCCTCCATCATCCTCGAGGAATACGAGCACGCCCGCAACCGGGGCGCCCGCATCTACGCCGAGGTTTTCGGCTACAGCCTCAACAACGAGGCCTATCACATGACCACGCCGCTGCCCGGCGGCGAATCCGTGATCGCCTGCATGCGCGAAGCCCTGGCCGACGCCCGGATGGCTCCGGAAAACGTCGAATACATCAACGCCCACGCCAGCGGCACGCAACTGAACGACGCCAACGAATGCGAATCGATCAAGGCGGTCTTTGGCGAACACGCCTCCCGCCTCGCCATCAGCGGCACGAAAGCCTTCACCGCTCATCCACTTGGCGCGACCGGCGCAATCGAAACCGCCATCTGCGCGCTGGCCATTCACGAAGGCTACATCCCGCCGACCTTGCATCACAGCACCTTCGATCCTGCTTGCGACATCGACGTCGTTCCGAACATCGGCCGTGAACAACCGGTGCGTGTGGCCATGAATAACGCCTTCGGGTTCGGCGGCATCAATTCCGTCGCCATTCTCGGCCGCGTCGAGGGGAACTGAACGTTGGGCACGGGTGCCGGATGGGGTGCCTCATTCGTCATTTCACACACTTGCCATCGCCGCGACAGACTGAAAATCTCCGCCCGGCAATGCTCCCCCACTTCACCCCGCTTCAATGGTCCCTCGCGATCTTCTCCGCCTTCTGCGTGGGTTTCGCCAAGAGCGGCTTTTCCGGCGCGGCGCTCGTCAATGTCCTGGTCATGGCCGAGCTCTTCGGTCCGCGCGAATCGACCGGCGTTGTCCTGCCCATGCTCATCTGCGGCGACATCCTCTCCATCATCGCTTTTCACCAACACGCCCGCTGGTCCATCGTCTGGCGCCTCGTCCCACCCACGATGATCGGCATCGTCGCCGGCTATTTCCTCATGCGCAAAATCACCGACGGACGCATCTTCGGACCGATCATCGGCTGGATCGTCCTGCTCATGGTCGTGCTTCAGGCCATTCGCCGATGGTTCCCGCGTGCTTTCGAAAAAGCACCGCACACCCGTGGTTTCGCCTGGAGCATGGGACTGAGCGCGGGCGTCACCACCATGCTGGCCAATGGCGCCGGACCGATCACGACCCTCTACTTCCTCGCTACCCAAACCCCAAAGTTTGTCCTCGTCGGCACCGGGGCCTGGATGTTTTTCATCCTCAACTCCTTCAAAGTCCCATTCAGTTGGAACCTCGGCCTCATCCACAGTTCCACCCTGCTCTTCAATCTCGTTCTCGTCCCGGCCATCGTGCTCGGCACTTTCGCCGGCCGCTGGCTCATCCACCGTGTCTCGCAAGATCTCTTCGAAGGCCTGCTGCTCCTCTTCGCCGCTGTCGCCGCCTTGCGCATGATCGGTGTGTTTTAGACTCGCGACCCGCCCGGCCGCCTCACTAACGTCCGCGCCCATGTGGAAGAATCTCTCGAACTACCGCGACGCTGCGCTGCTATTCCTGCGCGCCACGCTCGGCTGCGAATATATCTACGTCCATGGCTGGCCGAAACTCGCGGGTGGCGTGCATCGCTGGAAGGAAGTCGGCGGCGCGCTGAAATATGTCGGCATCCATTTCTGGCCTGTATTCTGGGGATTCATGGCTGCATTCTCCGAATCGATCGGCGTCGTCTTGCTCGTCATCGGGCTCTTCTTCCGTCCATCGTGCGTCCTGCTCATCATGACCCTGACGGTGGCCGCCGTCTTCGATTACCATACTAAGGGGGGCTTGGGCGGCGCCTCGCACGCTCTCGAACTTTGCCTCGTTTTCATCGCTCTTCTTTTCGTCGGACCGGGGAAATATAGCGTGGATCAGGGCTGACGGGCCCGGTGCAGGTCCGCAGATAAGACAGCCCCACGGCGGCGAGATCCGTGCGTGATTAGGAAACCCATTTGCTATTCCGTGCTTTCGGGGCATAGTCCGCGCCCCTCCGGTACGTGTCATCCTGACGCAGCGGGACCTTTCCGTTGGACTGGGTCCACCTCTGCGATCTCGCAATTCCTGTTTCCTACTTCCGAATTTCTCCATGCCTTTCACCACTCTCGGTCTCGAACCTCGACTCCTTTCCGCACTCCAGGATGCCGGCTACACGGAGCCTACGCCCATTCAGACCGCTGCCATCCCGAAGATCCTCTCGGGATCTGATGTCATTGGCATTGCCCAGACTGGAACCGGCAAGACCGCGGCCTTCGTCCTCCCCATGTTGCAATTGCTGGCGAACCGTCCACCGGTCGGCGCCCGGAAGATTCGTGCCCTGGTCATCGCCCCTACTCGCGAACTCGCCGCGCAGATCGAAGAGAACGCCCGTGCGTATGCCCGCTACGTGCCATTTCGCATGGCCACGATTTTTGGCGGCGTCGGTGAACGCCCGCAAATCCAGGCCCTGCGCTCCAATCTGGAACTCATCATTGCCTGCCCAGGACGCCTCCTCGACTTGATGCAGCAACACCACGGAGATTTCACGGGGCTGGAATTCCTCGTTCTCGATGAGGCCGATCGCATGCTCGACATGGGTTTTCTGCCGGACATCCGCCGCATCGTAAAGCTCCTCCCGCGCAAGCGCCAGACGTTGCTTTTTTCGGCCACGCTCTCTCGCGAGATCGAAACGCTCACGCATGAGTTTCTACAGCAGCCGGCCACGGTGCAAGTGGGCCGCCGCTCGAATCCCGCCGAGACGGTCACCCAGGTGGCCTACGAAGTTCCCAAGCACCTCAAGCTCGCGCTGCTCGTTGCGCTCCTGCAGCAGCCTGGCATGGAAAGCGTGCTCGTCTTCAGCCGCACCAAGCACGGCGCCGACCGCATCGCGCGCAAACTCGAGGCGAGCGGCATCAAAGGCGCCACGCTTCATTCCAATCGCACACAAAACCAGCGCCTCCGCGCGCTCGCCGCATTCAAGGCCGGCGAAGTCCGGGTTCTGGTCGCCACGGATATTGCCGCGCGCGGGATCGACGTGGACGGCATCTCACACGTCATCAACTACGATTTTCCCATGACCAACGAGGACTACGTCCATCGCATTGGCCGGACTGGACGCGCCAACGCCGTGGGCGACGCGCTCAGCTTCGTCTGCCCGGATGAATACGGCAGCCTGCGCGACCTCGAACGCTTCATTGGCCGCGGCCTCCCTCGTCACCGCCTGGAAGGTTTCGATTACTCCGGTCCCGCTCCCGCCGAACCGCCCCGTCCTCCCCGTGGACCGCGTCCGTCGCGCGGCGATGGGCAGCGTCAGCGTCAGGATGGAGGGCAGCCGCGCAACCAAGGACAACGTCCCGGAAGCCACGCTCCCGGCGGTCGTGGCGGTGGTGGGCATCGCCGCCACGGTGGCGGCCAACAGCGTTCCCGGCGCGGATAGCTGGCGCCACGCTGTGGAAAGCGTGGCCCTGCATCGGCAGCGGGAAGGGCATGACGAGGAAGGCTCAGCCATTCAGATTTCAAGCTTACGACGGTAACTCCTTCGGCGCTTGTGTCGGAACTTCGTTGATCTTCCTTCCGCACATTTGAGGATTGCCCGGGGCCGCCCACACGGCAGCGGGCAGGTTTCAGGGCGAAAATCTCGCTCGAGAGCGCTCCGCCGCAATCAACATCACCACAAATTCGTTAACCGAGCATGAAAACTTCATGCAAGGCAGCACCGTTTCGGACGCGTTCACTCATCAAACACTGAAGGTGAACCCGCGCGGCAAAGCCTTACAGAGCGATTCAACAGTCATTCTCCAAAAAGCATCACATCCAGTATGAATACCTCCAACCCTTCTCCCGAAGAATATGATCTCGTCGTCCTTGGAAGCGGAGCGGGCGGCAAACTCATCGCCTGGACGTCGGCTCAAAAAGGTCAGCGCGTCGTCGTGATCGAGCGGAAATATGTCGGTGGTTCGTGCCCCAACATCGCGTGCCTCCCGAGCAAGAACGTCATCCACAGCGCCAAAGTCGCTTCGCTCTTCTACCGCAGCGAAGAGTTCGGAATCAGCAAAGAGAACGTCCGGATCAACATGGCCACAGTGCGCGAACGAAAACGCCAGATGGTGAACCAACTCGTCGACATTCACCTCGATAACTACCAGAAAAGTGGCGCCGAGTTAGTCATGGGCACGGGGCAGTTTATCGCTCCCAAGACCATCGAGGTGGAAATCAATGGCGGCGGCACCCGCACCTTCCGCGGCAAAAATGTCATCATCAACACCGGCAGCCGCGCCACGCTGGACCCGGTTCCCGGATTGTCCGAGGCGAAGCCGCTCACTCACATCGAAGCGTTGGAACTGGACCACATTCCCAGGCATCTATTGTTATTGGGCGCCGGTTACGTCGGTCTCGAATTGGCGCAGGCGTTCCGCCGTTTCGGCAGCGAAGTCACGCTCATCGACCGTAACAGCCGCGTCGCCCACCATGAGGACGAAGATTTTTCGCGGGCGATGGAGGGCGTGTTTCGTGGTGAAGGCATCCATCTGATGATGGACACAAAAATCACCGGCGTCGCAGGCACGTCGGGCGGGCGAGTCACCGTGCTGGGCACTCGGCACGAAAGTGACGTCGTCTGTGAAGGAACTCATCTCCTGGTGGCGGGCGGTCGCACCCCGAACACGAGCGGCATCGGTCT
Organism: Chthoniobacter sp.; assembly: GCA_036501065.1. Lineage (GTDB taxonomy): Bacteria > Verrucomicrobiota > Verrucomicrobiia > Chthoniobacterales > Chthoniobacteraceae > Chthoniobacter. The sequence continues at coordinate 13,112 of DASYAY010000016.1, read as the reverse complement.
GGAAAAAGCCGGAGTCGAACTGACCAACCGCGGCCACGTCAAGGTCAATGAACGGCTGCAGACGACCGCAGCGGATGTCTGGGCGATCGGCGATTGCGCTGGCAGCCCGCATTTCACGCACATCTCCGTCGATGATTTCTCCGTCGTGAGCGATAACATCGCCGGCGGCCATCGCGTGACCACGGGGCGCCAGGTTCCATTCTGCATGTTCACCGACCCGGAGTTTGCACGCATCGGCCTGAGCGAGACGGAAGCCACGCAACGGGGTATTCCATACCGTCTGGCAAAACTTCCCATGGCGGCCGTGTTTCGCGCCATGACGATTTCCGAAACCCACGGTTTCATGAAGATCCTGGTCGATACCGAGAGCGACAAAATCCTCGGCTTTGCCATGCTTGGCACCGCTGCAGGAGAGGTGATGACCGCCGTTCAACTAGCGATGTTAGCCGGCCTGCCGTACACGGCCTTGCGCGACGCAGTCATCGCCCATCCCACGATGCCAGAAGGGCTGATTTCACTTCTACTGGGTGTTCCCGCGGCGATCCGGCAGTCCCCCGGAGGAGTTATCCGATGAGCACGGAGGCTGGCAAAGTTAGCGTGATCATGGTCCATGGGGCCTGGGCGGAAGGTGCGAGTTGGGCTCGAGTGGTCCCGCTCGTCGAGACCACGGAGGTGAACGTGATCTGCGCTCCCCTTCCCCTGACGACGCTCTCCGAGGATATCAATGCGCTGAATCGAACCATCGAAAGGGTTGAAGGCCCGGTGATTCTGGCCGCGCATGCATATGCCGGAGCCGTTATCGGCGCGGCCAACCCTGAAAGGGTGAAATCCCTGGTCTATGTGGCTGCTTTGGCTCCCGACGAAAACGAAACCGTAGCCGAGGTTTTCTACCGAGATGAACCGCACCCGAAGGCGCCCAAGCTGGCGCCGGATTCGCACGGATTCATATGGATGCCAGATGAGGGATTTGCCGACGCATTCGCGCAGAATGCAAGCGCCGGGGAATTAAAACTTCTCGCCGCTACCCAGCGCCCGATCGCCCTGGCCTGCATTCAGGAAAAAGTTCCGAAACCAATTTGGAAAGATACGACCTCCTGGTTCCTGATTGCCGAGCAGGATCGAATGATCAATCCAAAGACGCAAAGGTTCATGGCCGGGCGCATGGGCGCCAAAATCCGCTCGCATGAAGTTGATCACGCTCCACTCATTACTGCTCCCCACGCCGTCGCCGATATCATCAAAGAGGCAATCGCGTCGATCAACTAACTCATCTCAGCTAACACACAAATCTTAACAAAGATACTAACATGAATCACTCTGTTGCCATCGTTACCGGATCGAGTCATGGAATTGGCCGCGCCACCGCCCTCCGCCTGGCGAAAGAATTTTCCGCAGTGGTCGTTGTCGCCAGGGACGAAAGTGCCTTAACCGAAGTTTCAAAAGAAATCGCTGCAGCCGGCGCGAAACCACTTGTCCTTCGGCGAGACCTTTCGAGAGTGGAATCGGCCCGCGAGGTGATCGATGCGACCTTAAACGCCTTTGGAAGAATCGATGCTTTGGTCAACATCGCGGGGTCAGTTCCACGGATTGATCTGCTCGAGACGACGGACGAACAATGGGACGCCGGGTTTGCCCTCAAGTTTCACGGCGGCCGGCGACTGGCCCTGAATGCCTGGGACGCTCTCAAAGATTCCAATGGCGCCGTCGTTTTCCTTTCAGGCGCCGCTGCCGACCATCCGCAAACCATGGGGGCCGCTGTTTCCTCGGTGAATGCGGCCATCGAAGCGCTCTCGAAGGCTTTCGCCGACCGTGGGCTGATCGACGGCGTTCAGGTCAATACCGTATCTCCAGGGGCGATCATGACCCGGCGCCGCATGGGCATGATTGAGAAGATCGCCGCCGCGAAAGGAATCAGCATCGAGTCCGCCAAATCAAGCTATCTCGAGCACGCCCGAATCAACCGGTTTGGTGAACCCGAAGAGATCGCCGAACTGATCGCATTTTGTGTCTCTCCGAAAATGCGATGGATGACTGGCTCCGTGCTGAGGATGGACGGTGGCGAAACTAACTCCCTATAGGGATTCCAGCATCATTTTTTCGCCGCCTGACGAGTAGCGATTGGGACATAGCCCACTTCCAACCCCTTCGGCGGAGTGACGATGAGCGCGGGATCAATCTCCGCCAACTTTCCGATCGCCGGTGGCGCGAGATAATCGCGGTCCTTCGTCCAATTTCGATGCAGTTTTTCCACGAGCACCTGCATGCGCTCGCGCTCCTCTTTACTGAGACCGGCATTGAGCAAAGCCGGTTGGTCCGCGAAGCGATACCAATAGTAAGTGACCACACTGCCGTCGCCCAGTTCAGCTTGAAAAGGTCCGGCGGCCGGGCCGGGGCTTTTCCAGCAACTCGCAGCATCCTCGGGCGTGACGAAATCCTCACGAGGACCTTCGGGCGGGCGTTCAAACTGGAACTGGGTGAGTCCGGTATCCGCCGGCACGTCCTCGGCTCGCACTGGAATCCATTTGGCCTTTTTCCCAGCGTCGCCGTTCAGCAAATGGAAATACTCGGGGAAGGTCGCCAGAAGCTTATCCCCGCCTTTCGACACTGAGGCATCATCCCAGCGGTAGCCAAAGGTGTGCGGATCGATCGCCGTGGGCGTGCCAATCGCGTTCCAATCCAGCGGCACCCTTTTATCCTTCGTTGTGCCGTTCGGGTAAACTCGCCACGTGGCGCCTCCGCCTTTGCCGAAGGTGTGGACAACAGCGCCGGCCGGATTAATCGCCCCGCTGGCAGGAAGACCACTCTCGAACCACGCCTTCACCCCATCCCACAACGCTAGTTTGTTATAGGAGGTAATCTGGTGCACGACCACTGACTCGTTTCCCTCGTTCCGCGGAAATGTGGTTGGTGCCACGCGCGCATAAGTCTCTCCCTTGGCATCGGTCGCTTGAACCGCGGGGATGTATTGCGTCTCCATCTGCACCGCGCGATTCGGATTGGTCGGACGGCTATCAAGCAGCAAGCCGCGCAGCCGCTGTTCTGTCACCGCGGTGTGGGACCAAAAGTACGGAGTGAAGAAAGCGACGGGGCCTTTGAAGGTACGCGTGTTCAGGAACAAGGTCCAACATTGATCGCCCGTCGGAAAGTTCTGTCCATCCGTGTCGGATTTGGCCGTGGCCAAAGGCAGCGGCAGATAGCCGTAGCCCCAAAGTTCACCGCACGTTCCTTGTTTCAAATTCAACCCATCGGGAGGCCAGAGGATCCACGGGCTAAGTTGCGCAATTCCATACTTCCCGGCGGGCTTGTCCCAATCCCGTCCCTTGCCCATCCCAGGGCCGTTGGCCCATTCAACGAAATTCGGCGCCACCCCGCCCATGATGAATTTCGGAGTGATGGTCGCGAAGCGCGTATCGTTCCACCAACCAAGGCCACCCTCGACGTCGGAGTAGAGATTTTGCGGCTTGGGCCCATCGTACTGGGCAAACATCCACGTGCCGAATAAACCCGATTGAAAGCGATGACCCGGATAAGTCTTCAGCAACGGCCAGGCGGCGACATACATGGAGTAGCCGGCATTAAAAGATTCCGGCACCTTCTCAACCGGGACGAGAAGATAACCAGCCATCTCGCCCTGCTGAATCTTCTCACCGGTTTGTGCATCGACATGTGGCGACCAGGCGAGCGAGATCAGCAGCAACCCGGCGACGATGAGGCAACTGTGGCGATTTCGGTCTGGCCAAATGCGCCTGATTGCGGGCCTCCGCAAAAGAGCGATCGGAGATTTCGGCATAGGGGGAAGTTTGCGACGGTGAAATTGAAAGCCAGGGCGAAAACGGCTTTGCCCCACTCTGCAAGATTCTCAGGCGGCTAGTCAACGTGTCAGCAACACGCTCCACTCGGTTCGCAAAGTCGGATCGAAACCCGAAATCCCGACTCACTCTGCCTGCGAGTCCAAAATGCAGGGGAGGCACGGCGCAGCGCCAGGGTCGGCAGCCGCCGAAACCTCCGACGGCACTACGCAAAGCCTGTCACCTTTCACCAGACGACTGGATCAGGGTGAAACCTGAAGGACGCATCGCTATCGAGAGACGATGTACCGTCGGCAACCATGCCGCCATCGAACTCCGCGGCTAACTCCAAAGGACGTTTGCTTATGAAAAAGAATGTCGCCCAAAAACTAATCGCCACTCACCTCGTTTCCGGAGGAATGGAACCGGGCGAAGAAATCGCGCTGAAAATCGACCAGACCCTGACACAAGACGCCACCGGCACGCTCGTCATGCTCGAACTCGAAGCAGCCGGATTGGACCGGGTGCAAACGGAGTTGTCCGTCCAGTACGTGGACCACAATCTGGTGCAGGGCGATTTTCGGAACGCCGACGATCACCTATTCCTCCACAGCGCATGCCGGCGGTTCGGTGTTTGGTTCAGCCGCCCGGGAAATGGCGTGAGCCATCCATTGCACATGGAGCGCTTTGGCATCCCCGGCAAGACCCTCCTCGGTTCGGACAGCCACACTCCAGCTTCCGGCGCGCTCGGCATGCTCGCGATCGGCGCAGGTGGCTTGGAAGTCGCTCTCGCCATGGCCGGGCATCCATTTCATGTGCGCATGCCAAAGATTTGGGGCGTTCAACTCTCCGGCACACTCCCGGCCTGGGTGAGCGCGAAGGACGTGATCCTCGAGATGCTCCGCCGCCATGGCGTCAAAGGTGGAGTCGGCTATATCTTCGAATACTTCGGATCCGGTCTCGGCGGTCTTTCGGCCATGGACCGGCATGTGATCGCCAACATGGGAGCGGAACTGGGAGCGACAAGCACCGTCTTCCCGTCTGATCAAATGGTCCGGCGCTTTCTCCGAATGCAGGAGCGCGGCGATCAATGGTGCGAGTTACTCGCTGACTCCGGCGCAACTTACGATCGACAAGACGAAATCGATCTTTCCCGCCTCGAGCCGCTCATCGCCTGTCCCAGCAGCCCGGAAAATGTCGTTCCCGTTCACGAGGTCGCGGGGCGTGAAATCTATCAGGCATACATCGGTTCCTCGGCCAATCCCGGACTGCGAGATTTTGCCGTGCCGGCCATGATGGTGGACGGCCGCCAGATCGACAGGCGCGTGTCCTTGGACATCAACCCCACGTCACGCCAAATTCTGGAGAACCTCGTGGAATTCGGCTTTTTGGCCAAACTGATCCGCGCCGGCGCCCGCATTCACCAAACGGGTTGCAATGGCTGCATCGGCATGGGCCAGGCGCCCGCGACTGGACGCATCAGCCTCCGGACCGTGCCGCGAAATTTCCCCGGTCGCTCCGGAACCCGTGAAGACCAGGTCTATCTTTGCAGCCCTGAGGTCGCGGCTGCTTCCGCTCTCACGGGAGTCATCACCGATCCGCGCACTCTCTCGATGTCATATCCGCGTTTCGAAGAACCGGCCACGTTGCATCTCAATACCACCATGATGCAGGCGCCGGATCCGGCCGACGCAGGCGTGCCGCTCGAGAAGGGCCCAAACATCAAAACGCTCCCCGATTTCGATCCCCTCCCCGAGGAACTCGAAGCTCCAGTGCTCCTCAAGGTGGAGGATAACATTTCCACCGATGAAATCATGCCCGCCGGAATGCGGGTGCTTCCCTATCGAAGTAACATTCCCGCGATCAGCAAGTTCGTCTTTTGCGACGTCGATCCGGAATACGTCAAGCGGGCCGAGGAACACGGACGCAAACCATCCGTCATCGTCGCTGGACAAAATTACGGCCAAGGTTCCAGCCGTGAGCACGCTGCCATCGCTCCGCGGTACCTGGGCTTGCGAGTCGTCATCGCCGTGAGCTTCGCGCGCATCCACTGGCACAACCTCGTGAACTTCGGTATCCTGCCACTGACGTTCGATAATTCCGAGGACTGGGAAACCATCGATCAAGGCGACGTCCTCTCAATGTCAGACCTGCATTCCAGAGTCAGCCAGCGCCAACCGCTTGAAGTGACGAATCGTAGGACCGGGCAAAAGTTAAAACTGAACCAGCAGTTAAGCGAGCGCCAGACGGAGGTTATTCTCGCCGGCAGCCTTCTCAATGTCTTGCGTCGCAGCGCTCCGCAAAAATGTCCCGACCCGGAAAAGGCAAAGGCCCCGTCGAGAAGCATGGCGAGTGCAGCCAACCGATGAACGGACAGGAATCGCTCCCTCCCAAACGCAACTGGTGAGCGACCTGGAAAATCATCCCCTGCGGAGGGCTGATGCGCCGTTGGATGCTTTCTTTAGACCTTCCTGGAGCAGCTCGAGAACCGCGGCTTCTTCGGCACTCAAATATCGCCTCGAGCGAACCAAGCGCCGTGCCATCCGGCCCTGAATAGCCGCGATCGTCGTTCCGGAAAGATAGGATTCAACAATCGCCGGGTGCACGTAACACTTCCGGCAGACGGCGGGAGTATTCCCAAGCATCCGCGCGACGGCTTCCGTCGCGCGGAGAACATTTTTTCGCAGTTGCCGCTGCTGTGTCACGGCTGGGAATTCACGGAGCGCGATGGCAGCGAGCACCGTTCCAGCCCAAGTGCGAAAATCCTTGGCGGTGAAATCCGAGCCGGAAATGTCCCGAAGGTAGGCGTTGACATCATCAGAGCTGATCTTATGCACGGCGCCACCTTCCACTTCGTAAGTGAAAAGTTCCTGGCCCGGTATTTCCTGGCAGCGGCGAACGATCCGAGCCAGTTGCGGGTCGTGAATACTGATCTGATGCCGTTTTCCGCTTTTGCCCCGAAATGTAAAATGCACTTCGGCGCGAGAGATTCTGACGTGATGGTTACGGAGCGTCGTCAGCCCGTAGGAGTGGTTTTCTCGAGCATATTCTTCATTGCCAACCCGGATGAGCGTCGTCTCCAGCAGGTGCACGATCGTGGCCAGCAACTTCTCCAAAGGCATCCTCCGACGGCGCAAATCGCGACGCACCCGGCGCCGAATGGCGGGAAGCGCACGGGCAAAGGCGATCATGTGGTCGCAGCGAACTGCAATCGCCGGTTTCGGTGTGCGGCAAACTCGCCCGCGAGGTTTCGTGGGTGAGCCACGAAACCCCGTGGCCACGAGGCTCGTGGGTGTTTTCACGGAAAAATCCTCGACCCCGTTTGGTTGACGATTTTCCAGAGTAAATCCGGGAATTCCAACGAGCCGGCAACGTCGTGGCACGTCGTTTGCAAATAGGGCGGACGACAACTTTAACCCGGATTTTTCATGTTGCGAATTTCCACCATCTCTGTCGCCAAAGACACCGCGACGCTGCGCCTCGAGGGCCAGCTCGTCGGTGCCTGGATCGCCGAGCTGCGCGACGTCTGCGAGCGCATGCTCTCCGGCGGACGCCGGATCACGCTCGACCTGGGCGACGTATCAATCATCGAGCGCCCGGGACTCGATCTTCTCGCCGGCCTTTCACGCCGTCCGGTCGCGTTCGTCCGCTGCTCACCTTTCCAGGAGGAGCAATTGCGGCGCGCCGTTAAGATCCAATCGAAAACCATCCCCCTATGAATCCACCTGAACTCATCACGTCGACCCTGCGGCCGATGCATAGCGAAGCCGATCCCAACTGCTGGATCGAGGAACACGGAGATTGCCTCTACCGCTTCGCGCTCGCCCGTGTCCGCAGGGAAGAGGTCGCCAAAGACCTCGTGCAAGAAACACTGCTCGCGGCCGTGCGGACGCTCGAAAGTTTTGCCGGCCGCTCGAGCGAGCGGAGCTGGCTGGTCAGCATCTTGAAGAACAAAGTCTGCGACTACTTCCGCAAGCTCGGCCGCGAAACCAGTTTCACCGATCTCGAATTCTTCAGCAACGAACACTCCGACCGATTCGAGGGCGAGGGCGGCTGGATCCCCGAGCACGCGCCGTCTCAACAGAAGCCCGAAGGCGAGGAAGCCATGAAGCGCGCCGAATTCTGGCAAGCACTGCAAGCGGGACTTGCCCACCTTCCGGAACGAATCGCGGCGGTCTTTACCATGCGGGAGATTGATGAAACCCCGAGCAAGGAAATCTGCGCGACGCTCAATATCAGCGAGGCAAACCTTTGGGTGATGCTGCATCGGGCGCGTTTGGCATTGCGCGAGCATCTGGAAACCAGCTTTTTTCAGGGACACGGAAACGCGTGGTTATGATTGCGCCAATCAATCGCTGGACAACGAACTCGGCCAAAAAAATTACCAGTCCAACGCGGTCACCGGCGGATTCCGCATCGCCTTCCAGCGTCGTCCTCGGGTATAACTTTCGAGTTATCCTGCCGGCCGCACGATCCCCAGTTTCTGCATACGGCTGCGCAGCGTACTCGGTTGGAGATTCAGGATTCGCGCGGCGCCTTGCGCGCCTTCGATCCGCCAATGGGTTTGTTTGAGAACGGCGAGGATGTGCTGGCACTCCACCTCCTCGAGCGATCCGGTGTTCGCTCCGGTCGTCGGCGCCGGTCCCACCACAAGATTGGCCGCCGCATCGATCATCGCCGCTTCCGGCGTCCAATTCCTTGTTGATTCCGGAAGCACGCCCGCGCTGGGCAGGGCTTCTTTTTCCACCACCAGTACCTGCTCCGAGGAAAGCACCACGGCCCGTTCGATCACGTTTTGCAGTTCTCGAATATTTCCCGGCCAGGGGTACGCGCAGAGTCGCGCCATCGTCTCCTCGGCCACTTGTTTGATCGGTTTTCCGAGCTTTCGGGCAAATCTCTCGAGGAAGAACATCGTGAGCAGCGGGATATCGCTGACGCGCTCGCGCAGCGACGGCATGGTCATGGGCACGACGTTGAGCCGATAAAATAAGTCATTGCGGAATTTGCCCTCACGAACCATGGCGCTGAGATCACGGTTCGTCGCCGCGATCACCCGCACATTCACCTTTTCCGTCTTGGTACTGCCGATGGGTTCGAATTCCTGCTCCTGGAGGACACGCAGCAATTTCACCTGTGTCTCCGGAGGCAGTTCACCGACCTCGTCGAGGAAAATGGTGCCGCCGTCGGCCAGGCTGAACCGCCCCTCGCGATTGGCAATGGCCCCAGTGAAAGCGCCCTTCACGTGCCCGAAAAGCTCGCTTTCCACCAGGCCGGCACTAATGGCGCCGCAGTTTACTTTCACCAGCGGGCGTTCCCGGCGCGGGCTGCGATCGTGGACAGCGCGAGCGATGAGTTCCTTGCCCGTGCCGCTTTCGCCGCAGATCAGCACCGTGGAATCGGTCGGCGCGACCTGGTCGACCTGGCGCAGGACATGGAGCAGCGATGAACTGTTACCCACGATCTCCACGAAGTTGTGCTGGCTGCGGATTTCCTCCTGCAAATAGGTGTTCTGCGCTTCGAGCCGCGCTTTTTCCTGCTCCATGTGCACCCGATCGGTGATGTCGACGAACATCGTCCGCGTGAGCCCGCTCTCCGGGTCGGGCCGCGACCACCATTGAATCCAGATTGGCTGGCCATTGTCGCGCCGGCGCAGTTCCAGCACCAGTCCGCTCGTATCGGTGCCGTTCCCAATTGATTCAAACGCCTCCCGCAATCGGCGCTGGGCTTCCGGCGTCTTGGGCACAAAATCCCGCCCATACGCCCCTTCCACCTGACCGGGCGTGATGCCGAGAATCCGCATGGCCGTGCGATTGACCCGGACGAAGCGCGTATCGAACCCCTCCAGAACATAGGCAATCGGCGCTTCATCGAAAAGATCACGGAAGCGCTCTTCACTGGCATCGAGGGCCTTGCTCTTTTCCTGGAGCTGCTCGGCGACTTGTTGCTTTTGCTGCTCGAGCATGGCGATCTTCTGTTCGGCCAACTCTTCGCTCAAGCGGCGCATTTCCTCTTGTAAGAGGCAATCGTCGAGAGCCACCGCCACCGCGCTCGCGACTTGCTCGAGGAAAGCATGCTGGAAGCCCGCGTAAGCCCCCGCCGTCGAAGCCATGAAAAAAAGCGCACCGCGCACGCGCTCGCCGGCCACCAGCGGCAGGACGCAGATGGATTCCATTTTTTCCCGCTGCATGGTGGCTGCGGTCGCCGGGAAACGTTCGCCCACTTCCTCGCGGCTGCCGGCGACGTACCACTCGCGATGTTCCATTGCCCAATTCGCCGCCGAACCTTTCGCGTCCATCGTCGTGGCGGGTGCTCCCTCCGATTTAAGGTTCTTTTGCGTCAGAATGTGGGCCTGCAATTTGCCTGGAGCGACCGGCAGCACCACGCCGAAGCAATCGGTGGGCACGGCCTTTTGCAGGCATTCCGCCAGCGCACCGAAGAGCACATCGCGCCGCAAATGATGGCCGACAGCGCGCGTGACGTTCAGCAAGGCTTCGGTTTCGACATGTGTCCGCCGCAATTCGAGATGCGCCTTTCGCAGCCGTTCGTCCGCCTGCTTCCGTTCGAGTTCGGCGCACCCGCGAGCGGCAAAGATCTTCAATGTGGCGATGTCCTCCTCCGTAGGCTCCATGGGTTCCGTATGGAGCACAGCCACATGGCCGATCGTTCGCCCCTGCGCGTTGCGCATCGGTACGCCGACGTAGCTCTCCGCGCCGATTTGTTGCAGCCACACGTCTTCCGGGAATTTCGCCGCCAGCCCCGAAGTAGTCATACACACGTGTCCCGCGGCCACACGCTGGCAGGGCGTCCCGGGAAATCGGTAAGTGAAACCAGCACCGAAGTCGGCGCCTTCCCAATAAGCGAGCGATCGCGACTCCAATTCGCTGAGCGTCTCGGCCGCAAAAGCATAGCGGGCGCCGAGAGCTTGCGCCGCACAACGGGCCAGCGAGCGAAAGAAGGTATCGCCGATGGCGCTCGCGGTACCTTCAGCGAGGGCGCGCAGAGCACGATCAGCCCGCTTGTAGACGGTCACATCGCGGGAAGATGCGAGGAGTTTCGCGGGCTTGCCGGAGGCATCCGCAATTGGACTGACCACCACGTCGAACCATTTTGGGGTGCGTGTTTGGACCGTCGGAAAAAGGCCGACAAACTTTCCCACCTCGCCTTCTCGCGCCGTCTCCAGCGCAGCCTCCGCCGCATCGCGGTCAGCCCCCTGCCAGAAATCGATCCACGAGGCGCCGATGAAGGGTTCGAGGTTGCAGATTTCCAGCAATTTCATCCCTCCGGCGTTCATCGAGAGAAGGCGCCCCTCGAGATCGAGGACTTTGATGCAGTCGGGGCTACCATCAATCACTCGCGCCATGAAATCCCCGCCAGTGGCGGGCGTGGCACGTTCTCCAGTTTCAATTCGATTCTTGCGCAGAGGCATCGGGCGAGACGTTTGGCGGTTCGGGTCGTAGCACGTCCGGGAAGATTGTAAAATGCGCAAATCCCTCCACACCGGAGCAGGGAAGAGGCCTCTGGAGCAGAGATGGGCCGGAAATTTCCTCCCCGGATGGCGCGGGCTTCCACGGATCGAGAAACTCCCAATTTTTTTGTAAGGATTTCGTCAATGGGCCGACGAATGAGGCACACCATCAGGATGCCGGCAGAAAGCAACTCACCCTTCCCTCCCCATTTCACGCTTATGAAAAATCAATTGAAGAACATTGCCGAGCATCGCCGGCTCGCCCAAGACCGCCACCACACCCGAAATTGGGAAAGTTGGGGTCCGTACCTTGGTGAATGCCGATGCTCGACCGCACACCAGGGCTCCTCAACTTCCGGCAACAACCGGAATTCCTTTTCGCACGAACGCCACCGCGGCCACGCGGGTCGCAGCAGCGCGAAAGATTTCCTTGGAATCACGGATCGTCAGCGCCGGCTGTGCTTCGCCCTGGCCCTGTGGAACAAGCGCGAGCCGATTTTGAAAGAGCGCCCGCTCGGCGGTGCCGCTCTGGAAGGTGACGGCAAAGACGTGGAGGAATGCTGCCACCATCTGGACTCCACGCCGACGTATTCCTACGCCAAAGCTCTCTACAAATACCCGCAGGCCGACTTTCGGGCGGCGCAACCGGTCGACAAAAATCGCGCTTCCCGTCCGGCGGCCACGGAAGCCGAATTCACGGATACACCTGTCTTCGCAGAAAACCGCTACTTCGATGTATCCGCCGAGTACGCCAAAGCTGGCCCCGAAGACATTTGCATTCGCATCACCGTCGCGAATCGCGGGCCCGATACGGAAACCTTGCACGTTCTGCCCACATTGTCGTTCCGCGACACATGGAGTTCCGCGGAAAGTGACGGCGCCTCGACGAAACCAACGATGGCGCTCGTCTACGCCAACCTGGTTCGCGCGAAACGCGGCAAATTCGGCAGTTATCTTTTCGGATGGGAAGGTGAAACGGAGACGCTTTTCACCGAAAGTGAGAACCATGCCCACTGTCTTCGGAATCAACCAAACGCTCGACCTTTCGCAAAAGATGCTTTCCATGAGCACCTCGTTGCCGGTCGCCGTGACGCGGTGAACCCGAAGGAAAGCGGGACCCAATGCGCTCCGCACTTCGTCTTGACGCTGACCGGTGGCGAGACGCGCGTCCTCAAGCTGCGGCTGGTACGCGAAAAGGATGCCCCGGCACTTTCTTTCGGCAAAGTCTTCGCCCAAATCTTCAGTGACCGGAAGCGGGAAGCGGACGAGTTCCACGCCTCGGTGATCCGGATCGCCACGCTTTCACTGGGCGAAGGTGCTCTCGTGAACCCCTATCTGGGCTGCGAACAAACTCCGCGTAATCCCAGGTGCCTGGCAGAAGTTGACCAGACGCTCTCCACCGGTGCTGACTGTATCGAAGGGATTGAAACCGAAAGGGCAGCGCTCTTACTAGCCACGTGAGCCGGAGCGTTTTGCTTCGCGCGCAGACGCCGAAGCTTCACCCACCATACTAGTTTGTCGCGACGGGTTTCCTCTGGAGATATAGTAATGGGTCAAGGCGTAATCCGTCAGGTGAGTATTCGGAGTTTGATGTTCGCGCGGAGTTCCAATGAGTAGCTTATCTCCCAACCGTTGCACCAGAAATGAAATCTGCGGAGAGGGCGGGGCGTAAAGACGGGCCGAATCCACGCCCTCAACGGCGGTCACACTCGGGCCGGTCTTAGAGGGCGTCTAAAAAATAACTTCCAAATAGTACTTGTACTTTTTATGGCAATTACAGACAAGGCTGGGGATGCCAACCAAAGAACCATATTCGAGCAGCCTGACGAACAAAGAATGGGCGTTCATCAAGCCGATGT
>DASYAY010000015.1:0-7361 GCA_036501065.1 Chthoniobacter sp. | reverse complement strand
CGCCCCTGCGCCTACGCTCCACCAACCCATCCTCAACCCAATGTGTAACCCATCCTCTGGCCAAAAACTGGAACCCATCCTCTGGCCAAATGTGTAACCCATCCTCTGGCACCGTGCCTCCCGAGTGCTGGTTTCGGCGTCTCGCGAAACGAACTTTTTCCTCTGATACCCTCGTTCCCAAGCTCCAGCTTGGGAACGCAAACTGTCTTGGAAGCTCCAGCTTCCTTTACCGCCGTACGAAGCAGGAGCTTCGCAGACAAGTGCGTTCCCAAGCTGGAGCGCTGGATTTTAGGAATAAGCACTTCATGGCAGGTAGACAAAGCCCCCACAACCATCGGACGCGATCGCAGGAGGTCTGGGCTGAGGTGCGCCATGCCGTCGGTGCCACGCACGCACGCAAAGCCACTCGATTAGGTCCAACGGTTCAATGGCTCGGATACTGAAGGGCGAAGCCCCGGTTGCACTGCTCTCTGTCGACAATATCTGGGCTAGTCGTGTTGCAAATTTGAGGCGAAGATGGGCGTGGTAATTGGCCAATCTTGAAGCTCGTGGCCATTTGCCTCGTTCACAAAGGGCGCGGAAGCATTCGTCAACTCGCGGTGCTTAGTCGTCCTCAATACTTGATCGTTGATCGAGTTCCTTCTCCGGCTCGTGCGGCCAAGGATAAATTTCAGGTTCCTGACCGCTTGGAATCACCGCGCGGCATTTATCAAGCATCACCAACACATGTTCCCACTGAAGAAGCTGATTGCTCATATCATTATGGCCCAGAGCCTTCTCACACCTTTCGTTTGCCCGCACCCGATGCGTATTGGTCGTGGTTCGCCGCAAAATCCTCAGGGCCATCGTATATTCCAAAAAACTCGCCGTACCTTTCAGCAAATGCTTTCGCTATTTTGGGCGACTCCCCAGCCGACTTTTCCAATTCCACCGTCACTTCCGTCCCGTCTGGCAAATCGACCCCGGGCGGCAATTTGATCGTACCGTTCTCCACAGTGGCGGTGAAGCTCATAGTGAAGATGGTATCCGACGACACCGTCGATCGCAAGACGGATACTACGCCGGCACTGCCGCGCCGGCCTTCAAAACCCGTCTCGCCGTTGCGACTCCGGAATGCAGCGCCCCTTCCATATACCCCACGAACGCGTAACAGGTGTGTTCCCCCGCAAAATGCAGCCGGCCCGCGCCCGCACGCAGCACCGGGCCGATTTTCATGACTTCGCCGGGCGCCGGAAAAGAATAGCTCGCCTGCACCCAATGGTCCGACGGCCAGTCCATGAAACGCGAACGAACGAAATGTTTGCCATATCCGGGATAAATCTTCTCCAGCTCCGTTTGATACGCACGATCGCCACTGCTCGCCCAACGGCGCCGGCACGTCTCCGCCGCCGGCCCGCCGGAGAACCCCACCAGCACCGCGGCTTTGCCATGCTGGCCGTCCGTGGCGTCCCAAGTCATGCTCACCATGCCGTCGGTGAGTGCGCCGGAGCCGAGATGCTTCTCCTCCCAAAAGCGGTCGCTCACCACGGGAAGATATTTCACCGCCACGCCCATCTGCGGCCGCAACCCATGCGGCAATGCCGGTTCAATCCGAATCTGATGCCAAACGGTCGGCGGCACGCTGAGAACGACATCATCGCCTTCAAACACCTCGCCGTTCGCGCAGCGCACCGTCACGCGATCACTCGTCGTCTCGATGGCCGCCACGGGCATCCCCAGCCGCAGATTTTCACCAAGAGACTCCGCCAATTTGAAAGCCAGACTTTGGTTCCCGCCCCGGCATCGATACAGCTCGCTGTCCGTCCAGTATTTGTCGAGCCCGCCCCCTTTGACCATCGCCAGGTTGCCGAGATAGCTCTGCCGGGCCAGCGACGCGCCATTGTTCCCCGCGAGTTGCGCGCCCCACGCCAGCTTGCACCAGCGTGAAACAGGCACGTCCCGCAACCAGCGCGCCACATTCCTCCGATCGAGCTCGCTCGCGCCCGGCGATGTCCACGGCTCATCCGCATTCACGTTTTTCGCATCCGCCGTCATGTGATTGTTCACGACCTTCATCTCCTCGTAAACGGCCCGCGCCTTTTTCAGGTCGACAATCTGGCCGTCGAGACTCAGGGGTTCATCCACATTTTCATCCGCGGAACCGGGAAACAGCTCAAGATGAAACTTCCGCGAATAAGCCAGCCACGTGGGATGGTTCGAGCCGATGAATTCACCCCCGCCTTCGATGCTCTTCCCCTTCACCAGATCGTGAAAACTAAGCACGCGTCCCCCCACTCGATTGCGCGCCTCGAGCACCGTGACGTGACACCCCGCGCTCATCAACTCATGCGCGCAAGCCAGGCCGGAGAATCCTCCGCCGACGACCACGACCCGCCGCGCCCCGCGCCTGGAATGCGCCTTCGCCGCGAAAGCCTCGGGCCCGCTCAGCAAAACGCCCGAGGATGCGGCAATGGCGACCTTCAAGAATTCGCGACGATCCAATTCCGAGCGAGGTTCGAAACGTTGGGCGAGCCGGGCAAAAAGGTTCTGGGACATAGTGGGACTTGGGTAAATTGCTTGATGACAGTCGGAACCGAGAACTACCAAAGAGAACCGAAAGGAACAGGCATTAACGAGTGCAACCTACCGGACAGCAACCCAAGGTTCACTTTCCCGCCGGCCACGAATGGCGCAAATCCAGCCAGTGAATCTTCCGATCCTTCCCCACCCGTTCAAACACTGCCAGAAACGGCCGATAGCAAGGATGTGTCTGCAATTTCCAAACAAAGCTTTCCCGCGTTTCGTTCCATTGCTCCATGACCTCGATCAAATCGGGTTCCTCGTCGGTGGTATGAAGCCACGCCCCAACAAACGTGGATTCTTTGGACAGTTCATCGAACAGTTCGCGGAGTGCTTCCAACAGCTCCTCGCGGCCTTCTGGCTTTACTCGAATTTCAACATTGAGCGTGATCATGGAATATGGCGTTTCAGCGCCGCAGCGGCATCTCGGGATTGCCTCACCCGCTCGCGACGCGTGAACTCTCATTTTGCGCCGCTTCTCGTTCCTTCAACAACGGCAAAGTTCGCCAATCGTCACGAAAACGCTTCATCCCCTTCCAAGCCGAGAATGAACGACGCGAAATCCGGCGCCACGGCCGTGATCTTGTAGTCCCCGTCCTGGTCCACGTGCACGACGGCCGGTTCACCGGACGGCCCGCAGAATCGATAGTCCAGGCAAACCATTTCGTGGCCCGCCGAAGGACAGTCCGCGAAATAAATTCCGATCTCCGGGTATTCCCACATCTCCATCCAGAATTTGCTCCCGTGTTCCCCGCAAAGAGACGAGCACTTGTCCCAACCGATCGAATAAATGCCACTGATCGCGATGTGATCCTCGGCCCAGGAAGTCCGCGCCGCCGTCCGGTGACACGTCTTTTTCGGCAATCCGCCATTCTGCCGCTTCATGAAGTTCACGTACGCCCGCGGCAACTGATACCCGAGTTCCTTCTCCACCGATGCCACGACGTCGGCGGTGAGCGGTGAGCCGACGTATTCCCGACGTGCGTAATCGGAGTTCTCCCAGAATCGATCCAAATCGACATCATCGAGCTTCCTGGACATGAGCGGCGCGTGAATCCTTCTTCTACTTTTCGGCCTTGGGCTCTTCGCGCTTGATGTCCGAGTCATCGGGCTTTGCCGTGCCGAGGCACTGCCGGAGAGCGGCTTGTTCGATCCCGGAAAGCTCACCGGACTTCAGCAACCGCTTGCAGAATTCATAAACCGTTACGTCCTGTTCACAGTTCGACGTCACCGACCATTTCGCCGCGCGAAAAATCTCGTCGTTGGCCGCGGCCTGGCGATCCGCATCCGTCTGCGCGGACGTTGAAAATCGATCGATCGCCCCAAAATCCATTCCCAGCCGAAAGGCTCCAATGACCCGGCGGATCGCCGTCGTGTCCCCGGAGGCATAGTAGATGGCCCAGTTGAAATCCACGGACGAAGCACTATTGAGCGGCAGAGTAGCAACATCGGGGGGATCTCGGCGGGCAAACTCCTTCAGGTTCTTCTCGGTCAGATAGTCCCTGGCCGCCGGAACTTTCGAGTACCACGCAGCAATGCGAATGGCCTGGCGGTCGACCGGCGGAAAAGACTCCGAAATCTGCAGCCACTCCACGGCTTTCCCGGGATTGTCATGCATGACGCGCAGAAAAAAGCCGATCATCACCGGTTGCGATTCCTTCTTGCTGAGCAGCCCCTCCTTCTGCCACTGCGGCAATTTGGCCGCAATCGAGTTGGGCTCGGGCTTTTTGTAGTACTGCATCAGCCATTGTCCCTCGTTGTCGTCGGCCAAGGCCATCGCGCCTGCGACGGCGAGAAAACTGAGAAGGACAAAAAGTCGGCGCATTGGGAAAATTGGCTGGATGCTGGGCTGATTTCCCTACCACTAGCTCCGCTCGTCCTGGCCCGCGACGGAATTCGCCGTCAAATGTGCGCATCGCAGACCAAGCCCTTGCGCGACGCCCACGGTGCAACGGGAACCGGTCGCATCCACGATCCGCGACCGCCCCAACATACAAAATCAATCAGCCCGACGACGGCCATAGAATCATCCCAACTGCCCTCTGAAATCGCCTAATTCATCCACGGAACGCAGGTCAGTAGGGTGCCTTTCAGACGTCGGGCAGAACAGCTTCGGCGACCTTATGATCCGTTTTTTCTCTCCTATCTGTCTTTGCCTTCTTTCCCTCTTCGTGGCGCTCGCTTCCGCCGAGGACATTCACCCGGACCCTGCCCTCTCCCTGTGGTACGACAAGCCGGCAAACTTCACCGTCCGCACGACAGAGGATGGTGGCTATTACAAAACCTTGATCGACCAGGCCGTCCTCATCGGCAATGGACGTCTCGGCGCGATGGTTCAGGGCCGCGTGGACCAGGAGTTACTTCGTCTCAGCGAAAACACCCTCTGGACGGGCGGTGTGAATCCCGATGGTGATTACAAAAAAAACATGGGGCGATTTCAGCGCCTGGGCGATCTCGCGATCGATTTGGCCGGGCCACAGTCTCCGGAGCAGTATCGGCGCAGTCTCGATTTGAGCGACGCTCTCGCCGCTGTCTCCTACACCGCCAACGGAGTCACCTATCGCCGTGAGTATTTCGCCAGTTACCCCGATCAAATCATGGCCGTGCGTTTCACCGCCAGCCGGCCCGGAAGCTATTCCGGCACCATTTCCTACACCGATGGACATGAACGCATCTCGCGCTACGCGAAGAATCGCATCACCGCTGCCGGCGGCCTCCCGAATGGCCTCCGCTACGAGACGCAAATCCTCGTGCTCAACGAAGGCGGATCGCAGAAAGTATCCGGCGAACCTCTCGAGGAAAAAATCCAATTCAGCCAGTGCGACAGCCTCACGATTCTCATCGCCGCGCGGACGAATTACGTGATGGACGCCAGCAAACGTTTTCTGACCCCCGAGAACCCGCACGAGCGCGTGTCCAAGGATCTCGACGCCGCTGCCGCCCAACCCTACGAAGCTCTCGAGGCCACCCACATCGCTGACTATCGGCGCCTGTTCGATCGCTTCTCCATCGATCTCGGCCCTTCCTCCGAAGCGCAGCGCGCCCTCCCGACCGATCTGCGGTGCAAGCGCGCCGTCATCGACCACGACCCGGAGTTCGAGCGGCTCGCCTGCCAGTACGGACGCTATCTCGTCATCTCCACCTCCCGGCCGGGCGGAGTCGCCTCCAATGGCCAGGGCCTGTGGAACGATTCCAACTGTCCGGTTTTCGGCGCCCGCTACACCAACGACCAGGCGCCCACGGAGATGGATTACTGGTCGGTCGAGCCGACCAATCTCGCGGAATGCCATCAGCCGCTCCTCGATCTCATTCGCAGCCAGATTCCCGCCTGGAAAAGCGACACCCAGACCGCGGCGGAGTTAAAGACCGTTTCCGGCGCATTCACCACCCGCGGCTGGGAGACACGCGGCAATCATAACATCATGGGTGGCCAGTCGCATTGGTGGAACAAAGGCGGCAACGCCTGGTACCTCCATCATTTCTGGGAACACTACGCCTTCAGCAACGACACCGAGTATCTGCGCACTGTCGTCTATCCGATGCTCAAGGAAGTCTGCGAATATTGGGAGGACCATCTCCAGCCACGACCCGACGGCCGGTTGATCGTGCCCGACATGAAATACTCACCGGAGCACGGCCCCTTCGACGTCGATGGCTGTAGTTACTGTCAGGAACTCGTCTGGGACTTATTCACGAACTATCTCGAGGCCTGTGACACCCTCGGCGTGGACCAGAGTTACCGGGCCAAAGTTGCCAGCCTGCGGGCAAAGTTACTCGTGCCCGGCATTGGCAGTTGGGGACAACTCCTCGAATGGCAAACCGAGATGAAGGATTTCGCCCCACGCAGCGAACGGGAAGCGATGGAGAATGCGAAGGAGGGTCACATCGATTCACCGCAAAACGGCCACCGCCACTCGTCCCATTTGCTCGCCGTCTATCCGCTGCGCCAGATTTCTTACGAGAAGACGCCCGAACTCGCCGCCGCCGCCAAAGTCTCCGTCATCGCGCGGAGCCGGGGCCAGGGTTCCATCGGCATCTCCTTCATCCACCGCACCGCCATCTTTGCCCGGCTCTACGAACCGGAACTGGCCTACGGCGAAATCCACAAATTCTTCAAGGAAGCCACCCCTAATTTCATGTCCTTCGCCCTCTACGATGCCGCCCCCGCCCTACCCGGCGCCATCGCCGAAATGCTCCTGCAGAGCCACCAAAAGGAACTCCATCTTCTACCCGCCCTCCCAAAAGCCTGGCCCACCGGCAATGTCAAAGGCCTGCGCGCCCGCGGCGGATATCAAGTCGACGAAACCTGGAAAGACGGAGCGCTAAGCTCCGCCACGATCCATAACATCGCCGGACACGCCATCACAGTCCGCTACGCCGGCAAAACCACCCAAGTCGACTTACCACCCGGAGCGACAGTGACACTGGACGCGGACCTGAAAATTAAAAACTAAAAGCAGTCGGATCAGAGACGAGGCGTCGCTACAACCACCAGCCCAGCATCGCACCGCCACGCCGCACCAACCTCCCGCCTCCGCCACGCTGCGGACGAAGCCGTGGAGGTAAGAGGGCGTCTAAAAAATAACTATGCGAGGCGGCGGAGCATCAAACGAGAGGCGGCGATGAGGATGAGCGCCTCGCTGTTGGCGGGATGATATTCATAATCTTTGGCGAAGCGGCGATAGTTGGAAAGCCAGCCAAAGGTTCTTTCGACAATCCAGCGTTTGGGGAGGACCTTGAAAGTATGGAGTTGCGAACGTTTGACGACTTCCAAGCGCAAGCCACGACGTGGCAAGAGCGCC
>DASYAY010000014.1:0-15005 GCA_036501065.1 Chthoniobacter sp. | reverse complement strand
TCGCAAGCGTTCGCAGGCCACCCGCTGCTTGGAAGACCTCCGCATCATTGACTCCGCTCAGGATCAATACGCGATCGAGAACAACAAGGGCACCGGCGACACCGTCGGCTGGACCGACATCCAGGCCTACCTGAAGACCGGCTCGGTCCTCTACAATTCCGGTGGCAATGACCTCTTCAACAATGCCTACACCTTCGGCTCGGTCGACAACCTTCCCAAGCTTAGCTCGACGACCTTCGGCAAGCTCTCGGACGTCGCGCCGAGCGACTTCTGGTCGCCTTACTACTGATCTCTTAACGATCTAGGACTTCTTTTCCTCAGCCGCCTTCCTGCTCCGCGGGATGGCGGCTGAGTCGTTTTACGAGTGGTGCAGCCACTTTCGCGGCGTGGAGAAATCGGGGCTACTCCCAATTTCCCGAAGGACCGGGCCTGCGCGGCACCCGGCTAGCTTAGGAAGGCCCAACGTTTCCTACCCTGCCGATCGCTCTCAATCCTGATTTTCTTCTCGCAAAATGGCCATCTCTCAAGTCTCCGGAACCTCGATTGAGCGCATCGTCCGCGCTCTCCTCCGGCCGTGGATGGCTTTGCTCTTGTGCCTGGCGGCTGGCTTCCTCGTTTACGCGGCTGCCCTCGGCGGAGATTTGATCTGGGATGATTTCTATCTCGTCCGCGAAAATCCATTCTTTCGCAGCCCGGTTTTCGGGTGGGAAGTCTTTCGCCACTATCTCTTCTTCGATTCCTTCTCCACTTACTACCGTCCGATGCAGAACTGGTCGTACATGCTCGACTACTGGCTCTGGCGCGGCAGTCCCGTCGGGTATCATTTCACCAATATTCTCATCCATAGCCTCAGCGGGTTTCTGCTCTTCCTCTTGCTGCGGCGTCTCCTGCCGGCGCTGAACTTCCGCCAGTCCGGCCCGGACCGCCCGTCCGGCTCGGACCCGCGCGCTCTTTCGCAGATGCCGGTTCGCGCGGAAGTTTTTTCCCTCCTGGTGGCCTTGGTCTGGACCGTGCATCCCGTGCACAACGCCGCCGTCGCCTATATCTCCGGCCGGGCCGACAGCCTCGCGGCGTTATTTGCCTTGAGCGCGTGGTTGCTGCTGCTGCGGGCGCTCGGTACGGGGAATCCGGGGAAACGGGCAGCCTGGGGCGCGCTGGCGGCCACGGCCATGCTCATTGCCCTCTGCTCCAAGGAGATCGCGCTCGTCTGGTTGCTCCTCTTCCTCGTTTACTTTTTCGTCTTCGATCGGGAACGGCCGTGGCGGATCAAATGGACGGTGCTCGCGGGAATCGCTGCGGTCTTTGGCCTTTATGCCATTCTCCATGCCCAGCCCGGTTACCGTGCGCCGATGGAGGATGGTCCTCCGCCGCCGTGGGATGCTCGTGTCCTGCTCATGCTGCGGGCCTTGGGGGACTACACGAGCCTGCTCTTTTATCCCGGCCATCTTTACATGGAGCGCTCCATTTCCGATCCCGGCATTTATCGCAGCGTCGCGGCGTGGCGGGATCACTCACGTTACGAATATCTGTCCGTCATTGGCTTGCTCGCCGGAATCGGGGCGATCTTCTTTTGCACCCGGCCGTGGCCGGGGCGGACCTGGCGCATTTTCGGCGCCACATGGTTTGCCCTCGCGTTCCTCCCCATTTCCAATCTCTTCCCGCTCAACGCCGAAGTCGCCGAGCACTGGATTTACCTTGCGAGCATCGGCTTTTTGATTTTCCTCGCCGGACTGGTCGCGGCGCTTCCGGCCCGCGGACAAAAGGTCTGCGCTGGGCTCGCCGTCCTCGCCATTGCCGCGCTGGGAGCACGCACCGCGGTGCGCAGCGGCGACTGGATCAATGCCGAGACTTTTTGCGCCCGCACCATCGCCGCCGGCGGCGCCACCCCGCGCATCCTCAGTTCGCTCGCCGCTGTCTATAGCCAGCGCGGAGATCTACCCAGGGAAGAACGCCTCCTCCGCAAGCTGATCGCCCAATTCCCGGAATTTGCTCCGGCCCGCCAGAACCTGGCCATCTGCCTCTCGCGCCAGGGACGCAAAGCCGAAGCGGAATCTCTCCTCGGCGCCGTCCACGAACACGCCGACGAGATTTCCCGGCAATACCCGCGGACCTGGCCGGCGGCGTTGCAACTCGCGCTTCTCCGGCGCGACGCCGGACATCGCGATGAAGCATTGCAAATCATTCGCGAGGCCCGGAAGCGCTTTCCCGAGACGTGGGAACTGGTCAAGACCGAGAGTCAATTGCTCCGCGAAACCTCCGGTCCGGCGGCGGCCATTCCGGTCGTCGCGGAGTTTGCCGCCGCGCATTGGTGGCACTACGACGCGCAATCCATGCTCGGCGCATTGCGTTTCGCCGCCGGTGAAGACGACGCCGCAATCGCCGCCTTGCGCGCCGCCAGCCGGTTGGACATTTACGATGGACGCGCGCTGGCCGGTGTCGCCGAAATCGAAAACTCCCGGGGGCGGTCCGACGTGGCGCTCGACGTCCAGCTCGAGGCCATGGATCGCGACCCGAATCAGCCAAAGCACTACGTGGAACTCGCCCTCATCCTCGAAAAACTCGGGCACAAGGCGGAAGCGAACGCTGCCCTGCACATGGCTCAGAAGCTCGGCTTCGAAATCCGGCGCGGCTCCTGATTACTTGGAACTCTCCAGCGGCAGATCGAGCACTTCCTCGACCTTGGCCGGCCCATTGACGGGAAACCGCACGAAGGCGTTGAGGTTGTACTCGAAGATCTGGAAGGGGTCGCCCTGCGTGAGACGCCCGGAGACAAACAGCCGCAACCGATCGCGCCCGATCCAGCCATCGACGGTGATATGGCATTGGGTGATCACGGCCTTGGGATACCACTTCTCCGGGAGGAGCGATAAGTCGGGGTAGGGCAGCTCTTTCAGCCCGTGGGACGAGTAAGCGAAGACGGCCGTTCGGGAAATGGACACCCCCTCGCTGACCAGCGCCACGAGATGCGCTTTCTCGTTCCAAAACGACTCGTCGAATCCCGAGCCCGAGACAATGTTCTGCGTGGACATGTGCCTCCCGATGAGCTTCAGCCCCGGAAACGAAACGAGGCTGAAAGTGGTGTTTTCGGTTTGCTGATGCGGATCATACCCGATGGCCAGTTTTTTATCCGGCGAGATGGTCCCTTGGAACCAGGCCGTCTCGCCGTGTCCCAGGAGAGGGGCGAGGATCGCGATCAGAAAGGCGATGGGCCAACGCGTGGGGTTTCCGGAGCGAAAGAAGTTCAAATCAAGAGCGTGGGGGATGATGCTCCGGTTCCCTTGGGGGCAACCGTCCGACAGATGAAAAGCGAATTTCAGCTATCATGAAAACGTATTTCGTCGCCTTGATCCTGATCGTCGGCGCGCTGGGCGCCCGCCCTTTGCTGATGGCCTCTCCCGCGCACCCGGCGCCGGCGGCCAAAACGTGCAGCGATTGTGGCTGCAGTGGCCCCGGCAGCGATGGTTCCTGCCCGATGGAAAAGGGCAAAACCTGCCACTGCAAAAAGTGACGGCAGATTGCTTCGGCGATTAAAAACAGCTCTGCAAAGCGGGTGACGTCTTGCTTTCGCGCTGTAAAAGCGGAAAGAGTTTTGGCGTGGAATAGCTCAAGGTTCGGGTGAGGGATGTACTTAGTGGTGATACGTACTTCCCTTGGTTGCGCCCAAGAGGAAAGGCCCGTAGGCGTTTGCGGCCAATATGTCTTCGATTGTCTTCTGCTACGTGTACTCCCGTATTCGGGGACACTCCCGCCCAAGGCCCAAACTGAAGCGGTCAAATCGGAGGCATTTTCCTCATTTCGTTTCGTATGACTTGCATCGAAAACGTGCGGATTTCCGTTACGTTTTCGTAATGTAAAACACCACTTTCTATCCGCGTGCGAGCATGTATATTGTCGTTGAATACTACGTGATAACACTTATGTTTCCACTTCGATGCCACCCATCCGCCATGAATCATCTACGACCAAAATCAAGATGCATCGTCGGAGGTGCTCCGCAGCCCTTGCCGCTCGGACCGAATGCTCCGGGCAGCCATTACTTTTTTGCTCAGCAGGCGGCCCATCGTGCCGTTCCCCCCGGAGCCTTGTAAGGGGGGCTATTGTGATGGGCGACGGATTACAGCAAGGCGACGAGCAGAAGCCCTCGGCGTCCGATATTGCCGTGAACTTGCAAAAACAAATCGAACGCAACCGGACTGGCAATCACCGGCATTCGGGCAAATGGACCATTTGGGCGGGTTTTGCCGTTGCGCTCGTGTGCTTGAGCGTGATCGGAGTGGCTTCCTATTTTGGTGTCGGCAATGTCCGCCGCGATGCGGCCTTGGCCGGCCGGATTGAAGGCACGCTGTCGTTGCTCGAGGAACTGAGATTCGTATTTGCGCAGGCGGAATCCAATCAGCGCTGGTTTGTGGTCACCGGAGACGAGGGCTATTCTTCGGCCTTCGAGACTGGGCGAGCCAGAGTTGAGACAATCCTTGGCCGGGTCCGGGAGGAGACGGCGAGATATTCCAACGAGCGGCCAGACGCGGAACTGCTCACCAAAACTTTGCATGACCGCTGGGACGCCTTTCGCGCGACGATCGATCTGCGGCGCACAGCCGGCCCGGCCGCGGCGCGAGCGGCGATGGATGATACTGCCGGTAAAGAGCGGGGGGCGCAAATTTTTCAGCTCATCGCACGGATGACGTCGGACTTGGAAGCAATGGAAGCCAGCTATGAACGCCGCTCCAGTGAGAGCGCCCGGGCGACTCGGGTGACGATTGTTTGCAGCAGCCTTTTCACCCTGGTCGTCGCGTGCTTGGGCCTCTTCGTCATTCTGCGCGATTTTTCCGGGCGGACGAACGCGGAGAGAATCCTGGTCGAACAGGCGGCGTTGCTGGAAAAGAATAACGATCTACTGGAAAGTCGGGTCACCGAGCGGACGAAGGATGTGGAAAGGGCGCACGAGCAATTGATCAGCCGCGAAGCGCTCTTGCGCTCGGTCACGGAATGTGCGCGTGTGGGATTGGTCATTGTCAGTGAGGACCATCGCTATCTCTTCGCCAACCGTGCCTATTCGGAGATCTTGAATCTGCCCCCGGGCGACATCGTCGGGCGGCGGGTCGCAGACTTGGTGGCCCCGGTTTACGAGACGCAAATCCGTCCGCGGCTGGAGCAGGCCTTCGCCGGGGAGCGGGTGAGCTACGAGTTGCAGGTCCCCGCGCCGGCGCCGGCCAGCGGCCAGCGATGCTATACGGTCAATTACGAGCCGGGCTCCGACCAAACCGGGAAGTTTGTCGTGGTGGTGATCTCGGAGATTACCGCCCTCAAGATCGCGGAGGAAGAATTGCGGAAATCGCTTCGGGAAACTGTAGACCTGCGCACGGCGCTCAATGTGCACGCCATCGTGGCCGTTACCGATGCCCAGGGCCGGATCACCGAGGTTAACCAAAAGTTCTGCGAGATTTCCAAGTACAGCCGGGAAGAGCTCCTCGGGCAGGATCATCGGCTCGTAAACTCCGGCACCCATTCCAAGGAGTTTTTTCGCGAGTTGTGGCAGACGATCGGCCAGGGCCGGGTGTGGCAGGGAGACATCAAGAACAAAGCCAAGGATGGTTCCTTTTACTGGGTGGCGACGACGATTGTTCCCTTCCTCGACGAAAGCGGGAAGCCCCGCCAATACGTGGCCATTCGCGCGGATATTACCGCCCGCAAACTTGCCGAAGAAGCGCGCGCCCGTCTGGCTGGGATCGTTCGCTCCTCCTCCGACGCGATCATCGGCAAAACGCTCGACGGCACCATCACGAGTTGGAACAGCGGCGCGGAAACAGTCTTCGGGTATACCGAAGCCGAAGCGGTCGGACGATCGATGTTGATGCTCTTTCCGGCCGATCGTGTTTCCGAGGAAACACATATCCTGGCGTGTATCGCGCGGGATGAAACGGTCCCTCATTTCGAGACTCAGCGGATCCGGAAGGATGGACGATTAATCGATGTGTCGGTGACGATTTCACCAGTCTACGACAGCGAGGGGCGGGTCGTCGCCGCCTCGAAGATCGCCCGCGACATCACCGAGCAGAAGCGTGCGGAAGCGGCTCTGCGCAATAGCGAGGCACGGATTCGCGACCTCAACACCGATTTGGAACGGCGGGTCCAGGAGCGCACCGTGCAACTCGAAGCCGCCAACAAGGAACTGGAGGCATTTTCTTATTCCGTTTCGCATGACTTGCGTTCACCATTGCGGGCCATGGACGGCTTTTCGCAGGCGCTCCAGGAGGATCTCGCCCCGGTCTTGCCGGAGGAAGGCAAGGAATATCTCCAGAGCATCCGTTCCGGGGCCCAGCGCATGGGCGCGCTGATCGATGATCTCCTGACGTTTTCCCGTCTTAGCCGCTCGCCCCTGGCCCGGAGAGAGGTGGATAGCGAAAAGTTGGTCAGTGCCGTTCTCGACGACCTCGAGCACCAGATTGCCGGACGCAAGATGGAGATTCGCCGTGGGACTTTGCCGGCGTGCGAGGGCGATCAATCGCTGCTCAAGCAAGTGTGGGTGAATCTGCTCTCGAACGCTTTCAAATACACGCTTCGCAGCCCGGAGCCGGTCGTGGAAATCGGGTCAATGGAGCAAGAGGGTGAGACCGTCTACTTCGTCCGCGACAACGGCGCGGGATTCGACATGCGCTACGCGAAGAAGTTATTCGGCGTCTTTCAACGCCTGCATCGGGCGGAGGATTACGAAGGCACTGGGGTGGGTCTGGCGATTGTCCAACGAATCGTCCATCGACATGGTGGACGGGTCTGGGCCGAGGCCGCCGTCAACCAGGGCGCCACTTTTTATTTTACCTTAGCCAAGGGAGCATCCTCATGAATGGAAACGCCGTCGAAATCTTATTAGTCGAAGACAACCCGGAAGATCTCAAGCTGGCCTTGCGGGCGTTGAAAAAGGCTGCCCTGACAAATCGCATCCACGTGGCGCGGGATGGTGAGGAAGCACTCGAGTTCATTTTCTGCGAAGGGCCGCATGCCAGCCGCAAGATCGAGGACGTACCGCGGGTCATCCTGCTCGACCTGAAACTGCCCAAAGTCGATGGCTTGGAAGTTTTGCAACGGGTCAAGACCGATCCGCGAACCAAAGCCATTCCGGTGGTGGTGCTTACCTCCTCGCGCGAACAAAACGATGTCATTCGGAGTTATAACTATGGGGTCAATAGTTACATCGTCAAACCGGTGAATTTCGATAGTTTTGCCAAAGCCGTGGAAGAACTCGGGCTTTATTGGCTGTTGTTGAATCACCCGCCAAACCTGGAAAAATAGATGCCGGACACGCTGAAACTTCTCATCGCCGAGGATAATCCGGCCGACGCCACCCTGCTGTTACATGCCCTGCGCCGGGCGGGGATCTCGTTTGAGCATTGTCTGGCCGATAACGAAGAGGATTACGTGCGATATCTGGACCCTGGACTGGATCTCATCCTCTCGGATTATGCCATGCCGCAATTCGGCGCCTTGCGCGCTCTGGAGTTATTGCAGGCAAGCGGCTGGGACATCCCGTTCATCATCGTGTCGGGGACGATCGGCGAGGATTTGGCGGTCGAAGCGATGCGGCAAGGGGCCGCGGACTATCTGCTGAAAGATCGGCTCGCGCGACTGGGCATCGCCGTACTTCGGGCCGTGGAAAAAGGACGGTTGCGCAAGGAGCGCCGGCGCACGGAGGAAGCATTGCGGGAGAGCGAGGAGCGGTTCCGCGAGGTCGTGCAGAATATCGATGAAGTCTTTTGGATGACCAATCTCGAAAAAACCCGGATGCTTTTTGTCAGCGCGGCTTATGAGCGAATTTGGGGTCGGACCTGCGAGAGCCTTTATGCGTCGCCAATGACCTGGCTGGACGCCATTCATCCGGACGACCGTGCCCGCGTTCTCGAGGCCGCCAGGACGCAGCAAATCGATGGGACCTACGAGGAAGAATATCGCGTCATTCGTCCCGACGGCTCCATTCGGTGGATCAGTGACCAGGCGTTTCCTGTGCGGAATGCGGAAGGGACCATTTACCGGGTTGCGGGCATTGCCGAAGATATCACCGTGCGCCGGCAAGAACGGGCGGACCTTCAATTGTTTCGCAACCTTGTCGATCAATCGACCGACACCTTTGAAGTGATCGACCCGGCGACGGCGAAATTTCTGGACGTCAGTGCCCGGGGGCCTGCCGAGATCGGTTGCACGCGTGAGGAATATCTCCGCATGCGGGTCTTTGATATCGATCCGCTATTTCCACTAGATCGATGGTCCCAACAAGTCGAGCGCCTGCGCCGGGGGGAACCAGTCAGTGGCGAAAGCTGCCACATTCGCAAGGACGGCACGACGTTTCCCGTCGAATTCAGTGCGAAATGGGTCCAACTGGAACGGCCCTATATCATTGCCTCGGTCCGCGATATTACCGAACGGAGGCGGTCAGAAGCGCGCGTCCGCGAGCAAGCGGCGATGCTCGACCTGGCCCGCGATGCCATCATCGTCCGGCGGTTCGAAGACGATGTCATTACCTTTTGGAACAAGGGTGCGGAGCGCCTCTACGTTTGGACGTCCGAGGAAGCGCTGGGACGGCGGATTGACGATTTGGTGTTTCTCGAACCCGAGCGGATCGCCGACGTCAATGCGGAACTGGAAAAGACCGGCGCCTGGCACGGCGAGAACCGCCACCTTTCCAAGGATGGGAAGAAATTGACGATCAACTCGCGAGCGACCTTGGTGCGGGATGCACAGGGCCGGCCGCAGTCAGTCCTGGTCATCAATACCGATGTCACCGAACAAAAGGAACTCGAGGCGCGGTTTCTGCGGGCCCAGCGCATGGAGAGCATCGGCACACTGGCCAGCGGCGTGGCTCACGACCTTAATAACATCCTCTCTCCCATCATGATGTCGGTGCCGTTGTTGCGCCGCGATCTCCCGCCGGACGTGCGGGAGGAATTGGTCTCGACGGTGGAGATGAGCGCGGACCGCGGTGCGCAGATCGTCAAACAGGTGCTGGCATTTGGCCGTGGAATCGAAGGGGAGCGCCGGCCGATGCAGATCGCGTCCGTCATTCGGGAGATCGCCAAAATTCTTCATGAAACCTTTCCCAAGGACATTTCGATCGATTCGGCGATTCCCCATGAGCTCTGGCCGGTGATCGGCGACGCGACGCAAATACATCAAGTGGTCCTCAACCTCTGCGTCAATGCCCGGGACGCCATGCCGAGAGGTGGCAGGCTGGAGTTGCGAGCGAGCAATGTGACGCTGGACGAGGCCTACATCAGCATGCTTCCCGGCGCCACGGCGGGCCCCAATGTGCTGTTTGAGGTCAAGGACAGTGGCGACGGCATTCCACCGGCGATCGTAGACCAGATTTTCGATCCCTTTTTTACCACCAAAGGCATTGGGAAAGGCACCGGGCTTGGTCTTTCCACGGTGATGGGGATCGTGAAGAGCCACGGGGGACATATCAGCGTGAATAGTACCGTCGGCGAAGGGACGATGTTTCAAATTCATCTCCCCGCCGTTCGTGACGCTGGCAGTGTGGAAAAGGCGGAAGGCGCTGTCCGAAAATTCATTCGCGGCCATGGGGAAGGTGTGCTCGTGGTGGACGACGAAGAGCACGTCCGCCGGTCTGCCCGGATCGCTCTTGAAACGCATGGTTACAAGGTATTTCAGGCAGCCGATGGAGCGGACGCCCTGGCGGTATTTGCTAAAAACTCCGAGCAGATCGCGGTTGTGCTCACTGACCTGATGATGCCGCATCTCGATGGTGTCGCTCTCATTCACACCCTTCGAAAAATGAAACCGTCCATCCCCATCGTCGCTTCGACCGGGCTTGGGAGAAAGCGGCAGATCGCCGAGTTGCAGGAAATGAATATTCAGGCGTTGCTACAGAAGCCTTATGGCGCGGAAATGCTTTTGAGCACGATCCACGGCGCGCTTTATGCAACTTCAAGCCTCCCTACCAAGAAGCCATGAAAAAGACCCGTATTTTTATCGCAGATGATCATGACATTGTTCGGCGTGGGGTGCGTCCCCTCATCGAATCGGAATGGGGTTGGGAAGTATGCGGAGAAGCGGCGGACGGACGGACGGCAGTGGAGAAAGTGCTTCAACTCAAGCCGAACCTCGTGATCCTGGATGTGAACATGCCTGGGCTGGGAGGGGTGGAAACGACCCGGCAGATCAAACGTGAGTTGCCGGAGACACACGTCCTCGTCTTCACCGGCCAGGACAGCGAAACCCTGGTTCATCAGCTTTTCTCAGCCGGAGCGCGTGGTTTCGTTTTGAAGAACGAAGCATCGGAGAACCTGATTCCGGCGATCAAAGCTCTGGTCGCCGGCGAGCCTTACTTCGGCTCCCGCATTTCGCGGATCGTCTTTGACCAATACGTGCGGAATTCGGGTTCGCCGGAGCAGACGTCCCCGGACGGCCTGAGCCCCCGCGAACGCGAGATCGTGCAATTACTCGCCGAAGGCCGCAGCAACAAGGAAGTGGCAACGACCTTGGGAATTAGTGTTAAAACCGCGGAGACGCACCGCGGGACGATCATGAAAAAGCTGGGGTTCAACGCTTTCAGCGAACTGGTGCGCTACGCCGTGCGCAACCACATCGTTTCCTCGTAGCCGCCCGGTGACTCGGCTGGCCTCTCAGGTGTCAACGGAGCCCCCTCAGTCAACCTTTCCGGACTTTCGCCAACGATAGAGCGTCGAGACGTTGACCCCAAGTTGTCCGCTCACCCAGGTGTAATTGTTGTTACTTTCATCGAGCAGCCGTTTGGCTAGCTCCATCTTTTGTTTCTTGTTCGGAATGAGGTTGGGAGAGGCAGCAGAAGTTTCCGCGGGAATTGCGGCCGGTGGCGGCGAAGCCAGGGCCCCGGCGGATGGCCGGTCCCACCACTGGGCGCGCAGCACCGGCCCATCAAACAGGATCACCATACGATCCACGGCGCTCTTGAGTTCGCGCGCATTTCCCGGCCAGCGATGAGTCTGAAAAGCGGCGATCAGCTCCGGTTCGATCGAATCGAAGTTCTTGCCGAAACGTTCGCAGGATTGCGCGAGGAATGCCTGTGCCAGAATGGGGATATCCTCCAAGCGCTGGTGCAATGGCGGAATTCGCAGGGTGACTTCCGAGAGGCGATAGAACAGATCGCTGCGGAAACTGCCCCGCGCGATTTCCGCGTCGAGATTGCGATTGGTGGCCGACAGTACGCGCACGGTTACGCTGTATTCCCGGGTTCCACCCACCCGCCGCGCCTTTCGCGTTTCGAGAAAGCGGAGCAGCTTAGGTTGCAGGGCCGTGTCAAGTTCGCCGAGTTCATCGAGAAAGAGCGTGCCGCCCGAGGCTTGCTCGACGAGGCCTGGCTTCTCCTTGATCGAACCGCTAAACGCCCCTTTTTCGGCGCCGAAAAGTTCGGACTCGAGCAGATCTTTCGGAAGCGCCGCACAATTCAGCGCCACGAATGGTCCCTCCCCGCCGGTGTCGTGGAGGGCCTGTGCCACGCGCTCCTTGCCGGAGCCCGATTCACCGAGGATGAGCACCGTCGCCCGCGTCGGGCCGATGCGTTCCACCGCCTGTCGCAATGAACGCATGGCGGGCGATTGACCGAGCAGCCCGGTCTCGCTGCCGGCTTTCGCGGCGGAGCCGTAAAGCTTGAGCCAGAGCTTTTGCGAGGACTCGAGTTTTTCCAGGGACTCGTCCCAACGCTCGTCGTCGTCCGCCAGGTCGAGCACGTCGTAGGCGCCGTCGCGCGTGGCATTGACGATCTGCTTCGTGTGGAGTTTTGCGCCTACGGCAATGAAGAAACGGTTTGCCCGCCAAATCCGCGCGCGCAGTTGCATCCAGTCGGACTGGGCCAGGGCGCCCATCGGCACGAGGAAAATGTGGTCGGCGGACCGCGCATCGAGCGTGGGCACGTCGCCCGTGAAATCCTGAAAAGCAATACCACTGGCCTTGAGCCGGGCGGCAATCGCCGGGTACGGCGAACCGGGACAAAGCGTGAGCACCATAAGTGCAATTAGATGCACGGGTTTGTGCATTGCAATTGCAATGTTGCACGGACATTGCGGGCCTGGGTCTTGGCAAGGTCGATCACCCGGGAATGCTGATAAATGCTTGGTCCGCTGCTAACTTTCAATGCGCGGTACGCGTGCTGCTAAATGGAGGCAAATTTCGAATAACTATGAAAACCGCACTCATCATCATCTCCTCTCTGGCCGGGGCCGCGCTCCTGGCCGCTCCTCAAATCCACGCCCAAGGCTCGGTGGTCGTTACCCTAGCCGAGAATCCCGGCCAGGAAACTTCGACCCTCACGGGCACGCAGGTGGAAACCTTCAACAACCTGCCGCTTGGGGTGGATAACAATGTCAATTGGGCCGGCGTCGGCACCTTCAACCAGCTTTACATCAAGAATGCGGACCAATACGGCGGAGCGACCGATCCTACGCACCCGAATGGCAGCGAGTACGCTGTGGAGGGCGAGGGCACAGTCGTATCAACGACCACTCTTACGCTCAGCGAAAACACCGGTTACTTCGGGCTGTGGTGGTCGGCCGGCGATCCCTCCAACGTGCTCGACTTTTACAACAATAACACGCTCGTCGCGCAGTTCACCACGGCGAGCTTGTTGGGGAGCCTGACCTCTGCCTACGACGGCAATCCCCGGAATCGCTCGTTGGATTCGAGCGAGCCCTTCGCCTTCATTAACTTCTACGGCAGCGCCGGCACCACCTGGAATAAGATCGTCATGACCAACGATAGCTCCTCTGGCTTCGAGGCGGATAACTTTACCGTCCGGCAGTCGACTTATAATCCCACCACGGACGGTCCGATACTGCCGGGTGTACCGGTTGCCCGGGTGACCGGGACGCAAACGACCAAGGTGAACTCGACGGCGAAAGGCGCCGCTCTCTGGGGCAGCGCGAGCGCCGTCCCTGGTGCACCGGCCCCGCCGTTCGCCCTGGCGGCCGCTTTTGGCCTCGTCTTCCTCGGCAAGGGCTGGAATCACAAACGCGCGGCCGCCTCGGCGCAGGCATAACTCAGTCTCCAGCTACTCGCTATCTCTATCATGAGCACCGCTGGCGCATCGACCCCCACCCGGTGGCAGACCCTGCGCACCGTGGCTTCCGCGGCAGCGGTGCTCTTGTTGGTTTTCTTTACCCGATCCAAGGATCTCTTCTCGGATTTTTCACGGCCGACGGTCACCTTCGCGCTCCACCTGCTGGGGATTGGGGCCGTGGATCATGGGAGCACCATTGCGGTCGGCCGCCTGGAGGTGCCATGGACCCGCGATTGCGCGGGGTTGAATCTCCTGTTGGTCATCGCCGCGCTCACCATCTGGGTGAATCGCTGCGAACCAGCGGGCCGGCGTTACTGGCTGAAGATCGCTCTCACTCTACCCGCGGCGTTGCTGGCGAACATCCTGCGCGTCCTCAGTCTCATTGGTTATCGCGAGGCCTTTTATCCGAATGTCGAGAGTCCGCAACTCCACTACTTCCTCGGCCTGGTGTGGCTCATGCCGTTCCTCGCCCTGGTCGTACCGCGAGGGCGCCGGCCGCTCGGGCACGTGCTGCTGGAAGCTTTGCAGGCGGCGTCGGTGATTGCTTTGCTGGCGCCGATGTCCGGTGTGCCTGGTGGCCAGACGATTACGCTTGTCGCTCTCATCGGCCTGGCCCAGAGCGGCATGCGAAACGATTTTTCCCGCCAGCGTTCCATCCTCATGGGGGCGTGGATGCTCGCTGCGGTCGGGATCACGCTCCTCGGTATGGAATCGTTCTGGATGCCGTGGCTTCTGGTCTGTCCGCTCCTCGTCTCACGGCGCTGGATTTGCAGTATCACCGGGGTGGTGCTGACCGCGGCCTTGCATCCGCTCTTTGGAATGGTCCCGGGTGGCCTCGTGGTGATTTGGGCGGCCATCGGTTATCTCTGCTGGCAATGGTATCAGCGTGGGGCGGCCATGATTCCGTCGAGTCCGGAACCGGCCCTCGAGAATCTGCGACGCAGGATGCTCCAACCGGCGGCCGTGGCGGCTTTCTTTGTCCTGCCTTTCATCGCTTCTACCATCGTCGCACGCGGCCACCAATCTTATGTGCCCCCTTCGGGTACCGATTTCACCGCGATCGCCTCCGATGCCTTTGACGTGCGCATTCCCGGCCAACCCGATAACATCGGTCTCGTATGGTTCAACCCCTCGGGAAATGGCCGCCACCACTCGATGAAAGTGTGCATGAAGTATCGCGGGGTCGAACTGGAACCGACCCGCGAGTGCACGGATGTCTTCACCGACGGCCAGCGATGGATGCGTGAGTTCTATCTCCAGGATGGCCAGTTGGTCCGCAGCTATCAGGCATATATCTGGCGCACGTTTCGTCCGCGTTCATCCCCCGGTGTGCATCTCATCTTCGTGACCAATTCCGACCAAATGTCCGCGGCCGCATTCAATCAGGCTTGCCTGGAGTTGGCCGCACAGTTGGACGTAAAGAAGGTCGCGACGCGCTAACTACGCGGAGTTACCTTAAGAGGAGAACGGTCTAAATGAAGCGGTAGCCGCGTTCGAAGAGATCTGGATCGTGATAGAGGCGCGGAATGGAGGTGGATCGCGACCTCCGGGCGCGATGAGAAAGGCAACGCGCCCTTCCTTTGGCCGGCGGATGGACGCCTCCGGCGTGGCTGGTTTTCCCATGCCGCTCGGAGATCGGCATCCACCCAAGCCTCACACCGCTCGTTTCGACTACAGCTCAATTTAAACTGCTCTAAGAGGGCGTCTAAAAAGTAAGTGCGCACGGGGCAAGCCGGAGGCTTGCCGGACCGTAGCCGGGGGTAACACCCCCGGAATGCACCCCCAAAAAATAACTCACGCACCCCGGCCGGGGTGCTGGAAATTACGGTATGTTGTCAGAACAAGGGTGACATTTTCTTGTCAGGAGAAGGGTGACAAAGGGTGTGGATGAGCTGGAAAACAACGAATCGTGCCCAAGAGCGAACATCATTCATCACCGAATTTTTGGAGGGAGAGTTGGGGGTCG